>DATFYE010000142.1:0-7941 GCA_035315185.1 Syntrophorhabdales bacterium | reverse complement strand
ATCATTTTTTTGAGCCAGATCAGAAGCGAAATAAAACGCGTACGCCGAATTCTTTGTAAGATCCGTGGCATAAAGAATCTTTTTAATTTGTGGTATCATGTTGTTCCTCCGTTTCTTCTGTCAATCTTTCGATAGCTGTTTGACCTTGTGGTTTTTCTTGCTCTGCCATAGTAATCCCGCCTCTCTAAGCGCTGGGTTTTGCCAAAAACTCTTCCTTCTACCCGTGGCCGCCATGCTCCATCTGAGAAAGGATAACGGTCAACTACTTCACGATCAGATTATTCTTTACGGATTTGACCCCTTTCACACTCATTGTGATTTGCCCCGCTTTATCGACGGCCTGTTGAGAATTAACGAAGCCGTGCAGTTGGACGATGCCCTTGCGGGTTTCGACGCCGATCTGGAATGACTTGAGGAAATCATCTTCTGCAAGCAGGGATTTTACCTTGGTCGTGATGACCGAATCGTCAACGTATTCTCCTGTACCTTCCTGCTGGGGCGTCGATGCACAGGCTGCAAAGGTGGCGATCAGCATAACAAGAACAAGATAGCCGATAATGATATTTCTCTTTTTCATAGCGTTTGCTCCTCCCTGTAAATTTGTTAGTGACATGGTCGATTGCGAAACCTTCTCTACTGAAGGTATCGCGCCATTCGCAGAATCCTGGGCCTGCTCGCCACCTCCTTTCGAAACACCTCACCTTCTCCGGCAAGGGTCCAAATTGCTACTATCCTCTTCGTCCCTGAATAAGTTGGACAACTAACACGATGACGGCAATGACCAGCAGAATATGAATGAGTCCACCACCCGCATAACCGCTAATAAATCCCAACAACCACAAAACGAAGAGAATCACACATATGGTCCAAAGCATGGTTGCCTCCTTTCTGAGGACAGAATTTGGTCATCCAAATTGATGACCAGCCACCAGTGTCACCTGTTGCTAAAAAATATAGGCACGTGAATCTTACTTTTCAACGCAGGTCCAGCTGACGGGCACATGAAGGAAGGGTGGAGCGGCTGCCGAGCTAGATGCGGCAGGAACTCGTCCCGATCGATTGGCGCACTGTCACCGGGAGGTGGGACCCGCAGGCGGGCTGGCCACGTGGGCGTTGACTTGAAACATCTCTGGGAGACGATCGCGCAGAAGCTCCCCGAGATGAGAATAAAGGTTGACGAACTACTGAAAGGCCAGCGTTAAGAATGGGGAAAGAGCCGGAGGGCACAGGGATTACATTATCAGAAAAAGCGTAATTCTATTTTTTATTTTCTTTAAACCATGCTTTTAACACCCTAGAATTTTTAATAATCTCCAGGCCTATTTCTTTGGCTATTTCGTCTTTACTTTTATCCTTTGTTGCCGCTACCGCTTGGCTTGCAATTCTATCAGGCTCTTTAATACCATATTTATGTACAGAAATCTGAACCGAGGGAAAAGTATCGCTTGGTGACGTTATGTTTACCCTAAACACATCTTCACTCGTTTTTTTCAACATTGCCTCTTGTAAAATAGTTATTATTAATTTTTAATTATTGCAAAATGTTGCAAAATCTACAATGATATTTATAGGCGCAGCGAACTACCGAAGCGAGGGTAGCCGCTGCGAGCGCGCGCAAAGCCAAACCTCTGGCACGGCGGTCGGTGACAACTGAGAACCATATTGAGGAGCAATCTTCAGTATGCATACAACGGGCGCTCAATAATGCAAGCTGATCGCTAGATCCAGGGTTCCCCCGTCGTACTGGAAGCTCGCGGCAGAGAACGAAGGCGCGCGCAGCAAGGCTTTTACGTCGTTTGAGAAACCGTCCTCACCCGCAAAATGCTCTATTACAAGTGGTATCTGCGCATTCCACGTCACAGGCCACGAATGGCTTTCCGTATCGTAATATTTTCACAGGTGAGACGATCACTACGACTGAACAAGATGGCAAAAGGCGCTTGCCTCTCGGAGAGGCGTTTGCGAACTTCCCGGTAGCGCTCTTAACCGCCTCTCCGCTCGCTCTTGAAAAATAGAACAGCGAGGGGTGGCAGCGTCAAGGAAAGGGAATGATACCTCCCGTGGAAAGCAATTGGGGTCGCTTTGACGCCGCCTAAGTTTCCATACCCGCTGCCGCCGTATATCTTGGCATCGCTGTTGAGGCTCTCTTTCCAGAAGCCATCCCGTGGAACTCCTATCCTGTAATTCTTCCTCGGGATAGGGGTGAAATTGCAGACCACCAGGATGATATCCTCCGTGCTTTTACCCCTTCTTGTAAAGCTGATCACACTCGAATCGCCGTCACGGAAGTCGATCCATTCAAATCCTTCAGGTGCAAAATCCTGCTCGTAGAGCGCCGACTCGGTTCTGTAGAGATGATTGAGGTCTTTAACCCACCTTTGTACCCCTTGATGGTAGGGATGCTCCAGGAGATGCCAGTCCAGGCTTTTTTCATGATACCACTCGTCCCACTGTCCAAACTCATCTCCCATAAAGAGGAGCTTTTTCCCCGGGTGGCCATACATATAGCCGAACAAAAGCCTGAGGTTTGCAAATTTCTGCCAATCGTCTCCAGGCATTCTTCGAATGAGCGAGCCTTTGCCAAACACCACTTCATCGTGGGAGAGGGGAAGGAGAAAGTTTTCAGAGAAGGCATACCAGATAGCGAAGGCCAGCTGGTCGTGATGGTATTTCCGGTACATGGGGTCCTGTGAGAAGTATGCTAAGGTGTCGTGCATCCATCCCATGTTCCATTTCAAGCCAAACCCGAGTCCACCGACGTACGTTGGCCTTGAAACCATGGGCCAGGCGGTTGACTCTTCGGCGATGGTCTGCACGTCGGGGAATTCCTGATACACCGCTTCATTCAACCTTTTGATGAAGGCGATGGCTTCAAGGTTCTCCCTTCCTCCGTATTTGTTCGGGATCCACTCTTTGGCCTTTCTGCCGTAATCAAGATAAAGCATCGAAGCCACCGCATCCACCCTCAGGCCATCTACGTGGTATCGGTCGAGCCAGAAAAAGGCATTGCTTATGAGGAACGCTGTCACTTCCGACCTGCCGTGATTAAAGAGGTAGCTCTTCCACTCGGGCTGAAATCCCTGCCTGGGGTCAGCATGCTCGTAGAGATGGGTGCCATCGAAATAGATAAGCCCATGTTCATTGTCCGGAAAGTGAGAAGGCACCCAGTCGAGAATGACTCCAATACCACTCTGGTGAAGAGCGTCGATCAGATACATGAGGTCTTGAGGGTTCCCGTACCTGGCCGTGGGTGCAAAATAGCCAACGGTCTCATATCCCCAGGAGCCATAAAAGGGATGCTCCATCACCGGCATGAACTCTACATGCGTGAACCCCAGTTCCTTAACGTAATTGACGAGGTAGGGGGCCAATTCGCGGTACGTGAGGAAACGACCTCCCTCTTCTGGAACGCGTCTCCAGGAGCCCAAATGGACTTCGTATATGGCAAGAGGATGATCGAGCCCATTCGCAACGTACCTGTTTTTCATCCACGCACCATCCCCCCATGAATACTTTATATCCCAGACCGTGGAGGCCGTTTTGGGGGGAGACTCCCATCGAAACGCGTAAGGATCGCCTTTATCCACACTGTACCGGTTGTATCTGCAGACAATGTGATACTTGTAAGAGGTGCCGTGAGAAATGACGCTAATGAATCCTTCCCATATGCCCGAGCCATCTTCTCTTACCTTCAGAGGATGCGTGACGCTGTTCCAGTGGTTAAAGTCTCCCATCACCGAGACCCGCTCTGCATTGGGGGCCCAAACAGCGAAGTATGTGCCTTCGACACCTTCGACCGTGACAAGGTGAGAACCGAGCTTATCATAAAGCTTGAAATGGTTTCCCTGCTTAAAGAGATAGATATCCTGATCGGTAAGCAAGGTGACATCGTATCTTACGCCATCAACCCTGTCTGACCTACCACCCGACATCATTCACTCTCCATTAAATCCTTGATGCCTCTTAACGGAGCAGGGTTCTAGTTATCCTGCGAGAATATTACCATCGTATATGGCCCGATGCCTATTTCGCCGGAGCAGGGCAGTCCATCGGCTCCTTCGCCACGGGTTTCGACGTCAGGGGTGGGATGATTGTAAAAATTCGGGCCATAGTTGTGGGAGTCACTGTTAAAGCGCGTTTTCCACAGTCCGGCCCGGGGGAAACCGATGCGATACCCATCGCGGTTTTGATTCGTCATATTCACCACCACAACGACGCTATCGGTCGGGCCCTGTTTGTCCCAACGATGGAAGGCGAAGAGCTTGGCCTCACCGTCAAAATGGTAGATCTGAGTATTTTGGCCGCACAACCCCCGCGTCACGCCAGACCGGTTGAGCCGCAGGGAGATCAGATCCCGATACATGCAGAGAATACCGTTTTCGTCATCCGTTCGAGACCAATCAATCGGGACTTTATCCTGGAACCAGCGATCTTCCAGCAGCTCTTGCCCCTGAAAAATCATTGGGATACCTGGCGAAGTAAGAACAAGAGCAGCGCCCAACGTGGAGCGCTTCCTAGAAAACCAGCTGCCCACATTACCTGGCCAAATCTCCTCCGGCACACGGGCTCGACCATTAGCAACCTCGTCGTGCGACTCAGTATAGATGACCCGTCGAAAGACGTCTAAGTCGTAGCGATACTTAATAGCTTCACTGACTGCCCCCAAATCGCGGAGTTTATCATCACGGGAGATGACGGCCTGGCGAACGGGGTTAACGAATTCGCTATCCCATTGCGCATTGAAGCCTCCGCCGCCCGCCCCCACCTCTTTGGTGACCCAGGCATTGGCCTTCATATCTTCAGCGATGCTGATTTTGCCGGGGAACCGCTGTCGGATTTCCTCGTTGATCCACTGCATTAAGCTCCAGCCTTCGGGAATGTCATTCGCCGGACTTGTTTCATTACCCTCAATATTCTTGATATAGGTTATGGCGTCCCAGCGTAAGCCGTCGGCGTGGTACTCTTCGAACCACATCAGAGCGTTATCGCGCAGATATTGGCGCACTTCGCCCCGGCCATAATCCGGGCGCGTTTCGCCCCAGGGTGTTTGCGCACGACGATCATTGTAAAAGTAAATTCCCCCTTTCTCATTTTCTCTCCAACCGTCAAACTGCCACAGATCAAGGTCGCCGGGGCCAAAGTGGTTGTAAACCACATCTACAATGATGGCGATACCATGCGCGTGGGCCGCTCTGATAAATCGTTTAAAGCCATCCGGCCCACCGTAAATACTTTCAACCGCAAAGGGATGAGACGGATTGTAGCCCCACGAAAAGTCACCTGAAAACTCCATGACCGGCATCACTTCTATAGCATTGATACCCAGTTCTCGAAGATAGGGTAATTTTTCCATGGCACTATTAAACGTGCCCGGCCGCCCCCTTTCTTTGACGTTAAAGGTTCCGACGTGCATCTCGTAGATGACAAGCTCATTCCCCGAGGCCATTTGAAAAGCAGCATCACCCCAATCGAAGGCTTTGGGATCATAGATAATGCCGTTGCCCCTTGCGTTCGTCACCTTTCTTACATAAGGGTCAATGCGCGAGAGGGGGCGCTTTGGACCGTGAATCAAGTATCGGTACTCATCTCCTGTTTTTGCCCCTGACACGTCAGTCGACCAGTAACCGTTCTTCTCACTGAAGAGAGGTGTTGCGGTTTTGCTCCAGTCATTGAAGGTCCCGGTCACGTAGACTTTTTCGGCATGGGGTGCCCATACTCGAAAGCTTACGCCCTCTGCATCGGGAATGGCCCCCATACGCGGAGGTTTTGTCACCGTGTTGGCTTTTTCTGCCATGCTCTCCTCCTCATCTTATCGGTCGGGCGTGTTCGTGCTCGGTGCCGAGCGCGGAGAGTTGGGGAGCCGCATTGACAACGAGGTCACGGATTCAGGAAATCGTGACCGCAAGGTTGTCTGCAGTACCTCTCTCGCAAACGGCAGTAGTGCCAGCCGATGGATTACGTCAACCTGTGCCAAAGTATTCCTCGTCAGTCCTCACGAGACACTTCTTCGAAAACACCGAGAAGATCCCCGCCTTAATAAACGGGGGTTATCCTATGCCACATTGCCCACGGCAACATCGAGAGTGAATCGAGGTTATCCAAGCCGCAATGAAATCAGAGACGCTCGGGCATTTCCCCCGCTTAGATCCGGTACAATGGTCAATTCCAGCGCCGTCACCCCGTCGAGGTCGACGGTGTAGTCTTCGACCTCCCGGGTCGCGCCTGGCGGGCTGAAGGTGTACTGCTGGCGAAGGATTTCCCGATAGGATCTCCCACCGTCTTTCGACCATCGCAGCACAAACTCATGGGTCCGCTCCCGTCTCTCTTCCTCAAATACGAGATGAATGTGTCCGAGTGCCTGCGGTTCATCAAAGAGCAGGCGAATCGTTTGTTTTCCGGTTTCACTGGCTGACCAGCCCGTCCCACCGTCGGTTGTCAAGGCCGACTCGACGGGGTGCCCCGTCTCCTCAGAGGTGACCTCGACCTGCGCCAGACGCTCCAGGTCCAGCCAGACATGATCGGTAGATACGGGCTCCTTCGAACTTCGATTGATAATTTGCTTGCGCATCATGTTCTCAGCTCCTTTATTTACCTCTTGAATAGAGGGTGAGACGCAGGCATCACCTCTCAGAGCGGCTTCCACCGCCGGAACTAGATATTGCCGGCATCACAATGAACTTGCCCGCAGGTAAGCCGACCTTCCAAAACCTTAGTTGATAAGTGGGACATTTGTCAACAGGGTTTTGGTTCTGTGCGGGGAGGGGAGAAGGCAGTGTTTGGCGGCCGGCGGTGCAGTGGATACAACGACGGTAATCAGCTATCAGTAAACGGTGGACGAGAGACGAGTTATCAGTTATTGAGTGATCGGTGAGCAGCGCGCAGCCCACGGCCAGGACTGACGGTCCGTCTGCCAACCAATTTGAATCTATTCCTGGGATTTACAATGGTAGAAAGGAGTTGATCCCTGAAACATAAGCGTGTTTTTCATTGCGTGAGGCTTTTCTTCATGAGCAATGACGTCCTCGACGAGTTATTTCTGAAATCACCTTACCGACAACATTGCTCTTGGTAATCGTGCATCTAGTGTTGTCCTCAAGGGTGAGCAGTTGCAGGTGCAGTTGACGGGGGAGAGGGTCGCCTATTTCACACTCAGATTATTCTCTACGGATCGGGCCCCTTTGACACTCCGTGCGATTTGACCCGCTTTAACGACGGCGTCTTGAGAGCTAACCCAGCCGCTCAGTATGACAACGCCATCACGGGTTTCAATGCCGATGTTGAATGACCTGAGGGAATCATCGGCTTGAAGCGCTGATTTTACATTCGCCGCCAGAGCCATGTCATCTACTTTTTCAGCATCAGATGCCGATGCACAGGCCGCAAAAGTGGCGATCAGCACAAGAACGAGCAAATAACGGATAAAGACGTTTCTTTTTTCCATGGCAAGTTCTCCTTCAGGCTGAAAGTGTTACGGCCCCTGAACGTGAGGTGTTTATCTGCTGTCCTCCCGTCAGCGTGTAGTGGGCCGTTTACATCAACCTTTTTAAATATAAGGGTGTCATAACAAGCATGCAACACCCTGCAGTCGCATAAGGATATCGGAAAATAATCAGTTGCACGAAATGGCAAAAGAGAAAAACAGCAAATCGGGGCTTGTGTCACGTTAGTCAACTACGTCCCCGACTGTTTCTCGTCATTCGGTCACAGTCTTTTCAGCGTCTCCAACATCCGCGTGACTCCCATTACTGGGATGATAGCTCTGTTGCCTGGTTCTTCCTGAATTCGTCACAGCAACCTACTATATCGTCATTCACGCTTTCAAACGGCATCTTTCGTTAATTGCCTATCCGGCTACTGCCCGGACCAACGCGAAGACTTCCGCCTCTGAGCTGGCAATAAGATGCAGCGCGTACCCCACTCGACTTGCTCCTTTGTTCAGTT
>DATFYE010000141.1:0-5414 GCA_035315185.1 Syntrophorhabdales bacterium | reverse complement strand
GACGCCGGGAATGGGTCCCGACGGCTCACTGCGAGAGAACGGTATTCCTGCAACTCTGGTATCGGCCTACCTCGATCACCGCGGCATCGTCGTCGAGAAGACCACGGACTTCACCATGCTCTTCCTCTTCTCCATAGGTATCACGAAGGGAAAATGGGGTACGCTCCTCAATGCGCTCCTGAAGTTCAAAGAGGACTATGGCGCCAACGTGCCCCTCGCTGACGCCATAGTCCGTCTCGCGGAAATCAGCCCGGAACGTTACGGCCGCATGGGCCTGCGGGATCTTGGTGATGAAATGTTCAAACAGATGAAGGATTCGGGGCAGACCAAGTTGCTTGAGCTGGCCTTTCGCACGCTGCCGGAACCGGTTACGACGCCGGCTGAAGCATACCGGCGACTGGTACGCAACCAGGTGGAACAGGTGACCCTTCCTAACCTGCCACACCGCACGGTAGCGACCGGAATCGTGCCTTATCCGCCCGGCATCCCTTTACTGATCGCCGGCGAGGATGCGGGGCCCGATGACGGTCCCTGGCTCGGCTACCTCCGCGCCCTCGAGCAGTGGGACCAGAGGTTCCCGGAATTTAGCCACGACATCCACGGCGTGGAGAATATCAACGGTGCATATACCATTACTTGCCTAAAATAACGGGAAGCAATGGGACCTCTTTTTTACACCAAGAAAAGAGTCGCACTCTGCTACCAGCATAGAAGGCTCCTGCCTACCGTCGAAACGGGAGCACATTCAAACGTGGCAGCAAGTGTTTTTGGTTGAGCCCACGGGACAATTACCATGTTACACTCATTAGCCAAGTTGTCATTTTGTGGCTTCTCGTGAGGCAGAGCGTGCCACCATTGCCAGGCGTACTCTTGAATTTTCTGGAGATTGTCCGACTTGGGGGTTTCAGTCAACTATATTTAATTCCCCCTCTCCGGTTCAAAGTATCTTTCGTTTACCAACATGGAGAACATCACTCTGATCAGCTTGTGCGCAGTGGCCAGGACGGCCATCTTGTATATGAGTCCGTCTTTTCTTCTTTTGAGGTAGTACGAGCGAAAGACCTGGTTGTTGATAATCACTTTGGTCGTCATGAGCCAGATGACCCTCCGGAGGTGGCGATTCCCCCTCTTGCTGATTTTGCTCTTTCCCTTATACTTGCCTGACTCATACGTGGTCGGATCGAGCCCTGCTGCGGCAATCAGCTTCCGGTCATGTTCGAATGCCTTTATATCTCCTCCCATCTCAATAAGGAAGTTGAATGCGGTCTTGTCGCCGATACCCCTCATGGAGGTGAGGATCTTTGCGTCTCGCTGTATCTTCTCACCTGAAAGATCCATGATGAGCTTCATGATCTCTTCGGCCTGCCCCTCAAGCTCACGAAGCAGGGCGGCTTCCTGTTTGAGGATCAGGTCCTTTGCCGGGCTCGCGATACCCACCGATGTGGTTGCGGCATCCATGAGGGCCTGGACCGAGGCGGAGGATTTTCTCCCTTTCGAGTGGGAGACGACGATCGTGGCGAGGGCATCGTAACCAGCCTTTCCTATGGCATGGGCCGATGGGAACTCAGTGAGAAGACGAAGCGTGGATTTCGTAAAGATACCGGTGATGGTCTCCAGTTCCGGGAAGGTCACGGAGAGGATCCGCTTCATATCGTTCTTCAGCGACGTCATCTGGTCTACGAGCCTCTCCCTTCTTCTGGACAGATCTTTAAGTTCGGTAAGGTGAGGAGACCCGGTTGCCAGGGCCTCCTTCCGCAGGAGTAAGAATTGGGCTATGGTAAAAGCATCCTTCTTGTCCGTCTTCGTTTTTCTCAGGGACAGCTTTGCGAAGTTTGCGACCAGCAGAGGATTGATGATGGCAACCCGGTAGCCTTTTGCGGTAAGATACGAAAACAGGGCGATATGGTAACTAGCCGTGGATTCCATACCGAGAAGCAGGGATGCCGTGCTCCTCGCCGTCAAACTGCAGTACGAGTTTGTCAAAGCCTTCCCGGTTCATGGAGCAGGAAAGGGAAAACATCTTCTTCCCCTCATCGCCAATACCGCACGCATCAAACTTCTCTTTCGACACATCGATGCCAACATAGAGTGCCCTATACCAACCTCCTTAAACGTAGCAGAAAAGCAGGGATCGCCTCCGGCCAATCCTCCTCGGTCACAAGGGCTCTTTGCGGCCCAATCAACTTATCATGGCTCCAAGAGGCAGGGGACAAACTGAAATAAGGGTTCGGCGACCCAGGAAGCATTATAAGTCCCCCTGCCTTCCTTGGGGCTAATCTTACCTGCTTACAAGATACTTATACAGGAATTAATGGTAGGAGGAAGCAACCGCCGAGTTCACCGTCTACGAGTTTTTTTCAAAATCACTCGATCCTTCAAAAGAGCGAGTTAAGCACCTGCTAAGGGAGCATTCGGTTCGCATCACAAACATCCACCATTACCATCATTTGGCAATCGGCATCGAACTCCTGCTCCGTGCCAATTTAACGAGACGAGCGGAGCTACGTCTCGGGAGCTCCTCTTTAGACGGTAGATAACTCACAAGGCAGGTAACGCCCTTCTTCCATTCTAGCAAGAGCGCAGGAGAAGTAAAGACAATTCATTTAACATTGGAAGGGTACGTGAACATAAGCGTTGAGGATAAGTACGGGGCCGAGAAGGACATTGCGTTTCAGACTATCGTGAAGTTTTCCTTGAGGAGCGCCCTCCTCAACTGCTTAGCGCACTGCTCACTGCAGAGCATGAAGAGGACATCATTCCCGGCTTTTCTCGCTGGAGAACCGGGTGTTGGTATGATGGCGGAAACTACTTTCGCGATGTGCCCGAGCTGCAGCCGGATAGTTGATCCTCGATACCGTTTCAGGTCGATTCCCTTTCGTGCCTTGGCTCCGAGAGAAAACACCTCGGTATCTTGTGCGATCCTCTTATCACACCAGGCACATGTATGAATCGCATCTTCATCTTCCAGGGTTTTAAAGGTTGAGATTTTCCTGCATTCCCATGGAAGTACCGCGCAATCACCGAACTCGTCTTTTTTCTTCCTGCACCTCGCGCAAATCCGCCAATGTTCACAGACGCTGCCCTTAACGACAGTTCTTCCGCAATCGAGACACCAGCTGTGGCCGCAGTCCTTGCATAATCCAAGGGCGATGTCCTCTATCTCGGCTGCGCCTCCACAGTCTCTGGTATTGCTCCTTCCGCACTGAGGACACGGTCCCACGAATATCTCGGATAAGAACTCTTCCATCGATGTGGCAGATGATTCTTCAACTGCTTTCAGCAGTTCATCCCGAAGGTCCTTCGGAAGGGCTTTGAACAGGCCTCTGAAATCGTCTTCATCCTTCATATCCGACATTATACACCGAAGCCGGCACACAGGCCACCATCAAGAAATGCAACGTAGAGGTGCGGAGATAGGTGGGGGGACGGGTTGAGGCCGGAGCTCTGCCAGGATCCGTTGGGCACAATTTTGGCAGATCACAACCCTGGGAAAGCCTTCACCGGAATAGGCACTCATCGGTTAAATTCTACTGGAAATGATATGATGCGCGCAAGTGAGGATCATCGGAATAGATACGGCAGCATCACTTATATGTATTACAATTTATTTACAATAAACATACAATTAAATTAATTAACACTGAGCGGCATGCTTGAAGGCAGTGTGTGGCTGAACTGGCTGAATCGTGTCAGAACACGTGACCGGCTTCATCTGCATAGGCAGCCGCCAGGGTCTATCGCTCCTTACCTGTTGAGGTTGAGTACCGCATCCCCATAGAAAGCCTGCGCGAAAAATACGCGGCGCGCGCCAAGAGACTGGTATCTGTCAGAAGGGGCAGAACTGCCAGTTCTATCTGCGTGACCCACGGGGCATATGAGGAGTTGACAGCGCTAAGCATGAAAAAGCAGAAAAGCATTTCGGAGATGGTTGAGGCATGGGTGCATCGGGAGCTGAGACTCTCTCTGGAACGCGGAGGTACTCTGGTATCGGCCGAGTAAATGGCCTCTTGTGATGCGTAACCGCAGTATTGGCGCGGGTAGAGGCAGGTACACGCAACTGCGTGTACGGTACATGCAGTTGCGTGTACCTTGACAAAAACAGGAGGTATCCATGAAATATCCAAGCTATATGAAAGTCAATCTGCTTCAGGGGCGGCAAAAGCACGGAAGAGCGCGGCCTTGAGAAGGTCGCGTGCTCCCCGGCCGAAACAATCAACCAAATACTGGCGACCTGATACCGGAGCTGTACGTTCCGTGCAAGGAGACGAAATCGACAAGGTATTGCTCGACGAACTTCTGGACAGGGGTGTCGAGTAGCAGCGCAGCATCATTCGATTGCTGCATCGAGTGGACCCTTGTCCCCGAGGAGCTGAAAGAGCCCGGCCCATGAGCGAGACTAACGGGATACCCTCCTCTACCTGAGGAGGGCAGCGTCGTCGAACAAAAGCCGTTCCATGCCGGAGTACTGAAGGCGATGTTCCGTGACAGGGTCGTATCCGTTGATATGGTGCAGGGAAGACCGGGGGGTCCCATTTCGGTGGAATACCGGGTCCCAATAAACCGTCTTGAGGAGAGATATGTTCGCGTTGCTCACGAACTCGTCGATCTCAGGAGCAGAAAACTCCGTGGATGTCTGAACGATGTCTCACTTCATAGGCTCGCTCAGCTGGCTTTGGAGAACCACAGGACTATCCTGAGGTGATATGGGCATCGGTGAAAGCCCTTTTCGTACAACCCATTCGGCAGGAGGAGTCATGACACGTGGACAAGAAGGTCTCGGTGCACGAGTGGCTCGGCGCCGACTAGGTCGTGCAGAAATTCTTGGGTTTTGCACGACTAGCTCGGCGCCGACTAGGTCGGTACAGGACGACTCCTGACAGGACCTCTCCTGCAGGTCGTGCAGGACTCCTCCTGACAGGACGTGTCGCTGCAGGCCTGTCTCCCCTTCCTCGCTGCCTCTCTTTTAACCTGGAGATCTTTACACACCAAGATAGTGCCGGGCCATCGATCTCCGGTTATGGCCGAGATCCTGGGTAATGACCAGCTCTATGTCTTCCGCCGTGAGACCCTCAGCCTCCAGTTTCTTGCGGAGTTCCTGGGCATGATTAGCCCGCAATCCATGGGCGCCACCGTAGATATCGCCGAGCGACCGGCAGGCTGCCTTTACGTGGCCCTGGTAAGGGCTGTCCTTGCGCTGGCAGTATGCTTTCCAGCTTATCCCCTTCGCGAGTTCCTCAAGCCTCGCCACGAGGTTCCTAACCTCAGCGAGTTCCTCAAGCCGGCGCGAGAAGTCGAGCACCCGTTTCCTTCCACCCTTACCCTTATGGATAGTGATCGTGGTTTCGCCTAGCTCCATGGTCCGGACCTCGTGGATCCTCGCCCCGGTGATACACTGCAGCTTGACGATGACGGCG
>DATFYE010000140.1:0-33298 GCA_035315185.1 Syntrophorhabdales bacterium | reverse complement strand
TCTGCCATGCCTTTTGAGGCAAGACAGCGGGTGATGGCTGAGGTGAGGGTGGTCTTCCCATGATCGATGTGCCCTATGGTCCCGACGTTCACATGGGGTTTTGTCCGCTCAAATTTTTTCTTAGCCATAGAGTGCCTCCGTAACTGTTTTTTCTCTGGTCTTCTTCAGCGCTTCGAAAATGTGTACCGGGGCAGGAGCATAGTGGAAGAACTCCATGTGGTAGTAACCCCTTCCCTGGGTCATCGATCGCAGATTGGTTGCATAACCGAACATCTCTCCTAGGGGAACGTACCCAACGATATACTTGGCGTCGTTCCGATCATCAATGGCTGAGACTCTGCCGCGCCTGGAGGCTATATCGCCCACTACTGATCCGAGGTGGTCCGGGGGCACGTTCACATCGACCTTCATGACCGGCTCTAAGACTATCGGGTTTGCTTTTCTCACTGCTTCTTTGAAGGCCATGGATGCTGCGAGCTTAAAGGCCAGTTCCGACGAATCGACTTCGTGGTAGGACCCGTCGATCAGGTCTACCTTAATGTTGAGCAACGGGTACCCAAGGATCACACCCTTCTCCAAGGCTTCCTTGATGCCTTTCTCTATACTCGCCATGTATTCCCTGGGGATAATGCCGCCGACCGTCTTGTTTTCGAACTCGAATTCTTTGCCTTCCAGCGGGGAAATCTCCAGTACTACGTGTCCATACTGGCCCCTGCCTCCGGACTGCTTCACATACTTGCCCACGGCAGACGCCTTCCTCGTTATCGTCTCCCGGTAAGCGACCTGCGGTGCAGAAAAGGACATCTCAAGGTTGTGCTCCCGTTTCGCGCGATCCATCACGATCTCAAGGTGGAGCTCCCCCATGCCGGAAAGAATCACTTCTCCCGTGTCGTTGTCCAGCTTGACCGTGAGAGACGGGTCCTCAACAGTGAACTGGTTGAAAACGAACCACATCTTTTTCAGGTCATCCTTCTTCCTCGGAGAGATTGCAACGGAAATCACCGGCGTCGGCACTTCTATCGTCTCGAAGAGCACCGGTGCATCAGGATTTGTGAATGTGTTGCCGGTAGATGCGGTCTTCAAGCCCGAGACAGCGCATATATCGCCTGCCTCCACGTGCTTGAGCTGTTCCCTCTTGTTGGCATGAAGCCTCAAAATTCTGCCTATTCTTTCGGTCTTGCCTTTTGAGCTGTTGAGTACCGTCTCACCATGATGCAGCCTGCCCGAATAGACGCGCATGAAGCTGAGTTGGCCCGCAAAGGGATCATTCATGATCTTGAATACAAGTCCGCTGAAGGGCTCTTCCTTCGAACCGATCAACTGGGTTTCCTGCCCATCCTCTGTCCAGCAGAGATAGGGAGAAACGTCGAGGGGTGAGGGAAGGTAGTCAACGATGGCATCGAGGAGAAATTGAATCCCTTTATTCTTGAAAGCAGATCCGCAGAGCACCGGCAGGATCGTCTCGTTCAGCGTGCCTTTGCGTATGACGCGCTTCAACTCTGATGCAAGAATCTCGCGTCCATGCAGGTAAGCGTCCATGAGGTCATCGTCGATTTCCGACAGCTTTTCGAACATCTGTTCACGTGCGGTCTCCAGCCGCGCATGCAGCCTGGCAGGCACCTCAGCCACTGAATACTCGCTGCCGAGCCGGTCATTGTCATAGAGATAGGCCTTCTGGCAAATAACATCAACCACACCGAGAAACTCGTCATTTTCAACGATGGGCAGTTGAAGCAGGACCGGATTGGCCCTGAGTATGTCGCGGATCATAGCCACACAATTGTCCAGGTCAGCACCGGGTCTATCCATCTTGTTCACAAACGCGATCCGGGGAACCCCGTACCGGTCGGCCTGTCTCCATACGGTCTCCGATTGCGGTTCAACACCTTCAACCCCGGAAAAGAGAGCAACGGCCCCATCAAGCACCCTGAGTGACCGCCCGACCTCAACGGTAAAATCGATATGTCCCGGGGTGTCAATGATGTTAATCCGATGGTTCCTCCAGAAACAGGTAGTCGCGGCTGCGGTAATCGTGATGCCACGTTCTTTTTCCTGTTCCATCCAATCCATGGTGGACGTGCCTTCGTCCACTTCGCCGATCCTGGTATTCACGCCCGTGTAAAACAGCATACGTTCAGTTGCTGTTGTCTTGCCGGCGTCAATATGCGCCATGATGCCGACGTTTCTGATGAGTTCCTGCACTTCTACCACCTGTAATGGGCGAAGGCCTTGTTGGCCTCAGCCATCTTGAGAGTGTCCTCTCGTTTCTTTATGGCCCCGCCTTTATTGTTGTAGGCATCCATGATTTCCGACGCAAGCTTGTCGATCATGGTCTTTTCCGAGCGCTCACGCGCGTATTTCAGTATCCAGCGGATAGCCAACGAGATCTTACGATCCATCCGGACTTCGACAGGGACCTGGTACGTTGCTCCGCCAACCCTCCTGGCTTTGACTTCCAGCTCCGGCTTCACATTGTCCATCGCCTTCGCAAAGACCTTGAAGGGGTCGTCTTTTGTCTTCTTCTCTATCGTGTCAAAAGCACGGTAGACCAGCCTGCTGGCGACGCTTTTCTTGCCATCCATCATCACGCAATTGATAAACCTCTGCACAAGAATATCACTATACTTGGGATCGGCCAATCGCTCTCTTTTAGATACCCTTCCTTTCCTGGGCACTACTCTCCTCCTTTACTGCTTGGGTCTTTTGGCGCCGTATTTGGATCTGCTCTTTTTCCTGTTCTGTACACCACTGGCGTCAAGCGAGCCGCGTATGATGTGGTATCTAACACCCGGCAAATCCTTAACCCTTCCGCCACGAATCAGAACCACCGAGTGTTCCTGGAGGTTATGACCGATACCCGGTATGTACGTGGTCACTTCCATGCCGTTCGTAAGCCTCACTCTGGCAACCTTGCGCAAGGCGGAGTTCGGCTTCTTGGGAGTAGTTGTGTAGACTCTCACGCAAACTCCCCGTCGCTGAGGGCAACTCATGAGAGCTGGTGACGCGCTCTTATTTTTGGCAGCTTCTCTCCCTCGCCTTACTAACTGGTTAATAGTAGGCATCATTCCTCCAAAAAAATAATCCCTTTTTAAGGGATAGCTATGCGCAGCTTTGCCTGATATTTCGGAAAAAGCTTCGGGATAATACCACTTCGGGCTTTTCTTGTCAAGTATTTTTTGGACTTACAGCCCGTCAGTAGGCCAATTTCTGCTACGGATTCGGTAATCCTCCGGTGGCCATCCTACAAGGTAAAATAGGTAGCCCCCACGCCAAGTACCAGTACATTAAAGCATAGGGATGGACGGAGCAAAGGTCAAGGCGAATAAAGAGAGCCACTATTGACGGTTTCCAGGTTCGCGCTTGAACCCGCAGTCGAAAAACTGTAGCAAACTACTTGAGCCGCTCGAGTGCCTTTACAATCTCCGGGGCACCTTTGTACACACCTTTATTCTGGCCGTCATAGATCACGACCGTGGGCGTGCTATTGATCCCATCCTCGTCCAGATACTTCTGAAGGGCTGTAAACGTGGGCTTGGTGTCGAATTCCCAGAATCTGATTTGGTTCTTGAGCAGGTATTCTTCCAGCTTCTCTTTTTCCGTGATGTTGCTTTTAGCTGCTCCGAAGAGCATAGCTCTCACGCGCAGCACATAATCAAAGTCCTTTTTCTGGTTCAAAATATACAAGAAATAGCGCGCGTAAGTGGGAGTCGGAGCATGTATCGGCGTGTCGATAAAGGTGATAGTCGCCGTGTTGTTCTTCACGAGCTTGACAAGCATGCCCTCCAGCTTCGGCTCGAGCTGTGAACAGGGACCACAGAAATAGTCCGTGTAGATCCGCACATTTACTTTTCCGTTACCGAAGGAAGGCATCAGTAGTGTGTCAGCCAGTACAGGCCTCGTCGTTCCATGAAAAAAGAGCGCAAAAAATAAGTAGCCAAGAACAATCGAAACAGTTATGAGGATCTTTCTCGACACACGGAAGTTCAGCACAAAAAGGGCCAAGAGGACACCTCCAAAAAGAAGACAATAGGGGCAGTAAACACCCTGACGCACCTGAAATTCAACCAGACGGACCTCAGTGCCGACAGCGGCAGAGAGTAACAAGAGATGAATGGTCTCGTATTTGAGAAGGGCAAGGACGAAGAGTATACCGGCGAAGACCAGCCCGACATAAGTGAGATTAATACCAAAGACTCCTCCCTTCAAGTACGCACAAGACTGACCGCAGACGCTGTAATAAAATATAATGGCTATGCCCAGAAGCGGCAATATAAGGTTTGTGACGTATCTCTTGTTCTTCATTAACCAAATCTCCATCGCGAGTTGCTATGAGGCCTTGCAAGGCCGAGGCCAGAGTCCGGCCATATTTTTACCGCTTTTCTACCCTGAGAATCAAGCCTTTCAGGTATTCGGTCTCCGGAATAGTCAGTATCACCGGATGATCAACACTTTGGGAGAGTTCAGCCAGCAGGTAGATATCGGCTTTGCCATAAGCCGCTATTCTCACGACATCGCGTAACCTCTGTCTCTTCATATGGTGGGAACAGGAAAAGGTGAAGAGGTGAGCGCCGGCGGCGAGCCTTCTCATAGCCTTCTTGTGGAGATCTATGTAGCCCCTTTCCCCTTCCTTCAACTTCTTCCTCGATTTTATGAAGCTCGGGGGGTCAAGTATCACAAGATCATATTCCCGGTCCGAAGCTTTCAAGAAGTCAAACACGTCTCCCTTGATGAACTCACCCCCGGAGAGCCTATTGATCCTCATGTTTTCCTGACCAAGCTCGAGGGCTCTGGATGACGTGTCGACAAAAGTCGCTGAACGCGCTCCAAAGTGAAGCGCATAAAGACCAAAAGCGCACGTGTACGAGAAGCAGTCGAGGACCGTGGCACCATCCGCAAACTCTCCGACCAATAGCCTGTTCTCCCTCTGATCAAAGTAGAAGCCTGTCTTCTGGCCGGCCATAAGATCGACCAGGAAGCGCAGCGGTCCTACCTGAATCGTCATCTCCGGCTCCACACTGCCCTTAACTAATTGGGTGTATTGTGGCAGACCCTCCTCCTGTCTTGCAGGACTCTCGTTCCGGAGCACCATTGTTTCGGGGGAGAGCACGCGTTCCGCCGCCCCAAGAACCATCTCTTTCTGCATTTCCATGCCGCACGTCAAGAGCTGTATGGCAAGGGCATCTTCGTACTTGTCAATAACAAGGCCGGGAAGGAAATCCGATTCTGCGTTCACAACCCTGAAGCTCCCTTGAAAACGGCCCTCACGCAGCTTCAAAGCACGGGAAATCCTTCTCTCAAAGAACTCCTGGTCGACTGCGATGCGCTGCCTCGTCAGCATACGCACCATAATCAGGCTCCTCGGGTTGATATAACCGATACCGAGGAACCCTCCTTTCTCGGTGTAAATTTCGACAAGTTCACCGGCAGACAGACCGTCGGGCCGCTCTCGCACCTCATTGCTGAAGATCCAGACGTGTCCTGAAGCTACCGAATTCTCACCGGCCTTGTCGACGACAACGCGTTCCATCGAGGAATATATTGCGGAAAAAGAGCTGGCAAGTCAATGATGATGCCAAGCAGGCGTGTCCGGCTTCCGCCCGCTTCGAACAAAAAAAAGAGGCTGGAGAGCGCGCTTGTCCCCGGCCTCTGCATCCTGGATCCTGGTACTATGCTGTTGCGAACGTTTCTTCTGCCGGGTGAGTCAAGCAGTAATTTATCCCCTCATCCACACGCTCTATGAACTTGAAGTTCATATTCTCTTTCACCGTCTCAGGCACCTCTTCCAGGTCCTTTTCATTCATCTTCGGAAGCATCACGCTCCTGATCCCTGCGCGCTTCGCAGCGAGGACCTTTTCCTTCACCCCTCCGATGGGCAGCACAAGGCCGCGCAAGGTAATCTCGCCTGTCATAGCAACGTCGTTTCTCACGGACTTATCAGTAAGCAGCGAGACCAGCGCCACCATCATCGTAATGCCCGCCGAAGGGCCATCCTTTGGAATAGCGCCCTGAGGAACGTGTATGTGCAAGTCCTGCTTCTCAAAAAAATCTTCAGGGATATGGAAGTCCTGCGCCTTGCTCCGTATGTAACTGAGTGCCGCCTGTGCCGACTCCTTCATGACGTCGCCCAATTGACCGGTGAGCGAAAGATTGCCCTTACCCGGCATCTTGGTCGCCTCAACGAAGATGATGTCCCCACCTGTCGAGGTCCAGGCAAGCCCCGTCGCAACGCCGGAGTATTTAGTCCGCTCCGCGATCTCTGAGTAAAACTTGATCGGGCCGAGTAGCTTGTGGATGTCGTCCGCAGCCACGCTTGTCTTTTCTGTCTTGCCCTCAGCAACATCCCGGGCCACAGACCGGCAAACGGCGGCTATTTCCCGCTCCATGTTCCTCACGCCTGCTTCCTTGGTGTAGGAGCGGACAATGAGCTTCAACGCCGCATCGTCAAAAGCAAGCAGATCGGCATTCAGGCCGTGCTCGTTAAGCTCCTTGGGTATAATGAACTCCCGGGCGATCATCACCTTCTCTTCTTCGGTATAGCCCGGTAGTTCCAGAACTTCCATTCTGTCTTTCAGTGCCGGAGGGACAGGGTCGAGCAGGTTGGCCGTTGCTATGAACATCACTTTCGAAAGATCGAACGGCACCTCAAGGTAATGATCGCTGAACGAAAAGTTTTGCTCGGGATCCAGAACCTCAAGTAAGGCGCTCGACGGATCGCCTCTGAAATCCATCCCTATCTTATCCACCTCATCGAGCATGAACACAGGGTTGTTCGAGCCCGCTTTCTTGATCCCCTGCACCACCCTGCCGGGAAGGGCCCCAACGTAAGTTCTCCGGTGACCCCGGATTTCCGCCTCATCACGTATGCCGCCCAGGGAGATCCTCATGAATTTCCTGCCAAGAGCCCTGGCTATTGATTTTCCGAGGGAAGTCTTTCCGACACCGGGCGGCCCCACAAAGCAAAGAATCGGCCCTTTCATGTCCGACTTGAGCTTTCTGACCGCCAGATACTCCAGAATCCGTTTCTTCACCTTTTCGAGATCGTAGTGGTCCTCGTTGAGGATGCGTCTCGCGTCCTCTATCACGAGGTTGTCTTCGGTGGCACGTGTCCACGGAAGGTCCACCAACCAATCGATATACGTTCTGGATACCGTGTACTCAGCAGACATCTGGCTCATCTTGGAGAGCCGGTCGAGCTCCTTTTCCGTCACCTTTTGAATGTCCGGCGGCATCTTGGCCTCAACCATCTTCTTGCGCAACTCGTCTAATTCCGTATAACGTTCGTCTACCTCACCCAGCTCTTTCTGTATTGCCTTGAGCTGTTCACGGAGATAATACTCACGCTGCGTCTTGTCTATCCCTTCCTTGATGTGAGATTGTATCTTGGTGCTGAGCTCCAAGGTTTCAAGTTCCCTGTTCAGAAGAATGGTGACCTTTTTGAGCCGTTCCTTGATGTCTATCTTCTCAAGAATCTCCTGCCTCTCGGCAGCGCTGATATTTACCGTAGACGCAACGAGGTCTGCCAGGTTGCCCGGGCTCTCGATCTTCGCCGCAATTTGAGCCAACTCCGAAGAAAGATAGGGCGCAATCTCCACCGCTTTTTTGTAAAGGTTTTTGAGATTTATGTACATCGCATCGATTTCGATGTCTTTCTGGTACTCCTCAAACACAGGCAGAACCCGCGCCTTGAAATTCGGCTCAGTTTCGGAGAAGTCGATCAGCTTAAACCGGCACAAGCCCTGGACCACGATCCGCTGGCTGCCGTCTACCATTTTTACCATCTTCATGATGGTGGCCACACATCCTACGGTGTAAAGGTCTTCTAGACCGGGCTCTTCAATGTCGGGGTTCTTCTGGGTGATGATCCCGATAAGTCTGTCCCTCGACATGGCCTCATCCACCAGCCTTATCGATTTTTCCCGCCCCACAACCAAAGGTATAATCAGGTCAGGGTAAGCTACCGTACCGCGAAGGGGCAGTATAGGAAGCTCGGCCGGAATAAAGAGCTTTTCCTTCGAGCTTTTATCATTCTTATAGCCAATTACCATTTATCCTCCTAATGGACTCCTAATGTCCTCCTATTCGCCTGCTACTTTTTCACATCCTCAAATTCCACGTCGACCACGTCGTCATTACCGCGTGACCCACCGCCATCTCCGGGCCTTTGTTCCTGTTGCTGCTGGGCTCCCCCGGGCGGAGCCTCCGTTGTCCTCTTATAGAGAAGCTCAGCGAGTTTATGGGACGCCTTTGTTACGTCATCAATGGCCGGCCTTATCCTGCTTAACTCCCCGCTCTTGAGCGCGTCTTTGGCGCTTGAAAGTGCGCTTTCTACCGATGCAATGTCTTCGGCGCTCAGTTTGTCCTTACTCTCATTGAGCGTCTTTTCGGTTCCGTACACGAGGTTGTCGAGCTGGTTACGCGCCTCAACTTCTTCTTTCTTCTTTCTATCCTCTTCTGCATTGACTTCAGCATCCTTCACCATTTTCTGTATGTCTTGCTCGGTGAGTCCTGTGGAGGCTGTTATAGTGATGTTCTGCTCCTTAGCGGTAGCCATATCTTTCGCAGTCACGTGCAGAATGCCGTTGGCATCAATATCAAACGTGACTTCCACCTGGGGCATGCCGCGCGGTGCGGGCGGGAGACCGATAAGATGGAACCGCCCTAGGGTTCTGTTGTCTCTCGCAAGCTCTCTCTCCCCCTGAAGCACATGGATCTCAACACTCGTCTGATTGTCCTCAGCAGTGGTAAAGATCTGGCTCTTCCTCGTGGGTATTGTGGTATTTCTTTCGATGATCTTTGTCATCACACCGCCTAATGTTTCGATGCCAAGGGAGAGCGGCGTCACGTCGAGAAGCAGCACATCCTTCACCTCGCCAGCGAGCACACCCGCCTGAACTGCCGCGCCGAGCGCAACAACCTCGTCAGGGTTCACACCCTTGTGCGGCTCGCGGCCGAAGAACTGCTTGACCAGGTCCTGCACCTTCGGGATCCTGGTCGAGCCGCCTACGAGCACGACCTCGTGAATGTCCGATGTCTTGAGTTTGGCATCATCCAGCGCCTTCTTGCAAGGTTCCATCGATCTCTGGAACAGATCGTCACAGAGCTGTTCCAGCTTTGCGCGCGTGAGCTTCATATTCAAATGTCTCGGCCCGGACTGGTCAGCCGTGATGAAAGGCAAGTTTATTTCTGTCTCCATCGTTGTTGAGAGCTCAATCTTCGCCCTTTCTGCCGTCTCCTTCAGCCGCTGCAGGGCCATTCTGTCCTTAGAGAGGTCAATGCCCTGGTCCTTCTTGAATTCTGCTACGATCCAGTCCATGACCCGTTCATCTATGTCATCTCCGCCGAGGTGCGTGTCACCGTTTGTAGACTTCACTTCGACAACGTTATCGCCCACCTCCAGAATCGAGATGTCAAACGTGCCCCCGCCAAAATCGTAGACAGCTATCGTCTCATTCTTCTGTTTATCCAGACCATAGGCAAGGGCTGAAGCCGTGGGCTCGTTTATGATACGCAGCACATTGAGGCCGGCAATCCTCCCGGCGTCCTTGGTTGCCTGCCTCTGAGAATCGTTGAAGTAAGCAGGCACTGTAATGACTGCATCCTCCACAGCCTGGCCCAGGTAACTTTCCGCAGATTTCTTCAGCTTTTGTAGTATAAAAGCCGAGACCTCCTGAGGTGTATACTGCTTTCCCCTCACCTCCACCCTGGCATTGCCATTGGAATCAGCGACCAGCTTGTAAGGTACCCGCTCGTTCTGTACCTCCGTATATCGCCTTCCCATGAACCTCTTTATGGAAAAGATTGTATTTTCAGGATTAGTGATCGCCTGCCGTTTCGCAACCTGGCCCACGAGCACTTCACCCTCCTTTGTAAAAGCAACCACGCTCGGGGTAAGCCTGTTCCCTTCCTCATTGATGATAACCTTCGGCTCACCGCCCTCCATGATAGCCACGACAGAAAATGTCGTCCCAAGATCTATTCCAATCACCTTTTTAGCCATCGCACAACCCTCCCGGTCGTTTTATGTACAACAATCAATATAAGCTCAGCCACGCAGCTTGTCAACCTGCAGTGCACGCTAAAAAGCCCTGCAAATACCTATTTTAACTACTCTTTCTTAAAAGGATGGTATATTCAAAACCATCGAGAAGCGCCAGGAAGGATGCCATATTGATATTGTCAGACACCGCTGCAACACTCCAGATTTCTGTGCCGTCTGTAAAAATAATGGAGACTTCGACCCTGGCTGCCGTTCCCGACCTAGTGTCGCTTATACGTGAGGCAAAGTCAACCAGCTTTACGTCCTTGATGAACGGGAATATCGAGCCAAGCGATTTTTTCAAGACATTGGCTAAGGCATCGACGGGCCCCACCCCTGTAGAAGCCTCGTGCATCTCGGTATTGTCGGCCTTTATGATGACCGTTGCTTCAGGCCTCAGGCCATCATCAACCAGCCTGTAGGTGCCCACGACGCTGAAGGGTCTCTCGTAACTGTCGAGTGCACGCAGGATGTTCAGCTCTTTCGTCGCATCCCTCATGTTGAGCAAACGCTTCATTGCCCCTTCTCCTCTTCAAGAAGCAGCTTATAGTCGATACTGTCCACGAGCGCCTGCCAGCTCGCCTCAAGGATATTCTCCGACACCCCCAGCGTTTCCCAAGTTCTCGTGCCGTCCGTCGATTGGATTAAGACGCGTGTAACCGATGCAGTCCCACCCTTACTGGAAAGCACCCTCACCTTGTAATCCAGGAGAGACACGGCACTCAGCGCTGGGTAGAAGGTGAGCAGGGCCTTTCTGAGGGCATTATCGAGTGCATGGACCGGCCCTGCGCCCAAACCAGCCGTGTGTTCTGCCCTCTCACCCACCTTGACGAGAATAGTTGCTTCCGAAACGGGCGCAGCGTTCTCTTTTTTCTCCACGATTACCCTGAAGCCGACCAGATCAAAGTATTTTTTGTGCATGCCGAGCGCCCTCTTCATCAGGAGTTCAAGGGAACCTTCGGCGCCTTCGAACTGGTATCCCTCATGCTCAAGTTCCTTGACCTTCCTCAGCACCTCTTTGACGACTTTCTTCTCCTTTTCGATGTCGATGCCGAGCTCTTTGGCCTTATAAAGAATCGTACTCTCGCCTGACAGGTCTGACACGAGCACGCGCTGCCTGTTTCCTACGAGATGAGGCTCAATGTGCTCATACGTCTCGGGATTCTTTCTCACTCCGCTCACATGGATACCGCCTTTGTGGGCAAAAGCGGCATCTCCCACGTAAGCCTTGTGCTTGTCCGGAATGAGATTGGCCATCTCATCGATGAAGAGGCTCAAGTCCCTCAGCTTCTCGAGGTTCAGCCGGTTAGCCCCGTCGTAGCCCATCTTCAAGGTAACGTTGGGAATAATAGAGCAGAGGTTTGCGTTACCGCACCGCTCACCATACCCGTTTATTGTTCCCTGGACATGCGTGCAACCCGATCTTACTGCCATGATGCTGTTTGCCACTGCCGATTCCGTGTCGTTATGTGCGTGAATACCGAGCGGCAGACTAAACGCCTTGCTGACATCGAGCGTCTCACTCGCCACCTCGTGAGGCATGCTCCCGCCGTTCGTGTCGCAGAGCACGAGTATGTCGGCTCCTGCCTCCTGAGCGGTTTTCAAAACTTTCATCGCATACTGCCTGTTCCTCTTGCAGCCGTCGAAAAAATGCTCCGCGTCAAAGAAGACGATGCGGTCCCGCTTCTTGAGATACGCGATGGTCTCATCGATCATTTTCAGGTTCGCATCTAAGCTTACCTTCAGTGCATCTCTCACATGGAGGTCCCAAGCTTTGCCCACCACCGCCACATAGCGGGTGTCAGCCTCCAACACGGCTGTCATGCTTTCGTCCTCTTCGGGCCGTGTATCTGGCCGGATTGTGCTGGAGAAAGCCACGATCTTCGCACGCTTTAACGGGAGCTTTTTGACTTCTCCAAAATACTGCAGGTCCTTAGGGTTCGAACCAGGCCAACCTCCTTCAACAAAGTCCATGCCGAACTCGTCCAGTTTTTCCGTGATCCTCAATTTGTCAAGGAGGGAAAAGGAGATATCCTCGGACTGGGCTCCATCACGCAGCGTGGTGTCGTAGAAGTCGATTTTCACCGCTCCTCCTGCACGTCTTCTTCAGCATCGAGACCGAAACCGGTGTGAAGCGCGCGCACAGCCAGCTCGCCATACTTTTGATCGATAACGCAGGAAATCTTGATTTCCGATGTGCTGATCATCTCGATGTTGATCCCTTCGTTCGAGAGCAATGCGAACATTTTGGCCGCTATTCCGGCGTGAGAGCGCATGCCAAGGCCCACGATCGAAACCTTGGCTATCGACTCGTCCACTTCCACAGCCTTGGCCCTAACTTCAGCAGCGAGACCCTCCATGATCTTGCGTGCTTTCTTTGCGTCTGCCTTGCCGAGGGTGAAGGTGATGTCCGTCTTCTTGTCGTGACTCACGTTCTGGACGATCATATCTATCACTATATTAGCATCGGCAAGCGTAGTAAATATCCTCGAGGCAACGCCCGGCCTGTCCGGAACCCCGTTAACCGTGACTTTCGCCTCATTCCTGTTATAGGTGACGCCAGAAACAACCACCTGCTCCATCTCCGGTACCTCCTCACACACGAGTGTGCCTTTGCCTTCAATGAGTGATGATTTGACGAGAAGAGGGACTTTGTATTTTTTTGCCATCTCGACCGATCTGATCTGCAGGACCTTGGCTCCGAGCGAGGCCATCTCCAGCATCTCATCGTAGGATATCCTGTCGAGCCGACGGGCCTTCGCAGCGATGTTGGGATCGGTGGTGTAGACACCGTCGACGTCCGTGTAGATCTCGCACATGTCGGCACGAAGCGCTGCTGCCACAGCTACCGCGGTGGTATCGGAGCCTCCCCGGCCGAGCGTGGTGATGTTCCCCGCCTCGTCCACGCCCTGGAAACCCGGGACCACGACAACTTTACCATGCTCAAGTTCCGTCCGGATCTTCGTCTCGTCTATGTCAGCTATCCGCGCTTTCCCAAAAGCAGAATCTGTCACAATGGGCACCTGGTGGCCCAGAACCGAGACAGTCTCGTACCCTTTCTCTTTAAGCGTGATTGCAAGAAGGGCTGATGTGACCTGCTCGCCTGTCGAGATCAGCACATCGACCTCGCGTTCGTCCGGAAACTTCGCAATGTCATGCGCCAGTCCCAGCAACCTGTCAGTTTCACCGGACATCGCAGACACGACGATCACGAGACCGTCGCCGCGCTTCTTATAGTCGATCACCCGTCTCGCGACGTTCGCTATTCTCTCAAGATTTGCGACGGATGTCCCGCCATACTTTTGCACGACCAGCATCAGCAACCTCCAGAACGATCCTTCTCTCCTCTTCACCGGTAACAGCGATACGCACGTGTATGGTATTGTCCCACCATGAGGACTTCTCAGCCCATTCTACGGCTACAACCGAACCGTCGAGATACTCGTCGATCCCCAGTTCCGTCACGTCGACGTTTTCGAGTCGATAGAGATCAACGTGGCAGAAGCCGTACCTGCCTGTGTACGTATTGAGCAGCGTAAATGAAGGTGAAACCACATGCTCCCAGTCGGGTACATCCAGGCCTTTCGCTAATCCTTTGACGAACTGGGTCTTGCCGGCCCCCAGTTCTCCGTAAAGGAGGAAGATGTCACCAGCCATCGAACAGCTTCCGATGTTTTCTCCGATACCTACCGTATCAGAGGGACTTCTTGATATAAACTCTATCCGTTCCACGCGTAATTTCCCGCAGTGCTTCTCCAAGCCCGGTTAACAGGTCTTCCGCGATGAGATCCATATCGCTCTTCTCTGCGACCCAGCTATCGGCAATATAGCCGTGAAGAAAAACGCCGAGAAGAGAAGCCTCGAGGAGCGTGTAGCCCTGCGTAGCAAGGCCGCCTATGAAGCCTGTGAGTATATCGCCGCTCCCTCCCTTGGCAAGCGA
The DNA here is from genome assembly GCA_035315185.1 of Syntrophorhabdales bacterium. GTDB lineage: Bacteria > Desulfobacterota > Syntrophorhabdia > Syntrophorhabdales > WCHB1-27 > JADGQN01. Next base: position 19,322 of record DATFYE010000140.1, on the reverse strand, counting down.
TGCGTTGCCTGTTGGATTGATGGAGATGGAGCCATCATGTCCAAAGGTGGTTGTGCGGGCGCCCTTCAGCACAAGGTTGATTCCGTGGGTCTCGATAAACCTGCGGCCGATACCCCACCTATCCGCGTTAATCTCTGCAGGACTCATCCCGAGTAAACGCCCCAATTCACCCGGGTGAGGCGTAAAAACGGCCCGCCCCTCTTTCTTCCTGATAAGGTCTTCATGTCCCTGAAAACTGGTGATGCCATCCGCATCCACGACAAAGGGTTTATCCAGTTCAAGGTAAAGTCTCCTCACAAGCGCCATGGTTTCTTCCACGGTCGATAGTCCAGGACCTATCACGATCATATCTTTGTCATCGGCAATTGTTGCAATCCCGTCGAACGCGTCCTGAGTCAGATACCCTTTACCGTGATCCTCCACCGGATAGGTCATCACCTCGGTCAACTTGACTTCCATAATATCGTTGAGACTCCGTGGTATGGCGAGAGTCACAAGACCGGCGCCAACTTTGAGCGCAGCGCTGGAGGTCATGGCTGCTGCGCCTGTTTTGCCCGTGGAACCCGAGATCACGAGAGCATGGCCGAAACTCCCCTTGTGCGCCCACGGGTCGCGCCTCTTCAGAAAGCTTCTTAGCATCTCCCCGTCGACCACCTCCCCATCTATGCCCAGCTGTTTTTCAGCATCAATAGGAAGCGAAATATCTACAACCGTAAGTTCGCCAACGTATGCGGCACCCGGATACAGGACCTGGCCAATTTTGGCATATCCGTACGTGTAGGTGCTGGCCGCTCTGATTGCCACGCCGAGAGGCACACCGCGCAAGGCATCGAGGCCGGAAGGAATATCCACCGCGACAATCGGCCTTCCCGATCCATTCATCTCTTCTATGACAGCCTTCTCAAGCCCCTGAACCTCCTTTGACAGGCCGGTTCCGAACAGCGCATCAACAACAAGGTCAGCCTCTTTCAGCCCCTGCTTCACGTCTTCATGCTTTTTCACGGCGATCATCTGCCCGCCCGAGGTGCGGTAGAGTTCCATGTTGAGAGCCGCATCCCCTTTTAGTTGATCAGGTTCGCACGTTAGAAAGACAGTCGTTTCGAAGCCGTCTCTCACGGCATATCTCGCTATGACAAATCCGTCTCCGCCGTTATTGCCTCGGCCGCAGCAGATCGCCAGCCTTTTCTTCCCCTTAAGATACTCTTCTTTAAGGAGGCGGTACGTGCTCCTTCCCGCATTTTCCATAAGCACGGCTGAAGGAATACCCCAGGTGTTGATGGCATAGGCATCGTATTGCTTCATGCGTTCAGGAGAGAGCAGTTTCATGGCCACCCCCATGCGAATAGGAAAAGACGGAAAACGAAGGTAGAGGAAAGAACTAAAGCAAAGGTAGAGATGAAGCGAATGAAACAGGCTTTTAGCATTCTCTTATCGGTGTCCACCATCTTTTCTCTCAACCTTTACCTGCGTTATCTTTTTCCTCAACCTGCTTTATAAGGTTACTGCTGCCACCGCATACGACTTCTCGTGGGATATGCTGACGCTTTCGTAACGCTCCCCGTTGTAGCAAATGAGTGGTCTCCCGCGCTCGCCGGAGAGCACCTCTATGTCCCGCCACGGTAGCCTCCTGCCAAGCGCTTTCATGAACGCCTCCTTCGCAGCAAACCGTCCGGCAAACGTCTCCGACGACCTTCTCTTGCCATGCGCGTACGCAATCTCCCAGTCGGTGAAAACGCGCCTGAGAAAATGCTCCCCATGGCGCTGCTCCAGCGCCTCAATTCTCGATACGTCGACAATATCTATGCCGATCATCATCTCTCACTAAACACTAAACACCAGACACTAAACACTATTTCTCGCACCCTGTATCAATGCAATCATATCCCTCACGGCCCTGTCCAGCCCGACAAACACGGCCCGCGCTACAATGCTGTGACCGATTGCAAGCTCCTCAATTTCCTGTATGGCCGCAATATCCTTCACGTTATGATAGTGAAGGCCGTGCCCTGCATTCACCAACAACCCCGAGGTGCTGGCCGTTCTTGCCGCAAGGACTATTTTTTTCAGCTCCTCGATCCTGGCAGTCTCGGTCTGCGCGTCGCTGTATCTGCCCGTATGGAGCTCGACCATGTCCGCACCCGTCTCTTTTGAGGCCGCGACCTGTGAGTCTACGGGATCGATAAAGAGGCTTACTCTAATTCCGCTTTCCCTGAGTTGTGCCACAGCCTCGGTCATCCTGCTCTTAAGGAGGACCACGTCGAGACCGCCTTCGGTCGTCAACTCCTGCCTCTTTTCCGGAACGATGGTAGCCATCTCCGGCCTTATCTCCCGCGCTATGGCTATCATTTCATCTGTGGCTGCCATCTCCAGGTTCAGTTTCGTTCGCACCACCTCGCGCAGAAGCTTCACGTCTCTGTCTTTTATGTGGCGCCTGTCCTCACGGAGATGAACGATGACACCGGACGCGCCAGCCATCTCCACGATCCCGGCAGCGTAAACGGGTTCCGGGTAATAAATGCCCCTTGCCTCCCGCAATGTCGCAATGTGATCGATATTCACCATGAGCTCAGGCATGCTTTGTCTCCGAAAGGTATCGTCGGGCTACCTCCCCGATCTCGTGTGCGTAACTCTTCACCTGATCATGGTTCTTGCCTTCCACCATGATCCTGAGAAGCATCTCCGTCCCCGAATACCTGACGACCACCCTGCCCTTGTTTTTCAGAGCTTTCTCAACGCCTTCCACCGTTTTCTGGAACTCGGGGAGCTTGTTGAGGGGTTTCTTTTCTCTCACTCTGACATTGAGCTCCACTTGAGGAAACTCATCGAACCCCTTCTTGAGGTCATGAAGGCTTGCCCCTTTCTCTATCATGACGTTCAACACCTTTAACGCGGTGACCACGCCATCTCCTGTGGTGTTATGGTCAAGGAAGACGACGTGTCCTGATTTCTCACCACCAAAGTTGAAGCCATCCTGGAGCATCCTTTCCAGTACGTAGCGATCGCCCACGTCGGTTCGTACGACCCGAATCCCGTCCCGTTTCAGGCACACGTCGAGCCCCATGTTACTGGCAATCGTTGCCACCACCGTATTCCTCTTCAGGCAGGATTTCTCCCTCAGATACCTGCCACAGATCGCCATCAAGGTATCACCGTCAACAATCTCGCCTTTCTCGTCAACGAAGAGCACTCTGTCGCCGTCACCATCGAAAGCGACACCGACATGAGCATTTTTGTCCAGCACCAGCTCTCGCAGCGCGTTCGGGTAAAGGCTTCCGCACTCTTTGTTGATATTCTCTCCGTCAGGCTCGACTCCGTAAGGGACCACATGCGCGCCAAGCTCCTCAAAGACAGCCGGCGCTACCTTGTACGTTGCACCGTGCGCGCAATCCACCACCAGTCTGAGTCCTGTGAGGGAGAGCTCCTGGGGAAACGTGTTTTTCAAAAAGACTATATATCGTCCCACCGCATCGTCGATCCTATGCGCTTTACCTACTTCGGAAGCGACCGGGCGAAGCTGATCAATGGAGCCATCCATGATCGTCCGCTCAATCTCCGACTCCAGCTCATCCGGCAATTTAAAGCCTTCACCCGAGAAGATTTTTATTCCGTTGTCCTGATAGGGGTTATGAGAAGCAGAAATCACTACACCGGCATCCGCCCGCATGCTCCGCGTGATGAAGGCGATCCCCGGCGTAGGAAGCGGACCCACGAGCCAGACATCGAGCCCGATGGAGCAAACGCCCGATGCAATTGCTGTCTCCAGCATATAGCCCGAGAGCCTCGTATCTTTTCCCACCACGATCCTTCCCCTGCCGTGCCTTTCCTTGAAGACATGCGAAACAGCCCTCCCGATTTTGAGTGCCACCTCAGACGTCATGGGATATACGTTTGCAACACCCCGCACTCCGTCGGTCCCGAACAGCCGCTTCATACCAGCCACCCTCTTTTCTTTTGTCCCCTGCGGGTTGAGTTTATCACGCTTTCATCACAGCGTGCACGAGCCTTAAGACCTTCCTTGCTTTTTTCACGTCGTGAACGCGTACGATGTCAGCGCCGTTCCAAAGCGACAGCGCAAGGCTCGCAAGCGTTCCTTCTGCTCTCTCATCAAGGTCAGGCGATTCTTCCAGTTTTCCGATAAAGCTTTTCATCGAGGTACCTATCAGGACCGGGTATCCAAGCTCCTTGAAGCGGTGGAGTTCTTTGATGATCATCAGGTTGTCCTGAAGCCTTTTGCCGAAGCCGATCCCCGGATCAAGAATGATGTTTTGATCATCAACGCCGCACTGCCGCGCAAACGATATCCTGTCGGCGAAGAACTCCTTGATTTCCCGAATCACGTCGTCATACCGAGGACTAACCTGCATCTCTTTAGGTTTCCCTTTAGTATGCATGATGACAACCGGCACGCCTGACTGCGCTGCGGCCGTGCCGATTTCAGGATCGAAGGTAAGACCACTCACATCGTTGATCATATCAGCGCCGGCACTGACAGCCTCTCTGGCAACAGGCGCCTTGTACGTATCGACCGATAAAAAAACAGACGACCGTTCCCTGATGGCCTTGATTACGGGGATAATCCTGCGTAACTCTTCCTCGGCCGACGTGACGTCAGAATAGGGGCGCGTCGACTCTCCGCCCACGTCAATGATATCGGCGCCTTCGTCAGCAAGGCGCAGCGCATGTGTTAGAGCCACATCCTGCGGGTAGTACTTTCCCCCGTCATAGAAAGAATCAGGTGTGACGTTGAGGATGCCCATGATAAGGGGCCTATCCTCGAACCGCTGCCTCCACCCCATTCCTGAGTTCCTCAATTATTCTGTCTATCTCTTGCCCGTCGAGGACTTCTTTTTCGAGAAGGTTCTTGGCAATGGCGTGCAGGACATCGCTGTTGTCACGGAGAATGCGGCGGGCCCTGTCAAAGCAATTAGTCACGATCCGCTTCAGCTCCGCGTCTATGTCTTGAGCGGTCTCATCGCTGAAATCCCTCTGGCGCTGCATCTCCTTGCCCAGGAAGACAAGCTCCTCTTTTTTGCCATAATTCAGAGGTCCGAGTTTCTCGCTCATACCCCACTCACAGACCATTTTTCTGGCTATTTCCGTGGCCCTCTCAATGTCATTTCCAGCACCCGTGGTTTGATGGTTGAGCACCAGCTCTTCGGCAGCCCTTCCACCAAGAAGGATCGCAATGTTGTCCATCAGATATTCCCGCGGATACGTGTGGCGCTCATCGATAGGGAGCTGCTGCGTGATACCAAGGGCTCTCCCCCTCGGTATGATGGTCACCTTGTGTATCGGATCGGAGCCGGGGATCATCCTGGCAACGAGCGCATGGCCGGCTTCGTGGTACGCGGCATTACGCCGCTCCTCGTAAGGGATGATCATGCTCTTGCGCTCCACCCCCATCAGTACCTTGTCCTTGGCTTCTTCAAGGTCGGAGATCTCGATCTCTTTTTTATTTTTTCTCGCAGCCAGAAGCGCTGCCTCGTTGACCAGGTTGGCAAGGTCAGCGCCGGAGAAGCCTGGTGTGCCCCGCGCTACGATAGACAGGTCGACAACCCTGGAGAGGACGGTCTTTTTCGTATGCACGCCGAGAATAGCCTCTCTGCCCTTGACATCCGGAATCGGGACGACAATCTGCCGGTCGAATCTGCCCGGCCTCAAAAGGGCTGGGTCAAGCACGTCAGGCCTGTTGGTTGCGGCCACAATAATGACACCCTCGTTCGATTCGAACCCGTCCATTTCCACGAGCAGCTGGTTAAGCGTCTGCTCTCGCTCGTCATGTCCTCCACCGAGGCCCGCTCCTCTGTGCCGGCCCACAGCATCTATCTCGTCTATGAATATGATGCAGGGTGCATTCTTCTTGCCCTGGTTAAACAGGTCTCTCACGCGCGACGCACCAACGCCCACGAACATTTCAACGAAGTCTGAGCCGCTTATGCTGAAGAAGGGCACATCCGCCTCTCCCGCAATGGCGCGCGCAAGTAATGTTTTCCCGGTCCCGGGCTGCCCCACGAGAAGCACGCCTTTCGGTATGCGGCCACCCAGTTTGGTAAACTTTTTCGGGTCCCGCAAGAATTCGATGATCTCTTCCAGCTCTACCTTTGCTTCTTCGATGCCTGCCACATCCTGGAAGGTGACCTTGTTCTCCCTGGCGTTGACTATCCGCGCCTTGCTCTTGCCAAAGGCCAGAGCCTTGCCTCCTCCTGCCTGCATCTGCCTCATGAAAAAAATCCAGACAGCGATGAGAAGCAGCATGGGAAACCAGGAGACAAAGATCGACTGCCAGATCCCCGAGTCGTCGTCCGGCTTGGCCTGGATTCTTACTCCGGAATCCCTCAGCGTTTTGACAAGCTCAGGATCGTCAGGGGCATAGCTCTTGAACTCACCACCCTCTTTGAAGGTTCCCGTGATGTTCTTTCCCTGCATGACCACGGAAGCCACCTTTCCAGACTTGACCGATTCAACAAAGTCGCTGAACATGACGTTTTCATAATGCCTCTTCGGCTTATGGTACATGTTAAAGAGGAAAAGGATGATCAGTATTACGAAAAGCCAGATGAATATCCCTTTGTTCAGGGGATTAAGATTCTTGTTCTTGATCATGGCTCTAGTTGTAACACAGAACTCCGTTTATTTTCAACATGGTTAAGCCCTTAAAAAGCGAGAAGCGTGCCGTTACTACAGAAAAGGTTGACGCACCCTGCGGCACGCATAATGAAAAACGGGGACCGCAGAGGTCCCCGTTCTTGCTCGTCGAGTATCCTTCCTAGAATTTGTACATTGCCCTCACAAAGAAGATGTTTGCGTTGTAGTTCTGGTCGGTGTAGGCTCCCGAGAGTAAGGTATTCACGGTGCCGGGGGCCGGATTCATCACGTAACGGTAGCCGAGTATGGTGGCGGAAGTCTGATTTGGATCGACCGCGGGGATCTGAGCGTCATTATATTTGAACTGGCGGTAGATGTAGCCGAACATGAGCCCGAACTGCTTCGTGACATCGTACTTGAGGCGCGCGGAGATCGACTGCATCGTATAGTCGTCCCACGGGTAGATGTTCAGAAGGTTGGGATTCAGGGCGATTGGTGAGTTCGGGTTCGTGCTCAGGAACTGCGAGGTGAAGTCCCCGGTGCCGTTATTCTTCTGGAAATCGTACTGCACGATGAAAGAGAGCTTGTCCTTTATGATGGGAAATGAGCTTCCTGCACCATATGCATAGTTGTTGTTCTGCAGACTCGAGCGCCAGTTAAAAGAATTTTGATTAGGCGCGGCGAGTGGGCTGGCATTGGGCAGGGGGGGCGTAGACGTAACGTTGACATATCTCGTCTGCTGATCCGTCCAGGTTGTGTCATAGTCGAAGAACCCGAAGAACTTGACACCCTTCAGATCGTATGAACCGTCCATGATGAACTCATGCTGCTGCGCCTTATAGTAGCCGAGGGTCTGCCCATCGTACGAATCGTGCTTGAATGCATACTCCAAGGTCACATCAAGGTTGGAGATCGGGGTGAGGTCTAGAGTACTCTTGATCATGTCCTGCGTTTTCCTGGCCGCATAGAAATCCTGCTTGTAATTGTCGAGCACGGCATTAGCGCTGGCGGGATCGGCCGGATTCACCGGGTTTGACATATTAATCGTGGCACCTCTGTAAAGCTTCTGGTACTTGAGGCGTGTGCCAAGCCAATCAAGGGGGTTCCACACAAGCTGCGCGTTCCACTTGTTTTCCCATGTGTCTGGGATTCCCGCCTCTGCCGTTGTCGGATCTTCATGTACTTCCCCAAGTTCCGATTCATGTGACCGGCGCTGCAGGTCGCTGAATTCATAACCCAGGATCCCTTTAAGGGTCTTGGTGAACCGGTAGGCACCCTCTGCGCCGACCGTGGTCCTTTGGTAATCGAAGAGCTCATTTGACCCCAGGAAAGCGCCCGTCGTTGAGTTGATATAGTCAATCGTGTCAGACTTGTTCTTGTTGTCAAGATACTTGAAGTAGAGTTTCGTGGTGAGATTCTTCCAGGGATTGGACGTAAGGTTCGCCGCCACGTTCCAGTATTCCACATCCCCGTTAAAACTGGGCTTGCTTGTCGTCACCCCCGGGATATTGACATAGGTATTGCTCAGATTCGTCGTGGACTTGTTTTGCTGAAAGCTACCTGTAAACGAAAAGGTCGATGAAAGAGGAAGCTTCGCCGTGCCTGTGAACTTTAGATAGTACGAGTTATTATCCGGCGCACCGGCGATTCTGTTCAGGCCTCCTCCGAAGGGGTCTACAAACGAAATGTATTCGGCGCCGTTGGTATACCAGCTATACCCGCTGCTGAAGGCTGCATAGTACTGCTTCGATTTCCAGCCGAATGTCGCATTGACGTTGGTTGTGGTGTCGTCAATCGGTTTTGCGAGTTCTGTCGTGTTGCTGACGCTGCCCGGGCTGTTTGCACCCCAGGGTACCTGTCCTTCCCTCTTCAGCTGGTTTGCATCGACGTTGAAGAAGAAAGGCCTTATCATCTGCAGGTCGAAGGTACCGCCCGCGTCCTTCCGGGTATACTTGTAGTCAAAGGACGTGCTGGGCCAAGTACTTAGGTTCCTGAGGCTGGTCGCAGTTGCTCCCGTCCCAAGACCCTGCACCTGCGATCCCGGATTCACGAAGACGGACCGGTCTTCGAATGAGAGGTTATGAGGAAATTCAGTGAAATAGAGTGAGAATTTGTACTCCCCCCACTTCCCGCCTTTCATTTTGACATAATAATCGTCCTCGCCAAGATAGGCGCCATCAACCATGAAGTGGTACTTATCCTTATCGTAGACCAAATTACCGCCGCCGAAGAGACCGGGGGCTATTTCGTTGTACTGGTTAAAGTTCGCGCTCTTCTGGCTCTGGTTAATCCCGCGGCCGCCGAGAAAGATACCGCCCGAGAACGGGCTGTTATCTTCGGCATATGCGTGGGAGAAAAGAAGCAGACTGACTATACAAGCGAGTATGATTTTTGTTTTCATGTCACCCCCCTATCGTATAAAGAAGTCGCCGCCAGGCGAGCCAATGGCATTGCTGCCGTGGATATTGCTGTGGCAGTTGAGGCACGACCGACCGAAAGCCTTGTTGCTCGGCGAACCCCCTATCAGTCCACCAGTGAACATGGTGTCAGCGCCGTAGCGGGTTCCCGGGTGACGCGTGGCATCGTGGCAGCCCTGGCACAGGTTCGGGACCTTCTCAGTCAGGAGCGCCGTGTGGACGCCCCCATGGGCTAGATGGCAATACGCGCAGTTCTCCCCAACTGGCGGATGCTCGTTCATATAGGGACCTCTCTTGTCCGCGTGGCACTTGTAGCAGAGCTGGTTCACGCTGTCTGCCTTGATCTGGGCGGGGCCCATCGAGCCGTGCGGCTGATGGCAGTTGGAACACGTAATCCTGCCTTCGACGATCGGGTGATGGGAACGCCTGTTGATCGCAGCCTTGATATCCAGGTGGCACTTGCCGCATGTCACGTACTCAGGACCGGGCAAGTAGCCCATGGGCGCCATGCCGGTACCGTAGCCCGTAGCGGTCTTGGGGCCACTGTGGATAGAGTGGCAGTCGCTGCATGATACGTCTTTCTTCTTATGAACACCGGAATCCCATAAGGCGAGCTGCGTGCTGTTCTCGTGGCAGTTCAGACATACAGCGGACCTCATGTCAGAGTTCTCTTTCTTGTTGAAAGTGATCATTCCGCCGACACCCTTGCCGCCGCCCTGGTCAACATGGAGAGAACCGGGTCCGTGGCAGGACTCGCACCCCTCTCTGTTTGCAGGATTATCAGGCACCACCTTCTTGCCGTGAACAGACGCTGCGTAGGCCTTGAAGCGATCCTCATGACACTCCTTGCAGGCGTCAACACCAACGAACGTTGCGCCTCCGCGCTTCGCCTGTGCCAAGACGCCCGAAGGCGACATCAGCAGAAAGCAGAGCAGCAGAAGCTCAACTAAACCAGAAAAAACGAAAAACCTCTTCATACCACACCCCCTGGCTCTTCAATCACAAAAATCATCTTAGCCACGTCCAAACCCATCACCCGCGCCGTTCACGCCAATTTTCACAAGCTTTACATAGCTTGCATGCCGTTCAAATTAATTTTTTTTAATTTTCTTGTCAAGATTTTTTTTTGCGATTTGTACAATTTCAACTCACCGAATGTAAAAAATACATGTAAAAATAATGGCTTACGTGGCAAAAAAAATATTGTAAGGGCCCCTGAATTCAAGCCTGTGGCGACGACTAAGCCATAACAGGCGAAGGCAGTTGAACAAGGGATGGCTTTTTTCCTCTCCAACAAAGTACCTCAGCCAACTAAGGTATATGGTTGTGACCAATTTCTCGTGCCCCTGATTGCAAATGCGCCTATATGCAAAATGTGCTATAATTTATCGTATGTTACAGTAATTAGCATGGTATTGACCTTGTCAAGATTCAGCGGCAAAAAGATTAAAAAAATTTAAGGTTGTTATTATGAGTCACGAGACAATGCTCTCCGCAGAACCAAAAAAGATCCTCGGGCTGATTGGTTCCTCACGAAGACTTGGCAATTGTGAAGTCTTCGTGAAGGAGATATCGCGTTACGTGCCCGCAGAATCGACGCTTAGGCTTATAAGGCTGCCGGGCCTCTACATCGGACCATGCCGGGCCTGCTATGCATGTATCATGGGTGAGCCATGCCCTCAGAACGATCATATAGGTTTTTTGAGAGAACAGATCGTCCAGTCGGATGCGCTTCTCATCGCTGCCCCTGTTTACTTCCTTGGTGCTCACAGCATCATTAAGCGTATCCTCGACAGAGGATTTCTTTTTTACGAAGATGCGCAGCGTAATGAACACAAACCCTGCGTCCTCGTTAACCTGTACGGAATAGAAGAAAAGATGGGTGTCGCCCCTCAAACACTGCGCGCCCTTGCCGGTGTTCTCTGTCTTGACGTGAAAGCAAGCGTCAATCTGAGGGCGGCCTTGCCGGGAGAAGTCGTTTCTGACCGGCGAAATGTCGATCTCGCGCGAAAGCTTGGAGAACTCATCTTCTCTGACAAGACTGCGAAAAGACGCACGGGATGCCCGTATTGCGGGTGCGAGATTGTGCGCTTACGCGGCGGGCAATTGATCTGCACCCTGTGCCACGGTAGCTTCACGCTCGATGCGAAAGCCAAACCGGCCAAAGGAAAGGCCGGGTGGGAGATCGGCACGGCGAAGTTTGTGCGTGAACATAGTGCCTGGCTCAAAGGCATGAAAGACAGGTACATGGCCAAGCGTAAGGAATTACTGCGCCTCACTTTACCTTACAAAGGTATGGGAACGTGGGTGGAACCGCCTGAAAAGCAGTGACCAGTTACCAGTGATCAGTGGCCAGTTTCCGGTGATCGGTGATCAGTAATCGGTAATCAGTGGCCAGTCGCCAGTGTAGAGCCCGTGAAAAAACTATGTTGTAAGTCGACTGATGCCGGGTGGAATTTCGATGAATACCGAGGCGGGCCGAGGCCCGGGATACGTAGGCGTACCTCACGGTACGTCGCGGAACCAGTTGCTTGTGCGGGGTACCCGGGCCCTCCCAGAATCTTCTTACCGGGTCGCCCAACGAAGGTAGGCGCGAAAGGCCGCCCGGCATTAGAGCTTCATGTCGGGGTGGCATTCCTTGCAGCCGGTCTTGATGAAACCACCGAGCCGGTGCATCTTGGGATCGTGGCATTTGGTGCATTCTGTGCCCATCTCCACATGCATGCTGTGGTTAAACTTGGTGCTGATCGCCTTGATGTAGATCTCTTTTTCAGGTTTATATGTGGCGTGGCAGAACATGCAGTCTCCGTCCGGCTTTGCCAGAGCTTCAGGCGGGCTGATCTTCTGCGCAATACCCATTCTCTTGTAGCCCTGTTGCACGGAGGCGAGAATATTTCTGCCGATTTCGACGGCATACTGAATGTTGTGTTCACCCCTGCCGTTTTTCAGAAAGTGCATGTTGTATTCTATGTTATCCCAGTCGGTCAGAACGTCCTTCGGCCCCTTGCGCTGGTCCAGCGTTTTCCTGTACTCATCCACTATCTTTTGCAGAGCGCCGGTGAATGAAGCCATCCCTTTCTTCCAATCCTCGGCCATTCTTTCATAACCTTCTTTATGGCAGGCAACGCAGGCGGTCTTCTTGGCCTCCCAGGCCCTGGCCGACACATTCTTGTCGTCGTGAATAGTTTTTTCGATGGTGTGACAGCCGGTGCATCGTATCCTCGAACTATACATGCCGGACGGCTCATCTTTTACCCCTTTTGCGCCAATGCCCATGTACATATCCCTGGTGCTCTCGTGCAGTTCACCATGACAATCACCGCAAGCCAGCTCAATTGCCCGGGAGAACTTAGTGGTCTCTCTGGCATGCTCAATCGTGCCATGACAGTTGAAACAGGTAATGTAGCCCTTCTTGATGTGTATCTCGTGGAGCCTCGTGACGTCCCGGCTCTCTATGCTCCTCTCAACATGGCACTCGCGGCATCGCTCATCAGCCACCTCGCCAGTGCCTTTCACCGTCTGGCTGTGACACTCGATGCAGCGCGAACCTGTTTTCATGAAGGACTCGTGGGAAAAAGTCACTTCGCCAATCTTCACATCCTTCCTCTTCTCCCCGTGGCAGACCGTGCAGTTCTGATTGTAATAGGCCGGGGTTACAAAAAAGTGACAGAGCATGCAGACGTTCTGGTCCACCTCCATATGAGACTTGCTCTGGACCAAGGCATAATGGCAGCTCGTGCAGTGCAGCGCCTTGCCCCTCTTCACGTTTTTGATGTGCTCAAGATGATTGAAGGGCGTCTCCTTGAAGCTCACAACCTTGATGGTATCGGGTTTGTGGCACAGAATACATTCTTTATCCTGCACATGAGACTTCAAGGGAAGTTGATAATTGCCAGAAAGATAACGCACGGTTGAAAAAATGATCGTTGAAGGGCGATACGGGTGACAATCGACGCAGCTCACCTTGTTGTGGCCCGATGCTTTCCAGTTGTCGTAAAAGGGCTTCATGATATGACAGACGAGGCAGGCTTCCGGCTTGTACGTGAGGCTGTAGGCAAGAAGGTTAATGCCAAGGTAGCCGAGAACGACAACGATGGCCAGCGTGAATAGGAGGCGCTTCTTTCTCGTTACGAACTTACCGATCGCCACTCTTCCGTTCCGCCGCCTTCAACCGTTTTTCATATTCGTGAGGATGTTCCTCGAGCATCTCTTGTTTTGTAAGAAGGCCATTCCAGATCACCAGCGTCCCGGGGAATTTCGAGGGATTGAGGTGCGCATTATACATGTGCCAGATCACGATGGCGAGCGTCGCAAGCAACGCCTCATCTCTGTGCGCCTCTTTTGCAATATCGAGCACCCACTTGGGAAGGAATCTCAGGGAAAGCCATTCAAGCCAGAGCAAGAGCCCGGAGCCCACCATGACCACAACACCCCAGTAGACCGCCCAGTAGTCGAACTTTTCAATATAGCTGTAACGGTCAAACTTCGCCTTCTCGTTAGTGAGTCGAAGAAAGTACCTGATATTCTGGATTACGTCCGTCACATCTTTGGGCTTCGGGAGAAGTTCCCAGAAATCCCTTCTGCCTTCCCTGGTCACGAGAAGCCAGCCCATGTGCCACACACAGACCGTCATCAGGCCTGCTGCCGCAAGCCTGTGGAGGAATGTAGAGTTCTGTATGCCCCCAAGCAGAAAGATAATGAACTTGAATATGACAGAATCGTGGAACCGCAACGGGAGGCCCGACACGATAAGGAGAAACGTGCTCACCGCTAGAAGAAAATGCTGTGCCCTGATATTGACTCCGAACCTGTAAAGCAGCTCACCCTCGGCAACTGCCTTCTTTATATCCTTCTTCTTCTCACGGAGAATCTCCTCGTAGAGCTCCGTTTTCAGCTCTTCGAACCTGAGCTTGATACGCTCGCCGATTTCTTCTTTGATTTTCTCGTGGACGCGCGCCGACTCCTCGGGCGTGAGCATGACACCCGATTCCCGTTGCAGCTCTTCTTCGAGTTCCTTGTGGAGCCGTTTGAGGGCCTGTACGCGCCACTCCTTCTTGTCGTTCTCTTCCGACACCCCTAGGCCCCTCTCTTCCGTCGCTCCTGAACCTTTCTCAGAAAATCAAGAAAGATGTGTATAAACAGCACAATCAGCACAGTTATGGTGAGCCACTTGAAACCGAGGGCCACCCAGTAGATTATTCCTGACTCCCGGTTCTTCGGGTTCACGTGAACCTTGCCCTTGGCAAAATTGGCTGTGGCGCCCGGGTGACATTTGGGCTGTCCGCAGGTTGCCGGCAAACGCTCAGGATTAACAGAGGACGCCGGATTGTTTCTAGCCAGTATGAGATGGTACCCGTGGCAGCTCGCACAGTGGGCAATATTTTTTTCACCGAATTTTGTAGCCACCCCGTGGAAGCTCTCGTAGTAAGACTCCACTTCTTCCGTGTTCTTACCGTATCGCTGCATGATGCTGAAGTCACCGTGACACTTGATGCACATCTCGACTATGTTTGTCGCATACACGGTCGATCCGGGATCAGCCACCCGCCTGATGCCGTGCTCGGTGTGACAGTTGGTGCAGACAGGCAGATTCAGATCTCCTTTGTGGGCAGTCGGACCGTGCACGCTGGCCTTCCAGTCCGCAAGCTCCTTTGTGTGACACCTGCCGCACATCTGTTCCGGGATGTTCAGCTTATAGCCTCGGGAATGGATGTCGGTTCTGCTCAGGATATCGTGCGTGCCGTGGCAAGAGGCACAGTCGGGAGCCTTCATGTTGCCTTTCTGTCGCTCCTTAGCATGCACGCTATCCCTGTAGAGAAGATACTCGATGGCGGGTCCCTGGCCGAATGTCCTGCCGCGATAGTGACAGTCCCCGCAGTTCACCTGTTTGAGCCTTTTGCCGTGTGGCAGCTCCATCGTGTCCAGATGGCAGTCGACGCACGAGAGTTTCCCATGAGCAGATCCCCGGAAGATAGTCTCGTCCACATAAAGCGAACGCTCTTTCCCTGCCGTGTCTTTGGCCCGGAAATCCTTTTTCCCGTGGCAGAGCAGGCAGCGCCGCTCCTGCGCTCCGACGAGCAACGGGATGACCATGAGAAGTATTGAAAGCAAAAAAATCTGTCTACTCTTGGCCATTGCCGAAACGCCTCTCATACTCCAGCGGGTGATCCCGCTTTAATTCCTCCTTCGAGACCTTCCCCGTAAGCCATACCTTGCTCATGGGGAAGACGCGTGGATTCAGATGAACGTTGTACAGGTGCCAGACCACCAGAACGACAAAGCCCACCGTGGCCTCGAACGAATGGATGATGTGATTCAGGTCAATGGCCCACTTGGGAAAGACCATCATGAAAAGTGTTTCTCCCCAGAGCACCAGTCCGCTGGCGCTGAGCAGCACGACTGCGATCCCTACCGCCCAGTACTGGAACTTTTCTATGCAGGTGAAACGATCGAAAGCAGGTAGCTCCTTTTGCAGCCCGAGATTATACTTGAAGATGGCCGCAAAACAGCTCAGGTCGTCCTTCCTGAAAATCATGTCCTGAAAGAAGGCATGCGCCCGGCGTGAAAAGATGATAGAGAGGATGTGATAGGCGAAGGTCCCCATGAGGATCAGCGCGGCGAGTCTATGGATCTTGCCTCTGAAGAGTACCCCTCCCTCCATTCTTATGATCCACTGGGCAAGGCCCGACTCGTGGTACTTCAGCGTGAGGCCGGTTATGCTCAGTATGATGAGGGAGGAGAACAAGAGGATGTGCGTGATCCTCTCCGAAACAGTAAAGCGCTGGATGTAATCATCCTTGTTAGCCATTTCCCTTTCCCCTTCTCTTGGCCCTGCCGTAAATGTCAAGCACGATGTAACCTAGGAAGAGCAGCATGAGAAGCCCGATAAACCAAGTGTAAAAATTGCGTACGTAATACATGCCGAGGGAGCTCTCCTTTCTCGCTTCCACGTGTATCTTTCCGATTGAAGCAACGTCCTTCATGGTTGGATGACATTTGCCGCACGTTCTCGGCAGGTTCTGCCCGTTTACGCTCGATTCGGGATCCGCGGCCGGCAGTATGCGATGTGTCTCGTGACAACTGATGCAGTTTGCCGCTGTAACGTTTCCATACTTCATGGCTACGCCGTGAAAACTCCCTACATAGCTGGAATAGCGGTCCGAAGGCAGCCTGTACTTCCTGATAATCTCCTGATTCTCATGACACTTGGCACACGTGGTTGGAACATTCCTGGCGTAGACCCTTGCCTGCGGGTCTTTCACCAAAGTGAGTGTGTGTTCCCCATGGCAATCGGTGCAGGTAGGACTTTCCATCTTGCCTTCCTTCAGAGCTTTGCCGTGAATGCTGACCTTGTACTCGCTATAAATCTGCACGTGGCATCGGCCGCACACTTCGCCTATATTCACCCTGTTGGTACTTGAATCGGGATTTTTTGGCCCGAGAATATCATGCGCGCGGTGGCAATCGCTGCAGACAGCCGCGCGAACAGTCTTTCCCTCTTTGAGGAACCGACCGTGCACGCTGTTTTCGTAAGCCTTGATCATGTCTGAAGGAAGGTTATGCTTCTTCTGCATTTCTACATCCGTATGACACTTGGCACAGAGCGTTACCTGGTTCGCCCGATTGACCGGGGAACGCTGGTCAGAGACACGAAGGATGCGATGGCTTCCGTGACACGAGGTACAGGATGGAGCATCCTTATCACCACGCTTCAAGGCCTTGCCGTGAACGCCCCTTTCGAACCGGAGGGATGCCTCCCCGTGACATCTGTTGCAATCGACCCGCCCAAGCTCCTCTTGGTGGGGCACGGCTGAAACATCAGTGTGGCATTCCGTGCACCCCAAAGCTTTGTGGATGGAATCGCTCAGTTCCTGCCTGTTAAAATGGACTGCTTCTTTCTTGCCTTCTTTCGTTTCCCTGTAAGCTGGTCCCTCATGACAGGAAATGCAGGCAGAATCCTTGACAGCGGCCAGAAGCGGCCCGGCGAGGAATACGAGGGCCAGACATAAGGCCAGAAAAGGCAGCACCAGTTGCTTTCTAATATGTGCCTCCTCGATACATGGTCACGCCTCTCGCCTGGCGGCGGAACTCGCCTTCATGCAAATTATACCTTTGTTCGACAAAAGCCAACTTTATACACGCGAGAGAAATTAAGGATATTCTGATCCTCCGCTGAGGCACGCCGTTCCTCACGGGGAACAAGTTTATAGTAGCCTAAGTCCGGTTGTCAATGTATTTAAGGCACCTTTCTCGCTGCGCTTTCTTCCAACAATATATTAAGAATCTCTCTCCGAACCTATCTCGGAAGCTTCCGGTATTTTTTCCTCTTCCTCTTCCTCGTAGCCCACAACCATGGCTTTAGTATGGGCAAAGATGGTGCGACCCAGCGTCGCCATATACAGATGGACCATCAGGTAGAGGAGAAAAACGTAGGCGACAACGACGTGCAGCGCATCAACAACCCTTAATCCACCCATAGCTTTGATGTACGATGCGAAGTAGAGTATATCGCTGAAGAGCACGCCCGTAATCAGGATGAGCGGCGTGAAGAGAACCATGACCGTAAAATATGCCAATTTCTGCATGGGATTGAATTTATTATCAGGGGATGGCTTAAAAGGATTCTTTTGCCCACGAAAGATGCCGCATCCGTAAAAAATGGCCTGACTCACCATGCCTTTAATGTCCCGAGCCCGCATGAGGTAATGTCTACGAAACGAGCCACTGGCAAGAACATAGCCGAGCCAGAAGACGAAGGAGCCTGCCATGCAGAAGCCGGCGTATTTGTGCAGCCAGACGGCTTGCCAATAATGCGCAATAATCCTCACCTCCGCTCTGAG
Source organism: Syntrophorhabdales bacterium (assembly GCA_035315185.1). GTDB lineage: Bacteria > Desulfobacterota > Syntrophorhabdia > Syntrophorhabdales > WCHB1-27 > JADGQN01. Next base: position 1,480 of record DATFYE010000140.1, on the reverse strand, counting down.
TTGAATGCCCGTAATGATAAGAAGCAATATCAGAAACGCGTTTACCCAGTGCCACACGCGTATCGACAGCGTATAGAGTCTAACCCTTGTCATCGTCTCGTGAACACCCTCAGAACAGCGTGCAACACCACAAAACAGAACACAAGGATTCCAAGCGTGACTGCGACGAAGTCAATCCACTTAAGCCCTAACTCCCGCATAAAGGCAGACCGCTCGTCGCCCTTCGCTCTGAAAAGTCTTCGGATGTCCTCATGGCGTATCTTCTCCTCTCCCAGCACGGTCAAGTCCGTGGCAAGGGAGATGGGAAGGGCCGACAGAGCAGTACCTTTTACCGCGATATAGAGCTGCCCCTCTTGTTCAGGCACAACAAGAAACATCGACGCATAGAACGGTGCATCCTTCGAGTGGCATGCGGTACATTCCTTCTCGTGGTGCCTCGTGACGGTGAAGTTGTGGTAAACCTGTGTCACCAGAATTGAGCCGTCAAGATAGAGCTGCTTCCCGAGTCTCTCGCGCAGCTGAAGGAAGAAATTACCAAGCTCATAGGATGAGACAATATGGTCACCGTTGATATCGATTGAGCTCGCCGGATCCGATCCTGGAGGCAGGAGCGGCTTAATCTCCTCGTACGTCAGGCTGGATTCTCCTTGCGGGGTCCTGTATCTGAAGGTGAAGACCATACTCTTCTGCGATTCCGGGCTGTGACACGTGGTACACTCAAGATAGTGAAAATGCAAAGCAGTGTTAGGAAGCCACGTATGGCTACTGACGTAGTTCTTGTGGCAGCGAGCGCAGATTGCGACACGTTCCTGTGCGTCCAAATCCTTGTACGATTTTATGCGATGTGGGTTATGGCAGTCAGTACATTGGGCAGCGTCCTTTGTCCCGTGATCCGAGTACTTATAAAGGTTGAATAGTTCTTTGTGACAGTTGATGCAGACGGTATCGCTGATCTTCGCAGTAGATACATGGCAATCCGCGCAGAGCACTCCTCTTTTCCCGTGTACGGTCTCCTTGTAGCGGGCAATCGAGGGAATCTCTTCCAGAAAAAGCTTCGGGTCAACGGGAATGTCGTAAGTGGTCGGGCCGATGCTCTTTAGGCGTGCCCTCCCGAATATCTTTCTGTCGATGTGGCAGCTGGCGCAGGCAACAGGTTTACCCGTGACAGTATGGACATCAGCTGTAACCGTAAAGCTCTTGTTTATCTGATAGCCACCCTTGTGATGCTGTTCCAGGAATGCCTGGACGAAGCTCCATTCCTTAGCATCGATTATTCCGTTGCCGTCTCTGTCGACTTTGAACTTGCCGATCGGCTTATTTCCCGAAACGGCTATATCGACTTCTATTTCACTGGCTGTTACGGCCGCGTGGCAGGCTGCGCATTGCAGCCGCTTCAAATGTATACAGCCTGTTGAAAAACTCACCTTGAATGAGCTTTCCTCCCTGCCTTGCAGTCATGCATAGATCGGCGATCCGGGGT
>DATFYE010000139.1:0-3751 GCA_035315185.1 Syntrophorhabdales bacterium | reverse complement strand
GTGTGATAAAATTGTGATAAAACAGACTGAAAAAGACTGAAATAGATAGAACAAACCGAACTACGTGGAAAGCTTAAAAGCTTACTGCCTCAAGGACTTACGGGAAATCAGACCAAATATCAAGGGCCTAGAAATTCGCTTTTTTCGCTCTTAAAATCCCTCGGGGGTCGCCCTCCGTACCGGTTCGATTCCGGTCCCAGGCATTAACAATTTGGGTAGGTTAGAATACATCGATTTTCTACCCTTTTTGCCTGGAAATCGGAATTATGTCTAAACTATGACCGGCCTGCGTTTGTTCGATGGTTTCTTTGGTTTGTTCACACAGCCTTGAGACCTGCTCACTGGCCTTCCGTAAATCGTCCTTGTTCACAATGTTGTACCTGTCAAAGACTGACCGAGTTTTGTGGCCGCTGATCTTCATGGCTACCTTCTCAGGCACACCGGGCCCGCCCCATGTTTCTTACCCCGGTACGTCTGCGATGGTATACAAAATTTGACATCCAGTCAAAAAGAGCTTTATCGGAGGTCTACCCGTGCACCCTTTCGGCGAGTTAAAGTTATCTCCTATACCGACGACAAAGGGCCTGTGGACGCAGTTCAGGGGACACCCGTAGTGTGGGTTGCCGATTGATGGCAATCCGGCATACAATTTGCATTTCCTCTGCAGCATGGATATCCGCATGTTCGAAAAAGAGGCTAACTGCGTTACACGTCAGATCGAGACCGAGACGATCATCGTTCCTGTAGGGGCGTCTGCGGCTAACTTGCGTGCCGTGTATACCCTCAACGAATCGGCAACGGAGATCTGGCAGCGCATCGACGGGCAGACCAGTGTGGAACGGATTGTGAACGCTTTCTGTTCACTGTACGAAGTCTCCCCGTCAGAAGCCGAACGTGATGTTGCCGAGTTTCTCTCTGCTTTGAGCTCGGCCGGCCTCATCCGCGTACAGGAAGACCCGAGTGCGCCCGCGGCGTGAGTCAAGGACAGGTATCGTATGGAGCAGATGAGCTATTCCGATTTCAGCCGCCTGTTTCACACGGAGGGCCTCCAGGCGCGCATACCCCTCAATGGAGCCATTGAGGTAACGAGGCGATGCCCCTTGCACTGCGCGCATTGCTACAACAATCTTCCGCCAAACCACAAGCCGGCGCGCTGCGGCGAACTCACGTACGAAGAGCATTGCCGGATTATTGACGAGATTAGCGAAGCCGGGTGTCTCTGGCTCTTATACACGGGCGGAGAGATTTTCCTGCGTAAGGATTTTCCTGACATTTATATGTACGGCAAAAAAAAGGGCCTGCTCATCACACTCTTCACCAATGGGGTCCTTATTGACAAGAGGATCGCTGACCACCTCTCTGAATGGCCTCCCTTCAACATCGAAATAACAGTCTATGGAAATACAAAAGAGACCTATGAGCGTGTCACCGGTGTGCCAGGCTCCTTTGAGCGGTGTTTAGTGGGAATCGAGCTCTTGCGGGAACGCGGTCTGCCCTTGAGACTCAAAACCATGGCGCTCACCATGAACAAGCACGAGCTCGAATACATGAAGGCATTCGCGGAAAGCCTCCGGCTCCAGTTTAGATTTGATGCCATGGTCAACCCGAGGCTGGACCAGTCTCTCAGGCCTTTGGCTGTGAGGCTGTCGCCGGAGGAAGCTATCGAGCTAGACCTACGCGACCAGAAAGTGGTTACGGACTGGCAAAAATATGCAGCGCAGTTCAAAGGCCCTGTCCACACCCCTGAACGTTGGGATGACCTCTACCATTGTGGCGCGGGAATCAGCGGCTTCTCCATCGACCCTTACGGAAATCTGCAGGCCTGTGGATTTTGCACTGGCGACGGGTGGGACCTGCGCCTGGGCAGCTTTCGGGAAGGGTGGGAAGGTGTTGTGAAGGAAACGCGCGCAAAGAAAATTACAAGACGGACCAAATGTACCGACTGCGAAATAAAGGCACTCTGTGGCATGTGCCCCGCACTGGGCGAGTTGGAAAATGGCGACGCGGAAGAGCCGGTTGATTACCTCTGCCGTGTCGGCCATCTCAGGACAAGAGCTCTTGGTTTACCGATTCCCTCGCATGGCGACTGCCCCTATTGCGAGGCAGGAGGCGACGCATGACATCTGATCCAAAAGAGGCGAAGGGACAAAAGAAGCCGTACGTGAAACCTCACATCAGAGAGGTGGAGTTGAGGCCCGAAGAAGCCGTGCTCGGTGCCTGCAAGAGATCCACAGTCGCCGGCCCGCTCCAAGCAACGTGCAATGGCCCCCCCTCGGCCTGCTCTACCCAGGGATCGTAAACGGATATCCTTCGCCGGCCCGGCGCGGCCCCGAGGAAAAACCTCTATGCCGACACCTTACGAGATCTCTTTCAAGATAGCCGACATTGTCTTTCGCTTGTCAAGTCCGGACCAAACCGTCAAGCTGAGGCTCGAAGAGACCACACGCCGCTTTTCCTGCCATAACGCACGGCCGGACGTGCAGGTCGCGGCACGGTGGCAAGACTTGTCTAACGGCGCAGTGAAGGGAAGGATGCTATTCGATCCGGGCGAGTCCTATAAACTCTTCGAACAGGATGATACCTATCTTTTCGCATTCTATGCACCGGCCGCGGACTCAATCCCTTATAAGGCAGCACGCATGAGGCGCAGCTTCACGAGTGGCGAGGTTCTGCTTCACCCACTTTTTTTTGACCGCGATGAAGCACATTTCCCGCTCGACTACCCCCTGGACGAGCTCCTTTTTGTCAACCTGCTTTCACGCGGGAAAGGCGTTGAGCTGCATGCATGCGGGATGGCTGACGCGAACGGAAACGGCCATTTGTTTGTAGGTCAGTCCGGTGCGGGTAAGAGCACGATCGCAGAATTGCTCAAGGAGCTTCCGGGCATCACCATCCTGAGCGACGACCGCATGGCTGTACGCACAAAGGGCAGCAAACCCTGGATGTTTGGTACACCCTGGCACGGCGACGCCCAACTCGCGTCCCCGGATAGCGCGCCACTACGCACCGTGCTCTTTCTCTCAAAGCATCCGGCGAACGAGCTCGTCCCGCTTCCGAGAGCCGCTGTCGTCGAACGCCTTTTCGCGTGCAGCTTTCTGCCTTTCTTTGACCCGACAGCCCTGGAATTTGCGCTCTCCTTTCTCGAGGGTGTGGCACGTAATGCTGCATGCTATGAGCTCCGCTTCCGGCCTGACAGCGACGTCGCGAGTCTTGTCGAAAAACTGATCTACGGAAGGCCCTAGCCCACCGCCTTGCCTCAACACCATCAGCCCTCTCTGCTGACACCCGGAATACCGCACCAGTCGTAAAGTTTTCGTCATTTCTGTGCAAAAAATATGTAACAATCCGGAAAGGTGTACCAATGAAAGGAAACGCGCACAGGAACCACGACTGTCAAGGCCACGTGTAATAGCGGGTAGGATGTGCCGTACACTTCCGTTGGCCCTGTTCTCTAAAGCCCGGTTACGGAAATGCCGATAATAGTTATACAAGTTTATAGCTTGCCCTTGCCCGGAGGTCTACGGGCGGGACAGTTACCGCGAGGAGTGGGGATACGAAACCCTGGAATAGCAAAAAAGTTATTTTCTGCATGCTCACCCTGTTCCTGTTGCTCGGGATGTCTGTCCGGGAGGTACAGGCATTTTATGCTTACCAGAAGAAGATTTCGGTTAATTCAGGCCAGGTGAGCGCTGGTCCCCTTTCCAACTTTCCCATGCTCTTCAGTGTCACCGACCCGAATCTCAAGACCGCG
>DATFYE010000138.1:0-23529 GCA_035315185.1 Syntrophorhabdales bacterium | reverse complement strand
GATCTGCGTGAGGCCTGATATGAAGGCGTTGATCAGTTCAATCATGTACTGTTCCCCAGACTACCGCTGGTGTCAAGTCGAAGAAGACACGGTGAAGCGATAAAGCGAAGATGCGGAAGAACCAAAGAAGAGAACTTGTATTCCCGCTTCCTCACTTCCTCGCTTCCTCACTTGTAGTAGATCTCCTTTAGTTTCTGCACCAGGGGGCGCGGGGTCTTAAAAGCATTCAAAACCGCCTTTTCCACTTCTTCACCGCTTACCGGATCCACGCCCAGCTTGGCCTTCTGAATCTCTTCAATAAACTCCTTGTCGTTCATCGTCTTCTGGAAGGCGGCACGCAGAATATCGGCCCGGTCCTTGGGCACGTCCGGACCGAGGATAAACGGTCTCGCAAAAACGTTATTAAGATGGATGCCGATATCGATCAGCTGGCGCGCCTCTTCTGTTTTGGCGAGCATCATATCGAGAGGAACTTTGGCGAGGTCTGGCCGGGCCTTGGCCACGGCCTGCAGTATCACCCGCGCCTCTCCCGTTTCAAAACGTTTCCCCCATGCTGATTTCATGGCATCCCACGAGATGACGCTTCCTGCGAGCTCTCCGCCCTCACAGGCCAGCCGGACATCCGCACCGCCCTTGTATGGCCCGATGAGCTGCACCGGCATTGCAGAGACCGATTTCCAGATCTTGACGATTGCGTCCGGTGCGTACGCGCCGATTCCTGTTCCACCCAATTTGACCGGCGTCTTTGAGGCCATCAGCTGTTCTATACTCGTGATGCCGCTTGCCTTGGTGACAAAGAGCACGGCGTTCTCCATAGAAACAGCTCCGAGGTAACCGAATTTACGCGCATCGAACTCGATGCCCGGCTGCTCCAGGACCTGAGCGAAGAGAAACCCACCGTTAAAGTGGCTGAACGTCAAGCCGTCCGGCGCGGCAAGCTTGTAAAGCTGGTTAGCACAGATCAAGCCACCTGCGCCTGTTATGTTCTCAACAATGATGGTCGGCTTCCCGGGGATGTACTTGCTCATGTGCCGGGAAAGAATGCGCGCCTCGTTATCAAAGCCGCCCCCGGCTGAAACGCCGACGGTGACCCGTATGGTCTTGCCTTCGTAGAAGGGTGCCGCGCCGAGAGTAATCTGAGGGATGACGAGCACACACATTACAGCTGCCATTAGACAAAGTGATCTTCTCATCGTATAGTCCTCCTTCATCAATTGATCGTTGCTGACCCGCCACAAGACAATAACCACGCATAGCTCATGATGGGAGGTCAGTTCTTCCGGAAGCCGATCTTAACCGCAATCTCGTAAACCTTTTTATATTCCTCCTCTCGCAGCTTACTGACTTCCGCAGGTGATCTGTACTCACAAATGTTTCCCAGCTGGTCCATCCTCGTCTTTGTCAGTTTCACCGCCTTCTCCATAGCCGGGACCAGGACCTTTCTCGCCTCTTCCGGGATGCCGCTTGGAGCCCAAAGGCCCCACCAGGTCAGCGGCAGATCTTGCTTGTAACCCAACTCCTTGATCGTGGGAATATTGGAAAACCCGGCCATCTTATTTGTCATAAGGAGAATCCGCATCCTTCCTGCTTCCACGTGCGGCTTTACCTTTGCAAGTGCTTCACACGTTGCTTCCACATGTCCTCCCAGCACTGCCGTCACGACCGATTCTCCCCCCTCGAAAGGAACATGCGTGAAGCGCGCACCCGTCATGGATTGGATCATCTCCAGTATGAAATGGGGCGACGAGCCGATGCCCGTTGTACTGACGCGTATTTTCCCGGGATTGGCCTTTCCGTAATCGATAAACTCTTGAAACGTTTTCCAGGGAGCATCCGACCTGACCGTTATCGTCTGAGGCAGAAAAAAATGCAAGCCCAAAGACTCAAGGTCCTTGGCCGGGTCATAGTGGACGACGTCAGGATTGGCAATCGGAACATAGACTATCGAGGATGCGCCGCCGTAGAGCAAGGTGTAACCGTCTTTTTTTGCCCTGACAACCGCATCCGTAGCAAGGACGGTCGATGCTCCGGGCTTGTTGTTGGGAATGATTTTTCCACCGATGATCTTTTCCAGTTCCGAAGCCAATAGCCTGCCCGTGATATCCGTCTGTGCGCCGGCCGGGTTGGGAATGACGAACTGTATGTTATGCTCCGGGTAGCCGGCCGCGCAGGATATGGCCGGAGCAAACAGGGCAATACCGGTCATGAGGAACCTCAATGAAGGTGCACCGAAGAATAAAAAGTTTCTTTTCATGGTGCGTCGCCTCCCTGTTTGCTACCGTTCGATGAAATTGATCAGGTTTTTTCTCTCTCCGTTCAGGAATCTGCGAAGGTTCTCTTCTATGATGGGCAATACCTGCTGGCGGTAAATGTCACTTTCTCCCGCCACATGGGGCGTGATAATCAGATTCCTTGTCCCCCACAATGGGTGTTCAGGGGGTAAAGGCTCGATGGGAAGGGCATCCAGCGCAGCACCTGCAATCTGCCCGGACTCCAGCGCCTCCATTAATGCCGCCTCGTCGACCAGCTCCCCCCTGGCGAGGTTAAGAAGGAACGCGGTCGGTTTCATGTGTGCAAGCAGATGCTTTCCCACGATCTTCTCTGTGTCGGGTGTTGAAGGCGCTACCAGGACCAAGTAATCGACTTCCTCAGCCACACCGGCGAGGTCTTCGGGCCCATGGAAAAAGTCGACGCAATCCAGATCCCTTTTTACAATGTCTATTCCATACACCGTCATGCCGAAGGCCTTACACTTCCGTGCCAGTTCCTCACCGATGAACCCTATACCAAGAATACCAACCTTCTTGTGATAGAGCAACTTCGATTTCCACCTGACCCAAGCTCTTCGTTCCTGGTTTTTTACGTTCTCAGGAAAATTCCTGTTCAGAGCAAGCATGAGAAGAATGGCCATCTCTGAGACTTGCGGGCCGTGGATGCCGCGACCAGTCGTAATGATGACATCTTTCCACAGAGAAGGACGGCTCAGGAGATAGTTCACCCCTGAAGTGATGACCTGTATCCACTTGAGATTGACGGCCTGTTTCAGAAGGTCGTCGGCGACCCGGTAAATGGTGATGAGGATTTCGACCCTGCCAACATGCTGCCTGATCCCCTCTTCCGTCGTGACAGCATGTATCATGAGTTCCGGAAACTTCGACTGGAGATCTTTCCGGTACTCTTCCGCGTCGGCCATGGCCAGGAGTATGTGCATTGTTTCCGCCATACCTCTCACACAACAAAGATCTCTTTCGGGGTTTTGTGGAGAGACTCGCTCACACCGCTCTCCGTCACCAGGTAGTTGTCGCACAGCGTAATCCACACCCTGCTGTTTTTCGCAACCGGATGCACAGCAAGGTTCATCCCTGCCTGGATCTTCATGGGTTCATCGTATCGAATGGCGGGCCGCTCTACCAGCTCGTAGCCCTCGCCGTGCGCGTAAAGTCTTCCTTCCGGGCCGGATCCTCTTTTCTCCAGGAACGCGTTGCTGGCATCCCAGATCTCCTTCGGGTTCGCTCCCGGCTTCAAAAGAGACAGGTTCAGCTTCTGCGCTTCGAGGGCAAGGGCAAACATATCCTTTGTCTCCTGAGTAGGCTCGCGCCCTAGGGAGAAGACCCGAGCGATCTCTGTATAATAACCGCCGGGTCCGTTTCCTTCGAGAAGAACCGTCACCTGATCGCCTTCCCTCAGGGTTCTGTTCATGAAATGGCGTCCCATGAATCCCATGGGCGTATCCCCGGCCTGGTAGGAGCTTATCAGGACCTGGAGTCGAGTAGATCCGAGCTTCGTGGAGATATAGTCCGCTTCCGCGTGAAGATCGACATCCTTGAGGCCGGGTTTGATCCTCTGTCTCACGTAGTCGAGTGCCTTGTCCTGCAGCCCGGCTGTGCCTTTGATCAGCTCGATTTCTTCGGGGCTCTTGACGGCCTTCAGGTAATCTATCGGGTCGGTCATATCGACGAATGCTGCTCCCGGGAGATGCTCTGTTACATAGCGATGAAAGTTCACATGAAGAGATGATATGCCTACCCAGCCGATGGTCGCCCCTTTCTTTTCGGAGAGGACCTTCACCGCCAGCTCGGCATCATACGTATTTGTGTAATGCATCGAGGGATAGTAGGGCGCTCCCAATCTGTTCTTGATACCGTACACAGCCCACTCCGGCGGTTTGCCGGCGTTCGGAGGCGCACTGCTGATTGTCGTCATCTCATCGTCAACGGGAAAGATGACCGTGAAGGGATAACTGTGGCGTGGGGCAACCGCGCTGAACCACCGGACATAACCTCCATAAAATTCCTCGTCCTGCCGCATCACCAGGAAGTCGATCTTGCTATCCCGCATGACTTCGCGCGCTGCCTTCCAGCGTCTTTCCAGTTCTGCAGAAGAGACTGAGGTGACCAATCTTTCTTTCGGATCTTCCATATTTTGCGCCTCCTTTACCCTGAACGCACCCCTATTCCTTGTGCGCAGACGATAATATCCGTACGAACAGTTTCTTGTCAAGTGCAATCTGAAAGCCGACTCTCCCCGGGTGTGGCGGAGGGGGAGATCACAGTCAGACTCGTACGAGGAGAAGATGATACCTTTACGCTCTCGGTGAGCGACAACGGTATCGGTCTTCCTGACTATGTGGACTTCCGGAATTCGCCTTCTCTCGGCCTGACCCTGATAAACTCACTGGTCAAGCAGCTCGAAGGCAATATAGAAGTTCACAGGAGCGAGGGCACGACCTTTACTATCACCTTCGGTAAGTGATTTATACCGATTCGCATTCAAGTTGGACGACCCAGCCTTGGGCCGGGTACCCCGGGCGGCAGCAAGGAGCCCCACCCGCAAGCGGGTACCCGGGCGTACTACAAGTACGTCGAGGAGAGCGACGTTGCACACCCGCAAGCGGGTACCCGGAAGGTATACACTTGAAGGCGGATCGGTATCAGACCATCACTCGTTTGTCCAGCACACGGTATTGAATGGCTTCGGCCACGTGAGGTTCTTCAACCTGAGCTTTTCCTTCAAGATCGGCGATGGTTCGTGACACCTTGAGGATACGATGGTAAGCTCTGGGTGAGAGACCGAATTTCTCGACCGCTCTTTCCAGCAAATCCCTCGCGGCATCACCGATAGCACAATACTTCTTGATTGAGCGGGTAGGCATCTGCGCGTTGGCGTAAACCGGCTTTCCCTTGAAGCGCGCTTCCTGGAGTTTCCGGGCAGCGGCCACGCGCTGCCGCATCGTTTCTGAAGTCTCCTCATTCCCGTCAATGGAGAGCTCCCTCATGGTGACAGGTGGTACCTCAATCTGAATATCTATTCTGTTCAGCAATGGTCCGGATATCCGGGAACGATACCTGTGTATCTGCGCACCCGTGCATATGCATGCTCTCCTCGCATCACCGAAGTATCCGCATGGACACGGATTCATGGCTGCAACAAGCATGAATCGCGATGGGAACGCAATGGCATGTGCTACCCTTGAAATCATGACGCTCCCGTCCTCCAGGGGCTGGCGCAGCGCATCGAGCACATTGCGCTTGAATTCCGGAAACTCGTCAAGAAAGAGCACACCATTATGGGCGAGGCTTATTTCGCCTGGCCTCGGGACATGGCCTCCACCTATCAACCCGGCATCTGATATGGTGTGGTGCGGAGAACGAAACGGTTTTTCAGTCACCAGGTAGACGTCCTTGTTGGTGAGACCAGCGATACTATGGACCCTTGTCGTCTCTATTGCCTCATCATAGGTCAGGGGAGGGAGTATTGTCGGTAGTCTTCTTGCAAGCATGGTCTTGCCTGACCCCAGGGGTCCGATCATAAGCACGTTGTGCGCACCGCTGGCCGCTATCTCAAGAGCCCGTTTCGCCTGAGCCTGACCTCTTATGTCAGAAAAATCGAAACCGTCGGAACGTCCGCTGACCTCTGCCACGGTGCCCGCTGGTTGAAAGAGCGCCAGGTCACGTTCACCCCTCAGGAAGTGTGCGAGCTCAAGAAGATGACCAGTCCCTTGCACACGGACATCTCTCACTATCGATGCTTCCGGCCCATTCTCAACAGGCACGACAATGCTCGCGAAACCTTCTCTTCTGGCTAGCAAAGCCACCGAAAGTGCCCCCCTGACGGGTCTGATCGTTCCATCAAGCGAGAGCTCGCCGATCAGCAGGAAACCATCCAATGACGGCTGTTTGATGGCACCGGTCGCAATGAGGATCCCAAGCGCGATGGGAAGATCGAAAGATGAGCCTTCTTTCCGGACGTCCGCAGGGGCGAGGTTGACCGTGATCCTGTCATTCGGGAACTCGAAGCCTGCATTCTTGATTGCAGCCCTTACCCGCTCCTTACTCTCTTTTACGGAGGTTTCCGGTAGGCCTACGATGTTGAAGGATGGCAGCCCTGCGGATATGTCAACCTCCACATCAACCTTGATGGCGTCGATTCCATAAAGCGTTGCAGCAGAAACCCGGCTGATCATTTGCGACCCTGCCTTAAGCTCCGGATCCAAGTAGTTTTGCAATCTTCCGTGCTTCCTGATCCCGATCGATGTCACAGACGAGCACTCCCTCCTTCGAAGCCACGACGATGAGGTGCGATACGCCTATGGTTCCGACGGCAACGCCATCCCCGTACACCACACAGTCTTCGGTGTCGATGCAGACCGGCTCGCCTTTTGTATAATTGCCGCTTCGGTCCACTTCAAGGATCCTTAAGAGAGAACCCCAGGTCCCCACATCGTCCCATCCGAAGTTTGCTTTCACCATCACCACATTGTCGGCCTTTTCCATCAGGCCATAATCGATCGAAATGCTCTCGAAGCCCGTGAAAATCGCATCGATCTTCTCATCCTCGTTCGCCAGGATCGCTTCATCTATTTCCATCAGCCCCTTATACAGGGCCGGCATGTGTCGCTCGATCCCCTGCAGAACAGTCCCCGCCTTCCAAGCAAAAATCCCGCTGTTCCAGTAGTACCGGCCGTCCGCCAGGTACGCGACGGCCTTTGGTGCATCGGGCTTCTCTACGAAGCGCTTCACACGGTAACAGGACAAGCCGTGACCCGCCTTTATCTCTTCCAGGGCATGTATGTAACCGTATCCTGTTTCCGGTCGTGTCGGCTTGATGCCTACCGTGACAAGATGATCGCCGCTTCGCGCGCATTCAACGGCCTGAAAGACCGCTTTCACGAAAGCATCTTCATCGGGTATATAGTGATCTGCCGGCATCACAACCATCAAGGCCTCCGGGTCGATTGTGCGCAGGGCCATAGCGGTAAAGCCGATGCAGGGAGCAGTGTCTCGACCTGCCGGTTCGACGATGAAGTGCTCATCGGAGAGCTGTTTAAGCTGTTTTTTTGCTATCTCCAGCTGATCCGCTCCCAGAACAACGAAGGTTCTCTCTTCAGGTACAAGGTGACGCACTCGATCGATCGTCATTTGAATCATCGTCTTATCACCCATAAGATTCAGATAGGGTTTAGGAGTAGTACCCGTGCTGAGCGGCCAGAAACGCTCTCCTTTTCCGCCTGCCATGATAACGCAAAATACGTGTTCCATAGACACCTCTACAGGAACTATGAGTTCAATGCCTCCACAATCTTTATGCCGGAGAGTAACGTCCCGAGCCCGTCCGGCGTGTCCAGCGCCTCAATTTTTTCACGTATCCGGTCCCACCAACCGCCTGCGCTCAGTGAAACATGCAGAGCGTCCGTTTGAATACTGAAAGGAACTGCGCCTCCCTCACGACCCTCGTACCTGTGGCCCAGTTCTTCTCTGAGATCCACAGTAAAGCCGGCACGGCCGAAGAGATAAATTTCTCCAGCGTAAATCTCTTTTTGATGTATCTTCCAGAGCGCTGCGAGTGCATCTTTCCTTGCCTCCGGGACCTGAGCAAAGTGTTCGATGCAGGGATAGTAGCCCAGCCCGTTCCCAATGACATAATCTTTCCTATTTCCTTGAAGACTCAGAAATTCAGGGAAAAGAGCGCACGCAGCCGGCCTCGTCGCATAAATGGTGCAGTACCCAGAGTTATCCAGGAAGAGACAGGGCTTACGCAAAACAAAGCGTATCCTTGCTGCTTCAAAGCCGCGCTCCACAAAGGGTACCGTAGAACAGTAGCGGTCAAAGACTTCAAGTGCGGGTCTGCCTAGATGTCTTGCCAGCACACAGACTTCGAGGAGGCTCGCGTCGACAAGTAGCTCGCCTCGACACCCGTAACGCGGGCATGCGTCATCGCACCTGAACAACGAGTCTTTCGTGTACAGACTACCCTTCTCGCCGAGCCATGCATCAAGCACGCTACGTCCCAATATACTCAAGAATTTTCGGCAATACGATGGATGCGTTCTGTCTGAAGACAAAATCCGATATGGAGGAGGTGAACGGTGTATCGTCAATGTTGATCTCGACCACCTTCGCTCCGCTCGAATGAGCAAGGTACGGAAGGTCTGCCGCTGGATAGACAACGCCTGACGTACCCATGATGAGCATTACGTTGCACTTTTTCGCTTCTTCGTTTGCTCGTATCATATCGAGCATGGGGATGGGCTCACCGAAGAAGACAACATCGGGTTTTAAAGGAGAGAGACAGCGCTCGCACAGGGGGTATGGCAACATGCGGGCTTCGGCTTCCGTGAAATCGACCTTCGCCGAACAGCCGACACAGACAAGTCGCCTGTGATTCCCGTGGTACTCGATAACAGTGCTGTTACCGGCTGTCTGATGGAGTCCGTCCACATTTTGGGTGATTACGGCCTTGAGAAATCCCTTTTTCTCAAGCTCGCTGAGAGCCACGTGGGCAGGAGAAGGCTTCGCCGCAAAAATCACGCCAGCCATCTCCCTCAACATGTTCCACACTTTCTCAGGGTTGCGTCGAAACGCGTCTATGTGGGCGTACTCCATGGGGTCATATTTTTCCCAGAGCCCTTGGCCGCCTCGAAAGGTGGGAATACCACTATCAACAGATATACCGGACCCTGTGAAAGCGACAACATAGCCCTTCTCTTTGATCAGGTCTGCAACGACGCGATAGTTGTCCATACATCCGCCCCGTTCTTACGGCTCAGGCACTTCTTCGTCGGCAACATGGGACGATTGCTTGCGAGCCCTCGCCACATCTTTGGTCGCCGGAAGTTTACCCAATCCATCAGCTTTTCTCACGGCCCTCTTGATCGCTTCCGTTACCACGAATTCACTCAGGACGCCGACCCTGTTGACGTCGGCTGTTACAGTGCCCACGGAGAGCGCGAATACGAGGTCACCGTCAAAGGTCGTGTGCACAGGATTAATGGTCTTAATGAGTCCTCCTTGAGCCATTTGTGCCACTTTAGTGATCTCTCTCTTGTTAAATGCGCCGTTCGTCGCCACAACAGCGAGAGTCGTGTTCTCCATGCCAAACTGCTTTTTCACGTAGCCCCGTCTCAGAGAATCAACGGTGCTGGCCAATTCGAGACTCTCCTCTGTTTTCCTCACACCCGCAATAATCTTGCCCGTGAGGTTATCGACTATGTCACCAAATGCGTTTACCACGGCAAGGGCTCCCACTATGAGCCCGTCCGGCATGGCAACGCTCGCCGTCCCAACTCCACCCTTCATAGCGCACTGGAGGCCGAAGAGTTTGCCCACCGTGGCGCCAACACCACAGCCCACGCTCCCCTCGGCTACTTTGGCGGAAGCGTTCAAACAAGCCTCATAGCCGGTTTCGCGCGTTGGCCGCGCCTTGTGATCGCCAAAGGCAAGATCGAATATCACTGCCGTGGGAACAATGGGCACTCTCGCCACACCTACGTCAAACCCCACACCTTTTTCCTCCAGAAACTTCATGACTCCGGTGGCTGCGTCGAGGCCGAAGCTCGACCCGCCGCACAGAAGAACTGCATGCACCTCCTCGACCAGGTGATTTATGCTGAGAGCATCAACCTGACGCGTGCCTGCCGCACTTCCCCTGATGTCTATACCACATACCCCGCCCTTTTCGCAGAGTATGACCGTGCATCCTGTATAGCCGGCATAATCGGACGCATGGCCTACAGAAATGCCCTGCACATCCGTAATCTCATTCAACATTTTAAGACAAAACTATCAGAAGAGGCTGCCAATGTCAACGCCGATGAGGCCTAAAACAGTGTTTAGTGTATGGTGTCTGGTGAGCAGCGTGTCGAACTCGTTTCGAGTTAGCACGCCTTTGGCGTGGTTACGAGTTTCGGGTCGAACCTGTTTAACTCACAAAAGGGAACGCGCAACGGGTTCGCGAGTCGTTTACCGCGAACCTCATTCCTTCTTCCGTGATCCTTGACCCTTGACCCGTGACCCTATTATTTTGTCTTCCGCGACCCTTTCCTGCCAGAGCTGTGAGCGATCTGTTTTGATTTCTCCTCAACTTCATTTCTCATGGTTTCCTTGAGCTGCTCCATCTTCTTTCTTGTCTGCGGGTACTTGATGGAGAGTATCTCACAAGCAAGGATACAGGCATTGCGTGAGGCGTTAACACCCACCGTGGCAACAGGCACTCCTTTCGGCATCTGCACTATAGATAACAGAGCATCCAGACCGTTGAGCGCTTCGCCCTTGAGGGGAATACCTATCACCGGTAAAGTTGTATGGGAAGCCACAACACCGGGCAAGTGAGCGGCAAGCCCGGCAGCCGCGATAATTACTTCTATGCCCTGTTCCCGAGCTTTCCGCGCAAGGGCCACCGTCTTTTCAGGATGGCGGTGCGCAGAAGAGATATCGAGTGTATACGCGACCCCCATAGCCTTCAAAAAATTAAGTCCATCTTCCATGATGGGAAGATCACTGTCACTCCCAAGAATAATCAGGATCTTTGTTGTCGCCATATGGTCTCCTTTCCATTCGTGGAAAATCTATACCATGAGCGAGCTACCGCTTCAATAACTAACTTGGGAAAAACCATGCTTCTCTAGCCCTCTGACCCAGGACCCTTGACCCGTGACACTGCCCACCCTTTGTAGCTCTTTGTAGCTCTTGACGGAAATAGGCTGGAAGCTTTATAATATAACTTTAGTAGCGGGCAGGAGGTTAGGACATGCCGATTTACGAATATGAGTGCAGCAACTGCGGAAAGGTCTTTGAGGTCTTCCAAAGGATCACAGAGGAACCACTTACAAAATGCAAGGCCTGCAAAGGGCCGGTCAACAGGCTGATCTCCCAATGCTCTTTCCAGCTAAAAGGGACAGGATGGTACGTAACTGACTATAAGCACGGCGGAGCAACGTCCTCGGGAAACGGCAGCAAGACGAATGGCGGTAAGGGAGAAAAGACAGAAGCGAAAGCAGAGTCGCCAAAAGGCGAAGCATCTAAGGCTGAGACATCTAAAACTGAGTCAAGCAAGACTGAGAAATCCGGAGGTACGACTTGAAACTAGGTGATAAGGTGAAGTTCACCTTTGCAAAAAAGGAAATGGAAGGTGTCGTTCAGAAGGTCTTCGCAAAATCGGTTTACATCAGGGCAGACTTCCCGAAGGACAAAGGGAAGATCGTCAAGAGAAAAATCAAAGACATCAAGCAATAACCCGCCAATAATACAGTGTTACGTGTTGAGTGTGCGGTACTACCATACGGCTACCAACACGCGCTTTGGGCCTGTCTAATTCGTCGGTAAAATGTTATAATTACGGTCGATGCTTGCAGCTTCCATGATTTCGTCGCACGCTCATCTCTTAAGTAGATGACCCGAAGCCGGAACCCGCGCACAAAGCATTTTCTTAATATCTGAACGAGAGGAATAGTACCCATGGAGACAATGAGGTTTCAAGACCTGGCACTTTCAAAAGAGGTGCAGAAAGCCATAGACCATATGGAGTTTGAGGAGACGACGCCGATCCAGGCACAGACAATCCCTCCCATCCTCGCGGGAAAAGATATCATAGGGCAGGCACAAACAGGGACCGGAAAGACCATAGCATTCGGTATCCCGATCATCGAAGCAGTCCGGTCACGGAGCAAGCATGTGCAGGCGATCATCCTCTGTCCCACAAGGGAGCTGGCAGTGCAAGTCTCTGAAGAACTAAAGCGGATCTCAAGATACAAGAAGGAAATAAACATACTACCCGTCTACGGCGGCCAGCCCATAGACCGGCAGATACGGGCACTTCAGGGGGGCGTTCATATCGTCATCGGAACACCGGGCCGTACCATAGACCACATCAACCGCGGCACGCTGAAGCTCGACAACGTTGGAATCCTCGTACTGGACGAAGCTGATGAAATGCTCAACATGGGGTTTATCGAAGATGTTGAGACCATTCTTCAGACGATCCCGTCGGAAAGGCAGACGCTGCTCTTCTCTGCTACCATGCCCAAGGTTATCCTCGATCTGACCCACAGATACATGAAAGAGCCTCAGCTCGTAAAGGTTGTACACAAAGAACTGACCGTTCCGGCCGTGCAACAGTTCTATTTCGAGGTTAGAGAAGGCATGAAGCCGGACGTGCTGAGCCGGCTGATAGACATGTACAACCTGAAACTCTCTCTTGTCTTCTGCAACACGAAGAAGAAGGTGGATGAGGTGGTGATGGAGCTCCAGGCCCGCGGTTACCAGACCGAAGGGCTGCATGGGGACATGACACAATCTCAGCGGGACCGCGTCATGGACAAGTTCCGGAGGGCGGGCCTTGAGATCCTGGTCGCGACAGACGTAGCGGCGCGGGGCATCGATGTCGAGGGGATAGAGGCCGTCTTCAATTATGACCTGCCCCGTGACGAGGAATATTACGTGCACAGAATCGGACGGACCGCCCGTGCAGGCAGAGCAGGCTATGCCTTTACCTTCGTAGTCGGGAGAGAGGTCCACGGACTGCGCGACATACAAACGTTCGCGAACATTAAGATTCCCCGCCAGCCCATCCCCTCGCTCGCTGAAGTGGAAGAAACCAGAGCAGTAACCCTGCTGGAGAGTATCAAAGAGCGAGTTGAAGAAGGGGACCTCGAGAAATATACGAACCTGATCGAGAGACTGATGACGGAGGACTATTCGGCACTGGACATAGCAGCCGCGTTGCTCAAGATGTTACTGGTGGCGGATGGGAAGGAGCAGGCCGCACCTGCTGAGGATTTTGGTGTACCGCAATCCTTCGGAGGCGTGGTAAGGCTTCACTTCAACGTAGGTCGACAGCAGAAGGTGGGACCGAAGGATATAGTCGGGGCGATCAGCGGCGAGACAGGCCTGCCGGGTAAACTGATAGGAAAGATCGATATTCATGACCGCTATACCTTTGTCGAAGTTCCAAAGGAACACGCGCACGATGTGCTTTCGATGATGAAAGACAGGTACATAAAAGGAAACAAGATTAGTGTTGAGCCGGCGGGGAAGAGATAGGGGCAAGGGACCGTGGGACGCGGGACGTCCGCTTCCACCCGCAAGAGGGTGCTTGGTGGGCTAGGACGACCGTCACGCAGAGCGTGACTGGGACCACCGTTCGCTTTGCTCACTAGGAAGACCGTTCACTGCGTTCACTAGGACGATGCAACAGCCGTGACGCGTGACGACGCGGCTTTACCGTCGCCAGGAAATACGCTATACTATTTCGCTCTGTTGGACATCGTAACAAATTCAGCTCCAAAAAAGGGTAGATGGATAGCGTATACCAATTTGCACTTAAGATGGAGACCGAGGCGAGCCAAGGCTTGGGCTACGGAGGCGTACCTGGCGGTACGTCGAGTAAGAACAGGCCGACGGGCAACGAAGGTATACGCTTAAAGGCAAATTGGTATACATGAAACAGATACGCAACTTCTCCATCATCGCACACATCGATCACGGTAAATCCACGCTCGCCGACCGGCTGATCCAATACGCCCACCTGGTGGACGATCGGCAGTTTCGGGACCAGATACTCGATAACATGGATATCGAACGGGAACGGGGCATCACCATCAAGAGTCAAACCGTGGCCCTACCTTATGTGGGTGCCAACGGAGAGGAATATGAACTTAATCTGATCGATACTCCCGGGCACGTCGACTTCTCCTACGAGGTCTCACGCGCTTTAGCCTCGTGCGAAGGCGTGCTGCTCCTCGTTGATGCATCTCAGGGTGTAGAAGCGCAGACTCTGGCAAACCTGTATGCTGCCATGGAACACGACCTCGTCGTGATACCGGTCATCAACAAGATCGACCTCCCGTCCGCTGACATCGATGGAGTGAAAACTGAAATAGAGCGGGAACTGGGCCTCGACCCGGAACGCGCCATCCTCGCGTCCGCAAAAGAGGGGACAGGCATAGAAGAGATCCTCCAGGCCATCGTGGAGCGCATACCTCCTCCGAAGGGGAACCCTGAAAAACCGCTTTCGGCCTTGATCTTCGATGCACAGTACGACCAGTTTCGTGGCACCATCGTGAGCTGCAGAATCTTCGACGGGTCGGTGCGGCCGGGCGATCTTATCCGGCTCATGGCCACGGGCGGCACATACAAGGTTGAGGAAGTCGGTACCTTCCGCCTGTCAAGAGAACCGCGCGAGGCGCTCACCGCAGGCATGGTCGGCTACATCATCGCCGGCATAAAGACCGTGAGTGATACACGCATCGGGGACACAGTCACGCTCGAACGCGATCCGGTTCCAGGACCCTTGCCGGGATTCAAGGACGTGAAACCGGTCGTCTTCTCTTCTATCTACCCGATCGCATCCGACGACTACCAGTCACTCGCGGAAGCATTGGAAAAGTACAAACTGAACGATGCTGCCCTGATTTATACAAAGGATTCATCGGCAGCACTGGGGCAGGGATTCCGGTGCGGCTTTCTCGGCCTGCTTCACCTTGAGATCGTCCAGGAGCGGCTTGAGCGGGAGTTTGACCAGTCGATCATCCTCACCGCTCCCAGCGTGCAATACCGGGTTACTCTCAAGAGCGGCAAAACCGTGGTGATAGATAATCCCCAGTATTACCCTGACCCGATCGATATCCAGATGGCCGAGGAACCCTTCATCCGCGCGTCCATCTTTATCCCTGAGCGTTACGTAGGAGCGGTGATGAAGCTCTGCATGGACCGGCGGGGCGTCAATTCGCGCATGAGCTACCCGGCTCCGGGCCGCGTCGAGATCATTTTTGATATGCCTCTCGCCGAAGTGGTCTTCGATTTCTACGACCGCCTCAAGAGCGTCACCCAGGGGTACGGCTCGTTCGACTACGAGATCATAGACTACAGGGAGGCTGATCTCGTCAAGGTCGACATCCTGGTCAACAGCGAGCGAGTGGACGCCCTCTCGTTCATGGTGCACCGCGACCGCGCGAGGGAGCGGGCCGTAAGGGTGTGTGAGAGGCTGGAAGATGAGATCCCACGGCAACAGTTCAGGATCGCCATCCAGGGCGCTATCGGCGGCAAGATCATCTCCAGGTCAACCATCTCTGCATTCCGGAAGGATGTCACAGCCAAATGTTACGGTGGAGATATCACGCGCAAGCGAAAACTCCTCGAGAAACAGAAAAAAGGCAAGAAGCGCATGCGGCTCGTCGGCGCTGTGGAGATCCCGCAGAGCGCCTTCATGGCCGCACTGAAAGTAGACGACGAGTGAAAGAAGACGTTGATACGTTGACTGATTATAGGTTGATACGCGTCAACGGTTCCTCATAACGTATCAACTATTCAACGTGTCAACGAAATCCCAGTGGGCGTGAAATAATACTTGGCAATTGCCAAAGACGATATGATGAATTCAGCACATTCAAATCATGAACTGCCAGGGTTGTACGTTCATGTTCCCTTCTGCCGGGCAAAGTGCCCTTACTGCGACTTTTACTCTACCCCTTCCCTCTCGCTCGTCGAGGCCTGGCTCGAGGGCCTCCGCATGGAAGCTCGGTTCTACGCCGATAGTTTTCCGACTTTTAACTCCCTTTATTTCGGGGGCGGCACTCCTACAATAATTTCCGATCAAGCATTCAAAGAACTCGTCTATTTTCTCCGCGGCCATTTCATGTTTGCCGATGATACAGAGGTCACGGTTGAGGCAAACCCGGAGGATGTAACGCAGGAGAAGCTTGAGGCGCTAAGGTCTTGCGGCGTGAACCGGTTGAGCATCGGTGTGCAGTCTTTCGATGACAAGGACCTTACAACACTGAAGAGACGCCATGCTGCGCATGCAGCTGAAGCCGCTGTTGAACTCGCCCGCTCTGCAGGTTTTGAAAACATCTCTATAGACCTCATCTACATGATTCCAGGGCAGACGGAAGAGAGCTGGATGAACTCATTGCGACGAGCCCTCAGCCTCAGACCGGCCCATCTTTCCTGCTACCAGATGACGTTCGAAGAGGGAACTTCCTTCGGCCGCGCCAAAGCAGAAGGCAGAATAGCTGTTCCGGATGAGGAGACAGAGAGAAATTTCTTCCTCCTCACTTCCCGTTTCCTTCAAGAGCATGGCTTCATCCATTACGAGATCTCCAACTTCGCGCGTGATGAGGCTTCGCGCTCACGCCACAACGGCAAGTATTGGCGCCACGTGCCGTATCTCGGCCTCGGCCCTGGAGCCCACTCATTCGACGGCGCCACCCGTTGGTGGAACCTTCGTTCGGTGAAGGGGTATTGCCGCGCACTCGCCGAAGGCTCCAGGCCCATGGAAGACTCCGAAGTTCTGACAGAGGAGCAGTTCCGTTTGGAAAGGCTTTATCTAGGCATGAGAACGCGCGACGGCATATCTCTCGCCGATGCCTCTATCGCTCCGCATCCAGAAGCCGTCCTTTCTTCCCTTGAGCAATCACGTCTGGTCAGACTGGAGAATGGCCGCGTCTTGCCCACCGCAGAGGGCTTCCTCGTTGCCGACCGTCTGCCGCTCCTGTTCCCGGACCGCTGATACCAAGTTGCCTTAATCCTACTTTATGCTATGCTTATGCGGTTGCTCTAATACCGGTGCGATACGCCGAGCCTATGACTGACAAAACCATCTTAAAAATCACCCAGCTGGTAAAAAAGTATGACGGGCTGAGAGCCGTCGACCATATATCTTTTTCTGTCAACCCCGGAGAAATTGTTGGCCTGCTGGGGCCGAACGGCGCGGGCAAAACAACCGCCATCAACATGATCCTCGGCATTCTGGAACCGACCGAAGGATCAATCGAGATACTTGGCAAGAATCTAAAGGAGTGCAAGTCGGACATCAGGAGGAACATCAACTTTGCGGCTGTCTATGCCCACGTGCCCGCTAACCTCACCGTGTGGCAAAATTTATATGTCTTCGGATTATTGTATGAAATAGAGCAGCTTAAACAAAGGCTGAAATCGCTCCTGCAGGAATTCGACCTGGAACGTTTTGTCCACACCAAGACGGGCTTGCTTTCTTCCGGGGAACTCAGCCGTCTCAACCTTGCCAAGGCTTTGATGAATAAGCCCCGGCTCTTGCTCCTTGATGAGCCGACCGCCTCATTGGATCCGAGCATTTCGCAGCTCATCCGTGAAAAAATAAAGGCATACGCGGTGGAGACCCAAGCCGGAATCGTCTGGACCTCGCACAACATGAACGAGATCGAGGCCGTCTGTGACCGGGTTCTTTTCCTCTCCCGAGGCAAAATCCTCTTGAGCGGCGATCCAAGAGCTCTGCCCGCGGAGCACGGGAAAAGCGACCTGGAGGAACTATTCATCACTGTCGCACGGGAACCGCTTCGTTTGAAGGAATGAATCTATGAGCCTTTCGAGAATCTTCGCGGTGTTTGTACGGCAGCTCTTTCTATTCAAAAGCAATCCCACCAGGTTGGTCTCCATTTTCCTATGGTTAATCATCGATGTGATCCTCTGGGGCTTTATAAGCAGATATCTCGGCTCCATGGGACAGGCCACGTTCAGCTTCATCACGGTCATCATGGGTGCCATCATTTTGTGGGAATTCATGAGCCGGATCCAGCAGGGTATAATGATGGCTTTTCTCGAAGATATCTGGAGTCAGAATTTCATCAATTTTTTTGCGTCACCGCTCAAGATCAGGGAATACTTGAGCGGACTGGTACTGACAAGCATCTGCTCCGGCATTGCAGGCTTTCTGGTGATGATTGCTATCGCCGGTCCGCTCTTCGGTTATAATGCCTTCAAGACCGGGCTCCTGCTTTTGCCTTTCATGCTCATACTACTGGTCTTCGGGATTGCAATGGGCATTTTTGTCTCAGCCATGATCTTCCGGCTCGGACCATCGGCTGAATGGCTCGGCTGGCCCATTCCCATGGTCCTCTCCCTCTTTGTCGGCGTCTTCTATCCGATTTCGACCCTCCCGGCGGCCTTGAGGACAGTAAGCGCAGTGATGCCGCCGTCCTATGTCTTCGAGACCATGCGCAGCGTGCTCACAACAGGGTCGTTCCCGCCTGACCTCCTCTCAAATCTTCTCATCGGAGCATTGCTCGCTGCAATCTATCTTGTGCTTACGTCCCGCTTTTTTGTCCGGATCTATCACAAGAATCTCATAAGCGGAAATATTGCCCGCTTCAACGCAGAGGCACTGTAGCGAAAGCGTCGTCTCTTGAGGTGAAATCATGACTTCCGAAGAAAAGAGTCTGGAGAGTATGACACTGGAGGAAATCAAAGAGGCTGCCGGAAAAAAAGTGAAGCAGGATGTTTGGGAATGGATCAATGGTGGGACGGAAACAGAACTCACGCTTCTTCGTAATCGGTCACAGCTCGAAAAGATTCTGTTAAAGTTAAGCGTTCTCCATGGATTGGAAGCAGTCAATACAGAAGCGAAGATGCTGGGGCGGACGGTGCGAACACCGATAATCGTTGCGCCATTCGCCAACATGGCTAGCGTGCATCCGGAGGCTGAACTTGCACTTGCAAGGGGCGCCGATAAAGCAGGCGCAATTATGTTCCTGGGCCAAGTCTCCAGCTATGCAACGAAGCAGGTGGTTGAGGCTGTCAACACCCCCATCGTTTGGAATGGCGAACCCTTGAAAGACAGAAAGAGCCTTCTATCGCTGATGAAAGAGGCGGGAAAGGCCGGCTGCTGCGCTGTCGGGGTGTGTGTAGACGATTTTGTGGGTGTGAAAGTTAAAGAACGCTTGAAGCCCCTTCGCAACGCCGCATTGTCTGCGAAAGAGATTCGAGAGCTGAAGAAGGCGACAGCCCTGCCCCTTGTCGTAAAAGGGATCATGACGATAGAAGATGCAATAAAGGCTGCCGACGCAGGGGCAGACGCCATCGTGGTCTCTAATCATGGGGGCCGGGTCCTGGACTGTTGTCAGGCTTCCATAGAAGTGCTTCCGGAAATAGTTAAAGCTGTTGGCGCTAAAATCGAAGTCCTTGTCGACGGGGGGTTCCGAAGAGGCACCGATGTTCTGAAAGCACTGGCCCTGGGCGCAAAAGGAGTCCTTGTGGGTCGGCCGATATGTTGGGGGCTGGCAACAGCCGGCGCCGAAGGAGTGGCGAGAGTGATAGAACTGATGACGAATGAATTGTACAGGGCAATGATGCTTACAAATGTCTCTGACGTGAGCAATGTGCCAAGGGACTGCGTGATACTAACGTGACGCACACCGTACCCGCAAACGGTTACCCGGCTTCCGGCCGCCCTCGGACGGGCACTTACGGTATTTTGATCTGTTCGAATTCGGCCCTGTCCAGATGCCCGTCGTGGTTCTTGTCATGCTGACGAAACTGCTCCACCGTTAAATTGGGGATGACCACAGAGAGCTCTACCGGGCTTATCTTGCCGTCTTTGTTATTGTCTACCTCCGCAAAGCTCTTTCCGTTCCCCCTGGCTCTGCGAGCGAACGGCGAGGGTTTCCTCGCTTTCCGGGGAGAGGATGGCGCGGATAGGCTTTTTTCCGCCAGATCTTTTGGAGGCCCGCCCTCATCCGCTATTCTGGCCATCTTTGTGATATGGATGCCCTCCGGCGTGTAGCCTACCCCTACCCTGTCGCCTTTCTTTATCGCGGCAATGCTCCCGTAACCCTGCAACACCGGATGCGAGATATGGAGGGTTATGGTGATTAATCCCTTCCTGAGCGTTATGCTGTGCGCTTCGGTATCTACCTTCAGAACTTCGCCGACCACGTCGGTCCGGCCATGAGCGTCCTGAGACTGCCACGCGGCTGTTCCCGTCCTCGTCTGCACGGCCAAGGCAGCCATGGAGGGTATGCTCAGTAGGATCGCCAAGACCGCTATCTTCTGCCTACACACCGGTGCCTCTTCACTCCCTTCGATCGACTACCTACTCTTTTATATATCTCCGTGGAGCATGTCAAGTGCCCGCTCGTACGTTTACGGATACGATCGTCCTGAGGTAATCCGTCTTGTTTCTTTCCAGCTCTGAAGGAAGGATTGGGAACAGTTCCGCTTTTGTCGGGATGGTAACGAAGGTCATCTCTGGCAGCGCGGGGAGACTACTACGGAACAGGAACTTGAGCCCGAAGAGGCCCTCGCTGATGTGCCAGGCGAGCAGGCCGCGGTCGCGCAGCATGTCGGCGAAATCGATGAGCACGGAGCGGTGGTCCTCGCGGGAGGCGCGGATGAGGCGACCGAAGATGTCACCCGGCACGTTTGATTGGTCGCAGGAAAAAGAGATTCTTTCCTTTTGGCTGCTCTTGAGCGCCAGCGAAAACCGTTCTTCCGGCTAGCGTTCGCCCACGGTGTGAATCCGCTATGATGGTACGCGACGCTCGATGATTCCCAGTACGTCGATGACCTTCAGTAGTCCGGCCGGCGACGATAAGAGGCTCAATGGCGTCTTGTCCTCAAGGGCAGGAGTGGGAATACTCAGCCACTCGAGAAATCCCTGCTCTGATCCGAACACGTTGGTGCCTGCCTGCATCACGAAGAGCGTCACGTCGGACGCGTTATCGACGGATTCACGCTTTCCCTGTGCGTCCTTCCCCGTCAGCGCGAGAAGCTGGTCGATGAGATGACCTTTGTCAGATAGGGCCTGTATTGTCTCCCCCACTGTGCGCAGCACGTCCTCGCGGGATGGCATAATCTCGTGCAGTGCTTTTGAAATGAGTTCGTGCGCCATCTGGGAAAGCGTTGAGCCTCGTTTGGCAGAAGCCCGTTCGAGGATGGTAAGGGTTTCTTCATCGAGGTCGAGTGTTACGCTGACGAATTTCTTGCCCATGTCATATGCTACCACGGGCTTGCTGACATGACAATGATTCGTATTATCCTGGTTCACATGATTGATGCAACTTTTTCCGCCGTTTCTCGGGTGGCTTGGGCAGCGGGGTAATAAGGCCTCACGCGTAATGTTGACGGTCGAGCGCGTGCCCCCCATAAAGAATTACAGCTGAACGAAATATGGCTTCCTTCCTCCTATGAGAAAAGTCAATATTTGTACGCAGGTTTTTTCTACCCGCTTTCTCTTTCATATGCGTGGTCAGGTCATAGCTCCCACTCCCTTGTGATGATTCCTTCGAACCATCGTTTGTGTACTCCTTCCGGAGCACGAGGCCAATGACGCCTCCAGGATGCGTCCGTGGCCGAAGTGCGACGTTCTGGCCAAGAGAAGAAAAGGTTCTTTACAACCTCCTATTCGTGGTCTGGCCACAAGTATCTACCTGCGGAAAGAAGGAACCGGTGTTGCACACACTGAAATCCGAGGCCTGCGCCACAGGAAGGAAATCGTCATACACCGTTGTTCCGCATGGTGACTTCACAACCTTATCTCCTCTGCTGACCATTACCCGTCGACTCCGATCACGTAACAAGCTGTAGATGACACATTGTAGTTTTGTCTATCTCCCTATATACTACGCGGCGATGCCGATCACGTAGGGTGTGCCTGCAAGCATGCAGGCCCGATACCGGACGATCAGCATCCGTGCCACCGCGACGATCCCCTTCTTCCTGTTGCCGCTCGCATGCCATACCCGCGTGAACTTCGCAAGGAGGACCGGATCCTTACGGATGGCAGCCCATGAGTTCTCGATGAGGGTCGTCCGTATGAACCCCGAACCCATGCCGGTGATGTGACCCTTGTGCACGGTTTCTCCCGTGGAGTCTTCGCTACACGTGAGCCCGACGAAGCTCGCGATCTTTTTCCCGCTTCCGAAACGGGAGAGGTCCTCCCCCAGTTCGAGGACAAGGCGGATCGCGGTGAACCAGCCGATACCCGGGAGGCTCCGGGCGATCGTGAAGGCCTTGTGGTACCGCTCCTTCGTGCAGAGCTTTCTGAGGGCAGCCCTGAGAGAAACCTGATGGGCCCAGAGCTCCTCGAGCTGGGCGAGAAAGATATCGAGGCTTATTCGTAAGGGCTCAGAGAGTTCGAGTTTTTTCAGGGCACGGAATTCCCCTCGCCCCCACCTATCGGGGAAGGCAACCTCGATGCCGTGGAACTGGAGGAGCTTGCGGATGCGGTTCCGGGTACGGATGATATCCTTCTGCAGGGCGATCAGGGTTCTGCTCACCTGGCGGTCCTCTCTCCTTTCTTTGTCGGGGACATGGCAGCTATCTTTGAAATCGTGGTTCTCGAGAACGAGGGCGAGACGCCGCGCATCCCTCTTGTCGGTCTTCACCCGGTTCACCTTCGGTTCCGTCACAACGTGGGGAGGGATGACCACGCAGTCTATCCCATCCTCGGTAAGCGCATCGTACAGGTTAAAACCTTTGAAGCCTGCTTCATACATGAGGTGGACCGTGCATTCCGGGAACTTGTTCCGGAGATACCCGATGAGTACGGCGTACCTTGCTTCCATGGATACTTGATGGATCACCATCTTCTCACAGCGCACCGCAAGCTTCCAGGTCCTCTTCGAATCCTCAAGTCCCACAAAAACTTCCTTGCCTTTAACCACGAACTCCTGTAACCTGTAAGTCTTCATTGGGCTACCTCCCTTTCTTGGATTTGATAGCGGGCAGCGCCACTATCACTCCTTTTCTGAGAAAGAGGGTAGCCTTTCTCTTACCTCCTGTTCAACCAACTTTTCTAGCATAGAGACTGAAAGAAATGAATGGACCAATCAGGAAAATATATGCTCTTTCACGCGGCAATTGTGGCCGGATGTAGGAAAAAAATGCATCGTCTTCTCACCGTCACCTTCAAATCTCGCGTACAACAATCCGTAATACGCGACGTTCTTATGGTGATACAAGACCCCGCGCTTCGCTGGTACGCAAATTGGAACAAGCTGTGTGTGCCCTCTATCAAGTGGTGCTCTGTGTGGGACGATCATTATTGACGAGGGTAAGGCACTGCCGTGAAGAACGGTCAAAAACTAAGCCCTTCGTCGTGGCCCGGTTGCCTTCTGTTTTCTCAAGTCAGGCGCCGAAATGGCGATAATAGAGCTATATAATTCTGCATACTTTTGCCTCAGTAGTGACAGAGAAAAGGCGGCAAGAGGCGAAGTGGGAGAAGGAGTAAGGTGAACAGAAGAAACCTCATACTCGGCATGGCCTTATGGGTCGTGTGTCTCCTACTCCTTCAAAGGGCTAGGCCATGAGGCTCTGGAAGAGTAACCAATTCATCGTCTCCATAGCCTCTCTGTTCCTCTTCCTCGGGATGTCTGTCCGGGAGGTACAGGCATTTTATGCTTACCAGAAGAAGATTTCGGTTAATTCAGGCCAGGTGAGCGCTGGTCCCCTTTCCAACTTTCCCATGCTCTTCAGTGTCACCGACCCGAATCTCAAGACCGCG
>DATFYE010000137.1:0-11583 GCA_035315185.1 Syntrophorhabdales bacterium | reverse complement strand
CTCCTCGACGTACCCCTAGGTACGCCTGCGTCGGCTCCTCGCTGCCGCCTCGGTCTCCGCTTGAATACAAGTCGGCATAAGACCGGCTAGTCTTCATAACTCATCTCTGAAAAGGCAATTTATTCTCCCATATTCGCTTGCCGCGTGTGTATCCGAGCGTTATAATGAAAAGGGAACCTGTCTATTTTCACTCGCAGCCTACAGTTGACCGTTGGTGGGCGAAAGTTGATAACAAAAAAGAAGGAGGAACATCTCATGACAAAGGAAGAAGTTATAAAGTTTGCATACGACAACAACATCAGGTTCATCAAGCTCTGGTTTACCGACATCCTGGGCTTTGCCAAGAGCTTCGCCATAGGCGTTGAAGAGCTTGAAGGTGCTTTTTCGGAAGGCATGGGCTTCGACGGTTCCTCGATTCAAGGTTTTGCCAGGATAGAAGAAAGCGACATGATTGCCATGCCTGATCCGAGCACATTTGTAGTGCTCCCCTGGAGGCCAAAGGAGAGCGGGGTTGCGCGCATGTTCTGCGACATCCATGAACCCGATGGAACGCCCTACAAAGGCGATCCCAGATATGTGCTGAAGCGAAATCTCAAGTTGGCTCAGGATATGGGTTTTACCCTGTATGTGGGACCGGAACTGGAGTACTTCTATTTCAAATCAGACAAGGAACCCGAAATACTCGACATGGCGGGCTACTTCGACCTCACAACCGAGGACGTGAGCGTTGACCTGCGGAGAGAGACTGTCCTGTGGCTGGAGTCCATGGGTATTAAGGTTGAGTATAGCCACCACGAGGTGGCGCCTTCTCAGCACGAGATCGACCTCAGGTATACCGACGCTCTCACGATGGCCGACAATACGATGACCTACCGTGTTGTGGTCAAGGAAGTGGCCAAGAAGTATGGCCTGTACGCAACGTTTATGCCCAAGCCCATTTTCGGAGTGAATGGGAGCGGGATGCACACGCACCAGTCTCTCTTCAAAGGAAGCAGCAATGCGTTCTTTAACGGCGGTGACGAATACTTTCTTTCCGATATCGCAAAACAATACATTGCGGGGCTTCTCCGCCACGCCCGCGAGATAACCCTTATCACCAGCCAGTGGGTCAATTCATACAAGAGGCTCGTGCCGGGCTATGAGGCGCCCGTTTACATAGCGTGGGCTAGGCGCAATAGATCCACGCTCGTCAGGGTGCCCCTCTACAAGCCGGGCAAAGAAAAGGCAACGAGGGCCGAATACAGGAGTCCGGATCCGGCATGTAACCCGTATCTTGCTTTTGCCGTCATGCTTCGAGCCGGGCTGGAAGGTATCAAGAACAAGTACCCCCTTCCCGCTCCCATCGAAGAAGATGTGTACGAGATGTCGGCAGAACGAAGGAAAGAGTTGAACATAGGAGCTCTACCGGGAAGCCTCCATGAAGCCATTGAGGCGGCCGAGTCGAGCCCGCTCATAAGAGACACGTTGGGCGATCACGTGTTTGAGAAGCTGATGGAAAACAAGCGCATAGAGTGGGACAAATTCAGGGTCCATGTGTCGCGCTACGAAGTGGATACCTATCTACCCATCCTATAAAGAACAGGTAATAGATAAAGCAGGTGAAGGTTAAGAGCAGAGTGAAGCAGGAAAAAGAGAATCCAGGTTAAGGTTGAGGCCAAGAACAGGGTAGAGCACGAAAAAGATAAGGCAGGTCAAGGTTGAGAAAAGGACAGGTAAAGGAGTTGTTGGCTAGACCTTAATCTGTTTTCATTACTCGTGGTAAAACTGATCGTCGGGGAGCATCTTCAGGCAGAGGCTCTCCATCTCGTCAAGGACCTTCTCAATGGATGCGGCAAGTACTTTCGCCCTCTCTGTTGCGGTCTCACAGGCTTGAGCCAGTTGTTGCAGAGAGCCCTGGGTTCGAGCCGAATATTCTTCAATCATCGCCTCACGGTCTCTGCACTCCTCAATCAATTCCTTGTGAAGCTCCAGCTCCTGTCGAGTCAGATTCTTAACGTTCAAAAGTTCATCGACCCGCTTAATGTGCGCCATATCACCACCCGAGCCGGAAGCCCTTCTCTCAAAACTCCACTGCGTGAACAAAGATAGACGAAATTATTGCCCCCGCAAACAGAGAAAAGATCAGCACGAAGCCGACCAGTACGATGGGGATGGCCCCCTTTATGAATCTCCGCATACCTACCTGAAATATACGGCACATTTCAACAAAAGTCATGTGCACCTCGCATTGCTCTGCTTTGTTCTTTCTTCTACCATGATACTCGTAATATTAGCAAGCCGGGCGAATGAAAACAATTGACCAAAGGGCTATTTTTGAGCGGAGTAACGGATTAGTACCATTATACTAACAACCGAGATGATGTCGCCGGCTCGCCCGCAAAAAGGTAATGACTGAGTGCGGTTTTGATTCTTAGCTGACAATCAGCAGGTTACGCTTGACAATCCATTCAACAGTCCCTAAGTTCTGATAGAAGTTAAATCGATAGCCAAGGAGGAATTATGGCTTCCAAGGGATCGAAGATTTCCAAGCCCAAGGCCAAAGGTCAGCGCGCCGTCATTTATAAGTGTGACGATATCAAGGCGGCCATTGCCAAAGAACTGAAGAACCACGTCGAAGAAAAATCTCTTCGTGATCGTCTGGTGAAGGCGCTCGGCGGCGAGGTAGCCTACGGCACCGGTGGTGGTGGCGGTGGCGTTGGTGTGGCATAGAACATCGAGCCGGCTGACGTTACCGGAGCGGATTGTTGCGCGCACTTTTTGAAGCAGTTGGAGTCCATCCGCGAACGTGCGTGTGGGAAATCACGTCGCGCTGTAACCTGCGTTGCATCCACTGTGCATCAGACCTCGGCCCGACGGAAAGTCGCGGCAATGAACTCACGACCGAACGTGCGCTACATTTAATCGAAGAGCTTGCCGATCTCGGATGCGAATACGTAGCCCTTTCCGGTGGTGAGCCCCTCCTTCGTTCCGATTGGCCACAGATCGCAAAGCGGCTCAATAGTCTCAACGTGGCTGTGGGAATGATCAGCAACGGTCTTCTCATCACAGAGTCCGTCGTGGAAACCCTGGTCGAGAATGGCGTATCCATCTTAGCGGTTTCCATGGATGGGCTTCGCGCTACGCATGATTTTATCCGTGCAAGACCGGGAAGTTTCGATGCCGCGGTGCGCGCTCTCCGCCTGGCTGCCGATGCAGGACTCCGTATCCACGCTATCACCCATGTGAACCGGATGAATCGAGGAGAACTGGATGCCCTGAACGTCGAGTTGGAAAACCTTGGTGTACGAACTTGGCTCGTTCAGCTCTCGGCGCCCATGGGGCGGATGAGCGAGCGAAGAGATCTCGTTCTCGATGCCTCAGAGCTGCATCCTTTCGCTCAGTGGTTATCAGCGATCAAAGAAAAAAGTCGAATGTACATTGCCGTGGGCGACAACGTGGGCTACTACACGGAATTGGAGCCTTTGCTGCGGCGTAAGGACGCCGATCACCCGCTCTCCTTCTGGTGCGGTTGTTCGGCAGGATTTCTCACGATTGGCATCGAGGCAAACGGTAACGTCAAAGGATGTCTTTCTCTGCAATCCGAACAATTTATCGAAGGCAACGTCCTTGAGCGACCACTTAGGGAGATATGGGAAAGACCAGGAGCGTTTGCATATACCAGGTCCTTCGAACCGTCACAACTGCGAGGCAAGTGCAAAGGATGTGATTACGGCGAGGCGTGTCGGGGCGGATGTACGTTTATGTCCGTTGCTCTCACGGGATATCCGCACGGAAATCCTCATTGTCTCTATCAAATGACCACGACGTCGTGACCCTCCTTCTACTGTGTCCGCCTTTCGCCGATCCAACTCAGCCGAGTGCCGGGTTGCCGAGTCTTGCAGCGGCCGTGCAGGAATGCAACATCGGGATCGAGATCTGGGATTTAAATCTCGATGCCTGGGAGTATCTGCTCGATCGAAAACGACAATGCGATTGGCTTATTCGAGCTAACCGTTCCATTGCGCGTTTGGACCGGCAGCCATCGCTCAATACAGATCAGTCGGCACGATACCTTGCGCTCGCGGATGGAGTTTTGCGGGGGAGACCTGCTATTGATCATCTTCAGAAGGCCATCGAGGTGATGCGCTCTCAGGCATTCTTCTCCGTGGAGGATTACGCGTTGGCTGTGAACGCCGTCGAAGGCGCACTTGCATTGGCCTCGGCTGTGTTCCATCCTTCCCGTTTGGAATGGGGCCGCTACTGGCCCGCATGCCGTCTCGATTCCAGTCACGAAATCGCGCACGAGATATTCAACTCTGAGAGCAACCCATTTCTTGCCTTTAGCCGGGAGATCTTTTCACCAAGACTTTCTCAACTCAAGCCACAGATTGTCGGCATTTCCGTGACCTATCTCGACCAGATCATTCCAGCGTTTACGCTTGCTGCTCATTGCAGGAAAGTGTTGCCAGAGACAGTGGTAGTCCTCGGTGGTCAGATCGTCAGTCTCTGGGGAGAAGATGTCACCCTCAAAAACAAGCTTTGGCACTATGTGGATGCCTTCGTTATGGGAGAAGGAGAAGCGCCTCTTCGCGAAATCCTCAATCGGTATACCCAAGATAAAAGTTTGGTTGGAATTCCGAATGTCGTTCTGTCCCCTGGGCGATCTCAGCGGAAATCGACGTGGTATCGAATTCCACCAGGCAAAACCATTGAAAATCTCCCCTGCCCGGACTACAGCGGCCTTCCGCTTGAACGTTATTTCTCTCCTGAGCCGGTTCTCACCCTCTCCGCTTCGCGCGGATGTTACTGGGGGCGCTGTGCCTTCTGCGCTGTTTCTCCAGCCTTTCGGGGTGGATTCCGCGCGAGGCCAACAGAGCGGGTAATCGATGATCTCACGACACTCATGAAGCGCCACGAGGCAAGGCTCTTCACCTTCGGTGATGATGCTTTGCCTCGTCGTTTCGTGCAGGACTTATCTGCCGGTCTTGGCGTGCCTCCTCGAGGCGCATTGTGGCAGGCAGAATTACGATGGGATGCAGTTTTACCCTCGGACAGGGTGAATCGATTAGCGAATGCCGGTGCTCGCAATCTGATCTTTGGGCTCGAGTCGGGCTCTGTCGAGGTGCTCCGAAAAATGCGCAAAGGGGGGTCTCTGCGACACGCAAAGAACGTGATCAAAGCATGTAAAGAGGCTGGTGTCGGCGTGAATCTTCAGTGCTTTCTCGGATTCCCTGGGGAGACGCGAACGCAGGCAGCCGCGACAATCTCCTTTCTCCATGAGGCGACTGGACCGAAAACAACCCTATCCTGCGGTATATTTGAGCTCCAGAAAGGGTCTGCCGTCTGGCGACAACCACAGGCCTACGGAATACGATTGATTCCAAAAGCCAAAGACAGCGATCTCCCTGTCAAGTTCGAATACCGGCCCTGTGTTGGGAAAACCTGGCAGGGAAGGATGATCTCACGGCTGGTGAAGCTCACCAATTCGCTCGCGCCGCAACTACGCTGCGGAATCAATGCCCATGCCCTCATATACCTGGCAAGCGGGCGACCCACCTACATCCAGAGAACTGCTTTTCCCCATGCTCCGACTGAACCATTGACTCTGGCGGATGGTGTCGCATGGAAGGTATTCGGCTGGGATCTAGATTCATTACGAAAGAGGGGTAACCCAAAGAAGAAGACCTGCTGTTTCGCTTATGCTTTGCGGCAAGGACGTGTGTTGTCTCTCGGTGCCCTGGCTGCAACCATGCTGCGCTATGCTGATGGAAGCACGCGGGTGGGCGATCTTCTGCCGGCACTGACGGATCGAGAACGCCGCCGATTAAGAAGTGCACTCCGATCGATGGCGGCACAAGGAATACTCACAGCCTAAGAGGTCAAATCTTCCCCGACACGAACCGCACGCGATTACAAGCTATACGCGATTTTGCCTTGAACACGTTCACCTCCGAAAGAGTTGAGAAAGGATATTCAACAGCGGCAGAGCCACAAAGCTTGGCCCTTTGTCCTGAAGCGCCGGCACAGGTGCTCGTACCGACAACAGTTGCTCGGTTCCGGATATAGGAAAGAGATTGATTACGGCAAACAAAATGTGCTAGAACGGTCAAGGATAGACTGCAAAATAGGACGAGTTCCGAGCGCTATGGGCTCGGAGAAGCTTTTCGGGCCATATGAATTTTGGGTACGAGAGAAAAAGTTTCCAAACCTGATACAGGGGGCGCGCTATGCGATTACCATATTTTGATTTCTTCGAGCCTGATACCCTGCAAGAGATGTTCACGATCTTGGAGAGGTACGGAAAGCGGGTGCGGCTCTTGGCAGGAGGGACCGATATCATACCGTTAATGAAGCTTGGTCTTATTACGTCGCCGTATCTCCTGGGGCTGAAGAACGTGCCTGAGTTGAAGGGGATCAAGCGGCAAGGGCAAAACCTTCATATCGGAACGATGACCACTCTTGCCGCGATTGCCGCATCAGGCCTGATTAAAAAACATTTTCCGGCGCTTCACGAAGCAGCGCTCGCCGTAGCTGCACCGCCCATCCGCAACGTCGCGACAATCGGCGGAAATCTCTTCCAGAATTCCCGCTGCCTCTTTTACAATCAATCGAACACATGGCGTCTGGAACGCCAGGCCTGCCTCAAGGCCGGAGGCAAGACGTGCCTGGCCGTGCCCGGAAGCAAGAAGTGTTTCAGCGTCTACCAGGGAGACCTGGCACCTGCGCTCATCGTGCACGAAGCAAAGATCAGGACTGAAAAGAAACGGGGTAAACCTCGCGAGTATCCCCTTCAGGCGCTTTTCACAGGGCAAGGACATGAGCCGGTACGGAAGGCGGCGGGAGAAATCGCAACAGAGATAATCGTGCCCATCCCCGGAAAAAGGACGGGTTCCAGCTACCAGAAATTGAGACTGCGCTCTGCAATGGATTATCCGCTGGCCGGTGCCGCTGCCTTTGTTTCCGCTGGCAGGGGGATTATCGACTCTGCGCGGCTCGTGCTCTCAGCGGCAGGTCCCGCCCCCGTGGTCGTGCCTCTTAATGAGCTTATCGTCGGGAAGAAGCCGGCAGACGTTGACCTTGAGAGTGTCGGCGAATCGATTCCAAAGAATCTTCCGGTAGTGAATAACAATGTCGCGCCGGCGTGGTATCGCAGAAAGATGCTCGCCGTCTTTGCGAAGAGAGCGATGAAAGCCGCCCTCGAGCGCCTGTAAAGGAGAAGCCATGAAAAAGAAATCAAAGCGTCTCATTACGCTTATCGTAAATGATGTCGAGTACGAGATCGCCACGTACCCGAACAGGACACTCCTTGAAGTATTGCGGGATGACCTTTCTTTGAAGGGCGCCAAAGAGGCATGCGATGACGGCGTCTGCGGAACGTGCACGGTCCTGCTCGATGGCAAGCCGGTTCGTTCCTGTCTGCTCCTTGCTGTTGAGGTACAAGGAAAGGCGATAACGACAATTGAGGGGCTTTCGAGCGGCGAAAGACTTCATCCCATCCAGCAGGCATTCCTTGATAACGGTGCAATTCAATGCGGTTACTGTACTCCCGGTATGGTCTTGACTGCAAAGGCGTTGCTCGATGAAAAACCGAACCCGACAGATGATGAGATTCAAATTGCACTCTCCGGCAATTTCTGCCGGTGCACGGGATACAACAAGATCGTGAAGGCAATCGGTTCCGTCAGCGCGGGGAAGGAAGGGGGTCATTAATATGGAAGAGCTATCGTATGTCGGAAAATCGGTAACGCGAAAAGACGGGCCGACAAAGGTGACAGGGCGTGCCGAATATACGGTCGATGTGTCCCTTCCCGGGATGTTGCATGGGAAGGTGTTAAGAAGTCCGCATCCTCACGCGCGTATTCTTTCTATAGATACGACAAGCGCAGAAAGGCTCCGCGGCGTAAAGGCCGTTGTTACCGCCAAAGATTCACTCAAGATCAGGCACGGCTTTGTTGACACCCCCCGATACCCTGCGGATCAGTATCCGATTGCAGTGGATAAGGTCTGTCATGTTGGCGAGGAGATTGCCGGAGTGGCAGCTATTGACGAGGCAACAGCCGAAGAGGCGCTTTCTCTCATAAAAGTAGAGTACGAATTACTGCCGGCGGTCTTCACGCCGGAAGAGGCGATGAAGCTCGATGCGCCGGAAATTCACCCGTCTCATCCGAAGGTGCAGGAGCCTTACAAGAATATAGGTGGATTGACACGGACAGGGTGGGGTGATGTGGACAAGGCGTTTAACGAGGCCTATCTCGTGAGGGAAGATCGATTTGTCACGCATCTACGCACCCACGCCTATATGGAACCGCAGGCGATCGTCGCCAGTTACGACTATTCAGGAAAACTCGACGTCTGGGTCTCGAGCATGGGAACATTTTTGAAGCGGGCCAAATTAGCCAACAGCCTGGGCCTTCCTTTCGGGAATGTCCGAGTCCACAAGACGTACGTAGGTGGGGCGTTCGGCGGCAAGGTCGATCTCTTCAGTCACGAGTATATCGCCTCGCTGCTCTCGATAAAGTCTCATAGCCCGGTGAGAATCGTTTACAGCAGGGAAGAGGTCTTCAAAGGTGCCCGTCACGCCCAGCCCCTGATTCTGGAGTTGAAGACGGGAGTAGCGAGAGACGGGACGATCCTTGCCCAGCAGGTACGGGCGATCAACGACAGCGGCGCGTACAGGGGTAGTGGTGTCGTCGTGATTTTCCTCGCATGGGGATTTCTGATGGTTCCCTACAGAATACCGAACCTCAAGTACGAGGGATACTCTGTCTATACGAACAACCTTGTCAGATGCCCGCAGAGGGGCCACGGTGCTCCTGCCATGAGGTTTGCCGTCGAATCGCAGTTCGACATGATCGCCAATGAGCTGAATCTGGACCCTGCAGAGATGAGACTCAGGAACGCACGGCGACCGGGAGAGATACTTCCCAACGAAGATAGCGTGAAGAACTTCGGTCTCGCACGCTGTATCGAAGAAGTGGCCCGGCGGACAAATTTCGTAGAGAAATACAAAAAGGCAGAGGAAGAGAGGTCGAGCGTTTCAACGATAAAGCGAGGCATCGGCATCGGTACCTGTGCCTATTTCGGGGGTTCTCTGGTCTATCCGAATAGCTCCTCTGTCATCGTAAAATTGACCGATGACGGGAGCGTGCTGCTGATCACGGGAGCAGTGGACATGGGGCAGGGGGCGGAGACAGTGCTGAGTCAGATCGTGGCCGAGGAAATGTCAGTCCCTGTGGAAGATATTCAGGTCTATGCTGCGGATACGGAGACGACCTGCATCGACATCGGTTCGTGGATCAGCGGTCTGACGTGGGTCACAGGAAACGCGGCCAAAAAGGCAGCGGAAAATGCGATGAAGAAGCTCTTGCAGGTGGCCGCGGAGGAGCTCGATACGGACCCAAGCGAGCTTGTGGCGCGGAACAAAGAGATTCTTGTGAGGCGAGCACCCGACAGGAAAATCTCCTATAAGGAGGCGATTGCAGCCAGCATCGCGAAAAAGAGGGGAGACTCGATTATAGGTGAAGGACACTTCAGAACCATGAAAGACGAGCCGACACACCCCAGTCTTGCGACGACAAAGGGTAGGTGGTCGGAGAACTACTCATCCTATGCCCAGGTAGCGGAGGTCGAGGTAGACACGGAGACAGGGGCCATGAAAATCATCAAGGTGACCACCGCGCATGACTGTGGCTTCCCGTTTAATCCAATGCTCGTTGAGGGGCAGATAGATGGCCAGGTGTCCATGGGTCAAGGCCATGCACTCTATGAGGAGGTACTGTCAGACGAGGGAGCGGTGATCAACCCTTCGTTCCTGGAGTACCGGATCCCCTGTGCGCTTGACATGGTTGAGACCGACTACATTGATGTGATTACAGAAGAATACAAGAAGGGCACTCACTACGACACGAAGGAAGTAGGAGAAGGTTATGTGGCGGGCACCATCGCCGCAACCGCCAATGCCCTTTACAATGCGACCGGTGTCCGCCTGGACCAGACACCATTTTACCCTCACAGAATTCTTGAAAGACTGGAGCAGATAAAGAATAAAGAAAGGTGATAGACGCCTCAGGTGATGATAGGGAGGTTTTATGGTGAAGATGTGGAGACCTGACCTTGAGACAATGACCAGGGAGGACTTTGAAAAAAGAGAACTGAAGCTTTTTAAAAAGCGGATGAAATATGTTATCGAGAAGAGTCCTTTCTACCGGAGAAAATTCAGTGAAGCAGGCGTAACGCCGAATGACATCAAGAGCATCGAGGATGTTCGTAAGGTCCCATTCACGACAAAGGCTGAATTGCTCCAATCGCAGCAAGAGCATCCCATCTTCGGTGACTTTCCCTGCTTGCCGCCCGAGGCGGCCTGTCGCGTCTTTCAGACATCAGGAACTACCGGGACCCCGCTGAAGGTCCCTTTCAGCAAGAAAGACTGGTTCAAGAACTGCTTCGAACAGTTCAGCTATTATGTTTACGGTTACGGCGTCGAGAGCAAGGACGTTGCCTTTTTCCCTTTTGTCTACGGTCTTTTTGTGGCCTGGTGGGGACTTCAGGCTACGTTCGAGCAGCACAGCGTGACCATCGTCCCCGGCGGGGGGCAGACGTCCGAAACGAGGCTGAAGAGCATCATCGATTGGGGCGCGACCGTGGTCTGCGGCACACCCACCTACATCCTTTATCTAGGAGAACTGGCCCAGAAAATGGGCATCGATCTGCCCAATTCCAAGGTGAGGATTGTTGTGACAGCAGGTGAGCCGGGAGCACAGGTCCCGGCCACAAAGAGCCTCGTTGAGAGGCTCTGGGGCGCGAAGAATTACGATGATATAGGAAGCACGGAGATCA
Source organism: Syntrophorhabdales bacterium (assembly GCA_035315185.1). GTDB lineage: Bacteria > Desulfobacterota > Syntrophorhabdia > Syntrophorhabdales > WCHB1-27 > JADGQN01. The sequence goes on along the minus strand of DATFYE010000137.1, from coordinate 768 downwards.
CAAATTTCGGATTCGAGTGCATCGCGCAGAACGGGACACACTTGAACGAAGCGATGTTCCTGCCCGAATCGCTCGACAAGGAGACAGGGAAGCCTGTCGGGCCGGGTGAAGTGGGCGAGCTCGTCCTCTCCAATCTTTGTTGCGAGACCGCGCCTCTCTTGCGGTATAAGACAGGAGACCTGGTGAGATTTAATTATGACAGATGTGAGTGCGGAAGGACGTTCCTGAGAATGATTGGCGGCGTTATTGGAAGGGCCGACGATATGTTCTACTTCGGTGGGGTCAATATCTTTCCGTCCGCCATAGAAAACTTCATAAGACAGGTGCCTGAATTTGCGAACGAATACCAGCTGGTCGTCCCGCGCCAAGGATCAGGAAAAAGATTGAGGATAAGGGTCGAACCGGCTACGGCGGATATCCCTGGCGACCGACTCCAGAGAGCCGTAAAGACATTACTCGACAACATCGCCTACAACATCAAAATAACCCCTGATGTGGAAGTGGTTGTAGTGGGGAGCCTCCCGCGGTTCGAAGGAAAGGCGAGACGGATTATCAGGGAACCCTGACATTGTGCGGCATCCAGATGAGACTCTTACGGAACCAGCTCACTCTGTACTGTGTCTTTTTTCTTTTATAAGCGCCATGCAGAGCACAGCCAGCGCGGATGTAGCGACTGAGAGCACAAAGACAGACGTGTAACCGCCGGTGTAATCGAAAATCATCCCTCCCGCGAAGGCCCAGAAACCGCCGCCCAGATGGTGAACGGTC
>DATFYE010000136.1:0-25056 GCA_035315185.1 Syntrophorhabdales bacterium | reverse complement strand
GCTCCTGGGAGAGCTTCTCCAGGGGACCCACCAGGATGATCGAGCTCGTGGTCTTTCTCGTCGGGTCAATAACCGTGGCTGTACCGTCCGTGTAAAGCACCATGGGAGAAATGAGAGAGATGGCCCGCTGGATCTTGGCATTGCGCACCAGGGCTTCAGGGTTCGACTGATTCGCATCAGGCACAGCAGCATTGGCGACCACGCTTGCCCCCATCGACACAAAAAAGGAGAAGAAGATCCAGAGAGCGAGAGATGCCAAAGCGGACGTAGCAATGCTCCTGAAGATAATAGAAAAGAGGATTGAAACCCCCAGCCAGAAGGAGATGTAGACGATACTCACGATGAGGTATAAGAAGATGCGCCAGAGCTCTTCGATCCCCGGAATAACACCGACAATTTTGAGCCCCATGCCGGTAATAAGCAGAAGGATCGATGCCATGATAATGCTTATCGTGACAACGCCCGCCAGGAACTTTCCGTTGATGACCGCATCCCGGTAGATGGGTTGGGAGAGGAGCTTGCTCAGGGTGCCCTCATTGCGCTCTCTGTTGATGGCGTCAAAGCCCAGTACAAGCCCGATCAGGGGGCCGAAGAAAGCCACGAACTGCACCAGTGAGAAGACGACACCTCTCGAGATGAAGAGCATCAGGAATACAAACTTCGGTTTCGCCACCCCTTCGAGGTCCTGTTTGATAGTGACGCCCACCATATATGCGATGATGAGACTTACCATCGTAATCAACGAGAAGAGAATGATGAAACGGTAGCTCGAGAAATGGTCAGCCAGTTCCTTTTTAAATATCGGTTTCCAGCCTTGCACAGCTATGTCTCCTGAAAGTACTTCATGTAGAGCTCTTCGAGCGTGTACTCCTCTGCGCCAAGACCCAGTTTTTCCTGAGCCAGCCGATCCATCGGGCCTTGACCCACCATCTTACCTTTGATCATGATTCCCACACGCCGGCAAAGCCTCTGCACCATGTGAAGAAAGTGGGAGCATAGAACAATCGTCATGCCTTTTTCGCTGGAGAGATTCTCGATCAGATCCATCATACGGTTCGTGGCATCGGGGTCCAGACCCAGCGTCGGTTCATCGAGAAAGGCCAGCTTTGGTTCTTTGACGACCAGCTCGGCGATACCCAGTCGCTGCCTCATCCCGCGCGAATAAGCGGCCACCTTCTTTTTGGCTTCGTCCTCGAGCCCCACAGTCTTGAGCGCTGCTTCGATCCGCTCGTCGGCCAGGTCTCTCGGGAGATTATTCAGCTCAGCGACAAAGCGCAGCGACTGCAGTGCATCGAAGTCGCCGTAAAAGCCCATATTTTCCGGCATGTAGCCGACCATTCCCTTGACCTTAATCGAGTCTCGTGTTGGATCAACACCCAGGACTCTCACGTGTCCGCTCGTGGGTTCGGTAAGGCCGAGCAGCATGAGGATGGTTGTTGTCTTTCCGGCCCCGTTCGGGCCGAGGAACCCAAAGACCTCTCCCTGCACAACGTTGAACGAGACGTGATCCACGGCCACTTGCGTTTTGTAGACCTTGGTAAGCTCCTCTGTTTCTATGATGACCTGTTGCTCATTCATGATGTCCTGCATCAGCGCCTGCCCGTTAGCGCCTGCCCAGCCAGTGGAAGAGCCCGGTAAGGCCAAGCACTACAAGCACGATGATGCCGATGCCGACCCATCCCCAGGCGGTCGACGCTTTCACCGTTACCCGGAATTCTAGATTCTTCGATGCCTTCTCCGTGTTGATGCCGATCCCCACGGAGTAGTCGCCGACAAGCGCTTCCTCGTACGGAGTGATGGTGACTTCTACCTGCTTCAGCTCGTTGGGCTCGAGAGAAGGAACCTTTTCCGGCTTGAACTCGACCTTCCAGTTTTCCGGCTTGAAAGACATAAACTTTACTTCCTGCAGGGGAGCGGAACCCGTGTTCTTCACAAAGATCGATACAACGGACGGTTTGCCCTGCCGCGCATCCAGCGTGAGCAGTCCGCTGGGGGTGCCTGCGTCAAGAGAGTACGTCCCCGTGAGCACTACCATCAGTTTTGCCTCTGCTTTCGCATCACCCGAAGAGACCCGCATCGTGATGGGAAATTCTCCAGCCTTCGAATTCATGGCAGGTTTTACCTGGATCGCGACGGTCTGGCTTGAATTGGCCTTTAAGCGGAGGCTTGTGATATACTTGGTCTCATAAGCAGGCTTGAAGTTCGTTTCCCAGCCTTCCGGCGCCTGTGCGGAAAGGTCGAACACCGCGTCCCTGTCAAGCTTGCTTTCAACTTCCACGGAAAACTCAAAGCTGGCATCCGAAGGGCCGCGCAGAACAGGATACGACGTTGTCAGCCGCACTCCGCGCGCCTCTGTCCCTGCCAGACGCTCTCTGACCCTTACGAGAATGGCCTGAGCCATCTTAAACTCTCCATCGGCGGTTTTGGCCTGGACGTCGAACGTATAGTCGCCAGGCTTCACGGTCTTGTCCGGCTCAGCCTCAAAGGTCACGGTCTTTTGCTCGCCCCAGGGTACAGAAACGCCTGTTATGGTGTACTGCTCCGATTTAAGCCTGGCTTTCCAGCCTTTGGGCACGGAAGCGATGGAGACACCCACGTTCTCGTTAGTGCGTCCCTTGTTGTCAAAGATGAGGCTCATGGTGACGGTTTGTCCGGGCGGGACCTCTACTCCGGGGAACTCGGCCGACATCTGGATCGATCGCTCCGGCCGATTCTCGAAATCTTCCTTTTTCTTGGTCTCGGCAGCAATTGAGGCCCACGCTGAAAGAACCAGGCCCAAGGCCACCAGGACTACCAGCAGGTACAAAGAATGTGATCTGGTTTTATTCATAAACTTCCCTCCGCTACGAAAAGGATCAGCTAGATTCTCCTTTATTGTAAGTAAGGAATTGCGAATCGGCCAATATGATAGCCATCACCCCAAATAAAAGTCAAATGTATTCGAGGCGAGGTCCGGGAAACGGCATGCAACGATTATAGAAGTCTTTCCGCAAAGAAGATGCGAACACCGGTAATCTTCCAGCTATCTCTCTTTAAAAAGGCATGATGAGGGCGTGGCGCACCCCCGTGTCCACTTCTTTCACCTGCAGTCTCAACTCTTTTGCTTTTGCAGCTTCGCCTGGGAAAAAGACGAAGCCGTACGCTACCTCTCCGGGTCTGACGGGTCGGTTTTCGAGGCTTCTTTTACTCAGGTCTTCCCTGATCTTCGTCTGCGTGTCCGTATCCATTGCTCCTTTGGTCCCTCCTGCGACTCCACCAATCGCAGCACCCACGGCAGCCCCCGTGCCTGCTGCATTGCCCACATTCGTCCTCGTCACAATCCCAACGGCTGCGCCGAGAAGTGCACCTGCGGCAGCCCCCAGAACGCTGCCCTTGGCTGCCTGCGGCAACACGTTGCTCATCTGAGTCTTTTTGTCAATCCGGTCATAAGCCAGGTTCGCGTCGAGGATGGGCCATAGATTGTTCGCTGTATCCACGAGGAACGTCTGTCCGGGAACAATCTCCAAAGAGTGATTGCCCTTGTTATCAAAGATTATCTCTACAGGCAGGATGCCACTGCCACGCATATCGTAATCGAATGCCTTTGCTGCCTCGTTAGGGTCGTTGTAAGCCTTGGCTGCAATGTCTGCGCCTCCTGCCTGCGTAAAGTTCGGATAGGCCATGGGCAGCTTGAAAGGCACTACCTGCTGATCATAGGTGTGTGTAGCGCAGGCAGAGAGTGTGACGATCGCCGACAGAGTAACGCAAAGGGAAACGAGCCTGCAACGTCTGAACATAAGCACCTCCGTATCAAGCGATTGTATGACAGGCCATCCTGCTTGTCAAATTATGCCAAAGTGGGGGCTCAACATTGCGGGAGGCTATGCTTTCTGACGTCGAATCCGCTCTCAGCCTTTTGCCTTTCTCCTTGAATCTTTATCCTCTGCTCTTCTTGTCTGCCCGAGCCCTTCATCGGTGTGCAGGCCTGTCCCACAATAGAATGCAAAATCGGTAAGAGCATTGAACGTCTGGATTTCCTCTTCCGCTCTTCCTTTTTCCATCTCCAGGGTAACCCATCCCTGAAATCCGGCGCCGTGCTCTGACTGTACACACGAGACTTTAAAATAAGCCAGTTTTACGTGCTCCAACAACTCCGGCGCCCTGGTGATCTTGAACCCGGCGAGGCTGTTCCACACGTGGATATAGTGGCTCAGCATCAGTGGCAGCACGGGGAAGGAGACCGTGTAGCCGCCAAGGCTGATGATAGTGGGTGAAGAGAATTGCAGGAGGACAGTCCTCCGGAATCGATCGGCGTTTTGCATGAGATCCTCATACGACGTGCCGCATACATCCTTGTCGGCCGTGGAGACAGGAAGTGCCTGACCGCTGGCGATGACCTCGTCGAGGATAGGGGCCAGACTATATGGCACGAGTTCCGTAATCCTTACCCGGCGCGTACCGGTTTCTGACGCGTGGGCAAAGGAACAAGTATAAGGTTTGATTTTGTCAGGCGCGAAAAGTTGCGCAAGCCTGCGCTTTACCTGAAGGAGTACGTCGTCACTGGTGTAGAGTACGACGGATCTGGGCATCCTGAATGATCCCCTTAACGTTCTGCCGTATTCTCGTCATTCGGTCAGGGGAAAATGGTCTGACGTGTGCAAATGCCGGATTTAACGTATTTCTCGGCACGAAGTCCTGCACCGTGAACCGCTTTGCACCTCCCACCCTTGAGGCTGCCTCATATACGTCAGACTCTTTATGAAGGAAGGGCACAACGGTCATTCTGAACTCATGATCAATGTGTCCTCCGCTTATGAAGTCAATGCTTTCTTCGATCTTATCTCGATTCACCGTGGTCCCGCACCACCTATCGTAGGCCTTGGTGGGCCCTTTTATATCCATAGCGATAAAGTCGATAAGGCCCGCCTCCACGAGGTTCTTTACCACCTCCGGATGCGAGCCGTTTGTATCGAGCTTAACCTTGAATCCCTCCTGTTTCAGGCGCTCCACGAACACCGGTAAGCCTTCCTGGAGGGTAGGCTCGCCACCCGTGATAACAACCCTGGCAACCCACTTTCTGAACTTTCTCAGGTGCCCGAGGATCTGCTCCTCCGGTATGTCGAGAAGGCGGTGGTGATTCAAAACTAGATCGCTGTTATGACAGAAAGGACACCTGAAGTTGCAGCCGCCGGTGAAAAGGACAGACGACAGATGATCCTTCCAATCGAGGAAGCTGGTTTCCAAGAAACCCTTTATGGGAAAGTTAGACCCTGCTGACAATCTCCAGTACCTCTTCCATCTTGGGGACCTTGCCCCTCCATTCGCCGATCCCGTTCTCCATGCCGTCCTCGACAACGATGGTGGGAAGGGCCATAACACTGTAAAAGCTCGCTTCGGCAAGCCCATCAGCAGTTTCTACGTTGTAATCGACTACGTCAATATTTTTTTGCCTGAGGTTGTCACCCAACTTTTTTGCCAAAGGACATACAACACAATCATCCTTATAAAATATCTTCACTATGCCCATCAGTCACCTCCGGAAAGATAATGTTAAGAAAAAACCGTTACGGGTTGCGAGTTACGAGTTTGTTACCAACATGCTGTCTTTAACCCTTAACCCGGAACTCGTAACGCGCAACTGTCGTTATCATCCTGCTGCTACTTTTTTCTCTTCTTCCTTATCCTTGTCCTGCACAAAATATTCCATGTTCCGGTAACGATCCTTCAGTTCACCCAGCTTGCCCTTGTTCCAGCTGGAGACCTTGGTGAAGTAACCCGTGATGCGCGTGATGCCGTCGACCTCATGCGAGCCGCAGTATGCGCAGTCATCCCTCAAGCCCCGCGAGGTGCGGTGACACGTGTTACACGTCGTGAACTCCGGCGAGAAAGCTATCTGATCGCTGGTAGTGTGCCTGAAAGTCTTCAGCACGAAGTCGCCAATTGCTCCCTTAGACGGCTGGGCCTCGCCGATCCAGACGTGCGAGATGGAGCCTGCCTCAATGAGCGGGTGAAAGAGGCCTTCGTTGGTGACCCTTTCGATGGGGTTCATCGCGGCCTTTACGTTAAGATGGGTTGAATTGGTGTAATAGACCTCACCGGATGCCACATCTCCCTTTACCACCCTTCCGGACGCGGGAGAGAAGTACCGCATATCGAGTCGTGCAAAGCGGTAACTCGTGCTCTCTGCAGGTGTCTGCTCCAGGACGAGCCTCATTCCCTCCTGCCGTTTCATTTTGTCAGCGAGGAGCTTCATATGGGCAAGAATCTTGAGACCAAACTTCAATGCTTTCTTGGAATCGTGCAGCTGCTCGCCGGTGTGTATCTGGACCATCTCGTTGAGGCCCACCATGCCGACGAGGTGGGATGCTTTGTTCATCCTGAGATAGGACATGCCGTCTCGGTTCATGGTCAGCAGGGCGAGAGGACCATCCTCGCCTGCAGAGAGCAATCTCTCGATGAAGGCCCTTTTTTCTTTGTGGGCCTTGACGGCAAGCATGAAGCGCTCGGTGAGAAGGTTGAAGAGGTTTGTGTCATCCTGCTCGGCCATATAAGCGATGCGTGGAAGGTTGAGAGAAACGTTCTGCAGCGCACAATAACGCATTCTCCAGGGCTCCTTCGCGTCGAGCAGGTCATGCTCGTCCAGCTTGAAGCTCAAGCGGCAACACTCGGAAATCTTGGCTGTCTCTCCCCGGTCGAAGACAAAATAGGTATTGCCTTTGTCTGCTGCCACATCACAGATAAGGTCGAGAAAATCCGTATAGCCTTCAGTCTTAAAAAATTTCTCCGTGATATGCACGAGCGGCTTGGGGAAGAAGAAGGGTCTGCCCGCGCCATCTCCTTCCTTGAACACCTCGAAGAGCTTCCAGACAAAGCGCTGCGCTTCTTTCTCATACTGTCCGTATGTCTTGCCGGTGAATTTGCCGGCAGGGCCTATAGCGGGCACGTCCACAAAGTGTTTGGGGATCTCCCAGTAAAGGTTGATATCGGTAAATATGGCCTGACCGCCACGTGCCACCGCCTGCTGGGAGAATTCGAAAATCAGCATCTGGGCAAGCTGCTTGACGTCATTGTCACTCATGCCCTCCAGGTAGGGCGCGAAGAAGATGTTTACCGCATCCCAGCCGATAGCGCCGGCGAAATGGCTCTGCAGGGCGGCTGCAAACTTGACCAGGTGAGCAAGGAGCACCTCGGGATGCTTTGCAGGCTTTGCCATGGACAGAGAATGGGGCAGGTCGAGCCCAAACCTTTTTATGTACTCGAGAGACTGGCCACTGCAGTACGGCCGGTCCACGAAACCGAGGTCGTGAAGATGGATGTCGCCGTTCATGTGGGCATCGGAAACGTCCTGAGAAAAAACAGACAGGAGCGCAAACTCCTTTTTTATCCTCTCGGCAAGGGTGAGGTTGGTTGCCTCCGGACCATGCGGGACATTGGCATTTTCTTTGTTCGGATGGAGAATGAGACTATCAACATCGTAGATGGGCATTCCCAGTCGGGTGTGCATCTTGCGGGCATGCTCCAATCCTCTCTCGATCAGACGGGCGTTCACCATCTCCCTGATCAAGGGAGCGGTCACCACCTTGATGCCTGACTTCCGGATGAGCGACTCGACGTCCTTGCTTATACTCGCTGCGGTGTCGTGATCAATGAGCGTCTCCCTCATCATTGCGTCGACTATCTTTTCCCTGTTCCATTCCGAGATGGTCTCTTCGGAAGTCCGAACAAAGAGATTTAAATCAGTTGTCTCTGTCATGTATACCCCCTCCACTAGATATAGTGCCTTTTCTAGAAGTAATACTATATCTAGTATGCTGTCTTGTCAATGAAAAAATTTTAATTTTTTTTGAATCGACCGAACGAGGCTTACCTGGCCAACAGCTTTTTGACTGTCTCTGCTATGGTCGAGCAAAGGAGTCCGCCGCCAACGAGAAGCAGTATTATGCCGAAGAGGAGCGACGTAAACGCAACCTCTCCGCTTCCCGAGCCTGCTGAGACATATACATCTCTCATGAAGAGCACGCCAAAGACCATCAGCATCATTGCAAACGTGAACATGACCCCGAACAGAAACCAGAAGAATGCCCTCTGCATAATCTCCTTACTCAAGGTTTGTCAGCCTTCAGAATCTGTGCCGCTTCTTCTGGCGTCAGTGATACGTGATAGAAATCGTCTTCCCGCTTGAACCTGGATGATCGAAGATCTCTCGGCAGTATCTCCACGCGCCAGTGGAAGTAATTCTCGACTTCTGCAGGCTCCCGGGTTATCTCTTCCGTGACCGAGTTGGGCGCTGTGTGGAGCACGATCGTGTGAGAACTTCTCGCGCGCTCAACTCTTCTCATGACATCGAGGAACAGGCGAATGAATTCATGTTTCAACGCCCTGTCGTCGGCCAGGGATTCAAAGGTATGGCTGTGAAACCTGGGCAACAGGCATACCTCAAACGGGAATCTGGGCGCAAAAGGACAGAACGCAACAAAGTTCTCTGAGATCGCGACAACCCGCTTGTTCTGTCGTATCTCCTGCGCGGTGATATCACACAGCAGGCACCGTTCCTTCTGAAGGTAGTGGTCCTGGGAGTTCGCCAGTTCGAGCATGGTGCCGTGAGGGATTATGGAGGTTGCGAGTATGTGGGAGTGGGGATGATAGATGTATGAGCCCGCCAGCTCCCCATGGTTTCGATATACCTGAACGTGCCTGAATCTCTTATCTCTCTTCAGGTCCAGAATCCGCTCTACATACATATCGAGAACAAGGGCCAGCTCACCTTCCCCGAAATCAGACAGGGTTCTGGTATGGATCCTGCTTTCTACCACGATCTCATGGGCACCTACGTTTCCCATTCTGTCGTACATCCCCTCCGCCTTCTTACTCGTTGGAGCCTCGATCATGAATATCGGGTTGGCTGCGGGAAAACAGCGCACCAGCCAGGCACCGCTGGCATCTTTTATTTCTCTGATCGGTTTGCTGGAAAGATGTTCGTTGCCGGGGCAGAAAGGACAGACATCTATCTCGCTGCTCTTGACCCACGCTACTCCGACAACAACCCAACTGCCGGAAATAGGGTCTCTTCTCAGCTCTGCCACGCATCAAAGATAAACTAAATCCGCGGGTTTGTAAAGATATATACCCGGAGTTAACTTTTGACAAGGCGCCTCAGGCTGTGATAAAAAAAGCTTATGAGTCTAGTCATTTACAACACATTCACAGGCAAAAAAGAAGAGTTTGTTCCGGCTAGCCCGGGTCAGATCAAGTGCTATGTGTGCGGTATAACGGTTTACGACCATTCGCATGTCGGCCATGCACGGAGCGTGGTCGTATTCGACGTAATCTATCGTTACCTCACGAGCTTGGGGTACGACCTTACCTACGTGAGGAACTATACGGATATCGACGACAAGATCATCAACAGGGCGAATGCAGAACGTAAAGACTGGAAGGAGATAGCCGAGACATACATCGCCTCGTTCAAGGAAGACATGGCAGCACTCGGGGTCGCTCCTCCCACCGTTGAGCCGAAGGCAACGGACCACATCCCCGACATGATACTCTTCATCGAAAAACTGGTGGAGAGGGGGTATGCCTATCAGACTGGCGGTAGCGTCTATTTCTCCGTAAGAAAATACGATGGATACGGCAGATTGTCGGGAAGAAGTCTCGAGGAGATGATTGCGGGGGCACGCGTCGAGGTTGACGAGCGAAAACAAGACCCTCTTGATTTTGCCCTGTGGAAGGAGTCGAAGCCTGCAGAGCCCTCATGGGAATCCCCCTGGGGCAAGGGCAGGCCGGGCTGGCACATAGAGTGCTCGGCCATGAGCACCAAGTATCTGGGTAATCCCTTTGACTTTCACGGAGGGGGTAAGGATCTTATCTTCCCGCACCACGAGAATGAGCGTGCCCAGACGGAATGTGCAACCGGAAAGAAGTTTGTGAATTACTGGGTGCACAATGGCTTTGTCACGATGCAGCGGGAAAAAATGTCCAAGTCGATCGGCAATATACTCACCATCAAGGAGTTCCTGAGGGAATACCATCCTGAGGTGCTGCGGCTCTTCTTTCTTTCAACCCATTACAGGAACCCGATCGATTATACGGAACAGTCTCTCGAAAATGCGCAGACCGCGCTCCAGAAGCTCTATTTTACGCTTGAAAGAATTCGCCAGGCGCCGAGGGGAGGTGTTACTCCTTCAACCCAGGCAGACTCCCAAACCATATACTCCGAGCTTCAGGAACTGGAGAGAAAATTCCACGAAGCCATGAGCGATGACTTCAATACGGCGCTTGGTTTAGCAGCGCTCTTTGATCTCTCCAGGGTGCTCAACAGGATGATAGATGAGCTGGATGAAAGCAGCCGGCCTGCGCTCGCTAAGGGCGAGCAGCTTTTCGCTTCGTTTGGCTCAAGCTTGGGACTTCTGGGTGAGGAGACAGCGGTCTTTAGTCGGAGTGAAACTCTGCGGCACCTGAGGCGCGTTGGCCTGGATGAAGCGGCAGTGCAAAAGGCCATCGAGGACCGGTCAGATGCGCGCAAGCGCAAAGATTACAAGGGAGCAGACGAGATTCGCGCCCGGCTCCTTGAAAAAGGTGTAATCCTGCTTGATACACCAAGCGGCACCACATGGAGGACAAAATGATCGAGGTTCGGTTTCACGGGAGAGGCGGTCAGGGGGCTGTTACTTCGGCGGAGCTTGTAGCGCAGGCGGCAATAAATGAAGGCCGTTACGCTCAAGCCTTTCCGAACTTCGGTCCGGAACGAAGGGGTGCACCTGTGCTCGCCTTCTTGCGGGTTTCCGACAAACCCATCAGGATACGCTCCAAGGTGTATCGCCCGGACGCCATAGTGATTCTCGACCCTACTCTCCTTTCGTCGGCAAGCCCCACTGACGGCCTCAAGGAAGATGGCTTGATCGTGATAAACATCAATAAAGCGGATAACGAGGTGCGCAATCTGTTTCCTGGGTTCAAGGTTGCGTGTGTGGATGCGTCAAGGATTGCGCGGGAAGAGATGGGCGTGCCGATCACCAACACCACGATGCTGGGAAGCCTGATAAAAGCAACAAAGATAATTGATTTGGCGTCTCTTGACTTGCCTGTTAAGAACAGGTTCGGATTGATTGCGCAGAAGAACGTCAACGCCTATACCAGGGCATTCAACGAGACGCGGATTATTAGTTGACACGTTCATGCGTTGATGCGTTCAACCACGGCAGTTATTGAGTCAGATGCTCAGTCGGTCAACCAGTAATCAATCAACGTATAATTCGCCCCACGGTGGCGTGCATGATTAAACCCTGGCAGATCCTCAGTTCAAAGGTCGGCGCAGACTACAAGGTCTTCAAGGTGCGGGTGGATCACGCCGTGTCTCCGCGAACAAACCGAGCCGGCGAGTTCTACACCATCCAGTCGAACGACTGGGTGAACGTGATCCCTCTCACCGAGGACCGAAAGGTAGTCATGATCAGGCAGTACAGGCACGGTTCCAGGAAAGTTACGCTTGAAATACCCGGCGGGCTCGTGGATGAAGCTGACCCAAAGGAGGCAGCGAAGAGAGAACTTCTTGAGGAGACCGGGTATGCCGGGAGAAGCGTGAGCCTCCTTGGCTTAACCAACCCGAACCCCGCGATATTCGACAACGCCTGTTACACCTATCTGGTGGAGAGTGCCGAGAAGGTGCGTGATATATCGCTCGACACGCATGAGGATATAGAGGTTGAGCTTGTCCCGCTCACTTCCATTCCCCAGCTACTCCGGGACCGCACGATAGATCACGCCCTCGTCATCGTGGCCTTCCACTTTTTCTTCCAGAAAAACGGTTGGCCGGAAAAGCCATGCTTCGGGATATAGTCCGGACAATCGAGAAAAGAGTTTCTCCTGTCGGACAAGAGATTATTCCCTGCATAAAAGCTTTCGGTCGGGTCGCAGCACGCACCGTGAAGGCGGAACGGGACCTTCCCCCATTTAATGTTTCGGCGCTCGACGGCTTTGCGTGCAAAGGAATCGGAACAGAGTTCACTGTGAGAGGATCCCTCGGGCCGGGAGAGAAGTTGGTTCTCCGTTTGAAAGCAGGAGAGGCGGTCTTTGTACCGACAGGAGCCGCGATACCTGCCAATACGCGATTCGTACCCGTTGAGCACGTACGGGAGAGAGACGACAGAATTCTGGTGGAAACCTCGAGCGATCTGCGGAAGATGTGGAAGAGAGGTTACTGGATAAGCAAGACTGAGCGTGTGGCAGGCAAAGGAGAGGGCATCAGGCCTCGCACCATGGAGCTTCTGGCGCTCGCAGGTTTGAAGGAGACATCTGTCTTCAGGAAGCCCAGGGTATCCATTCTCTCCACGGGTAACGAACTCAAGAAAGGGATCGTCGTCAACTCAAACCAATATCTCCTCACCGGGCTCCTGGAGAGAGATGGGGCGGAAGTCGTACATTTAGTTACTGCCGCCGACGAGGATCAGGAGATTGGAGAAGCCCTGTCCTTCATGACGGATGCTGATCTTCTGCTGGTAACCGGAGGCACTGCAAAGGGCAAGAAAGACATAACACGTTCGTCATTTCAGAAGCGTAAAGCCACGTTTCTCCTGAAGGGCCTGCCCATCGTGCCCGGCAAGACAATGATTTTTGGGGAACTGGATCAAACGCCCTTTTTCATTCTGCCCGGAAACCCGAGGGCGCTCCGGACTCTCTACGAGGTATTTATCAATCCTTCTGTTTCGAAGCTTGCGGGCAGGAGAGTGAGCATGCGCTACGGCAAGGTAGCGGTGCCCAAGGATATCGAAAAGGAGAGTGACAAGATTCTTCTCATCCCGGTCACCCTTTCCGCAGGCCGTGCATCGCTTGTTAAAGAGCTTTACGTGGATGAGCCTGATGGCGTTATCATTCTGGAACGTGGCGTAAAGCGAGTCAGAGCAGGCGAGGAGGTAGAGATTCAATGGACAGACGCGTGATTCCCGTGCACTCGCGGATGACGTCGAAATGGCTGCGGACTTAATCGCATCGAAGTTGAAACTGAAACTCGGGTCCGGGGTCCAGAAAAAAAGGAAGTTCATCGCAATCCTGAATCCGAATATTGATGTCCGAGACAACCGAGGCTCGAGGGTCAGAACCATTTCCTTGGTGTGGTTGGAACTCTGCAGATTGATATCAGTTTAGATTTGGTGCTGGAATTCACGATCTTTTCTCTTGACGGGACCCAGGACCCTGGCCCCCGGACCCTATGTTTTATAGAAGACTCTCTTTAGCTCTTTCACCAGTGCTATGTTCTCGAGATGTCCTGTACCGCGGGCTACTACCTTGCCGATGATCGGGCGGGAAAGCAGGTACAAATCACCAAGCACGTCGAGCACCTTGTGACGTACGAATTCATCGTCAAATCTAAGCTTCGTGTTGATGACGCCGTCATCACTCAGTATGATCACGTTGCTGATGCGGCCGCCTGACGCGAGCCCCATCTTCTCCAGTCTCTCGAAATCTTTCAAAAACCCGAAGGTCCGCGCAGGTGCGATATCGGTTACGAAACGTTCCCTTCCCCCTGTGAACTCATATCTCTGCATGCCCACCGGTTTTGGGTAGCTGAGCGTGTAATCGATGATGAGGTCGGCAGCAGGCTCGACCGAAAGATGTTTGCCCTCAGGCAGATTGGCAACCGTCACCAGCTCTGTGACAACCAGTGGTTCGATGCCGGCATCCTGCTCAACCACTCCTGCTTCCTCGATCTTCGTGCAGAGGTCAAGCGCGGAGCCGTCGAAAATAGGTACCTCCTCGCTGACCTTTACGAGCAGGTTGGTGAGGCCGTACATATGGCAGGCCGCAAGCAGGTGTTCCACGGTTTTCACCGTGCAGTTTCTGCCCTTGACAGAAGAGGCGAATCCTGACGAGTAGACGTAGTCAATGAACGCCGGTATTCTTTCACCGTCCGGAACGTGCTCGAAGATGATGCCTGTGTCAGCCGGCATGGGAAGCAGTATCATTCCCGTCTTGACCCCCGAATGGAGCCCCATGCCGTAAACAACGATACTCTTCCCGATGGTTTTTTGCTTGCATACCTCAAGCCCTGTCGGCACCTGAATCCTGACTTCGGTCTGTCTGTTCTTCCCATTCCCTTTTCCTGCAAGGCTCCTGGAAATCACTTCGAGCACTTTGTCAATCGAGAGCGGCTTTTCAAGGAAGTCTGTAGCACCCATCTTTACCGCCTCCACGGCAGTCGAGATGGTGCCGTGGCCGGAGATGACGATAATGACTGCATCAGTGTCCGCTTCGCGCATATGTCTAAGGACGTCCAGGCCGTCCATCTCAGGCAGCCATACATCGAGCAGCACCACTTTCGGCCTCACGTGCTCAAACAGAGCGAGCCCCTCTTTTCCATCCTTCGCGCTGAAAACGGAGAAGCCCTCCTCCTTCAGAATCGAAGAAAGGCTCTCGACTATACTCTTCTCATCATCGATAATCAGGACATGGTTCGCGGTCTGATTCATGTGGTTGTTGAAGGACTCGCTCATGGCTCGCCGATCAGTTTCTGGCAGGTATATTCGAGGAGAACAGCGAGAGCTTCCATGTCAAGAAAAGACGCTGCGGACTCATCGAACAGGAACTGGAAAGAGGCGTCAAATTCCTCATCCTTGTCCCAGAAGATAACGAGCAATGGCACTTTCGGGAACGGATGCAGAGCGGCTGCCACGTCAGGTTTTGCTTCTGAGCGGTACATGCTTGCGCCCAGCGCCTGCAGTCTCTCCCGCAGGAGCGGCTGCCTTCCGCCAAATACTTTGGCCAGTCGGTCTTCTATGTTGGCCTTTATGTATGATGCAAACTGAGCTCCGTCTTTGAACTCCCGGTACGGCACCCAGGCGTTTCTCAGTTGGTCATCTCCGGCGGTAAGAAGGTATCTCAGAACGAGAATTGATCCGATGGTGTCAAGCGTTGAATCTCCCTTATAGACGGCCTTTTCCTTGACCGCACATGCCTCCCCGAAAAGGGGGATCTGCGCTGATCCGTCATCCAAAGAGCCACCGAGACCGGGGGCTGCTGTCGCGGCGTTTTTCTTTTTTGCTTCCTCCAGAAGAGCGGTCAGCACCGCGTCGTAATTGGATTTACCATCTGTGAGAAACATGGCCATAGTCTACCTGAGTCGACAGGAATTTACAATCGTGCCCGCGGAGGCCATTTACAGGCTCCAATAGCTGTCCCATATTACAAACTATGAAGGTAGGTCGAGGAGACCCCTGACAATGGCGGATGACGCACAGGATCGGAAGTTACCGAAAGAGGTTGATTTCACGGAGATTCCACTCTTGGCTGACCTTGATAGGATCAGGCTTGCCGAGCTGCTACCCAGTTTCGAACAGCTTCGTGTGAAATCAGGAGAGATCCTGTACAGGGCAGGAGATCCCGGCGATGCCCTCTACATCATTATTGACGGAATAGTGCGAATATTCTTACGGCCCGGCGGCAGATCGATGGAGATCGCCTGCCTGGGGCTAGGAGATTGGTTCGGGGAACTGGCGCTGCTGACAGGCGAGCCAAGGACCACTGATGCCGAGGCCCAAACGGAATTGATCTTGCTGAAGCTCTCCCGGGACAACTTCAACCAATTAATCAAGAAGCATCCATCCCTCGGAGTCAGCCTTGCAGGCCTGCTGGCGGCAAAACTCGCGTCCGCCAATGTTGTCATGAGAGGCAGCGGGGAGCCGCTCGAGCAATCCAGGCCTTCCGCGGCCCGAGCCGGCGGCCCGACTGTGGTGACGCCTTCAGCCGCTGTCGCAAAGACAGGTTTTTTACAAAGCGCCCATATATGGTCCAAGGACAGGCGCTTTCTGGCGTTCTGTCTCGTGGTGCTCCTTTGCATCCCATCCGCACTTTTCTTGAAGACGACGGGCCTCACAACTCCCCGTATCCAGCTCTTCGAGTTGCTCCTCGCTGCCACTATTCTGTGGAGCCTGAACGCCTTCTCCTTTCATACGGTTTCAATCGGTCTCCCTGTCGTGGCAGTCTTGCTTGGTGCGACCAAGCCTGCGGCTGCTTTTTCAGGCTTTTCCAGTGGCACGTGGTTTCTTGTTCTCGCGGTCTTTGGGATATCAGCTTCCATTGCCAAGACCGGTCTTCTCTATCGTCTGACCCTCGTGATGATCAAGCGTTTCCCACGGACCTATTTCGGTCAGGCCTTTGCCGTGGCCTTCTCAGGCCTTCTCTTGACTCCGGTTATCCCTTCTCCCAACGGCAGATTGGCCCTGGCAAGCCCGCTCATACTGACGCTCACCGAAATCCTCGGCTACAAGAAGGGGAGTGGTGGGGCTGTTGGCCTGGCCATGGCAAGCTTTCTGGGCCATGGGAACATGACTGTCATGTTTATGAACGGTTCGTTTGTCTGCTTTTTTATGCTGGGCCTTCTGCCCCCCGATGTCGGTTCCTCCATAACGTGGGGTTACTGGTTCAAGGCAAGCTGGCTCCTGTCGACCTTTTATTTTTGCGCTTGTTATCTTGCGGTGATCGCGCTCTATCGCCCCACTGAGCAGAAAGAACTGGTCTCGTCGGTTGCAGATGCGCAGTTGCGGACGCTCGGCCCTTTGACCATCGAGGAGAAGGTCTGTCTTTTTACCGTTCTCACCTCGCTCGCGGGCTTCTTGACCCAATCGTGGCACCACATTGACGGGGCGTGGATAGCGATGCTGTGCCTCCTCATTCTGTTTGCAACCTCGGTGCTCGACCAGACCACGCTCCGCAATTCCATAGACTGGGCCTTTCTCATTTCTCTCGGGGCCCTGATAGGCTTTGGCAACGTAATATCCGCCAGCGGCCTTCCGGAAATCGTGGCAGGTGCGGCAAAACCCTACCTGCAATTTCTTGTCGCCAGCAGGTTGGTGTTCCTTCTCGTTATAACAGTGAGCATAGTCATGATCCGCTTCATATTGCCGGCCTTTCCGTCCATGGTGGTCTGTATCCTGGCACTCCTGCCGATCAGCGCCACGTTAGAGATCAGCCCATTTGTCATAGGATTGATCGTGCTCCTCGTGAACGAACCCTGGTTATTGCCGCATCAAAGCATGATCTTCCAGACCCTCCTTTCGAGCACGGAGGGCCGGCTCTTCGATCATCCGCAGACCGTGAGATTCGCGCTTGCTCACGTGCTCATCTCGCTCGCCGCCATAGCTCTTTCTTACCCGTACTGGAAGTATATGGGTCTGATCCGCTGAGCGACGGTTCAAATTCAAGCGCATACCTTCGTTGTCGCTGCGTCGCTTTTCCTCGACGTACTTTTAGTACGCCTGCGGCAAGCTCCTCGCTGCCGCCTCGGTCTTCATCTTGAATTTGAACCGTCGCAAGCCGAATCACGCACAGCGTACTTGCGAATAGAGTTGAGGTCGTTCTAAGAGATCTCTGTAATTATGACCAGAAAGAAAGCCAAGCGGAAAGGCCGCTTGGCTTTCGGTGAGACATTAAAATTAAGTTGGGGTTACGCGCCGGTTTGGGTGCCACCCCCTCCTTGCCTGGCGACGAAGCCTTGCACTGCCAGACCCGTGGCGGACGGAGTCCCTGCGATCTGAGCGAGATAGGTCCCGTCCAGGTTCTTGATATGGTCGTTGGTGTTGTCAAAATAGTTGAAGTGTATCTGCTCTTCATCTATGATCGCTTCAAACAGCTTCACACTGGTGCTGTCCCCGTTCTCCCTGCATATCAACAGGAACTCGTTATAGGCCGCGATGGTCTCATCCTCAAGATTTGCATCAAAGGGAAACACGGCCTCCACTGTCTGACCCTTCACTGCCTTTGCAACAGGCTCTGTGGTCGGCTCTCCATTCAGTTCTTTAACCCTATCGGCAAACATCTCGGCGTGACGCATCTCGTCAATGGCTATGAGCTTGAGCTTGGCAGCCATATCTCCATAATCCATGTTGTCCAGATTGTAGTGCTGGTTCATGTACTGGAGTATGGCATTCAATTCTTTGGCGCGCGCTTTGTTCAGCACGTCGATCACCTTTTCTCTCCGTTCTTCTCTGGAAACTTGAGCCACAAAACACCTCCTTAGTCTATTTCAAATTTGCCGACATTAGTTTTTACGCAGAGTCAACCCTCATATATTTTGTGCATGGCCGGGCTTTTTGTCAATCAGTTTCCGAATCAAAACAGGCAAACGGCTAAAGGCAAAAGGCTAAGGAAGTCAAAGCTTCTTTTAACTTCTCCTTTATCCTTTTGCCTTCATTTTGTCGCCTGCCGCGCCGCGGTGGCCGGTGGCACGTATTTCCGTAACATGAGTGAAAGCGATACCACGGTCACCGAGCTCATGGCCATGGCAAGCCCGGCAAACTCGGGCTTCAGGGTAATACCGAAAAATGGATAAAGGAGGCCTGCTGCAACCGGTATAAGTGCGGTGTTATACGCGAAGGCCCAGAATATATTCTGCTTGATTCGCACCATTACCTTGCGGGCCAATTGCACGCCGGCAACCGCATCCATCAGGTCATCCCTCATCAGGACAATCTGGCCGCTTTCTATGGCCACGTCCGTGCCGCTCCCTATGGCAATCCCCACGTCTGCCTGTGCCAGCGCGGGAGCATCATTGATGCCGTCACCAACGAAGGCTACAGCACCGTGCGCCTCCTGGAGCTTCTTTACTTCACGCGCCTTGTCCTGGGGAAGGACCTCTGCCACGACTTCGTCGATCCCGACCTGACGGGCCAGGGCCAGGGCCGTTCTCTTGTTGTCTCCCGTCACCATCACGACTTTGAGGCCCATACCTTTCAACTCAAGAACAGCCGCCCTGGACGTTTCTTTGAGCGTATCGGCCACTGCAATAATGCCCAGGGCCACATTTCCGCGGGCGACAAGCATGGCGGTCTTACCGTCGTTTTCGAATTCTGTTATCTTTTCGTCTACCTCTCTCGCATAAGCCACCTTTCGCTCGTGCAGAAAGAGCCTGTTTCCCACGAGGATCTCCTGGCCGTTCACCGTGCCGATCACCCCTTTACCGCCGAAGGTATCGAACCGGTCAGCATCCTCGATCGTAAGCTTCTGCTCCGCGGCTTTCCGAACGATCGCTTCGCCGAGAGGATGCTGGGAGTTCTTTTCGACGCTGGCGGCGAGCCTCAAAAGCTCTCCTGCGCTGACACCAATCGGGAACATATCGGTGACCTCGGGCCGGCCTCTGGTGAGGGTTCCTGTCTTGTCAAAGGCCACAGCCTTGAGGCGTTCTGAGAGCTCGAGAGCTTCACCGCTCTTGATGAGTATGCCAAGTTCCGCTCCCCTGCCCACGCCCACGGTTACGGCTGTTGGCGTAGCAAGGCCGAGGGCGCACGGGCAGGCAATGACGAGGACCGAGATGAGACAGGTAAGGGCGAAAAGGAGCGTGTTGCCGAGCAGGAAATACCAGACGGCAAAAGCGAGGAGTGCGACGGCCAGCACCACAGGAATGAAATAGGTGACGACCCTGTCCGCAAGCCGCTGAACGGGCGGCTTGGCGCCCTGGGCCTCTTCCACAAGGCGTATGATCTGGGCAAGCAGTGTATCTCTGCCCACCTTCAAGGCCTTGAATTTGATGACGCCATTCTGGTTGAGTGTGCCTCCTACGACGCTGGCTCCCTCCTCTTTCAGTACAGGAATCGGTTCACCCGTTATCATCGACTCATCGACGTAGCTCTCACCCGCAATAACCTCGCCGTCCACCGGTACCTTTTCTCCGGGCCTCACGATAACGATGGCGCCGATCTGCACATCCTCCACAGCGATCTCTATTTCGGTGCCGTCCTGAACAACCCTTGCGGTTTTGGGCTGCAGGCCTACGAGCTTCTTTATTGCCTCTCCTGTCTTTCCCTTGGCACGGGCTTCAAGATAGCGGCCCATGGTGAGAAAGGCGGCAAGCATGACTGCGCTGTCGTAAAAGAGAAACTCCCTACTTAGGATGATCTGGAACGTGCCAAGGATGCTCGCCACGAAGGAGACACCTATGCCCATCGAGTACATCACGTCCATATTGAGATTCCTGTTTCTCAACGCGCGCCAGCCGGCACGAAATATCTGATGGCTTACGTAAAGGAACGTTGGGGTTGCGACCAAGAACATACCGTAGGCCATTGCATGGTGAGAAGCGATGGGCAGGAACATGAGGACCATGAGAGGGATTCCTACGACGAAACCGACGATCGCCTGGTTCCGCTTTTTCCGCAAGTCCTGAGCGCGGATCGCCTCATCCTCGTCAGTCCGTTCTCCTTCCAACCCCAGATACTGGTATCCCGCTCCTTCGATCGCGCTGCGCATCTCGCTGATCGTTGTCAGCCGGGGATTGTACGTGACGAGCGCCTTTTCAGCCCCCAGATTGATGGATGCGCTCACCACGCCAGGCAGCCGGGAAAGCGCATTTTCGATGCTGCGAGCGCACATAACGCAGGTCATGCCGCCGACCCGCAAGGCAACCTTTTCGTCCACAACACCATATCCCGCATCCCGGATAGCCGTCTCCAGATCAGCAAGCTTCACTCTGGTCTGGTCGTACTCGACTGAGGCTGTCTCTTTACCAAGATTTACCTCGGCGCTGGAGACGCCCTGGACCTGCGCAAGCGACTTCTCTATGGCCTTTGCGCACATGGCGCAGGTCATGCCGGTGACCTTTATTTCTGTTCTTGTGACAGGATGGTTACCAGCCCTGGCTCTTTCAGTTTGCATGGAGTAAGTATAGATTCCCCGGTACCTTTTGTCCATGCCGCATGTATTGACAAGTGGCACGAACAGCATATAGTATAAGATGATTCCATGTTTACGCTTTGCGTCAAAGATAGTTTTGCCGCTGCTCATCGTCTTGAGAAATACCATGGCAAATGCGAGAACCTGCATGGCCACAATTTCAGGGTGGAAGCCTTTTTTGAGGGTCAACAATTGAACGAAGAGGGCATGCTGGTCGACTTTGCGACACTGAAAGGATACGTTCAACATGCAATGGCTGAGCTTGATCACAAATACATTAACGAGATTCCCTTCTTCCAGGAGAGGGCAAGCTCGTCAGAGTACATTGCGCTCTATCTCTACGAGCGTCTCAGGGCACTTCTTAGTGAGAAGAACGTATCTGTGAGAGAAGTGAGAGTCTGGGAATCGGAGAAGGTCTATGCAGCATTCAGAAGTTGAGTTACCGATGAAAGATGTGCAGAACAGTCACGACCACCGGCATATCGAAATAGACAAAGTGGGCGTGAAAAACGTCAGCTACCCGATCACCGTGCTCGACAAAGCGAACGGATACCAGCACACCATAGCCACGATCAATATGTACGTGAACCTTCCTCATGATTACAAGGGCACGCACATGAGCAGATTTGTGGAGATCCTGCACAGCAAAAAGAGCATGATCAATATGAAGAATATTCCTGACATCCTACGGGAAACGAAACAGAAACTCCATGCGGAGGCGGCTCACCTGGAAGTCCGGTTCCCCTACTTCATCAAGAAGGATGCCCCCATCACCGGGACCCCGGGGTATATCGAGTACTCGTGCAGCTTCGTCGGCCACATGGACAAAGACAATGTGATGAGGGACTTCACCGTGTCCGTTTCTGTGCCTATCACGACGCTCTGTCCCTGCTCCAAGGAGATAAGCGAGCATGGAGCCCACAACCAGCGCGGTGTCGTGACGGTAAACGTCAAGTTCAAGCGTTTTTTTTGGATCGAGGATTTGATCTCGACTATTGAGGGGTGCTCGAGCTGTGACGTATTCTCTGTGCTGAAGAGACGGGATGAAAAGTACGTGACGGAAAAGGCCTATCTCAATCCGAAGTTTGTCGAAGACGTTGTCCGTGATGTTGCGGAAAAACTGGACAAAGAGCCGAACATCACGTGGTTCACCATCGAAGCGGAGAATTTTGAAAGCATCCACAACCACAGTGCGTACGCATTTCTTGAGAGAACAAATAACAGAGGAGGGGTGATATGAAGAAATGTGCAGTGTTAGTTCTTGTAGTGCTGTTGCTCGCGACAGGATGTTCGACGTGGAATAAGTTGACGGGTCAGGAGGAGCAACCAGCGGCCAAGACTAGTGAGGCGCCGAATGTGACCTATTATTCATTCCCTGATATCCCGCTACCGAAGGAGATGGAGCTCGTACGGGACAAGAGCTTTGTGTACGAGACCTCCACGGTGAGGACGGGTCTGCTCGTACTCAAGGGCAATGTCGACATGAATTCCCTGGAACAGTATTTCCGGGCGAACATGGCAAAGAATGGCTGGAAGTTCATGAATGGCTTCAAATATGCCACCGTGATTCTCAACTTCACTAAAGATGATAAGACGGCTTACATCCGCATATCGCGAGAGACCTTTTCGACCTGGGTAGAAATCTGGGTCGGCCCACTTGATAAGCCTATAGGCATGATGACAGGTCCGGAAAGGAAATGAACCCAACCGGGTGGATTAAAGCACACACGGTCGAAAGCATCTTTGAGTCTGACGTGCTCAAAGATGCTTTCGACAGGGAAAGTATTGAGTACCTGGTAAGAGAACATAAAGACACGGCATACGACGGTATTTTTATTCTCCAAAAGGGGTATGCCACGTTTTTCGTACGAAAGAAGGACGAGGCTGCTGCCAAGGCGGTCATACGACAGATCAAGAATCTCCCCTATGTGGCATTTTCAAAGGATTGACCCCGAGTACATCCGATGTGAACTCACGCTGAACACGCACTATCTAAGCTTTGTCGGCGCAGGCGGCAAGACAACCCTCATCGAGTACCTGGCTGGCGAAGCCTTCCGCCGCGGAAAACGGGTAGCAATCACAACCACGACGAAGATCTGGGCAAAAGCGCCCTACGCACTCTGGCCAGACCTGAGCAAAGTGCAGGCACGACCGGATTTTGTCCGCGTGGGCAAGGCGGTTGCCGACGGAAAATTGACCGCATTGCAGGAAGGGGAAGTTGCAGAGCTTGGGTCGGCGTACGACCTTGTCCTGATTGAGGCAGATGGCTCGAAAGGCAAGCCCCTCAAGTATCCCGCAGAATACGAGCCTGTCATCCCCTCTTTTTCTGACCGCATCATGCTTGTAGCAGGACTCGATGCCCTATCCGGACGGGTAGACGAGCAGGTATTCAGATGGGAGCTGCTTGAAAGAGCAACCGGTGTATCGGCAGATGCGTGCGTCACACCTTCTCTCTTCTTACGCTTCTTCGAGGATGACACCCTGATGAAAGGTGTGAACCGCGAAAAATGCATGCTCATACTGAACAAGTATGATGCTTGTCCTGAAAAGCGGGCTGTTACTGACCTCGCAAAAGCGGTGCTGGAAAAGACCGGGGTCACACGTGCAATCGTCTGCAGCGTGCTCCTTGAAACATTTTATGGCGTCGAGCGCATAGAGTCTTGAAGACGGGATTGTCTCACGCCCACTCGCCTCGCGAGTCCATCTTTTTCAATTAGTTTATTGACAGCCTCCACTTTTCTTATTATAAATGAGGTGTGCCTGGGTGGCGGAATAGGTAGACGCAAGGGACTTAAAATCCCTCGGTGCTCCGCACTGTACCGGTTCGATTCCGGTCCCAGGCATAATGATTTCAATAACTTGGTCTTCACGACTGGTTCCATTTACGTACAATAATTCGAGGAGTGTGATAAAATTGTGATAAAATATCAACACATCTCCTCGGTTACCCCGGTTTCCAACACGTCACACATTGCCTGTTCGTGAAGCTGTTTCATCTCCTGATGCTGCCGCGCCAACCGGGTAGACGCCTCTTTCAAATCGTCCTCATTAACGATATTGTACCTGTCGAAGACGGATCTGGTCTTATGGCCCGTGATCTTCATCGCTATCTTTTCTGGGGTACCTGAATGCGATAGGTTTCTAACCGCGGTTCGCCTCGTATCGTGGAACACCCGCACATTGTTCTTACGCAAGTTCTTACCCCCACAATGCTGACATGTGAGCCTTCTTCTGCCTACCCCGATCGGGAGCATGGTAAACTGCTTACAGCCCTTGCATTTGAACATGATTGGGTGGCCGCATTTCCGCAATGCTCGGTCCCACTCAGGCCGGAAGTCATTAATTTTTCTTCCGTCTTTACAGAAAACATAGGGACAATCCGGGTAGAGACGGTCATGGACCATCTTCTGTTTGACTATAGCCTGATACAACTCGTCCTCGTAGAGAAAGATGATCCGAGGCTCTTTGTTCTTCGTGTCAGACGGCTCCAAGCTAATCTTCCTTGCAAAGATATTGACTTTTGCCCATGTGAGGCCAAGTATTTCGCCTTCCCGCATACCAGTGAAATAGCCCATAAGGAAGACGGGCTTAAGATAGTCGGGAAGTGCGTTTCGCAACTTGACGTAGTCGATATACTCGTAAAAACCGGTCCTCACGTTGTTTTCTTGTAGCTTCGGAACATACGGCATCTGAGCTATCTTCGGAGGGGTGTTCCGCCGCGCCAACGAGAACATTCTCTTCAATGCGGATAGTTCTCTGTTAACCGTAGCATTTTCAGCTCCCTCCTGCTGTCGTTTCAGGATGTACTGTTTTACCAGGGTAGTCGTGATATCCCTTACCTGAACGCCCTCAAACATCGTCTTGAGATTCCTGATACTCCTCTGCGATCGACTGATACTTTTTCTTTCATTGATCCTGTAGTCCAGCATCAGATCCTCGGCCAGCTCATCGAAGGTCACCCTCCCAACTTGGAGCCCGAGGAACCTGCCCTCTGCCACCTCCGTCTTCACCTTGTGATAGATCTTCTCTGCAATCTTTTTGTCATCTGTCTCGGTGGAATGCCTCACCTGCTGTCCCCTGTAGGTAAAGCTGATCCACCAGTTTGAGCCTCGTTTGAACAATCCCATGTTCACCTCTCTTTCTCGAGGCCCTTGATATGGTCTGATTCCCCAAAGGAAGTATACCCCTCGAGTTTGACCTCGTCAATGGCCTGGTGGACGATGTTCTTCGTCTCTCCGTGAAGGCTACGGAACATCCTGCGAGTCTTCCTGGTCCGCACGGGTGTCTCGGCCTGGCACCTCTTCTTTATAAGCCACTCATCGATCTCAGCCGGTTTGAACCGGGCGAGCTTCCCGATCCGGTAATGGGGTATCTCCTTCCGCTCGATCATCGTGTACAACGTTGACCGTTTCACGCCAA
>DATFYE010000135.1:0-2099 GCA_035315185.1 Syntrophorhabdales bacterium | reverse complement strand
GCTCCGAGCACCAGCATGACTCTTACTATGTGTTCCACAAACTCCCTGGGCGTTACCACACGGGTATTCTGGAATTTTTTCAAAAGAAAGTGTTTGGTATTCCCGGTGACCAGGAAGTCGGCCCGGGCATCCAGAGCGCTCTGAACGAACTTCGCGTCGTCGGGATCCGCCACAGCCGCCTCGCTTGGGGCCTTCGGGGTAACCCAGAGGGCCTCACTTTCTATCTGGGCAAACAGCCCAGCTATCTCCTTTTCTTTTCTCTTCCTTAAGCCGCTGAACCTCTTTCGCTGTAAAACGGCTTTGTACTCCTCGAGGATCTCTTGACTCAGGCAGAGAAGGAATTGTTTCTTTCGCAAGAGAGAGACAATCATAGCGGGCGCGCTGCCTTCCTTCAGGAGGGCTGATATGAGCACGTTCGTGTCGAGTACGACTTTGATCATCGAGATCTGTTTGATCTCTTTTTGTCTTTGCGCCTTTCCTGACGAGATGCCGCGATCTCGGCCTCAATCTCGGCCTCTGTCGTTTTGTCCAGGCCCAGTTGTTTCGCCGTTAATTGAATCTCTGCAAAGATGGCATCTTCCTTTACCACGTTCTTGAGATAATCGGCCACGCTCAGGATCATAACTTTTGGCTTACCCCGCCGACTGACCAGAAAACGTGCGTTCCCCTTTTCTGCTTGCTCCATAACCTCCCCAAAGTGCGTACGGGCCTCCAGAGCATCGATGAGCTTGGTCACGGTATTTTCTTTCATTCAAACCTCCATGACTGGAATGATCAGTTTACTAATTAGTTTATCACACAAAGTCTGCGTGTCAATACCCGTCAAATTCTCAAGAGGGTTTCGGCTCGCGGCCATGCCGGACACCTGTCACGGGTGGATTTCGCGGACTCATCGATGTCACCCTTTCACCTGCTATGTAGATTGTCAACCCCCTGAAGTTATCTCTATGTGTTTTTGCCCTCCTGTGCATTGATCAATGGTATATCCCCCAGCCTGCTATCCGTGGTCGGACCTGATAGGCACCGCCACATGAGTCTTATCCGGTTGCTCCAAATGAATTGCCGTATTCTACGAAACGTAATCCTTGTTGGTCACAAGGTGAAGGTCCACGGTCAATCCGTATCCGGAAAGGGTTATTGTAGTCATGTTTTGTTTTAAGCCGCCATCCGATAGGGCACGTTGTCCAGGAGCATCCGTCTGAGCCGTATGAGGAATTTGCGGGCTATGGCAATGACCGCCCTCTTCCCACCTCTTCGGCTTTTGAGTCTGAGATACTTTGCCCGAAGGTAGGGATCTTTTGTGATCAGCACCCAGGTACTCTCCACCAGGTAGGTCCTCACCCGCTTATTGCCACACCGGGTGATCCTGCCCTGACGTGTCCGCTCTCCTGTCGAGTATTCTGCCGGGGTCAGGCCGATGTAGGAGGCAATCTCTTCAGCACTTTTGAACCTCGTTATGTCCTGCAGCTCCACGAGGAGCTCTATAGCCGTCAGTTTCCCTATACCCGGTGCAGTACACAGGAGTTTGATCTTCTGACGATATTTCTTGTCGCGACATAACAGCACAACCGTCCGGTTGATCCGTGCGAGCTTGAGGGTCAGGTACTCGTACAGCTCGATCAAAAGACCGAATGCTTCCTTGAGGTAGGTTGTTTCAAACGTGATTGTTTTAAGCCACTCGACATACTGCACGCTCCAGCGGGTGGTTGAAGTGAAAGGAGATGAGATGCCGTAGAACATGAGCTTGCTCTTGATCTGGCGTGCCACGTTGTTGCGGTGGTCAACGATCTGCCTTCGGGTCCTGAGCAGATCCCGGTGCTCACGCTCCTCCCGGGTCAATACGTATACCCGCTTGAGCATATTCTTTTCCAGCAGTGTTGCCAGCTTGCGGCTGTCTCTCTTGTCGGTCTTTACCTTATTGCCCGACTCAATGGGAATGAGGGACGGAGGAACCACTATGGTTTCGATGCCATCCAAGACCAGCCTATCGAGGAGCCAGAAGCCAAAGGGGCCCGCTTCGTAGGCAACCTTGATCCTCAAATCCCGGTACCGTTCGAGTATCCTTTTCAATGACGGGTACTGCCCGGGAATGCGGCCAT
>DATFYE010000134.1:0-16786 GCA_035315185.1 Syntrophorhabdales bacterium | reverse complement strand
AGCTCAGGTATACTTCGAAGCAGGTGCGGCTGGTGAGGCTGCCATGAAAAAAGGAAGAGAAGCGGAGAGGCAGGATGACGTCGCCGAGATAAAGAAGCACTTAGAAGAGTTCTGCCGGAAGGTAGAGTCTCAGACTGGCTTACCGTGCGCGAGCCTCATCTCTGACGTCATCGTCAAAGAAGGCTACGCCGTGGAAGAAATCCTGAACACGGCAGATGAGAAGGGGTGTGATGTGATCGTCCTTGGGACCCACGGGAAGGGGTGGCTAAGCCGGGAGTTTCTCGGGAGCGTAGCCCGGTCAGTGATCGAGAGGACCCGAAAACCCACGTTTCTTATCCCGCTGCCTTCTGACAAGGGCGCTGTCGACTGGGGTGCGCTTTGAGCAGTTGGGGGATCGCATTTCCTCTCCATTAAAGGTGACTGTACCCGTCGGGTCGATTATGATGTGAATCCACTCGCCAGACTTTTTGAGATTACTGAACTGTGCGATCTCCTCCTCCGTACCGGCGAAGCAGGCTGTAAGCACGGGAACAAAACCCTTCCCGAACACGACTTCTTCCGATTTCTTAGTCCTCACTAGTTCCATAAGAACCCCCTGAGCCCTTTCTTCTCTTTCTCAAGGCTTCCTTTTGTCCGCAGCTACCCGTTCACCTTCGGGCTTACCAATGGGCGCAGAACCATAGAAGATACAGACGATACTTCGGTGCCGCTGGGAAGAAAGTGCTAGCTGCAGTTCTTTAGGTCTTCGTCTGGGTGATCTTTGGTTGCCTACCATAGTGCCTTGCCCTTTCAGAGAGTCAGGCCCAATCGCAGAGCAACTAACCAAAACAGGGTGAACTGTTGGGAGATAATACCCTTTCACAAGGCAAGGGTTTTCTCCCACTCCCTCTTCATCCCATTACCCCCGAAAGCGTTCCTATACAGTTGCATGGCCCATGTGAGAAGTGAGCAAAAGCGCTACTTACATCCTTATCTTTGTCCTATACCCCGATTATATCTCCAAAATACCTTTTGTCAAGCAATTCTTTGTACTGAAACGCATACGCTTACGGGTTAAGCAAGATGGCTGCTGCATAACCGACCGCGAGGGCGACAAGACTGCATCCAGGTGAATTGTTGGCGGTTGACGATTACGTGTGAAAGGCTGCATCACGAGAAAAAGTGCAAGACTGGAGAGTTAAGGAAGAAGTCCTCGACCAAGGCTAGTCGTAAGGCGTGAGGCCTTGATGGGGCACTTAGGGTAAACTTTGCGACATGCCAACGCACGCCAGGCGAAGCCCTAGCGAAGCGCTACGCTATTTTGAGGCAGGTCTTAGCATCTCTTCAACACTTTCCCGGCAGACGCGCAGGCTCTTACCGGGTAGTTTGTCGCGGCGTAGATAACCCTTCTCAGCCCATCGGTAAATGGTCCGCGTGCAGGCCCGCAAATGATCGGCGACTTCTGCCGGGCGGAGCAAATCTTTTTGTGGGAGGCCCACGAATCTCATTATAGCACAAGAGCGGCGGCGGCGAAGCTGATTACGTTATTCCGCAAATTTGCGGATTTGCTGGTGAGCTTGTTTCTTCAGCTTCTTTACCAGCGGCAAAGAAACGGCTGCGTCTGGTTTCAGGCGGGCTGCGGCCCGACAAAAGAATTCCCTTGCAGGATACCGAGAAAGATGGTTGAATCGAAAGAGAAGGG
Organism: Syntrophorhabdales bacterium; assembly: GCA_035315185.1. Lineage (GTDB taxonomy): Bacteria > Desulfobacterota > Syntrophorhabdia > Syntrophorhabdales > WCHB1-27 > JADGQN01. Next base: position 15,105 of record DATFYE010000134.1, on the reverse strand, counting down.
AGGGATAAAAGATATGACAGAAGAACAGGACAGAGACAAGCGGGTCGAAAAGCTTCTCGAAGAACTCATAGGCGAAGCCACGGAAGTGGTCGAGCAACCCGATCCCTCATTGGAACACTTCGCGTCGGGCGATATGACTCTCGAAGCATTCAGGGAATGGGAGAAGCAACGCAAGGCACACTTGCTAGCCATGAAAGGCAAGCTGGAAGAAGTGAAAAGACTCCTAAAGAAACGGGGGTAATAAAGATGGGACGTGTTAATGTTGACGACGTAGCGGGCATCCAGGAGGAGAACGGCAAAGTGATCTGTGTTGAATGTTTGGACGGCGGGGAGCACAAGGGCTGGCAGGATAACGTCACAGAAGACAACCTTCTCATGCGGCATGACGTGGATAAAAACGCCGACGAAGAATGGCTGTTCTGTGACGAATGTAAGAAGAAGCTCTAGATCCCACCTCTCTCTTGCCGGGTTGCCTCTAGTTCCGGGGTAGGGTCTGGGTGTTTGTAACACTTACAACTGCTCGGTGGTGGCTATTCACCTGAATCGATAATTACGGATCGAAACATGCAGCTGATTACTCGTATCAATTTTGCCAGAATACGTCCCGGAATACTATAAAGCGGATGAAGGAAAACCTCAAACCGCTGAATGTCAGGCATGACGGGGATTCTCTAAACAATAAGACCGCGGACATAGCCTACACCTCCGGTTAAATCAATGGTATGAACCCCAGGGCAAGCCCTGGACCCTCTTTCCGCGGCAAGCCGCGGGGAATGAACCCGAAGAGATTCAAATATAGCAAGACTGACCCCACGTACCCCCTTACTTCTTCGAAGGGCGATCATGCATCAGAATGCGAATAATAAGGAAGATACCGCCTCCGCCCACGCCCAAAAAAAATAAGATCGCGAAACCAGGATACCCAAAGATACGAAACGAAGTCTCCACCCGCATCAATAAAGCTGAGCCGACGATCAACGCAGCCAAAACCAAACCCATGGTGATGCGATTCGCGATCTTCTGAAGTCCATTGATGATTACGTCCTCGTCAATCGTTTCCACCTTTACCTTCAACTCGTTACGCGCGATCGCATCGAGAATCCGATTGAGTCGGCTTGGCAGCCGCACCAGAAGATCTTTCACCTCCAACAGGCCACCGAGCAGATTGGTCGGCGAGAGCCCTTTCCACACCCGCTGCTGCAGAATTTTTTCCGCGTTGCGTCGAATCGAAGCGTTGGGATTAAATTTAGGGTCGAGTGTTTGACCGACCAAGTCCAGGTTCAGCAACGTTTTGCCCAACATGGTCAACTCCGCGGGCACCCGCAGTCCGTTATCGCCCGAAATTTGCGTGATTTCCAGGACGACTCGCCCCACTTGAATCTGGCCCATTTTCGATCCTTGATGCTCGCTTACCAGACCCGCCACGCGTTGCCGGAACGTATTCTCTGAAAAATCGTCTTTTAGCTCGCTGATTTTGATCGCGATGGCTGCGGCATCATCGCCCTGGCCATCGCTCACCGCTAGCAGCAACTGAAGCAGGTTCTCCTGCAACTGCGGCGTAATGTGACCAACCATGCCCAGGTCAATTAAGGCAATGCGATGGTCGTCTGTGAGGAAGACGTTGCCTGGATGAGGATCGGCGTGGAAGAATCCGTCCACAAGAATTTGCTTCAGATAGGCGTGAAAAAGTTCTTCCGCCAGATCTGCTCCCTTAAAATCCAGACGAGCCAAAGGACTAAGTTCCGTGACTTTTTTCCCGCGGATGTATTCCATGGTTAACACGCGCGAGGTCGTAAAATCCTCGATCGGAGTCGGCACGACGATCCCTGGAAATTCCAACAGGTTTGCGCCTAAAGTGCTGAGATTGCGCGCTTCCTGGCGATAGTCCAGCTCACGCCACAGGCTCCTGCGAAATTCCTCGAGTATCTTGCCGAACTCGTAACGTCTGCCCCACTGCGTGTGCTTATCCAAAAACCCCGCGATCTCTTCCAGCACCTCCATGTCCTCCGCTATGATTTCTCGAATTCCAGGCCGCTGCACCTTCATCACCACTGCCCGACCGTCAAGCATCGCCGCGCGATGGACTTGGCCCAACGACGCCGTCGCCAGAGGTTTTGCTTCAAATTCTGAAAATGCTTTTGAGATCCGCACTCCCAACTCGCCAGAGACGATTGCTTCCACCTGTTCAAACGGAAATGGATCGATCTTGTCCTGCAATCGTGTCAGCGCATGGATATAAGCAGGAGGCAGAAAATCCGCGCGAGTGGACAGAAGTTGACCGAGCTTGATAAAGGTCGGCCCCATCTTCTCCAGGTCTTGCGCCAGCTCATCTGCCTTTGACTCGCCCGTCGTTGTCTCCACCGATGCATCCAGTTCCAGCGCGTCGTGCAGCCCAGCATGTTTCACAACGTCCGACCGTCCATTCTTGATCAAAAGCAGAGCGATGTCCTTGTATCGTTTCAGATGTTTAGGTATTAGAGGAATTTTCATTTATTACTCCTTGTTGGTAGCAATTAGTCACGACTCGTCTGCAACGGAATTATGGTTGAAGCTGGATGGATCAACCATATAAAAAAGAGAGTTGTATGTCAAGAAAATAACCGATGATGATTACCGATTCAAAGTGTTGATGTATGTGCCGAGACAAGAAATCACCCTTGCAGGAAGAAACGCTCGCCTCAGTTAGATTTTTCGTACCGGTGTTGCGCACCCGTGGGCAACAGTATAACCAGTACTTCCTTTGCTATAAAAGCGATCGTTGCTACGACAAGGGGCCTTTCAGGAGATATCCAAAGGCCCCTTTCTGGACACCACTTCTTCTTTGTCATTGTTGTGGAGGACAAGGTACTGACTTGGAAAAGTCAGGAACCATGTTACCATTTTCTTTAATTATAGTTCCATTCGGGTCAGTCTTAGGTGCATAGCATTTATTTGGCGTTGTTGCCGGTGGAGGTGGCGTTGTTGCCGGTGGAGGTCCTTCCTGATAAGCGGTAGTGGCTTCAGCTGGAGGAACTTCTATTACATAGGGAGGTGCAGGATAGGAATATTGATAATAGGGATCATAATAGGTTGGAGGTACGGGTACAGCATAGTAAGGCCACCAGAATGGACTGTAGACGCCTCCAATAACTAATCCACCCAGAAAAGCTCCGAATATGGCACCTCTGGGTGCATACCCTCTGTAATAATATCTGCTATAGCCACCATAATAACTCCCTCCATAATAGTGGCCTCCACGAGCGTATCCACCATACCAACGACCGCCGCCGCCGCCGTGATATCCGCCTCCGGGATGTCCAGTTGCGAATGCACGAGACCCACCAGATGAATGTCCTGAAGACCCACCGCGACTGCCGCCACCGTGACCGCCCTTTGCATAGGCATATGAAACGGTAACAACCAGACAAAGCACCATGATCAAGAAAAGCTTTTTCATAGGATCCTCCTACAACCGATCACCTGTCTTCTCTTAGGCTGTGCCAAATCTCTGTCGAGCAAGTACCAACGTCGCCTCCTCTGTGGTCGCAACAAAGACATAGTGAGCCATGATCTGGCATCACTTCTTACTTAGCTTCCCTTACCTCGAGCAGCTCATCGAAGAGGGCACGGTAATGCACCACCGCTTTGCGTAGCTCCTCGGTGTCGGCTTCACCGCGCTCATCGCGCACCGCGATGGCCTGCGCCGCCCGGTAATGTGCTACAACCTCGGGGTGATCGACCGAAATGTCCGCTGCACGGCGCTCAAAATCTCCCATGGGGAAGCCACGCTTCAGCATCAGCTCACGGACCAACTGGTCGGCCTGGACGACCGCGTTCTTGGGGTTATCGACGAAGCGGCCCTGCAAATCTTTCCAGGTCTGACTGAACCTGGCGGCGTCAGACGGCGTCAGAGGTACGATAGTGAGGAGCTCGACCCGCTTTTCGCGCGCCTTGAGTTCCGATTCGGCCTTTTTTCGGCTTCCGAGATCATCCACGGATCGGCCGTATTCCGGACCGAAGCGTTCTTTGAGTCTACGAGACTGTTTCTTTTTTTTGTGGCTGAACCATGCCGCAAGTACAACCACTACAAGGACTACAACGCAGGCAAGAATGATCCATGTTTGTGTGCTTATCGTAGGCATGTGTACCTCCTCTTTTGGTTAATCCTACCGTCGTCTATGCCAATAATAACCGCCGCCTCCGCCGAACACCAGGAACAACACGACGATGATAATGATGAGCGTCATGGTAATTTCCTCCTTTTACTTTGTTGAACAGCTGTTATTGCCTCTGTATTTACGATACAGCAGACACTCTCTCACGTCTGTCCCAGAACCAACAATCTTTATGTCATCATTCTTGCTACCCGAATTGCATCAGAAACGTTTTCTCACCTTAAGGATGTATAGTTATTCGCAACACAAGCATATTAATTAGTGCTAAGCTGAAATAAGAGAAAAAGGAAAGGGTGGGGAAACTCCAGAATGGCTATATTCCATAGGGAACAGCACCGCATGCAACGTATCGGCTGGCTTCGCGCGGCCGTCTTAGGTGCGAACGACGGCATCGTGTCGACAGCAAGCCTGGTGCTCGGGGTGGCAGCCGCGCATGCGACTCACAGCGGCGTAGTGATCGCGGGGGCCGCCGGGCTGGTCGCGGGAGCTATGTCGATGGCTGCCGGTGAGTACGTCTCGGTCAGCTCACAGGCAGACACCGAACGGGCCGACGTTGCGCTTGAGCGCAAGGGACTTTCAGCGGACAAAAAGGGCGAGATGGAGGAGTTGGCCGGGATCTACGTTGGTCGCGGCATAGATCCTGCGCTGGCAATGGAGGTCGCGAGGCAACTTATGGCCCATGACTCGGTAGGCGCGCACGCCCGCGACGAACTTGGTATCTCCGCTCTGCTCCCACCGCGACCGATTCAGGCGGCGCTCACGTCGGCGGGCGCGGTTGCCGTTGGAGCCGCCATGCCTCTTTTGACCGCCGTCATAGTACCCGCGGCGAGTCTGATCCCCTTCGTCGCCGGAGTCTCCCTGCTGTTCCTCGCGCTCCTGGGTGGGTTGGCTGCGCACGCGGGCGGCGCAAGCGTGACCAAAGGCGCGCTACGCGTAACGTTCTGGGGTGCACTGGCCATGGCCGTGACCGCGGGCGTCGGGGCTCTTTTCGGAAGGGTAGCGTGAGCGGGTTCCGATCCTTCTCTGATGTATCAGATCTGAAATTACTATACCTTAAGGCAAAACCTATTTTTGATGCTCATGCCTTCGGACGGCCTGCCCCTTCCCGAAAGGGCTATTGCCTGAACTACCAAGAAGGCAGAGGGAGCCGTTCATGGTAAGCAGCATACAAAGGTGAAAGGAGAAGTCGTCCGTGAGCCCTATCAGAAAAGCTGTCACAGGTGTTGCCCCTCCTCTTTCCTTTATCGGCCATCTGATCCAAGCAATAAATCATGGAAATAACAGCTACCTCGATCAACCAGACCGCAGGTTACGTTGACACTCGCTGCGCGGTGCTCTAGATTCCCGTAAGGAGCTATGCTGTGCCATCACAAAACGAAGTTGTCTTATTGTTCGACGTGGACAATACGCTGCTTGACAACGACCGGATAATAGACGATCTCAAAAGCCATATTGAGCAGGAGTTCGGGACTGAAAGCCGGAACCGGTATTTTGCGATCCTTGAAGAGTTGTGCTCCGAACTCGGCTACGCGGATTACCTGGGCGCCCTTCAGCGCTATCGACTTGAAGACCAGTGCGATCCGCGGCTGCTGCTTATGTCGTCATTCCTGGTGGATTATCCGTTTGTGGACCGGTTATATCCAGGCGCCTTTGATGCCCTTGAACACGCTCGCACATGGGGGGAAACGGTCATCCTATCCGACGGGGACGTGGTCTTCCAGCCCCGCAAAATAGAACGGTCTGGTCTGCGAGAGGCGGTCGGAGGCCGTGTTCTGATCTATATTCACAAGGAGCAGATGCTGGCCGATATAGAGTGGCACTACCCGGCCCGTCGTTACGTGATGGTCGACGACAAGCTGCGTGTTCTCACAGCGATGAAAGCGATCTGGGCGGACAGGCTCACCACGGTCTTCCCGCGACAGGGACATTACGCACTCGACCGCAAGAACACCGCAACGTATCCACCGGCTGACATCATTATCGATTCCATCGGCGACCTGGTCAAGTACGATGTCGGTGCACTTCTCGACGCTGCTACCGGGTGACGTAACCTAATCCGAGCATGGACGCGACAGCTTTTAAGGAGCATTCCGATGAACCTTAAGTCTTGGGTCACTTCTGTGGATGGCGCCGCTGCCCCCATACTCACGGTCAACGGCGGTTCGTCGCATGATTACCACTGAACTTTTCAACATGGGCGGGGTCATCGAAAAGCGAATAAATAAGGAAGTTCTCCCTTCTTTTGATCCACCAACTAATGCATGAGCTGAGATCTCGAAAATGAGCATTACGAACTAAAAGCGTGGTGCGCCTGCTGAGCCTCCCGATATGACGATGGGAAGCTTAGCTCTGTCTCTTCTTATCCAGCACCCGTCGTACTCGTCACCTGATACCCGAGACCGTGGAGCAGGCCCTCTGCCAGTTCAACTAGAGCCTCATCATCGTCCACGAAAAGGATCCTTTCCGTGCCCCTGGGGATGGGTCGATCCATCACCGGTTCTGCCTTCTCGCCGGATGTGTCCCGTGGCAGGTAGGCCGTGAAGGTGGCGCCGAGTCCGGGTTCAGTTTCCCTGACCATCTCCACTCAGCCCATGACCGCACGCTCCTCATATCCATAGCGCCACCCTCTCTACCCTCTCAAAAACACCACAACGATCTCTATCGTGCCTCTTCAGTTAAGTACCACGCACTTGTTGCGCACGACATGCTTCAGAGTATCAATGCTTAAGTCGAGCATTCTCAGATTTCGTTTCCAAGGTACAAATACCAGTGATAGCTGAAGACAAAGCAGCACACCAGTATTATAATTTGGTAGCAATTCGGGCTGGGGGGCTCTTTGGTTCTCGATGCCGCTCACGCAGTCTTACTACCATCGAATGTGGAGGTGCTTCATGCGGAACGTTATTCTTGTCTTCTTATTTATTTTTCTCTCCGGCACCGCCTATGCGCACGAATTCTTCGTTAATGCCGGCGTGACACAGGACACTAAGACCAGTACCGCGCGGCTTCAGTGGTCAACCACGTATCTGCAGGAGCTTGGAGATCATCTGGCCTTCAGTTTTTCGTACATCAACGAGGGGCATCAGGTGAACCACTACCGGGACGGCATTGCCGGCCAGGTGTGGGGCCGCGCGGGCGTGTGGCACCGCAATCTGGTTTTCGGCCTGGGGGTGGGCCCGTACGCCTATTTCGATACCAACGGTGACGCGAACGGTTCGTTCCACGATCAGCACGGGTTTGCAGCACTTTTCAGTGGCACGGCCACCTTGTACGCGCTGAGCCCTCTTTTGTTCCAGGCGCGCATCAACTATTTAGCGGCCAGCCACAGCTTTAATACGCTCTCGGGCACCATCGGGATCGGGTATGAGCTGGGGGTCGACAAGCAGCCAACCGGAACGCCGGCCGGTGAGGGGGTAGGGGCCCTCAAGAACGAGATTACTGCGTACACGGGGGTAACCGTCCTCAACACCCAGAAGAACGAACAGGGCACTTCCTGGGCCTTAGAGTACCGGCGGAGTCTCGTCCCTTACCTCGAATGGACGGCCACGGGGCTCTGGGAAGGTGCCGATAAGCCTGTGGCCCGCTACGGTCTTATGAGCCAAGTCTGGCTGACCCATCCGTTCTTCACGGATCACCTGACGCTGAGTGCGGGCTTCGGTCCCTACCTGGCACACGATAGATACCAGCAGGGAACCGACGATAAGACAAAGCTTGACTGGGCCGCAAGCTTCTCGGCCAGTATCCGCTTCCTCGAGCACTTTGCGGTGCGCGGCTCCTGGAGCCGGATTATCACTACCCAGGACCGTGACACTGATGTTTTCCTGGCAGGGCTCAGCTACCGCTTTTAAAACAACGGCGCATGAACTGAGACAACAAGAAGGGAAAGGAGGGATGAAAAGGAAGATTTTGATGGCGGTGGTAGCGGTAGCGGCTTTTGTTTGTCAGGATGGGTGGTGGTTACACTCAGGCTTATGTCTGTGGTGAGTTCGTTCATTTACAGTATGCAGAAGTAAGGGAGAGTCTTAGATTCTCCCTAAATAAAAACAAATGAAGGGAGTTTGTTATGAAAAGAGTTGTTTGTAGTGTTGCTGCACTGTTTTGCATGGCCATTCTTTTTTCGAGTCCGTTAATGGCACAAGCCGACGCAAAAAAAGCTCAGAGGCAAATGACGAAGACTGATCGTGCTGAGGCACAAATTACTGACCTTCATACCAAGCTACAGATTACACCAGCGCAGGAAGATCAGTGGAACAAAGTTGCCTCAGCGATGAGAGAGAATGCGGCGCAAATGGATATCCTTATATACAATAGGAAGGCAAAGCTCGGTACCATGAATGCTGTCGATAATCTTAAGTCCTACAAGGACGTTAGTGATGCTCACACTGCATGTCTTGTCAGGTTTATTGCAGCATTCGAACCTCTTTATGCCAGCATGTCCGACACTCAGAAAGCAAATGCTGATGCCATTTTTGCAGCAAAAATGGCTAGACAGGGCCAGCATAAAGGCCACAAACATACGACGAAGTAAGGAGGACATATGAAAAGGATCATGTTAGTTTTTATTCTTTCGCTTATCCTTGTCGGAATGTCCATACCTGTTTTAGCAGAGGAACATGGACGAGGAGGTGAACGAGGACACGGATACGCGAAGGGTCACGAACGTGTGTATCGTGGAGGCAACAGAGGATATTACAATCAGGGTCACTACTACGCTGCTCCTGTTTATGCTCCACCTCCTGTATACTACGCTCCCAATCCATATCCACCGCCTGGAATCAGCTTTGTTATTCCCTTGAATATCCATTAGTTAGCAGAATTAAGGGAGGAATCTATTATGGGTTCCTCCCTAAAATAAAGCCATGAGCAAGGACATGATCTCAATGGAAGTTCGTAAACAACTTGGGTCCTAAGACAGATCAGAGACCAGGTTACCGCTCGCTGTGCTTGAAATGTGCTTCTTTTCTTCCAACCACAGCCAAAACCCGCCCTTGCGGGCTTGCCCGTCTATCCGGCAGGAATGTGAAGCTTAAACTTGTGCCAAAGAAACAACACAAGCAGAGCCCCAAGTATGGAAACGATAATCCCTGCGGGATGAAACTGCGCGCCTTTGTTGGGACGGGAAAAAATGTGCGTCACCAATCCGCCAATAACTGAACCGACGATACCGAGCACGATCGTCCACAGAACGGTCATGTGCATGTGCATGACCATTTTCGCAACGACGCCGGCAATCAAACCAACAATTATGTACCAAATGAGATGAAGCATGGTACCTCCTTGAAATGAAAATCAACGGACATCACGGCGACGCACCAAAAAGCGACATAAAAATCGCAGCAGTGCATCACCGCGGCGACCGTTTGATAAGAACTTGCTTTTTGTGAGAAAGAGTATAGGACAAGAAAAAAGGCAGGGTCAAGGAGAAAAAAGATACCCGAAAACAGGGGAAGCGGACTTCTTCAAACGAGAATTGGGCATTAGCGGTAAAACCGTGCCTCCGCTGCGTGCGATCGTCAGGCAGCATTGCGCTGACTCTCAACTGTTCTACATGGTCGCCAACATCCCGACAACTGCGGCAGTCATGATTGCTGCCGTTGCCCATCCGAAATAACGCAGCGGGCGCGAACTGACTCGAATGCCCATTATTTCGGATTTGCTCGTCAGCAGTACTACTAAGACAATCAAAGGCGGTGCCAGCATCCCATTGAGCACTGCCGAATAAAAGAGCATCTTCACCGCGTTGAAGCCTACAAAATCCAACGCCAGGCCTACCAGCATCGCAACTGCGATCAATGCGTAAAACTTACGCGATAATAGTGGTGGGTCTTCCAGTGTTCCGCGCCACGCCGCCGCTTCCGCCACGGCATAAGCAGCAGAGCCTGCAAGGACGGGAACACCAAGCATCCCCGTCCCGATTAAACCAAGTGCGAATAACAGGTAAGCTCCACTTCCGGCTAAAGGGCGCAAGGCTTCAGCCGCTTCCCGCGCCGTTTGGATGTTGGTTTGCCCATGTGCGTGCAACGTCGCCGCAGTAGTCAGGAGAATGAAATACATTACGAGGTTAGAGAAAAACATCCCGGTGAAAACATCCGTTCGAGCTACTCTCAATTCCTTGACGGTCGCACCTTCGCGCTGTTTAACTGTGCGTTTCCCTTTCGCCCGGTCGTCTTCAACTTCTTGCGACGCTTGCCAGAAGAAAAGATAGGGCGAGATGGTCGTGCCGAGTAGGCCAACAAAGGTCGCAAGAGACGCACTCGACCATTCGACGCGGGGCACAAAGGTCGCGCTTAAGACAGCGTGCCAGTCTGGTCGGGTAAGGGCATATAGCCGAAGGAGGCCCCGGTTACCGAATACGTCGAGATGCCTGAAGGGTCGTCATCGGCGGCACCGGTAATTAAGCCGGGACCAAGATTGGTAAAGAACCGTCGCACTCTGTCTGTCGAGTGATTCTTGGATGCAGCTTGCTTTTTCATAGTAGATTTAGCTTTATACATTCTTTGTGCCTTACTCAAGAAAATGTTGACTAACGAGCTCAACGGAATGGTGGTCTTGGTTTCTCTGCACCATTTCCTGTGGAGCGACTTATTGGACTGCTTTAGATTATATACTTCTGCGTTTTCTATGGGAAATACATTCGACGGGGTATCCGGGAAGATCGCGTTCTGAGGCTTCCGGGCCATGTTTTCGGAGGGGCTTGCCCCTGCTCTTTGCCCTATCCCCCCAGGGCTTCCCGTATCACGTCTCCCAGTTCCTTCACGGTCGCTGGTTTGATGATAACCCTCCCGCCGATGCCGGCAGCCTCCAGCTGTTCGGCCGTGGGTGTGTCGAAGTACCCCATGTAGACGACGACCGGAAAACCGGGGCGGATGTGTCTCATGCGCTGGGCGAGTTCCAGTCCTGTGACGTCAGGCCATTCCGTGGTCAAGGAGACCAAGGTCAAGGAAACGGGGTAAGGCCTCCCAAGAGGCTATCTCTGATTCGCTCTTAAAGAATGGAACACCGGGAAGTTCGATGTTCATAGATCCTTCTTTTTTTCGCGCCTCATCGCATCCGCTGTCTCCATCCCTTCGATCCACTCAATCTCGGTGTCGGATCCCAGCATGAAGGCGAGCCCTCGTGTTTTTTCATAACTTTCCAGTGCGATCGTGACAAGGCTGGTCATGGGCACCGAGAGGATCATACCGATCGGTCCCAAAACCCATCCCCAGAAGACCAGGGAAAGGAAGACAACGAGCGTCGATAAACTCAGGCCTTTGCCCGTCAGTTTTGGTTCTATGATATTGCCCACCACAATATGGACGACAGCAAAGCCAAGGAGTGTTAGAAGGGCAGACCCCACCCCTAACTGGACGAGAGCGAGAAGGGCAACAGGCAAGGCAGCAAGGATTGCGCCAATATTGGGTACAAAGTTCAGCAGAAACGAAAGCGTTCCCCAGAGCACCGGATAATCGACACCGAGGATGAGGAGCCAAAGCCAGATCACCAGGCCAACGGTAGCGCTGATCAGGGTTTTAATGACCATATAGCGCTTGGCGCCCTGGCTGAATCTCTCAATGGTAGAAACCGCCCTCTCCGGATTTTTTAACACGACATGCAATTTCTTTGGCAAATCTGCTGCCTCCAGAAGGATGAACGTGACCGCAAGCAGGATCAGAAACGCATTGGTGAGGACACTGCTCAGGCCTGCGAATATACCCCCTGCCAAGACCATCACCCACCCTGGATGTAAAGCACCGGACACTTCTCCTGCTGGAATGTTAACGCCCTTTTCGCGCAGCCAGTTCATCAAAGTAGCAATATGGGTCGATAATCGCGCTTGGTAGTCGGGAAGGGATCTCAAGAAATCATTCAGCGAAGGACCTATCAATGCTCCAAAGAGCAATCCTACAACCAGGATGGCCAGTAGAATGAGAGAAAGCGCCAGTAACTTCGGCACGCCCTCCCGTTGCAGCCAGAACAATGGTGGAGCGCAAATGACCGCAATGAACACCGCCATAAAAAAAGGAACCAGGATGGAACTGGCCGCCTTCATCCCCGCCACCACGATGATAAAGCTGGCCAGGATCACTAGTGCGGGCGTCTTGGCCGTCTGTTTCCCGTTGTCCTCCATGGGGGCCTCCTGAAACGGTCACCTACTTCACGATCAGCTTATTCTTTACGGATTTGACCCCTTTGACGCTCCGTGTGATTTGAACTGCTTTATCGACGGCGTTCTGGGAATTAACGGAGCCGCTCAGTCGGACGGCGCCCTTGTGGGTTTTGACACCGATCTTGAATGACTTGAGAAAATCGTCCTCTGCAAGCAGAGATTTTACCTTGGTCGTGATGACCGAATCGTCGACATATTCACCTGTGCTTTCCTGTTTGGGTGTCGATGCACCGGACACAAGGGTGGCCATCAGCATAAGAACGAGCAAGAAGGGGATAAAGATAGTTCTTTTTTTCATAGCGAGTACTCCTCCTTGTAATAGATTTGGTTGGGAAATCGTTGCTTACGAGACCTTTTTTCCCGAAAGGTATCGCACGCCTCGGCACAATTTTTCTGGACCTGCTCGTCACCTCCCTTCCAGACACGACACCTTCTCCGGCAAGGGGCTCAACAGCTACAGCACTTTTCGTCCCTGAATAAGCCGGACCACTAACACAATGATGGCGATGACCAGCAGGACATGAATGACGCCACCCATCGTGTAGCCACTCACCAATCCAAGAAGCCATAAAATTAAGAGGATCACACATATGGTCCAAAGCATGCCTATCCCTCCTTTCCGCTACTACATCGTAAACCTGATGGCCTGACGCTTGCTGTATGCAATCCTGTCTCACCTTCTCTTAATTGTAGGTACTTGATCCTTGGTCCGCAAGACCGGTTCAGGTGACCGGCTCAAAATGTGCCCTCCTGTATTTGTCCCAGCACTCGTCACGATTCGATTGACATATGGACTCTGCGCCGGTTCCCATAGAATGGAAAGCGGGCTACGGGCAGCCAACCCGCAGACGGCTGCGAGCCTGGATCCTTTTCCTTTCCAACGGGCTTGAGAAGATTTGTCCATGCGTTCCTCCCTCTTTACGGCACTGCCTTACGTTACGCCGTATGTCTTTTGTTCAGGATTGGCAATGGCCTTTTTTCGCATCTGCACAGCTAGTACTGCATAGATCAGAAGTCCGACGCCGGCCCAGAAAAGCTGTTCCAGCCTGAGGGCAATCCCGTAGGTAAGCCCCAACGACGCCTGCAAGCCGAAGACTACAAAAGAGATGACCCTCGTGGCTTCCATCACGCCAAGGTCCACAGGCAGGGCAAAGCTTAAGAGGTTGAACCATGTTCCAAGAAACCATAGTCCTGCAGCTATTGTCAGTGAAGGGTGGACGGTCAAGACCATGAGGAAGTAGTAGCATTGAAGGATGCCGCACGCCATACCCGCGATGTGCCAGAACACGGAAAGAAGCAGATCTGCCCGGCGCCTCTCATAAAAGAGCTCAAGCTCTTGGTCCACCTCAGTGATGCTTGCGGCCAGCTTCCTCAGCCGGCGACCGCCCACGCGATGGTCGACAAGCCAGCGTAAAAAGGCACCCAGCTTTCCGTACTTCTGCATGATGAGAAACGTGAACATCCCGACCCCGAGAAGGGCCGTGGCGGTAAGCATCGCAACCCAGATCCCGCGGGGCATGCGCGCGCCCGGTAACGTTACCAGCGTCCCCCCGACGACAAAAAGGAGCTGCGCCAGCCCGTACGAGAGGTTGTCAATGATGATCCCGGTCGCGCTCTCCAACCCTGTGTTGTTTGATGCCAGAAGAACCCCTTTTGCCACTTCGCCCATGCCTATGGTAGGCGTTAAGTAATTGACCGAATAGCCCGCCATGCGGATGCAGAAGATCCGGGAAAAGGGCAGCGCTCGATGTGTGTCTGAGAGACAATGGCGCCATGCCTGCGTGTGAAAGAGATCGGCAACACCTTCAATCAGAATCAGGGGTACCAGCGCCCATCCCAGCAGGTTTAGCTGGCTCCACAGCTGACCGGGCCCAATCCGGTAGATCAGAAGGGCGATCAGCAGACAGCCGGCAAGAATCATGAGCAGATGAAATTTTTTCACGTTTGGGTCCTTGTACCGTACTGGAGGAGTCGGAAGGCATGGACGAGAGCGGTAATTGCCAACCAGAGGGCGACTACGCCGAACGTGCGGAAGTGATAGCCGAGGCAAGACCCGATAATGAACATTAGGCCGTAAATGTTGCCGCGGCCTGCGATGCGTCTGAAGACCCTATATCTTGTTCCGAATTTTGTTCCGAGATGAACCGGTCCAGAGCATCTACCATATCCTGTATCGTTGTTACCTTAAACTCCCGGTCAGGAATTCTAATAGTGAATTCATTTTCGATCTCAAACATGAATTCGATGATATCGAGAGAATCGAGGCCTAAATTTTCGAGCGTCGTCGTGGCTGTAAGTTCTTCAATTTTGTAATCAAAGTGGGCTATGAAAAGTTGCCGCAGTCTTTCGAATGTGGTGGGCACAGCCTCTTCCTCCGGTACAAACTTACTGCAGAGCACTATACGAAGAAATGGTCAAAATCTCAAGTTAAAGGATGAAGTGCAACACCATCAGTCCGCACAGCGCTCATGGGTAGAAACCGCTCTTACAGAACTCCTTGACAGCTTTCCCGTCGCATATGACAGGGGACCTGGCCCACCTACCCTCTGTGCGTTTGAGGCCACGGCCTCGCGTGACAGGGGATAGGGCGTTATCTTCATCCGCACCATATCCTCGTTGCTCAGTATCCCGGAAAGACTACCGTACAGTCTGCCGATTATAGCCTCTTTTGCGGCCTCGACAGCGTTGTGCATCCTGCCGAACTCGGTAAAGAGAATGCCCACTATGGCACCATCCGTGTACCAGCCCTTCACGTCTATTTCCCGGGTCGAGGAAGAGAGCACCGAGATGATCTTTTGAAAC
>DATFYE010000133.1:0-4690 GCA_035315185.1 Syntrophorhabdales bacterium | reverse complement strand
CGCTCGGGAGGGGCCCCATCGTCTGACCCTGTGCATCGAGATCCTCAAACGTGATCAGGATCTTCTTGCTGTGATTCTTTGAATCCGGTGCCGTCACACGCACCTCCTTTCGAGGACGGCGTTCCACGAGGCCAATTTATGGTTGCCTTCGATAGAACGGTTCGCCCTTTCCTGGTCATTCGCTGTCATATGCCATCCTTGGCATTACGGCGGTGACACGATGCGACGGGCAAAAACAATTCAGCAGGCCATCTAAAGAAAATGATGGGTACGTTCAAACGAATGTCAAGGTGCCTCACTAAAAAAATCATCGACGCAGAAGGGAGACTGGGGCGACGCACCTCGATCCTTTCAAACCTTCACGGACTATGATATGCTTGGTCCATGGCACAGATTATCTGCGATGATAAAGATGTTGTTCTTGTTGTGGACGATGAAGAAATGATCGGAGAGATGATCGGAGACACGGTGGAACGCCATGGGTGCCAGCATATATCTTTTCAGGATCCCGCAGAGGCGCAACAGTACTACATAGCGAATGCTCCCAACATCACTCTTCTGATTACTGATCTTACCATGCCTCTCGTACCCGGTCCTCAGCTCATCAAGAATGTGCTCAGAGTCAACCCCAAGCTCCCGATAATCCTCGTTACCGGTTATGCGGACGAGCACATCCCCGACGATATACGTCCCCTCGTTGAGCACATACTGCCGAAGCCCTTCCTAAAAGCAGAATTAGTCTATGCTGTACGAACAGCGCTTGACAAGGTTCATCACCAAGACTTATCAACGTAACCGGTCAGTTACCTACCTCTGCTGGATTAACGAGTACATGTGTAATGATGCATCCCAGGAGAGCGCCGCAGAAACTCTCTTTCAGATATCCAGCCTTTTCATTACGCACAAAGCTGCTCAACAACCATGGTATGAGAGTGACTATCGCCTGAGGAGAGCGAAAGGATTATTTTCGCAATTGCAGGATCCGGTATGCGCCTCGGCCAACGAGTACAAAAACGATGGTTCCTATCGTTAAGTCAGGCAGCTTCGATGCTGTTACGTATACGAGAACACCCGCCACGATCACCCCGAGGTTCACGATGACGTCGGTGGACGTGAAAACCACGCTCGCTTGCATATGGGCTTCTTTGCTCGTGGACTTCTGCAGCAGATACAGGCAGATCGCATTACCGGTGAGCGCGAGCAGAGAGATGATGATCATCAGGTGAAAGTCCGGCGTCTCTCCATGCCCTACAAAACGTCTGATCACCTCGGCGAATCCCAGAAGGGCCAGAACCAGTTGAAAATACCCTGCTGCTCCGGCAATCTTCTTTTTGCGTGAGATGGTTCCTCCGACTGCAAAGAGCGAAAGAGCATAGACGATGCTGTCTGCCAGCATATCCAGACTGTCAGCAACAAGGCCCATCGAACCGGCCAAGAAGCCGGTGAGCATCTCAAGCACAAAGAAGAAGAAATTGATGGCGAGAACCTGCCACAGGACACGGCTTTCCTGACGGCATGCCTCCTTTGTGCTCACCAGATCGGCCTCTTCAGAGGAAACTACCTTTGCATCGAGTTTGAGGTTTTCGAGGGCGCCGAGTAGGTTATCGTAGCCACCCGTGTGGCACACCTCAAGCGTTCGCCCTGAAAGGTCAAACTGCAGGGATTGGATAGTAGTCAGTCTCTCCAGCCTCATACGTATCATTCGCTCTTCCGAAGGGCAGTCCATCTTTGGTATGCTAAAGATCGTTTTCTGCATGACCTCGTCCGATGTTATTCTTATCTGCTCGGCTATCCGATTATCCGATGGTACAGCATAGCCGAGCACAGACTAAATGTCGATTCGTCAAGAGATATCGATTACCAGCGATACTGGTGAAGCCAAGGAAAGAGACGGACGTGCGATGTTTCAGGAAGTGAGTGTGGACGCAACGATATACTTTCGTTCACCTACAAGTGGCGCATACTGGCCTAGCCTGCCCGTCGCCACATTGCCAAGAGAAAGCCGTAACACTAGTCTATCCTCCAGCACTGCCCTTACGGTCCTTTCTTAATATTCGTAGAAGGAAAGGCTTTTCATCTTGTCTCCTCCTTCGTGTTTTTCTTCCCGAAGATGACTGCTTCAGGCTGGTGCTGGAAGGTATCAGTCATGAGCCTCATGGATCGGGCTGCAGCCCTGAGTTCGTCGAGCGTTTTCACGAGATTATACGAGAAGACAGAGTCTTCCCCCGTCATGCCTTGAATGTTGCTGACGGCAGTTCGCATCTCCTTGAGCGTCACCCCGGCCTCGTCAGAGGTCTTAATAAGGCTTGCGGTCAGCGGTCCGACCTGCTCGTGCAGCTTTTCTGTGAGTTCCTCGGCATCGTTCGCGAGTGCTACCATGCTTTTGGCCAGCGGCTCGACCTGTTTATCGACAGCCTGTACCAGGTCTCGCGTTTCTTCCACAGCTTTCTTCACCGACCGTAGCATCTCGGCTGTTTCCGGCGAGGTCATGATCTTTTCCAACCCGGTCATCGCCGCATTCATCTTTTCAAAAATCTCCTCTACCGGGATCTTTTCAACGCGCTTCGCCAGCTCCTGCAGTGGCGTGGGGATCGTAGGGATTTCCTGGGCTTTGTGGTCAGCGCCCACGAACGTCGCCAGTTTGTCCGGGTAGAAGTCGAGGGCAATCTGAAGCTGGCCGGTCACAACGCTCTGCATCTCAAGCTGTGCCCTCAAGCCCTGCATGATCAACTCCTCGGCGAAGTAGCGGACGTTACGCGCTTTCTTGTAGCCTCCCCCGCTGGCGCCGGCATCGAGCTCCTCGAGTAGACCCGATTCAAGCTCCACGTAGACGGGGATCGTGATGGAGAGGTCCTTCGGATTGAAGAGCATCCTGATGGCGGTCACTGAGCCCACCTTCACCCCGCGGAAGTTGACGGGTGAGCCGATGGCAAGCCCCTTCACCGATCTCTGGAAGTACATCACGAATTTCAGGTTGTTGCTGAAGAATCTTCCCGACCCCACTATGAGAACCGCTGCAACCACCAGGGCAAGGGCGACCACGACGAAGATGCCGATAACCGTTTTGTTGACTGGCTTGCTCATGAGCTTTCCTCCTCTCGGATAGTTTTAGATTTTTTCTGCCCGGACCCTTTCTTCCTCCGTTCGGGGAAGTTACAGACATTTGGGTTGGTCAACCCGGCAAGCAGCCTCTTTGGATCGCCACTGACGGTCATGACCCTCATCTCGGAATTGAGGTAGATTGAGGGGTTCCCGAATCGCGAGATGCTCGCGAGTTCATGGGTCACCGCGATGAAGGCAGTTCCGAGGCTTGCCTTCCGCGTTTCCATCTTAGCGCAATGTAATGTCGAAAGAGCGCACGGTCAAACCGTCGTGCAAGGATACTCATTTGCGATAGAAAGTCAGTATTGTTGGGTTAGGGAGATTCTGAAGCTTCCAGGAAGGAGTTCTCAGCTTGAAAAGTCTCAAGAACACCTACAAAGACACTGGCGAAGAAATTCTTTTGAGTAAAAAATTACCACTGAAATCCATGCAAGGGCAGAGCCGCTTCTGACTCTACCCTTGCCAGACGTGCCACCGCACACTGCGGAGTCATTCCTGTGTGTCGAAAAGCTTCTTCTCTAGGGTCTTTCCACCTTAATCGCGAAAGCCTCAGTCACACGTAACACCACTTCGTCACCCACCTTCACTTCGTTCAATCTCTTCACACGCTTATCCACCGGGTACGTAGTGACGTTGCCCTCAGGACCTTTAAGGGTAACCGTGCGCTTCTTGTAATCGATGCCTTCCACCCTGGCCGTTATCTCGGTCGTCTTTGTCATTGTGGCGTGAGGCATGTCTCCCTTCGGCGCCACTTTGACCGACTCTACCGCTGCAGCAGCGGGTTTCTCAGTCGCCTTTCTCACCCAGATGGCGACCGACTGAGCGTAAGTGGTCTTTACTAGGTCCCCTACCTTCATCTGGTCGAAGTTCCGTACCTCCGGCCCGCAGGTGATGGTCTGCATCGTGCCATCAGGGTATTTGAGGGTCACTTTGCGCGTCGCAGCGTCAATCGCGTCTATGGTGGCTGTTACTGTGGCCGTCCCTGCCACAACCGCTCCCGGCCTACCTGCGGCCTCCTTCGGCGCTGCCTTCATCTCCGCGCTTACTGCAGCCTTTTGCTCCTGCGCTGCTGCAACCTGCGCAAAGGCGACCATGAGCATCACTGACAGAACTACTGATAACACTTTTTTCATGTACTACCTCCTCCTGATTTGGATTTAATGGCCTTTATGTTACAGCTGTTCCATGCGAAACCTATGTATCAGGCCATTCATTGTCAAGCGAGAAGCGGGGACCTATCAAGATTTCTTTTCAAAGACAGCTAGAGACCCGAGCCGATTAGACTCTGCCACCGGGAGTAATGCAACATTGCCAGTTCTACTCATGCATAAATTGCAACTATCGCGATATACATGTTTCAGTCAACTATATTTATTTCCTCCTTTCCGGTTCAAAGCATTTTTGGTTTACCAACATCGAGAACATCACTCTGATCAGCTTGTGCGCAGTGGCCAGGACGGCCTTCTTGTATATGAGCCCCTCTTTTCTTCTTTTGAAGTAGTAGGTGCGAAAGACCTCGTTGGAGATAATCACTTTGGTTGTCATGAGCCAGATAACCCTGCGGAGATGACGATTTCCTCTCTTGCTG
>DATFYE010000132.1:0-11742 GCA_035315185.1 Syntrophorhabdales bacterium | reverse complement strand
CGCACGGAAAGGGGCCTCGGGTGCACGATGTATTGGCACAAAAACCGGCATTAAGGGTAACCGATGTATTGGCACATCAGGGTGCACGATGTATTGGCATTTCTCAGTTACAGGTTAGAAGCAGTTGCACGTTACACGTCTGCAAAGCCTGTAACTTGTAACGGGTTTGCCCGTAACCTGTAACAGGATTTTCTCAACACTTAACACTATCCACTGAAAAGCCTCGAATGCTCCTGCTTCAGACACTTGTCTTCCACGTACCCGACATCCGTTCGTTCAACGAGGCGTCTGGCGTCATCATTCCGTATGCCGAGCTGCAGCCAAATCGCCCTGGGTTTCAGCTTGAGGGCTTCCTCAACGACTGGCACAACCTTCTCAGCCCTCATGAATATGTCAACAATATCGACTCTCTCCGGTATATCGAGGAGCGACTTGTAGGCTTTTTCTCCCAGTATTTCGGCGTGACCGGGGTTGACCGGGATGATCCTGTAGCCCTTCTCCTTCAGGTATCGGGCCACGCTGTTACTCGCCTTTCCCTCTTCAGGCGACAGGCCCACTATGGCTATCACACGCGCTGTTTTCAGAAGTTCTTCCATCTCATCATCGAATAACATAGGCCCTCCTCGACAGACTAACGCTATGCTTGAGATCGCCCTTTGTCAAGGACGGGCGATTTACTTTTCAGGCCCAAGCAATTATAATACTCTAGCAAATTATGTTTGGTATCGGCATTCCAGAACTTGTCATTATCCTTATTGTTGCCCTGCTTGTCGTGGGACCGGCAAAGCTACCGGAACTGGCGCGCTCCATGGGCAAGGCGCTGGGTGAATTCCGAAGGCTGGCGGATGACGTGAAGGAGACGATAGAGCAGGAAATGGTACAGGAACCGGAAAAGGAAGAGGAAACGCAAAAGCGGGCGTTCCAGGAAGAAGAGCAAAAGACCGAAGAGGCAGCGGGGCCAATCGGGCCAATACCGGGTGACGGCCACCCGGTCGCGGAAGAAGAACAGAAGCAAGAGCGGCAGAAGGCAGAAGAGACACCAATGTCTCAGGGTCATCTGTTCGCCGACGAGGGCCCGGCCCAAGAGCAAACGGAAGGGCAGAAAGAAGAGCAGAGGGCCGAAGCGGAGCCGGCCCCCGAAGGCCGGCAGGTCGCTGAAGAAGAAAAGAAGGAGGAGTTGGCCCAAAAGATCGCAGAAGGTATCAGAGTAAATGATTCGCAGAAAATATGATAGACGAGAAAAAACCCTTTTTTTTCCATCTCAAAGAGCTTCGAGATAGACTGATCGTCTGTGTCATCGCCGTTGGTGTAGCGTTCATCATCACCTATGGATTCAAGGAGAAGCTCTTTGGATTCCTCATGCATCCTTTTGTCCAGGTGATGCCGCCCGGGAGCTCCTTCATCTTTACCAATATTACGGAAGCCTTTATCACCTATTTCAAAATAGCCATCGTTGCGGCCGTCTTCCTGGGTTCACCGGTTCTCCTTTACGAAATATGGATGTTCGTTGCGCCGGGTCTCTACGAGAAGGAAAAGAATTACGTTTACCCGTTTATCGTTTTCGGCAGCCTGCTCTTTGTTGCGGGGGCCTTGTTCTGCTATTTCGTTGTCATGCCCGTTCTCTTCCGATTCTTCGTGGGCTACGCGTCAGAGCTTGTTGTCCCCATGCCCTCTCTCAAAGAGTATATGAGCCTGGCACTCAAACTCCTCATTACTTTCGGGTTCATTTTTCTCCTGCCGCTGGTAGCCTACTACCTCTCACGAGCAGGGATCATCAATCACCGGCTGCTCTCGTCCAAGCGCCGTTATGCGATCCTTGGCATATTTATTCTGAGCGCGATCATTACACCACCTGAGATGACGAGCCAGCTCCTCATCGTCCTCCCCCTGATAGGACTCTATGAAGTGAGCATCATTATTGCAAGAATTTTTGGAAAGAAGAAGGAGCCTGAGGAGAAGACTGAAGTGAAGACAGAGGAGAAACCCGAGGAGAGCGCCGATGTCTCAACATAACATTGTCATTCTCGCAGCAGGTAAAGGCAAGCGCATGCGCTCGAAGAGACCAAAGGTGCTCCACGAGATCATGGGCAAACCTATGATCGAGTATGTGGTTGAAGCGGCAAAACAGCTCTCTCCGTCGAAGATCGTTGTTGTCACTGGTCACGAGAAAGAGCTGGTGGAAGAACGCCTTAAAGAAGGTGGTCTCTCCTTTGCGGCGCAGGAGGAGCAGAAGGGCACGGCTCAGGCGCTGCTCACCGCCGAGCCCATGCTCGGCGAAGGGGATGTCCTGGTGCTTTACGGCGATGTGCCCCTTATCAGGGTAGCGACCATCCGGGCATTCATGGCGTTTTTCCGGAGCTCCAAGGGCGTTGCCTTCATGACAACGGAGGTCACTGACCCGACGGGTTACGGCAGGGTCATCATGGACGGAGATGCGATCCTCGATATCGTTGAGGATGCGGATGCCGATGCATCTCAAAAGAAAATCAGGGAGATCAATATGGGAATCTGCATGCTCGGCAGAGAGATGCTCCCGCTCGTGCATGAGATAAAGGCCGAGAACGCCAAGGCTGAGTACTACCTCACCGACATATGCAAAATTGCGCGCACGCACGGGATCAGCGTGAAAGGCTATCACTACGACGACGCCCGGGAGGTGCTCGGCATCAATACCCGAAAAGAGCTGCTGGAAGCAAATCAGATCATGCGGGAAAGAATCCTTGGATACCATATGGATCAAGGTGTGACCCTGCTCGGCGAAGACATTTACATAGAGTCAGATGTAAAGATCGGCCCTGACACGGTGATCTTTCCATCCTGCTTTCTGCGTGGCAAAACCGTGATCGGTGAAGGGGCAACGATCGGTCCTCACGTGGTTATCAACGACTCGGTCATCGGGGATGGCGTCACGGTCGAACCTTTCTGCTCACTCGACGGACTGACTGCCGAAGCTCACGTCAAGATCGGGCCTTTCTCCCGCATCAGGCCGGCGACCAGGCTCAAAGAGAATGTCAAGATAGGCAACTTCGTCGAGGTGAAAAATTCCGTTATCATGGAGAATACCAAGGCAAACCACCTGTCGTACATCGGCGATGCGGATATCGGTAAAGAGGTTAACATAGGGGCAGGCACAATCACTTGTAATTATGACGGCAGAAAAAAATATAAAACCACGATTGAAGATGGCGTCTTTGTGGGCAGCAACACGGAGCTCGTCGCACCCGTAAAGATTGGCAAGGATGCGACCATCGGCGCGGGATCAACCATCACGCGTGACGTCCCCGAAGGCGCGCTTGCGGTGACCCGGGTAAAGCAGAAGCATATAGAGGGATACGCAAGGAGGAAAAAATAATGTGCGGGATAGTCGGCTATCTGGGAGATGCACGGGCATACCCGATCCTCATAGACGCCCTGAAGAAGCTCGAATACAGAGGCTACGATTCCGCGGGTATAGCGATATGGCGCAATGGGAAGATCGAAGTTGCGCGCAAGAAGGGCAAGGTGGATGAACTGCGCGAGATCTGCGCGTCGGGTTTCGAAGGCAGCATGGGGCTTGCCCACACGCGGTGGGCAACGCACGGCACCCCGTCCGAGAGGAATGCCCACCCGCACCGCGCAGGCGATGTCGTGGTTGTGCACAACGGCATCGTGGAGAATTACATAGAACTGAAGGATGGGCTGCGCAAAGACGGTCACAAGTTCCTTTCCGACACAGACACGGAGGTCGTCCCGCATCTCATAGCAAACCGCCTTAATAAGGGCGCTGATTTCGTGGAAGCGGTTCGCTTATCTCTTGCTGATATAGCCGGTTCCTACGCGCTCGGTATCATGCATGAAAAAGAGAAGATGCTGATCGCTGCCAAGAAAGAGAGCCCCCTCGTGCTTGGCGTGGGTGACGGGGAGTTCTTCATTGCCAGCGACGCGCCCGCACTCATCGGAAGGACGAACAGGTTCATATTCCTCGAGGACAATGACATCGCCGTCATGCAGGATGGGTCCCTGCGCCTCATGAACGTGGAAGGGAAAGAGGTCGATAGGAAGATTCACATGATCCATTGGTCCGGAGCCATGGCGGAAAAAGGCGGCTACAAGCATTTCATGCTGAAGGAGATCTTCGAACAGCCGATGGCCATCTCGGACACCCTGATCGGAAGAATAAAAGAGGAGCAGGGAGAGGTAGAATTCGAAGAGCTGAAGCTTCCGAACCTCAAGCGCGTCAAGCGCATCTGGATGGTCGCCTGCGGCACCTCCTACCATGCATGCCTCATCGGAAAGCAGATGTTGGAGGCAAACCTGCGCATCCCCGTGGAAGTGGACATCGCCTCGGAGTTCAGGTACCGTGACCCCATCATGGGGCGCGATGAGATGCTCATTCTCGTTTCACAGTCGGGCGAGACGGCCGATACCATTGCTGCGATGAAGGAGGGTAAGCGGAGGGGTGCCTACGTCCTCTCTGTGTGCAACGTGCTCGGAAGCACGCTGGCCCGGGATGCGGACGGTGTGATATTTACCCATGCGGGTCCGGAGATCGGCGTCGCATCGACCAAGGCCTTCACCACGCAGGTGTCAGCGCTTTATCTTCTTATGCTCCACATGGGCAGAAAGCTTGGGCTCATGGATAATGGGGTGGTGCGTGCGAGGATCACGGACATAAAGAGAATACCGCACAAGCTCCAGCTTCTCCTTGAAGGCGCGGAAGGAATTGAAGAGCTTGGCCGCAAGTACATGGGCTTCAAAAACTTTCTCTATTTGGGTCGGGGTATCAATTTTCCGGTGGCTCTCGAAGGCGCTCTGAAGCTGAAAGAGATTTCCTACATTCATGCTGAAGCTTATGCAGCGGGCGAAATGAAGCATGGGCCCATCGCCCTGATCGATGAGAATATGCCGGTGGTCGTTGTTTCGCCTGATGACCAGACCTACAAGAAAACCTGCAGCAATATAGAAGAGGTTGTCGCCCGCCGGGGAAATATTCTACTCTTCACGGACACGGACGCGCACGAGATAGCCCCCAAGGCCTCTGTTGTCTTTCGCGTGCCGGCCGCGCCCTATGCCCTGCAGCCTATCATGTCGATCGTGCCCCTCCAGTTGTTCGCCTACCACATAGCGAATCTGCTGGGCACGGATGTGGACCAGCCGAGGAATTTGGCGAAGTCAGTCACGGTCGAGTAGGGGCGGCGAGTTAAAGGACCATCTGCTTTGTCGCCCATCGCCGCGTCTGTCCTCGACGTACCGCAAGGTACGCCTGCGTCCGCCACGGCTCGGAGCTTCGCGCATCTGGAACCTTTTCCTCGCCGCCCAAATGAAAAAAGAATCTCATAATTTCATGGGCGTCCCTCTTCCCTGCAAGGCGATTCGGGAAAAGCATAATTTCATGCCTGTCCCCTATCCCGTCCGGATCATAAAAAGGATAGAATGACTTTCAATAATTCCATAGGTCGTCGATCACTATTCCTTAACTGCTTGCCTTTTCAGCAGACAGAGCATATGATTTCGGAAAATACGAGCTTCGTATGTTATTTGTTGGAGCCAAAATATGAAACTTATTTTTACGCAATATCTTTACCCCATCTCCGAAAAAACAACCTTTCTTGGCAAGTATGGATATTATTTCGATAACGCAAGGACACCCAAGGATATTAGTGATATTGAACGAATGCTACAAAAAGCTATTCCTGATAGAGGCAAATCCTTGCTCTGGAGATACGGGTTTGAGACCAAAGGAGGCCACCATGCTACCCTAAACAATTTTATTGAGCAAGTTTTTAATCATTTGCCTCAAGATAACTCATATATCAACAAGTTTATTGATAAATATCGAGACAACGATCCGCTTAACACTCTTGCGAGGATGTGGGTTTTAGTAAGAATTGATAAAAATAAACTTAAAGAGTTCAAACGGCTTAGTGCTCTTAAAGAGAAGGCATCTGAAATAGAGAACGCATACGTTGGATGTACCAATCCAGAAGTTTTTCTTGTGGAAAGACTTTATGACTTCGCTCATTTAGCGGCACTTCTTATGTGCCGTTATGAATATTGGGACTATGAAAGCTTTCTTTCGTGTAGGTCTCCGTACATAGGAAATGAGGATTTAGCTTCGATAGTAGGTGCTTATTGTTTCGCGACCGTTCCGGGGCAGGCAATAGAAGGAGTGCAGCCGTTACCATGGTTCCATGAGGATATCCAAACTTTATTGAGTGTCTTTAATAATATTGAAACTGAACTGAATAATGATAATTGCGAATTGTTCGAGTATTTAGCAAACCTGATTTATACTTCTGTTGCGTCGGAATTGACCGGAAAAGGAAGGCTACTGCTCTTAGTAAGCGTGATCGAACTTTTACTTACTTACAGCCCAGATTATAGCAGGTTTAACATTGAGGACTCGATTAACAAACAATTTCAATTGAAGACAGCTCTAGTAGTGTATCAAAACAACAAAAATAGAAATATTAATGAAATCCGCGAAAGCCTAAAACATATATACGATGTGCGTTCAAAGATTGCGCATGGCGATTTCAAGTCTTTAAAAAAAATCATTCAGAAAAAATCATCTGCATCCGAATACAGCCTAGATATCGAAGATTATTATCTACATAAGCTGAACAATTTGCTATATACGTACATAAAGGCCATTTTGGAGGAATATTTCAAAGACAGAGATTATGTTAGGTTTATCAAGGAGCATTAGGGCAGAGGTACAACCTGAATCATCTAGTCACTTCACCGGATCGCGGCATATGGGGGTGAGAATGGGGTGCTAGGTGGCTACCACATTGACTATTCTGTGCTGGTTAGTAGCTCTTTTATGTTGGTCCTCTATTCTCCTAGCGATCACAACCCGATTCTTACACAACTCTTAAAGAGTCTCCAATTTCAAAAGGCTTTACGCTAGGTCGACGTTTTCTGTTTGATACGAAAAAGACACGATAGACATATCAAGAGTGAATCAGCCTTTAAACCAAAAGTATCTGTGAGTGGGATAAAATTAGTGTCATGGATGATGACATCTTCTATTACAAATTTCAATATAGATTAGCTAATGGGCTACTCTCTTTAGCAGTACTCATTGTCCAGACGAAACGTCGGGTAGAGGACATCTGTCCCGCATGCGGGCTATGGGGTTAAAGATTGTCTTTGTTTGTGGCGGCAACACTTGTCGCAGTCCGATGGCTGCTGCTCTTGCGGCGCACGCCTTGAAGGAAATCGCGGATGTCACAAGTGCCGGTGTTGCGGCTTATTTTCCGGGACGCCCTTTAGTTTTCCAGTTTCGCAGAAGCTTCCAGCAGCACGCAGCCAAGCTCTTCCGTCAGAGTTGACTAACGGGGGAATTCTTCGTACCTCACGCAGAAATAGTCGAGTGGGCAGATGTATAAAGGCTGTCGAATCACCAGAGCCCGTTTCCCTTGAGAAAGCGTTCAGCTTGTTGTATTGTATTTTCAATTTACTTCAACGCAAAAAAATCTCTCTGGTCATTTCGTAAATTCTGCAAAGCCAAGGAGGCGTCCATGAACAAGCTCAAGATTGGGACAGTGGTCCTGGTGGCGCTTTGCGCTGCAGTCATGCCGGTACTCAGCGGCACGCAAGCATCGGCTCAGTCAAAATTCCCGTCGAGGCCCATTAACTTTATGATCCCATATCCCCCTGGGGGCTGGTTTGACGCGGTTTCCCGTCCCATGTGTGACTATTCCTCCAAGGCCCTCCGCCAACCGGTTGTCCCCGTCAACAAGCCGGGCGGCTCGGGGACCCTCGTCCTGTCCTTGGTGAAAGCCACAGCTCCTGACGGTTACAATGTGGCTGTCGGCACGAGTTCTCTCTTTAGCTTGCCTCCCCAGCAGGACATGAACTTTGACGCGGCCAAGGATTTCACCTATATCAGCAGGACCGTGGATAGTCCACTGGGCATCGCGGTCAAAGCCGATTCGCCGTGGAAGACCCTGAAAGATCTGGTCGCATATGCCCGTGCCAATCCGGGCAAAATCAAATACGGCACGGCCAGCCCACGCGGCTCCCTTGGTTTTAACATGATCATCATCGGTAAAAAGGAGGGCATTCAATGGGAAATGGTGCCCTTCGCAGGGGGTCAACTGGTTGTCAACGCCCTGCTGGGCGGCCACATTCAGGCCATCATGCAGGGATCGGAATGGATTCCCCATGTTGACGCCGGCACCCTGAGGCTTCTGGCCATAGCCGGTGAAAAAAGGTGGAAGCGTTTCCCCAATGTCCCTTGCACGGGCGAGTTAGGGTATGACTCAACGACTGCCCCGGTGATGATGGTCGGCCCCGCGGGTATGCCCCAGGAGATCGTCAAACTTCTGGATACCACCTTCAAGGCGTCCTTACAAGACCCGGGCACCATCAAGGTCATGGAGCAATTCGCTTTGCAGAACGCGTATATGGATCATGGCCAGGTTACCGCCTGGGCTATGAAACAGATAGACTTCTACAAGAAGTTCATCAAGGAAATAGGCGTGGCCAAGCCATGAGAGCCAGAGAATTGCCCCCCATCCTTTTCTTCTTGTCATTGGGACTGTATGTCTCATGGGCATCTCGTGGCATAGGAGTGGGAACACTCTATCAACCCGGCCCGGGCCTCATGCCTTACTATCTTGGCATAGGCCTGGTTCTGCTTGCTGTCGGTATGATTCTTCGCATGTTTCTTAAGAGATCACAAGAGGAAGAAAAGGTGGAGAAACGTCCGAAGGCGATCGATTATCCCAGGATCGCCCTCGTGGTGGCAGCCTTGGTCGTTTATTCGCTGGTAATCGAAAAAGTGGGCTACATTGTAGCGACGTTGTTCTTATTGGTCATCCTGTTCCTCTGCGCCGGAGCCAAGAGGACGTCCGCCGTAATCGCCTCCGTTCTTACCCTCCTCATTACCTATTTCGGGTTCACGTATCTGGGGGTGAGGTTCCCTCCCGGGATCCTTATGGTATTTGGGTTATATTAAGCATGGATTATGTTAGCGGCATCTGGTCGGGTTTCCAGGTCGTTTTACAGCCTGGCAATTTCCTTTACTGTTTCCTGGGCTGCTTTATAGGCACCCTGGTAGGGGTCCTCCCCGGTATTGGCCCGGTCGGGGCCATGTCCATTCTGCTCCCAACGACCTTTGGTATGAGCCCCGTCTCGGCCATCGTCATGCTGGCAGGGATATACTACGGAGCCATGTACGGCGGTTCGACCACCTCCATCCTCGTCAACATTCCCGGTGAAGCCGCCTCCGTGGTCACCTGTCTCGATGGATATCAGATGGCGAAACAAGGCAGGGCGGGTCCGGCCCTCGGTGTCGCCGCTATCGGGTCGTTCATTGGCGGCACATTCAGTATCGTCGCCCTCATGCTGCTGGTTTTTCCCCTGGCCAAGGTCGCCTTGGCCTTTGGTCCGCCGGAGTATTTTTGCATCGTGTTCCTGGGCATGACCCTGATCATTTACCTGGCCCAGGGATCAGTGCTCAAGGCCATTGCCATGATCCTGTTTGGGATGATTTTGAGCACCGTCGGCGTGGACATGGTCGCCGGCGCACAGCGTTTCACCTACGGATCGGATACACTTCAGGACGGCATTGGGATGGTACCCCTGGCCATGGGGCTTTTCGGGATCGCCGAGGTCCTCACAAACATCGAAGAGAGAACCAGACAGGATCGAGTGCTGTTAACGACGAAAATCACCCATCTCTGGCCCACGGTGACCGACTGGAAAAGATCCCTGGGCGCAATCGGCCGTGGTTCTGTCCTTGGCTTTTTCCTCGGAATACTTCCCGGCGGAGGCGCCTTGATCGCTTCGTTTCTTTCTTACGCGGTCGAGAAGAAGGTATCAAAGCATCCGGAAGAGTTCGGAAAAGGGGCCATTGAAGGGGTCGCCGGCCCTGAGACGGCCAACAACGCTGGAGCCGGAGGCGCCTTTGTCCCCCTCATGGCCATGGGCATTCCCTCCAACGTCATCATGGCCGTTCTCCTGGGCGCCTTGATGATTCACGGGGTGGTCCCTGGTCCAACCTTCATTACCACGCATCGGGAAATCTTCTGGGGGACTATCGCGAGCATGTATATTGGAAACATCATGCTCCTGGTTCTCAACCTGCCTCTGATCGGCCTGTGGGTGCAGGTGCTCAAGGTCCCCTACCGCATCCTGATGCCGTTGATTCTGCTTTTCTGCCTGATCGGCGCCTATAGCCTCAACAACAACGCAGTTGAAGTTCTCATCATGATCATTTTTGGCGTGGTCGGCTATATTCTTCGGAAGTATGAGTATGAAGAAGCCCCCCTGGTGCTTGCCTTCATTCTTGGGCCCATGCTTGAGACCAATTTTCGCCAATCCATAATCATTTCAAGCGGCCATTTGTCCATCTTCTTAACCCGGCCGATCTGCGGCACGGCCATGGTCCTGTCGGTCCTTCTTCTGATCTCCTCCTGTTTTTCCTACTACCGGAAGGCCAAGGATCGTCTGAGCCAATAACCTTTAACCCCGCCTGAATGAGTGGGCCGGGGAAAGATATTTTTGAGGTGAAATTGAAATATAAGGAAGGAGCTGGAGCATGAAGATTACCAGTATCGAGATCTTTCGCATCAAAGCTGACTGGACCAGCGCCGTGAATCGGTTAAGCCCTGTCATCATACGGATCAACACGGATGAGGGGATAAGCGGCCTGGGCGAGGTGGGACTTGCTTTCGGCGTAGGTGCAGACGCTGGCGTCGGCTACGTCAGGAATATCGCCCAGGCTTTTCTGATCGGCGCAGACCCTATGAAAATCGAAGGAGTCTGGGAGACCCTCTTCCGGAAGACGTTCTGGGCACTGGGCGGAGGCCCGGTCATCTATGGCGGGCTGAGCGCCGTGGATATCGCCTGCTGGGATATCAAGGGAAAGGCCCTGAAACAGCCCGTCTATCAACTCCTGGGCGGCAAGACCAATGAGAAGCTCCGCACCTATGCCTCGCAGCTGCAGTTCGGCTGGGACCCCGTGAATCCGGTCCCGGCGAAAACACCGGAGGAATACGCCGAAGAGGCGAGGAAGGCCGTGGCGCAGGGGTATAACGCCGTAAAGGTCAACCCGCTCATGTTCGACGAAAAAGGCTTGCGCGGCTATGATACTCTCAAGATTCTTCCCTATGAGAAGGTCAAACTTATCTACAACCGCATCAAGGCGATCCGGGAGGCTGTGGGGCCTGCCGTTGATATCATCCTTGAGACCCATGCCCTGTTGACGGGTACCACCGCCATCCAGGTCGGGCGGGCGCTCGAAGAGTTTAACCTCATGTATTACGAGGAAGCCACACCGCCCCTCAACCCCAAGGTCATGAAAAAGGTTGCCGAGAACGTCAAAATCCCGCTTGCCACCGGTGAAAGACTATACACAAGATGGGGTTTCCGCCCCTTCCTTGAGGACCAGATCATTGCCGTCGCCCAGCCTGACCTCTGTCTTGCAGGCGGCATCAGCGAAACGAAGAAAATTGCGGACTACGCCAACATCTACGACGTCCAGATTCAAGCACATGTCTGCGGCGGGCCGGTATCGACTGCAGCAGCACTGCACCTGGAAGCCGTTATCCCGAATTTTATCATCCACGAACACGTGGTAGCGGCCACGCAAGAAGGCATGGTTGCGCTCGTCGAGCAAGACCTTCAGCCCAAGAACAGCTACTTTGACGTACCGGACGCACCGGGGTTGGGCGTCACGCTTAATGAAAAGGTTGTGAATAAATACGAGAAGGTGGTCGTGAAATAGGCGGCCCGGTGGAGAGGGCGAAA
>DATFYE010000131.1:0-16123 GCA_035315185.1 Syntrophorhabdales bacterium | reverse complement strand
CTCTGAGTCCCACGATGGTGGCGACTTTTTCGGGCATCAACTCGATACAGGCGTTGTTTACCGCGGGAGTCGCTATACCCGAACCGATGCCGGAAATCAGGACCACGAGCGATAGCATTCCTGCGTTATCAAGGCGAAGCCCCCCAAGTGGGAGCCCCGGGGTCAGGAGGATCATTGCGCCGGAGACGATGCTTAGTCCCCACACCATGGGCCAGCGGTAACCCCAACGCCTGAGCAGAAAACTCGTGATCGTCGACGCCGCAATGGTCCCGAGCGATCGTGGTGTCAGTATGACACCGCTCATCAACGTGGAGAGCTTATGCACGGATGTGGCATAGAGAGGTATGAACGCAAAAAGCCCGAGCATGCCGGCGCCCGTGGCGAGGTTCATGAGGTTTGCGGCTACGAAGGGTCTTGATTGTAGGAGGGTAAGATCGAGAATCGGGTTCGGTGCTTTCTTTTCATGACGCAGGAAGAGGCCGGCGAAGACGAGGCTGAGGAGTATGAGAACCGCGGCACAGAGAAGAGAAGGGGTGGAAAAATTTTCACCGATGAGGTTCAGCCCGAACATGAGAAAGAGTATAGCTCCACTCATCACCACGGCACCCGCAACATCCACATGGCGGCGGGAAAGAATCTTTGCATCCTTAAGGAGGATCATCGTCAACACCATCAATCCTATGCCGATAGGCACGTTGATGTAGAAGATGTAGCGCCACGAATACCGACTCACGATCCATCCGCCCAGGTTTGGTCCGATGATGCTTCCCACATTGAAGACACTGCTGAAAAGTCCTATGACCGTCTGCCGGCTTTCGGGAAAATGGTCGCTCGCCATCCCTGACGCGGTGGGAAGGAAGCTTGCTCCTCCAATACCCTGCAAGAGCCTGAATGCAATCAGCGCATAGATGTTGGGTGCGAGACCACAGGCCAGTGAGCTGCCGGTAAAAAAAACAAGAGAAACGAGAAACACTCGTTTTCGGCCAAAGCTGTCGCTCAAATTCCCCGCAAGAGGCATGGCCATGCAGACGCCCACAGAAAACATGGACATGGTCAAACCTGCCCACAGCACATCGGTGTGCAGGTCCCGTATAAAGCTGGGGAAGGCAACCGCCACTGCAGTACCATCAATGGTATACATGAGCAGCCCCAGCGAAGCGGTAACGAAGACAAGATAACGACGCATCAACGTGGAGTCTACTCGATTGTGCGGCCAAGGGTCAATATGGTGACCGCAGTTTATGGCCTACGCGCCAACTTTTTTTCGGATCGCCCGTCACAATTGCCGAGTATGACCGCGCATCGAGAAAAGGCAAGGGAAAATGAAGATTCCAAGAAGGCAGCGTGAGAAAGCCTGCGCCCGTTCTATCCAGGGTTATCCCGCGGTGAGGCCGCCGTCGATATAAATAGTTTGACCCGTTATAAAATCAGAGGCCGCAGACGCAAGGAACACGCAGGCGCCCACCACATCCTCGGGCATGCCGAGACGGCCGAGAGGGATTGCTGCCTTATACTTCTGCGCGAGTTCCGGGTTCTGCTGAATGTGGATGGTTCCCGGAGTGATGACCAGCGAGGGACCAAGAGCGTTCACGTGAATGTTATAGGGAGCCCACTCGAGGGCAAGAGCCTTCGTGATCAGTTCAACAGCGCCCTTTGTCGCGCAATACGCTGCGTTCCCACCCGTGAAGCCGCGGATGCCCCTCACGGACGACATATTGACTATTTTGCCTTGTTTCTTTTCTTTCATGATCCTGCCAACCTGCTTGCAGGCAATCATCGTGCCTTTGACGTTTACCTCAAAGATCTTGTCCCAGTCCTGCACAGGATACTCAAAAGCGTCTCTCTTGATGTTCAATCCCATCGCATTGACCAGAATGTCGATGGTGCCCAATTCAGAAACAACGGTGTTAGTGAGACGGATAATGCTGGCCTCATCCGTCACGTCCGATTGAATCGCCAAGGCTCTCCCGCCTGTCTTTGATTGGATACTCCGGGCTGCCTTATCCAATGCTTCCTGGTTGCGGCTCGTCAAAACCACCGTTGCCCCATATTCGCTGAGACCCAGCGAAAGGGCTTCCCCGATGCCGCCGGCGCCACCAGTCACGATTGCGATTTTTCCATCGAGCCTGAATAGATCTTTCATCGTTCTGTCTCCTCCCTGTTTCGCATTCATTCGCGCTCACGGCTGACAGCCGGTACAACGGCTTTCACCAGGCCATGCGCCGTGAGCTACTTAACCAGGCTAAGCCCGAGAATCTTCCTCGCCTCGTCTGGTGTCGCCGGTTCCTTCCCCAGCTCCCGGGCGATACGGACCGTCCTGGCCACCAATTGCGCATTTGTGGCCAGTTCGCCTTTACGGTAATAGATGTTGTCCTCGAGGCCGACCCTAACGCAGCCGCCGAGAATCATCGCCATCGTCGTGAGCCGAAGCTGAGCGGTGCCGACCGCCGTGCAATTGAAGATCGCGTCGTCCGGAAGAAAATCGATGAGAGTCGTAAGGATCTTCGGCGTTGCCTCGCACGTGCCCTGGTATGCCATACCCAGGACGATGTTGATGCAATAGGGCTTTTCCACAAGCCCCTTTTTGATCACCGCATTCACGTCCTTGAACATAGCCAGATCGTACACTTCCATTTCCGGCTTGACCCCGAGTTCCCTCATCCGGCCGACGTACCATTCGATTTCATCGGGCATGTTGGACCACGGCACCCCCTTATACTTTCCAGAAACCCTCATCATAGTCCCCATGTTGAGAGAAGCCATCTCAGGCGATGCTTTCAAACATTCGATCCGCTGCTCCTGGGTCAGGCTCGGCCCGCCTCCGGTGCTGAACTGAATGATGAGATTACATTTCTCACGGATGCCTTGCTTTATCCTCCCGAAGATAACCGGATCGGATGTATTTTCTCCGTTCTTGTCACGGGCGTGGATATGCACAATAGCTGCGCCTTCGTTGTAACAGTCATAGGAGGAGGCAATGATCTCATCGGGCTGCTCGGGCAGATGCGGGGTCATGCTTCTCGTTGTGATTGCCCCTGTCTGGGCTACCGTGATGATCACTTTGTTGTCAGGTAGCTTAATCATCTTCAACCCCCTTGAACTTCCCGATGGTTTGCCGGAGACAGAAATCGATGTTCTTCAGAATTCTCAAAAGCAAGCGGTCCCTTTCCTTTAGCGTCTCTATAGAGGGCTTGTCGGTGTAGTCGTAGAAACCTTTTCCGGACTTGACACCAAGGTGGCCCTTTTCCACCAGGCGGAAGAGGCTCCCCGGCCTGTTGTCCACAGGGGCCTCCGCGAACTCCTGATTTTCCAGGTTCTTCGCACTCAGATCCAAACCCGTGAAATCGTACCGCTGCACTAATCCCAGGAGCATCATGCGAGGTGCGATGCTCGCCTTGACGGCCAGGTCCAACTGATCGGCCGTAATGTAGCCGTTATCCAGGAGGAAGAAGATTTCCCGGCCAAGGATGCGCTGCAGACGATTTATTGCAAAGCCGGGGACGAATTTGTCCATGACGATCGGCACCTTGTCCGCTTTTCTCAGCAGATCCAGCACCGACTGCACCGCAGCATCTGAGGTCTTGGGTCCCCGGACTACTTCGACCAGGGGTAGAATGTGGGGAGGCGCGAACCAGTGAGCGATCAGTGTATTCGCGAGGCGGGACTCAACGGTGAGCTCAAATACATTCAGATACGAGGTATTGCTCGCTATCAGCGCGTCGCGCGGACACATCCCGTCCAGAAGGCGGAACAGGTCTCTTTTTGCATTGCGATCTTCCACGATGCATTCCGCCACGAGGTCGGCATCCGAGGCCGCTTCCTCAAGCGATGTTGTGAAGGATATACATGCTTGTGCAGTATCAATGGCGGAAACACTTATCACATCGTTTTCCGCAAGAGTCTCGAGGTTCCCTCTGACGACCAACCGCGCCCTCTCGATGGCCTTTTCACTTATGTCGCAGAGGTGTACGTCGTAACCCGCCACAGCGAACACCTGGGCTATGCCGGGCCCCATGGTCCCGGCACCAATGACCGCAACCTTCTTGATCTCGTGAATCCCCATGCTCCATCCCCTTGAAAAGGACAACTCGTTTTTACTTCTCCACGATGGCAACCAACCGAACGATGGAGGCCTCTCCGTCCTCGTAGCGGATCGGGAAGCATGCGAGCGTGCAGCGTATGCCGGTCACTTCATCGATCTGTCCTCCGGCAATCTCGATCCCCGGTATGCCGGCCCGGGCCAAGGCGAGGTGACACGGCTCATAAATCGGGAATTCCTCGTTGGCATCCTTGCCGGTCTCCTCCATGTACTCCTGATACAGCCAGGGGGCGTACTTATCGAGCGGTCGATGGGCAAGCGGACTGTCCATGGCGCCTCCGTCAATGGCCACAGCCTTCACCTTCTTGTCGACGAACCAATCGCCGGCATCCTTGTAAAAGCCCGGGAAGTAATTAAAGAAGGTGTATGATTTCGTCTTGAAGTATTTGTGCCATCCCGTGTTCACCACAACGAAATCGCCCTCTTCTATTTTTGGCTTTGCCTTGTCGAGATCGTCAGCCGTAATGATGTCCCACTTGCCTTTGTGCCTCATGTCCACGATAACACCCGTGCCGTAACATCTCTCGAGGGGGATCTGGTCGATGTTCGTTCCGCCCTCAAGCACGTGAGAAGGCGCGTCCATGTGCGTGGATGCGTGAAACTTCGTAGTAATGACGGTGGTCAGCTTGTTCACACCCCCCGGGAACCTGTCCCGCTCCGGGAAGGATACCCGGTGGATCGACACGTCCGTCATGGTCGGCCACGGCCACAAAGGCGTGTGCGCCCCGAAGGGTTGCGACAAATCAAAGAATTTGAGTGGCATTGCTATTCCTCCTTTCTCTGTTGCGGGTATGTCAATTTTTTCTATTTCTATTTCTTTTTCGTCGGAGCCGCCAGCATTAGGGTTTGCGCGACACCACCGCGGCGATGCCTAAGCCTCCTCCACCGCAGATGGTCTCAAGGCCGTACCTGGCATTGCGTCTTTTCATCTCGTGGAGCAGCGTAACCATGCGCATGGCCCCTGTTGCTGCGATGGGGTGGCCCAGAGATACACCTGAACCATTCACGTTCAGTTTCCTGTCGCAGTCCTCTGCACTCAATCCAAGCAGCTTTGCATCAGCAAGCAACTGCACGGCGAAGGCTTCCTGTATTTCGATCAAGTCCATGTCATCCATAAAGAGACCGGCTTTGTCCAACGCCTTTTTCACAGCTATCGGAACGGCTGGATAGGTGAGCGTCGGGTCAGCACCGGCGACTCCAAAGGAAACCAACTCGCCCAGAGGCTCGATCCCCAAGCTTGAGGCCCTGGTCGCAGTCATCAGGATCAGGGCTGCTGCACCGTCATTCTCAGTGGATGAGTTCCCTGCAGTGCAGACGCCGTTCTCGTAAACGACGGGCAATCTGGCAAGCTTCTCCAGAGACGTATCGGGCCGGGGAGGCTCGTCCACGTCGATGACAAGCGGATCACCTTTGGCCCCACCTTTACCCGATGGAACAACAACCGGGACAATCTCCTCCTTGAACCTTCCCGATTCTATAGCGGCTATTGCCCTCTGCTGGCTGCGAAGAGCCCATCGATCGGCCGCTTCCCGAGTAATATTTTCCTGTTTGGCCGCAATCTCGGCCCAGGACATCATCGAATTAAGCTCGCCGAACCGCTCGATGGGCTGGGACATGACCCTGGCACGCTGGATCCGGTCGAAGAAAGGGATGCCCCACATGGGAAGCGCTCCGTGCCCCTTGGGCATGAATCCGAATTTTGGGTCCGTCTTGCCCCCGAGACCTTTCTTGATGTACTCTCCGGGAACGTAAAGCTCTGCCCGGCTCATGCTTTCAACTCCGCCTGCCACGACAATCTCAGCGTAGCCGCTCATGATCTTCATGGCCCCGAAGCAGATGGCATCGAGCCCTGAGCAGCATCTGCGGTCGAGCGTGATGCCGGGGACCTCCACAGGCCAATCGGCGGCAAGCAAAGCCATGCGTGCAATGTTGACATTCTCCCCGCTCTGATACGATTGTCCCATGATCACTTCATCCACTGAAGCCGGATCGACCTTGGCCCTTCTCACGGCTTCCGTCAGAACCAATGCGCCCAGCTTGTACGCAGGGACATCGGAAAGCACCCCGAGATAGCTGCCTATCGGTGTCCTTACTGCACTTGCAATGATAACTTTTTCCATCATCTTACCTCATAGTTTGGGGAAGCCAGAGAACTAATTGCGGAAATATCATGATCAGAACCGTCGTAATCACAAGGGCGATCATCATTATACTTGTCCCGGTATAGACCTTCATCAGGTCCACCTTCGCAGTCGCGCTCACGACAAAGGCCACCACGCCCACAGGTGGGAAGACGAGCCCCATGCAAACGAGCATGATTGACAAGACCCCGAACCAGATCGGATCGAACCCAAGACGCACAATCAACGGAAAGGTCAACTGCAACGTGAGAAGAAGGAGCGGGATTTCGTCCATGAACATGCTGATCACGAAGTAAGCGACAGCGATGCCGATGACTACCACCCAGCGGTTCAGCTCCATACCGGCCACCACGGAGACAATATGCTGGGGCACACGGCTCATGGCCATGTAAGCGCCAAAGATGTTTGCACCGATGAGGATCGTAAAGATCATGGCGCTTGTTTTCAGGGTCAGCTTAAGGGCTTGGACGGCGCCCGTCCAGTTGAGACGCCCAAGCACGACTCCGATCAGGGCAGCCATGAAGGTACCCACAGCAGCCACCTCCGTTGCAGTAACGATGCCCGTGTAGAGCAGCACCATGATGATTGCGATCAGCACGAGCGCCGGCCATATCCGGATGACGCTCTTCCACCGCTCGTCCCACGTCACCTCATAAGTTTGAGGAGCGTCCTGAGGCCTGATGTGTACCCACGCCAAGACAGTCAGGAATAGAAGGATGCCCGCGATGATACCCGGTACTATCCCTGCTATGAGCAACTTTGCAATCGAGGTCTGCGTCGCGATACCGTAAATCACCATGGGTATGCTCGGAGGGATGAGAAGGTCAAGGGTTGCCCCTATGCCTACCGTTCCTGCGGATAACTCCTCAGAGTAACCGTGGCGGCGCATTTCCGGGTAAGCGATAGTGGACATGACTGAGGCCGAGGCTGTGCTCGCGCCGCTCATGGCGCCGAAGAGCCCGCAGGCGAAGACAGTAGCTGCCCCGAGGCCGCCCCGAATATGGGCCAGCCAGTTGGCGCCCGCCTTAAATAGGTCGGTGGCAAGTCCGCTCGATGCTGAAAAGTAAGCCATGAGGATAAACATGGGGATGGTAGTAAAGCTATAATCGGCAACGGTCGTAAAAGGCACCATCCCCAGTACGCCGAGCACCGTATTCCAGTTGCCTGTTATGATGTATATGCCGAGGATTCCTGAGCCAGCCAAGGCAAAGGCAATGGGAATGCCTATGAGGAGGGCGACGACCATAATAAGAAAAGGTAAGAACACCATTATTCTAGCCTCAGTGCGAGTCAGGTTACTGAAATCGACTCATCCTCAGTGAACAGAGGAGATTTGTCCTTTCCTACCTTTGGCAAATCGAGCAGCATCGCCAGAGACATGAAAAAGAGACCCACAGGAACGATAACATAGGCCGGTCCGAGAGGTATGAAATCAACGCTGCTCAGGGTCGTGTGCATTTCAAACGTGCGCAGCGCCTGCCTGTAGGTGGCGTAGATGAGCATGAAGCCATAAAGCAGTGAAAAGAGCTGGACGAAGTAATTCACCACAAGTTTCACCTTCCCCCTCAGGCGGCCTGCCAGGAGTGTGACGCGGATGTAAGAGCCCTGGCGGTAGCCGTAACTCAGGGACAGAAAAATCGCAGCGACCATGAGATAGTTGGTGGTAATCTCGTAAGCTCCGGTTATAGGCCGGTTGAAGAGATACCGTCCACCCGCATCAGCCGTTGTCAGCAGCATGAGGATGAGGGTCGAGAATGCAGAAACGTAAATCATGACCTGTTCGCAACAAGCGATTATCTTTTGCATAGTACCTCTCTTGATGCCGCAGATGGGGCGGCCACTCGCTCCTCCGGGAGAAGAGAGTGGCCACAACCAGAGGTCGTCACTTCAGCAAATCGAGCGTTGTGTTGAGGATCTGCTGGGCCTCGCGGTGACCCTTGCCCTCCATTTTCTTCACCCAATCTTTCCAGATGGGCTCGCCGGCCATCTTTGCCCATCGCGCGGCTTCTTCCTGAGGAACAACATACCTGTTAATCTGGTAGTTCCCTTTCTTTGCGAGCTCCAGCAATCCTTCTTCGGCAGTGTCAAAGAAGTTTTTCCCCCAGAACTTCGCAGCGTCCAGTCCACCTGCGCTCGTGATGGCATCCTGAATGTCTTTGGGAAGGCTCTCCCACTTCTGCTTGTTCATCGACATGGAAAAATAGACAGCAGAGAGGGGAATGATGGTGTAGTACTTTGCGATTTCATAGAGTCTAAAACCGAGGATAGCCTCCCAGGGCGCTCCCATGCCGTCGATGACCCCTTTGTCCAGGGCCAGATAGGTATCCGGCATAGGAATGAGAGTCGGCACTGCGCCGAGGGCCTTCATTTGATCCGTAGGAGGTCCCCCTACCACCCTGATCTTCATACCCTTGATATCCTCAATCGTCTTGACCTGCTTCTTCGTGGTGATCAAGAAATAGGGAGAGCTGGACCATAGCGTGATTACATGAACATCTTTGTATTCGTTTCGGATTGAAGGAAACTTTTCGTAAAGCTTCCAGAGTACCTCGCTGCCCTTTTCCGCGTTCTTTATTGGTAAAGACGGCAGTGTGATCACATCGGAGAGCGGGGTCATATCCGGCCAGTACCCATGAAAGCACCAGCCCATATCAGCGACGCCTGTCCTTACGGCACTCCAAATGTCCGGCCCTTTGGCCAGGGTCTGAGCGGGGAAGATGTCTATCTTCACCCTGTTCTTGGTAGCCTCCTCCACTTTCTTTGCCCATGGCCGCAGTGCATGGGTAGGCCCCCAGGCCACTTCGGCATTTTGATCGGCCAGAGTCAGCTTGATAACCTGAGCCGGCGAAGGAGCGACAAAAACAAAGATAAGACACGCAGCAAACATTACTGTCAGAAACGTATTCTTTTTCATTTTCCCCTCCTCGGTTTTATTATTGCTTGCGGAGACCCAGCTTCACCGCGATCTCGACAGCAGCCTTGTACTCATCCTCTACCAACTTCTTGGACTCCGCCGGGCTCTTGTATTCACAGAGATTTCCCATCTGCTCCACCTTCGCCTTTGTATTTTTCACGGCCTTCTCCATGGCAGGGACAAGGACCTTTCTCGCCTCTTCGGGAATTCCCGCAGGGGCATAGAGGCAAAACCATGCGCCCGGAAGATTCCCTTTATAGCCCAGCTCTGTTATCGTCGGGATGTTTGGGTAACCGGGCATCTTATTCGTGATGAGAAGCATTCTCAGCCTGCCGGCCTCCACCTGACCCTTCAGTTTACCGAAGGCATCGCAGATCACCTCCACATGTCCTCCCAGGACCGCTGTTATGACCGATTCGCCTCCTTCAAAGGGGACGTGCGTGAACTGGGTGCCGGTGATGGCTTGCAGCATCTCAAGCACGAAGTGAGGATTCGACCCTACGCCCATAGTGCTGACCCTCAGCTTGCCCGGATTTTTCTTCGCGTATGCGACAAGTTCAGGAAAAGTTTTCCACGGGGCATCCGCCCTGACCGATATGGTCTGGGGAAAGAACATATGCATTCCCAGAGGCTCTGCATCCTTGAGAGGATCGTAGTGCACGGCGCTCTGGTTGAAGGCAGGGGCATAGACAAATGCAGAAGCGCTGGCGTAGACAAGGGTATATCCGTCCTTTTTCGAGCGGATGGCAGCTTCTGTGCCGATGACCGTACCGGCTCCCGGTTTGTTGATAGGTATGATCTTCTGGCCTAGTATCTGCCCCATCTCCTCTGCCACCATCCTTCCCGGAATATCCATGGCAGAGCCGGCCACGTTAGGGATAATGAGCGTGATCGTGTGGTCAGGATAACCTGCCAGTGCGGGCAAAGGCGCAGCGAAAATGCCCGCGGCAGCGATGCATCCGAGAAGCACGTAAACCAATGAGCATTTCTTCTTCACCATAAATCCCCCTATCTCTCCCCGTTTATTGTCAGGTTTTTCCTCTTTATTCCTTTTTTCATTGGAGCTCGCTCTGCTCGTGGCAAAAAAGCGACACCTTAGTTCCCTGTCCTTTGAAATGCTGCCCTACTTCTCTTTATCTAGACTTTGCTCGTGCTCAGCTTGAGCAGCTTCTCCGCATTCGTGCGGCCTATCTTTAGCCGGTCCTCTTCGCTGACCACATCCATATTGTCGAACCACTCAGCCGCTTCCGTCATCCGTTCGAACGGGTAATCCGCCGCGAACAGAATTCGGTCGACTCCGACTTCGGTGATAGTGTCCGTCAGGGTATGGGAGCAAAAGTTTCCAGCGGTGGTGAAATAAAAATTATCGCACAGGTACTCGCACATTTTTCTTTTTGCGGGAAGTCCTCGGGGCGCCAAGCGGAACCAATGGTCGATGCGCCAGACGGCGGTCGGCAGAGTTTCCCCGAGATGACCCAGCATAAGCGTGAGCTTTGGATATTCGTCAAGGATGCCGCTCGCCATCAGTCGGAGCGCGTGGGTTGCCGTCTCCACGCCGAACGCCCACGATGGACCGAGAAGCCAAGGGTGTCCGACATAGCTTAGTTGCTGGCTGGGCAATGGCTCTCTCGGGTGGAGATAAAACGGAACGTCCAGGCTCTCTACGACTCGCCAGAACGGCCTGAATTCGGGCACGTCATAATAGACGGCCGAATCTTCCCGATCTTTCTGAGAGAAGCCGTTAACCTTGGCGCCCACAAAGCCGAGCTGCCGGACGCAGCGCGTCAATTCTTCCGCCGCCGCATCAGGATCCTGCATGGGCAAGGCGGCGAACGCCAGAAAACGGGAAGGATTCTTGGCTACCTCTTCGGCTAGAAAATCATTGCCTCGCCGTGCGGTCTCAATCGCCCGCGATACGTTCGGAATCGCCTGGATCAGAGGCGCATTCAAGGAAAGGACCGAGATCCCGATCCCCGCTGCATCCATCTCCGCAAGCAATTGGCCATGGATGTCCAGGATACGGGGGCCCATCACGTGCCACTTATCCTTGTGAAGCTTCTCCGAGTACACGGCTGTCTCAGGCGAGGCCACGTGTTCTTCGAGCGCGATCTTTCCCTGAACTTTCATTCCTTGGACCTCCTTCGTTTGTCGTCCCTGCCCCGTCTTTACGTACGGTGCCTCTTATCGCCCTCCTGGTTCCGTTCGGACGAGATTATCGCTCGGACAACCTCAATATGCTCTCGAAGGGCGCCGGTGAGGATTTCCCAGGCGACCGCTCCCTGCTCTTGAAAAAAGAATAGATTGTAACCTTGTTTATGCCTACGTTTGCGGCGATGTCGTCTACGGTGGTATTGAGAAAACACTTCTCTCGGAACAGTCTTGCTGCAACGAGCATGGTTTCCTGTTTTCTCTTCTTCAATCTTGCTTGGGCTAAGCCTTATGCTCCAACTCGCCTGTCCGGTTGTGAACCAACTAATCCTTTAGTTACCACCGCGCCAAGCATAGTGTCAAGACAATTATGCATGCACACAATTATGTGTGCTCAAAGAATCCTGAGTCTGGGTTGAATTGAAGGAGGACGATGCCACCTATACCAATTTGCATTCAAGATGGAGACCGAGGCGGCAGCGAGGAGCTGACGCAGGCGTACTGAGCAGTACGTCGAGGAGAGCGACGCAGCGACAACGAAGGTATACACTTGAAGGCAGATTGGTATTAGATGGAGACATGAAGAGCGAGACCCTGCTGAAGCCTTCTTATAACCTTGACCTCAAGCTTTGTTTCTGTCTTTTTCTATCCTTCGGTGAGCATTAATCTTGCCCGCTCGAGGTCTTCAGGAGTGTCGACGCTGATCCCGTCGTAGTCGACGATGAGTACTTTGATTTTGTAACCGGCTTCGAGTGCGCGGAGCTGTTCGAGGGATTCCGTTTCCTCGAGCTTTCCTTTTGGCAGGCTCACGAATCTCTCCAGGAAGGCACGGGAAAACCCGTAGATGCCTATGTGCTTGTACCCGCCAGGGTGCTTGTAGATGGGAACCCCGGACGGCTTTTGAAAAAAAGGAATTGGAGACCTGGAAAAATAGAGAGCGAATCCATTGCGGTCGAGCACAACCTTGACGGTGTGCGGGTTCTCTAATTCACTTTTGTCGTTGAT
Source organism: Syntrophorhabdales bacterium (assembly GCA_035315185.1). Taxonomy (GTDB): domain Bacteria; phylum Desulfobacterota; class Syntrophorhabdia; order Syntrophorhabdales; family WCHB1-27; genus JADGQN01. Next base: position 3,816 of record DATFYE010000131.1, on the reverse strand, counting down.
GGGAACGCAGAGGGTCGCCATATCAAGCGTCTCTTTCTCAAATACCGCAAAGAGACAGTCAATCATGTCGCCTCTGATGAGGGGCTCATCCCCTTGAACGTTGACAATGATGTCAGCATCGACTCCTTTGATGGCCTCATAGACACGATCGGTGCCGGAAGGGCAGTCGCGGCTGGTGACGACGACGGATGCCCCGAAACAGAGAGCTGTGTCCTCTATGCGAGGATCATCGGTCGCGATCAGGACCTCATCTTTCAACGTTGATGTGCTGGCGCGCTCATAGACCCACTGGATGAGCGGTTTGCCTGCGATCTCCGCAAGTGGTTTGCCGGGAAGTCTGGTAGAAGCGTAACGCGCCGGGATCACCACAACCCTCTTCATGAGGCTTGTCCGCCGTTCAAGTATCGCTTAAGAAAAGCCCCGGTATAGCTCTTGCGATCGGCCATGACATCTTCCGGTGCCCCCTTGGTCACGATAAGACCGCCACGGTCTCCCCCTTCAGGGCCCAGGTCTATGATGTAATCGGCACACTTGATAACGTCCATGTTGTGCTCGATAACGACAACCGTGTTGCCTCTCTCGATCAGTTCGTTCAGCACGAATAGAAGTTTATCGATGTCAACGAAGTGAAGGCCGGTCGTGGGCTCATCCAGGATGTAGAGGGTACGACCGGTGTCTCTCTTGGAAAGCTCCCGCGATAGTTTTATGCGCTGTGCCTCACCGCCGGAGAGCGTTGTTGCAGCCTGTCCAAGGCGAATGTAACCGAGGCCCACTTCGTAAAGGACCTTCAGCTTGTTCCTGATCTGCGGCACCGCATCAAAGAACTCCATTGCCTGTGTTACAGTCATCCCGAGGACATCAGCAATGTTCTTTCCCCGGTATTCCACTTCCAGAGTGTCTCGGTTATAACGCTTTCCGCGACACGCATCGCACACGATGTACACGTCGGGCAGGAACTGCATCTCGATCTTGACGAATCCTTCGCCCTCGCAGGTCTCGCATCTCCCGCCTTTCACGTTGAAGCTGAATCGACCTTCCTTGTAGCCACGCATCCGTGCTTCGGGAAGCTTTGCAAACAGTTCCCTGATGAAGGTGAAAAGTCCCGTGTACGTGGCCGGATTTGACCTGGGCGTGCGGCCGATGGGGGACTGGTCTATATCGATGACGCGATCTACTGCTTCCCAACCGGCGATAGTGTCGATCTCCCCGGCCCGTTCTTTAGAGCGATAGAGTTTCTGTTTCAATAGAGGAAAAAGGGTGTCGATGACAAGCGAGCTCTTTCCGGAGCCTGACACGCCTGTAATACAGGTTAAGACCCCGAGTGGAATATCCACATCGATATTTTTCAGGTTATGGGCCCGCACGCCATGCATGCGGATAAAGTCTTTGGCTTTCCTTCTTTTTTTGGGCGTGAGTATTTCGAGGCGCTTTGACAGGTATTGGCCGGTGAGCGAGGTCTTGTCCTTGCTGAGCGCAGCCGGTGTCCCCGCAAAGACGAGATTGCCACCGTTCTCCCCTGCGCCCGGACCCAGGTCGATCACATAGTCTGAAAGAAGGATCGTGTCATAATCATGCTCGACGACGATGACCGTGTTATCAAGATCCCTCAATCGTTTGAGTGTGGCGAGCAATCTCTCGTTATCCCTCTGGTGAAGGCCGATACTCGGCTCGTCAAGCACATAGAGAACGCCCGTCAGCCCGGAGCCGATCTGCGTGGCCAGCCTGATTCGCTGGGATTCCCCGGCTGATAGTGTTGCTGAGTTCCTCTCCAGGGTAACGTAATCGAGCCCCACATCGATAAGAAATCTCAACCGGGAGCTCACCTCTTTGAGAATATTCCGCGCGATCTCCTTTTCCTTGTCGGGCAGTTCCAGTTCCTCGAAGAAGTGATATTCCTGGGCGATGGTCATCTGCGTGACTTCATTGATGCTGAGGCCGCCCACTTTCACCCAGAGCATCTCCTTCTTCAGGCGTGCACCTTTGCATGTGGGGCAGGGAATGAGATTTATGAAGCGCTCATATTTCTCCTTTTCCCAAAACGCAGCGTTTTCCCTTTCCCTCTGCAGCTCAGGTATCACTCCTTCAAACGGCTTCTTTACGAAATGGACGCGCTGGCCCCGTTCCACCTGGAACTCGATCTCATCCCCATTGGAGCCATGAAGGATCACATCCTGTACCAGCTTGGGCAGATCCTTGAACGGTTTATGTATATTGATCTTGTAATGTTTGACGAATGCTTCGAGGAAGGGCATGAAGGCGACCGGGTTCTTTTCGCCCCAGGGCACGACTGCTCCTTCTCTCAGGGAGAGCTCCTTGTTCGGCACCACGAGATCAGGATCGAAGTACTCTTTGACGCCGAGGCCCAGACAGGTCGGGCAGGCACCGTAGGGATTATTAAAAGAAAACATCCTCGGTGCGATTTCCGGATAACTGATGCCGCAGTCCGGGCACGCGAACTTTTCACTGAAAACAAGTGTCTGCTTGTCCAATTCTATTTTGACGATACCGCCCGCCTTGTTGAGGGCGAGTTCCACAGCCTCAACCAGGCGCCGCTCGATGCCTTCCCTGATAGCGAGCCTGTCCACGATGATATCTATCTCATGCTTCTTATTCTTATCGAGCACGATCTCTTCGGAAAGATCGACCACCTTGCGGTTGAGCTTGATTTTTGTGAAACCCTGCCGCCTCAGTTCATCAAGCTCTTTTCTGTATTCTCCTTTTCGTCCGCGCACTATCGGCGCAAGCACGGTCAGCTTGGTACCAGCGCCCAGCGCCAGTATTGCATCCACGATCTGTGGGGCATGCTGGCTCTTTATCTCCTTGCCGCAGCCATAGCAGAAGACGTGTCCGATTCGCGCGAAGAGCAGTCTCAGGTAATCATATATTTCAGTCACGGTCCCGACGGTTGATCGCGGGTTCTTGCTGATGCTCTTCTGCTCGATACTGATGGCAGGCGATAAGCCCTCGATGTAATCCACGTCCGGCTTTTCCATCAGTTCAAGAAACTGACGGGCGTAAGCCGACAGAGACTCCACGTACCGTCTCTGTCCTTCGGCATAGATCGTGTCAAAGGCGAGGGACGATTTTCCGGAGCCGCTCGGTCCGGTAATGACGGTGATTTTGTTCCTCGGCAGCTCAACGTCAATGTTCTTGAGGTTGTGCTCCCGGGCCCCTTTTACAAATAGTTTGTCCACGGTCTTTAAGGAGGATAAGCTAGACTTTCTGCGCCTTCTTCCAGCCTTCTTTCTTCAACCTTTCAACGCGGTTATTTGCCCACTTCCTGAACTCTTCCATGTAGCGTTTGGGATCCTGGTCACGAAGCTTTATAATCCGGTCTCTCTCTTTCGGCAGGTCCACCTGATCCGTTGGCGTTGTGCCTGTCCACGATGCCAGGCCTTCCATAAAAAGGAATTCGGGCGTGATTCGCGTCGGGTCCTTCTGGGCATGTTCACCATAGAAGCGTGCTATATCCATGTCGTACTCGATGATCCAGCCGTTATCTCTGACCATTGTCTTTTCATCAAACTTCACGTTCTTCGACTCTTCAGGGCAGTACACGGTGGCGATGACTTCCTCCGGGATAATACAGTCTATCGAAAGTCCGGCCATATGTTTCCTACATGCGCACGATCTCTGAGACATGATCATCATGGGCATCACCTCTCAAGGTCTTTCTTTGGACGGCATAGTTTAGCAAAGCGTCGACCAAATTTCAAACGCTCCTACAAACCCCGTACCACCACCTCAGCGATGTCCAGGGCCTTCATCGCCTCGGCCTGCCCCTTGTCCTTGATGGCATCTTCCATCATGATGAGG
>DATFYE010000130.1:0-10874 GCA_035315185.1 Syntrophorhabdales bacterium | reverse complement strand
CCAGCCCACCCCCGGCAATCTAGTGTTCATGTACAACACGGCAAAAGAACTCATAGGTGACTTCACCTGGTCGGTTTGTGCCGCAGGAAGACAGCAGTTTAACATGTGCACCCTCTCCTTGATCATGGGTGGGAACGCCAGAGTCGGCCTGGAGGACAACCTTTATCTGGAAAAGGGAGTTAAAGCGAAGAGCAATGCCGAGCAGGTGGAAAAAATAGTGAGAATTGGTCGGGAACTGGGCCTGGAGCCGGCCAGTTCCGACGAAGCCAGACAAATTCTCGGCTTAAAGGGGTTGAACAAGGTGGCATACTGACTGGCTGTCTGAGACTTGACTTTCATATCCCAACAAGTATCTGGCCCCTCACTGATCCGGCGGTTGCTGACTTGACAGGCTCAAAAAACGTCGTTGGGAGAAGATTACACCTCTGGTCACCCGATAGTATTCTTGTTTAACGTCGGCAAGCACGTGAGATAAAATCAGGAGGTTGGAATGCTGACAGTAGTCGCGATCGCGCAAGCGAAACCTGGTAAAGAGAAAGACCTGGAAGAGGTTCTACTGGAGCTTGTGGCTATCAGTCGGCAGGAGGCCGGCTGCATCACTTATGATCTCCATAGACACCTCGCCAAACCTGGCAGGTTCGTCTTCTACGAAAACTGGGTCAATAGAGCGGCTCTAGATCAACACCGCACAGAACCGCAAGCTGCGGGTCCCCGTGCAAAAGTAGGCGAATTGGTCGCTGAGCCGCTTCAGATTGAATTGTACGAGATGGTCTCCGAACAGGCGACCAAAAAGTGAGGAGTCCGGTCTGCCTTCCCGGATCTGGCAAAGGTTGCGCTGATCAACTAGCCCTCTGCAGTGGCGGAGATTCCTGTTGTTACGCCTGTGCTGTTCTTGACCCTTCGATATACTGGAACATGGCAAAAGAGGGGTATCGGAAACAAGCACAAACCCAACAGCGCCTAAACTCTGCTCTAACTGTTGACTTCAACATTGCCGTTTCCGCCGAGGATATATAGTCCAGCTCTAGTTTGATCTGTAAAACAAGCATTATACACATTGTAAAGACATCTGACATGGAAGCGTCGGAAGAGGACTAAGAAATGCTCGGTAGAGCGGGTATCGTGCCATGATATCAACAAGGTGACTATCTTCACCAACTGGTATTGCAAGGCACAATTATTGCTTACCATAGTCCGCAGAACAGATGGTGTCGCTAGGGCAGTATTGTGTGAGCCGTGAAGCCATCGAAAATGACGAATCGTTGTCCAGTCCATTCAGCAGGCGGGAATGCCACGAAGATGACTGGAGCGAAACTGATGCATGTCAACCGCCCTCCGCACCGGTACCAATGGCTTGGATCGTGCTGCCGCTGATCCTGACATTTCGAGATACTGGAATATGACACAACAGAGATACCCGAAACAAGCCCAAGCACCGGCCTTTACCAAAACCGGCAGGCCAATATACATCAGACCGCTCAAACCCTCCGATGAGAGTCTAATAGAAGAATTGTTCAAGTCTCTTTCTCCGCGGAGTATTTTTTTCGCTTTCTTAGATACTGGAAGTCTGTCCCGCCAAAGGTAATCGCTTACGGGTATACTCGCTTGGCAACGAGTGTACCTGTAACTGACTGAGATGATGACAAGTATGCAAAGTAATCGATTTCTTTGCCAAGTGAACGGTTCTGAAAATAAATAAGGGGGTATGCGATCATGGCGAACGAAAAAACCTCGGAAACTCCAGTGATGGTGCGTTTTGGTATGGCAGTTGCGGATTGGTGCGAAAGATGGTTCCCTGACGCGCTTGTATTTGCCATCTTAGCCATCTTCATCGTATTCCTCGTGGGCCTATTTATCGGAAATAAACCGTTAGATCTGGCTGTTATGTTCGGAAACGGTTTCTGGAGCATTATTCCTTTCACAATGCAAATGGCCCTCATCATTATCGGCGGCTACGTAGTTGCCAGCTCCCCTCCGGTTTACCGCGTTGTCGAGTGGCTGGCAGGTGTTCCCAAAACACCCCGTGGCGCCATCACTTATGTAGCACTGCTTTCAATGGCAAGCTCGATGATCCACTGGGGCTTTTGTCTGATTTTCAGCGGCTTTCTCGTGACAGAGATATGCCGAAGAATAAAAGGAATAGATTACAGGGCGATAGGCGCGGCTGCGTTTTTGGGCGGCGGCTCGATTTGGACGCTGGGGCTTTCGTCCTCTGCGGCTCTGCTTATGGCCACCAAAGGCTCTATTCCCGCGGATCTTTATAAAATAAGCGGTTTCATTCCCCTCACGGAGACCATTTTCACATGGCAGGGCCTGGCCACCGCTCTAATTATCCTGATCGTGTCTCTTTTAATTGCTTATCTCACGGCACCCGGCGCGGAGGAAGCCCGTACCGCAGAGGATTACGGCGTTGAATTGACGCCGATCACCGTCGAGCTGGAACCGAGAAAAACTCCTGGTGAATGGTTTGAGTACAGCCCTGTCGTAACTGTTCTTATCTGTGCCATAGGATTTGCTTTTTTGATTAACTTAATTGTAACCCAGGGCGCTATGAAAGCCTTGGATCTCAATACCATTAATTTCTTCTTTCTTATGTTGGCAATGCTTCTGCACTGGCGTATTCGCTCCTTTTTGAAAGCAGTAGTTGCTTCCGTGTCGGCTACAGCCGGGGTTTTGATCCAATTTCCTTTTTATGGTGGGATACTTGTCCTGATCACCAAATCGGGAATTTCCGACCTGCTTGCCAAATTGTTCGTCTCCATATCCACGCCGGACTCTTTTCCAGTCCTGGTGGGGGCATATTCGGCGATACTCGGTCTTTTCGTGCCGTCGGCGGGTGGCAAATGGCTCATCGAGGCGCCCTATGTCTTATCGGCCGCAAATATTCATCAAGTCCACCTCGGATGGGTCGTACAGATCTATAACGCATCCGAGGCTCTGCCTAACCTCATAAACCCATTCTGGATGCTGCCTCTCCTTGGATTGCTCAAGATGAAGGCTCGGGAAATGGTCGGTTACTCCGCCGTCCAATGCATGTTTCATATACCGTTGATATTGTTTCTTTGCTGGCTATTTGCCAAGACGTTTACCTACGTACCGCCCTTCTTCCCATGAAGGGAATCTGAAGACATGTAACGCGGACCGGTGGCCTTTAACCGTAACGGCCGGCTGTCTGCATTTGCGTACACCTCGCTTTCAGTTTAGCTTCTCGGCTACTGCCCGAGTGCTCACATTTTGCTCTCACTGCGAGAGGCTGAAATCGTTTGGGCTTTGGGGTAGGCCGTTGAAATCACTATGACCAACATCGTCCTGTCACGCTGGAACCTGCGGGAACGATCTTGCTTATTCGCCAGCCCCACAGTTTTCAATTTTGTGGTCACTCACTGGAATCCTGAGGCGTCGCAGAAGCACAAAGGAGGTCTACGAGACACTTGACCTCCCTCATTTTGTCGAATGACTTTTCATCAAAGATGATCCAGCGCAGAGCCATATGGATGAAAGCCCCGAGGAACATGTTCTTGAACAAGCGAGTGTTCACGTCTTGGCGGAAGGTGCCGGAAGCTTTGCCCTCTTCGATAATGTCCTCGAAAACTTTCATGTACCCCTTGAACGTGTCGAAGGCCCTAGATGCATAAAACTTGTGGCTAAGCAGGTTCTCCATGGCGAAAATTTTCAAAAAATCACAGTTCCGCATATAGAGATCAAAGTGATATCGAATGAACCTTCGAAGTTTTCGGAGCGGTGTCTTGATATTAAAGGTCTCCGGAAGGAGTGTCATATGACTCTGCAACCGCATTTCCGTAATTGACAGGAGCAGGTCCTCTTTGCTCTCGAAAAAATCGTAGATGGAACTCTCGGCAATCCCAACCAGGCCAGCGATGTCGGCCAGCTTGGCCTTGGCAAACCCCTGTTCTGCAAACACCTCCTCAGCGCTCAAGAGAATCCGCTCTCTTTTTCCGGGGTCAGCGCGTTGCCCCTTTTCCACCACCTGCTTCACCGAGGCTTCTTCGCGGCTCACGACAACCGGCGCAACACGGTTGGCCACCTTGGCGCTATATTCCATGGCCACGCGGCACGGGTCTATGCCCAGCACATCCGCACAGAGGTCCCGGCTGGCAGTGAGATTGGTCACCACCGGGAAGGGGCTTTCCTGACCATCATCCGGGATGGGTGCTGTACGATTATGATGGGGTATTTCTTTAAGGCGTCCAGCTTGCGCTGCAGGGCGGTGATCTCATAAGCCACCTTGAGGGGTTTCTTGATCCGCAGTACTGCTTGCGGCTTTTCTCGCTCAATCTGCTCCAGATAGGTTCTGAGATCCTTTGCCATGTCTGATTGTCCTTTCCGCCGGGTCCTTGGGTAGCGGTTCGGGGTCAGGCGGCCGGAATGTTCAATTTGGTCTGTAGTTTCGCAATATGAAACTCCGAGTGCATAATATAAAATACAATTTCGGAGAAGACGTTGTCAAAGTTTTTCAGGACTTTTTTGCTTGACACTACGGAATAGACAGACTTAGAATAATTATGAACTATGAGGTTCACATTGTGAATACCGCCAAGCCCGGCAATAGCGAAAAATACCGCATCAAGGTCCTGCAAAAAGCTTTCAGGCTCTTGGAGTTGTTCAGCGAAGAGGTGCAAGAGCTGTCTGCCGCGGAGATAACCGAAAGACTTCGCTACAACAAGACCACTGCCTTCCGCCTCATTTCTAACTTGGAAGAGGAAGGCTACCTGGATCAAGACCCCGAGACCAACAAGTATCGCCTGGGCATGAAGCTCTTTTTCCTGGGAAATCTGATCTGGCCCTATCGCTACCTCAAAGAAGTGGCCAAGCCTCTACTGGAGAAACTGAACGAGGAAAGCGGCGAAACGGTCCACTTAGCTGTGTTACATAGGGGCGAGGCCCTTTACGTGGACAAGATCGAAAGCAAGCGTACGCTGCGGGTCGTGGTGTCCCAGGTGGGGCGTAAACTTCCCGCGCATTGCTCCGGAGTGGGCAAGGTACTCCTAGCTTATCTGCCCACAGGGCAGGTGAAGGAGATCGTGGCCAAAAAAGGCCTGACTTCTTTTACCCAGAAGACCATCACTACCTATGACCAGCTCAAATGGGAGTTGGATCATGTCGCGCAGCAGGGGTTCGCCTACGACAACGAAGAGATCGAAATTGGCCTGAAGTGCGCTGCCGCCCCGGTCTTTTTCGACAATCAAGTGACCGCGGCGTTGAGTGTGTCGGTTCCCCGAGAGCGTTTCGACGTCAACCGGGAGGCGTTGGTCCACATGGTGATCCGTACGGCGCGAGAGCTGACTAGCGTATTAAACCGAAACCTCAAGGATAAGAATTTGGCGATGGCACTCTGAGTGCTTTGTCATTTCCCAGGATGAGCTTTAACGCAGAAGGTTAGGCCTTAAAAGCCGTAAGGCGCAAACTCAGTTTGACACTGCCTGAGGGATTTGCCGGATGACTATGTAGCTCAAAGCCGTGTTTCTTGCTCACAGAGGAATGGATATGTCCGAAGGATTAGGATTCATTCTTTCGGTAGATCTCGCTACGCGAAGGACTGAGTCTTATCCCGCGGACGAGTCCCTGCTCGAAAAATTCATAGGGGGCAGCGGGTACGGTGCCGTCCTCCTGGCTCAAACCCTCCCGCATCCACCAGAGCCTTTAGACCCCGCCAGTCCGCTCATCTTCGCGGCCGGCCCCCTGACCGGCACTCCCGTGCCAACCTCAGGCCGTCACACTATCATCGCCCGGTCGCCTCTGACCGGTTTATGGGGCGAGGCATCTGTGGGAGGCACATGGGGCCGGGAGCTTCGCCGGGCTGGCCTGCTGACTATAGTCATCACCGGTCGGGCGGAAAGGCCGGTCTATCTGTGGGTCTCGCCACAGGGCGTTGAGTTGCGCCCGGTCGAGCACATTTGGGGCCGGGAATGCCAAGAGAGCGACGAGCTGTTACGGGCCGAGACCGACCCCAAGGCAGTGGTGGCTACCATCGGACCGGCCGGTGAGCGCTGTATCCCCTTGGCCGGCATCTTTACCGACGGGTCTCATGCCCGGGTGGCGGCCCGATGTGGTTTGGGCGCTGTGGCCGGCTCCAAGAACCTCAAGGCAGTGGTAGTGCGGGGACGAGGCAAAGCGCCGGTGCGAAACCCGGAGGCGCTCAAACAAGGCATCAAACCCTTGGCAGAGAACTACCGCAACGTCGCCAAGCCGCTTGGGCGCTTCGGCACCCCCAACCTCGTATATCCTTGTTCAGAAATCGGGTCCATGCCATTCCAGAACTGGCGCAAGGGCAAATGGGACGGAGCGGAAAAGATCAACGGCCAAGAGCTAAATAGGCGATTTCATAAAGGGCAATACCACTGCGCCGGCTGCCCTATCGGCTGCGGGAGGGTCATCGAGTTGGACGGGCAGGAAATGGGCGGTCCGGAGTACGAGACCCTGGCCCTGTTCGGCGGTTCCTGTCTGATAGACGACCTGGAGGCCCTTTGTCGCCTGAACCGGCGTTGCAACCAGTTGGGCATTGACACCATGGAGGCGGGCTCCTTGGTGGCTTTGGCCATGGAGCTTTATGAGCGAGGCCGGCTCACCCGTGAAGACACCGGCGGACTGGAGCTGACCTGGGGCAATGCTTCGGCCGCGGCTCAGTTGGTGGAGCAAATGGGTTGCCGAGAGGGCTTGGGAGGTCTGCTGGGTCAAGGCATGAACGTGGTGATCGAGCAACTTGGACCTCTCGCCCACGAATTTGCTGTTCAGGTTAAAGGATTAGCCGCAGCCGCGCACGACCCCAGGGCTTATAACAGCATCGGCCTGGGCTATGCCACTTCCCCGAAAGGGGCCTGTCACCTGCAGTCCTTCAGCCATATATTCGAACGCAACGTGGCTATGCCCGAGTGGGGGTTCAACGAGCCCCTTGACCGGCTGGCGGTGGAAGGCAAAGCCGAACTGGTGGTGCGCAGCCAGCACCTGATGGCTCTGTTTGACTCCCTGGCCATTTGCAAATTTTCGGTCTTTGCAGGGGTCTCCCCATCGATATTGTGCCAGTGGCTCAATGCCGTGACAGGTTGGGAGTTCGACACCGAGCAGTTGGAGAAATGCGGAGAGCGCATCTTCAATCTTAAACGCCTCTATAACAACCACCTGGGAATCAGTCGTAAGGACGACACCCTGCCAGGCCGCTTCTTGACCCATAAACGGGGGGAAGGCGGCACGGTCAAGAACCTGCCTCCACTCAACATCATGCTCAGTGATTACTATGAGCTGCGCGGGTGGGATGAGTTGGGCATCCCCCGAGCGGAGAAACTAGCCGAAATGGGATTGTCGGAGTGGGCCCTGCGCGGCTAGGCCGGATCAAGGTGTCTGCTGAGGGCTGCCCCTCGTCCATGGCGAAAAGTCCCCCGCAAAGGGGATAGTCAGGTTAGGTATAGAGGTTCTTATGCATCATCTGACCTTAGGAGGAAGCCATGCTGAAGAGAGTATCCAAAAACCTGGCCGCGGCCATAAGCGTGTTCCTGTTTATGGCCGGACTGATGGTAATCAACTCCGGACCAGCCGCCGCCGGCGAGCCGGCCAAGATACTCATCGGGACCACGGTGAGTGAATCGGGTTACATGGCCGAAGATAGCGGACCTTCTTTCAAGGGGCGCAAGCTAGCCATCGACCTGATCAACCAAAAGGGGGTCTGCTGTTGTCGAAGTACAACAAGCGTGTACCGGTGCAACTGATTTATTACGACGACAAGAGCGAGCCCTCTACCGCAGTAAAAAGCTTCGAGCGCCTGGCCACCAGAGACCGAGTGGACTTCTTCCTTTCGGCCCACGGTTCCGAGCTGTCTTTTGCAGTGGCCAAGATCGCGGAGACTTCCAAGATACCCATGACCATCTACGCGGGCTACGCCGACAAGATCTGGACCCAGGGCTACAAATGGATATTCAACGTGGGCCCCACTGCCTCCGAATACTGTAAGCCCTTCGTGACCCTGGTCAATCGCCTGCCGGACAAGCCCAAAGTGGGTCTGATCCATGAGGATGGTCTGTGGGCGAAGGCGGTGGCCGAGGCCATGGTCAAGTTCGGCAAGCGGGTTGGCCTGGACTTCGCAGTGGTGGACGTGTACCCCAGCGACACCAAGGACGTCAGTGCCTCGATCAACAAAGTCATCGCGGCTGACTACCCCATCATCGGCACCGTCTCCCATGTACGCAACGACCTGTTGGTGACCCGGACCATCCTGGAGATGGGCGTGGCCGACAAGTTCAAGATGATCTACGTACAGACTGCTACGGGCTACCCCTCTTTCGCCGAGAAGTTTAAGCCGGAGCAGATTGAGGGTATCGTGGGCACCAGCGTCTGGGCCTCCAGCATCAAGACCTACTACAACCAGGAGTTCCAGGCGGATTACAAAAAGGCTTACGGCGAGGCTCCCAGTTGGGTGTCGGCCATCGGCTTCGCCGGCGCTCAAGCTATGTTGGAAGCCATCCAGGCGGCTGGCGACGTGGACCGCGAGATGGTGCGCAAGGCGTTCTTGAGCCAGACCACCAAGACCATCATAGGCGACCTGAAGTTCGACGAGGCCGGGACATCCAGCCGTGGAGCCCTGGTTTGCCCCCAGATGCAGAACGGGGTTCCCGAAGTGGTCTATCCTGAGGGATTTGCCACCAAGCCCCTGATCTACCCCCAGCCGAAGTACAAGAAGTAAGACCCGGTGGGTGGAGGAGGGAGCCCCTCCACCCACAAGCATCATCATAGGGGTTGGGCCATGCTAGAAGTCAAACAGGTGAGCAAACACTTTGGCGGTGTGAAAGCGGTGGAGAATATTACGTTGACCGTGGCCGAGCGGGAGATCGTGGGCCTGATTGGACCCAACGGCTCCGGCAAGACTACCTTGTTCAACCTGATAACCCGCACCCTGCCGCTGTCCGGCGGGGACATCTTCTTCCAAGGTAAGCTGATTAACAAGCTCAGCCCCCCGGAGATCTGCCATCAGGGAATCTCCCGCACCCATCAGATTCCTCGGCCCTTTCGCAGCTTGAGCGCGCGGCAGAACGTTTCCCTGGCATACTTATATGGCCGGAACGGGGTCAAGGATCGCCGGAACGCCGAGCAGGAGGCCGACCGGCTGTTGGAGATGGTGGGACTCAAGGATTACGCACGAAAACCGGCTTCCCAACTCAATGACGTGCAGTGCAAGGTTTTGGAGTTGGCCCGTAGCCTGGCCACCGATCCTCGCCTTTTGCTGCTGGACGAAATCCTGGCGGGCCTCAATCCAACCGAACTGCTCCAGTTCCAAGAGTTGATTCTCCGTATTCGCTCGGAGCTGAACATAACCATCTTTTGGTGCGAACACATCATGCGGGTTCTGATGAGGACGGTAGACCGTGTCATCTGCCTGGACTACGGTCGCATGGTCTGTGAGGGGCTTCCCCAGGTGGTGGCCAACAACCCGGAAGTCATTGAGTGCTACTTGGGGAAGGCGGCGGGTGAATAAAAATGCTGAAAACAAGAAATCTCGGCGTAGGATACGGCAACCTCCAAGTGGTTCATGAGGTTTCCATAGCAATCGGCAAAGGCGAGATAGTGGCCTTGGTGGGAGGCAATGGCGCGGGCAAGACCACAACCTTGCGGGGCATCTTGGGGCTTCTCCCTGCTTGGGAAGGTGAGGTGCTACTCGATGGACAGCCGATTCAGGATCTGAAGACCCCAGCGATCGTGTCCCTGGGGTTGGCGTACGTACCCGAGCATAAGTCCGTGTTTCCTAAAATGACGGTCATGGAAAATCTGGAGTTGGCACTGAATTCTAAAGAGGCCAAGCAAAAGAAGGACGAAACCATCGCGGAGGTCTTTGACCTCTTTCCCCGTATATCCAGTACCGCCAAATTGAGGCAAACAGCCGGCACCTTGTCGGGTGGCGAGCAGCGCATGCTTGTAGTAGCCCGAGCCCTCATGTCTCGACCGCGCGTTATCCTTTTGGACGAGCCTTCGTTGGGCCTGGCCCCAAGGCTTGTCACGGATCTGTTTAAGGCGATAGAAAAAATTCACGCCAACGGCGTTCCCATACTGTTGGTCGAACAGAACGTGACCCTTGCCCTGCAGATCGCCGATCGCGCTTACGTGCTGGAGCAGGGACGCATCGTCATAGAGGGAACCGGCCGGGAGTTAGGCGAGATGCCCCACATCCGCGAAGCCTATCTTGGCATTTAAGGAAGGCTAAGGAGCACATACCATGGATTACGCAACCCTTGCCGCGCAGCTTTTCTTAACCGGCATCTTTCTGTCCTCTTTGTACATACTAGTCACTTTCGGTCTGACCATGATTTTTGGGGTCATGGAAATAGTGAATTTTGCTCACGCCTCCTTTGCCATATTAGGTGGCTATGCCTGCCTCATGGCAGTGACTGCTCTGGGGATGGACCCATTCCTGGCTTTGGTACCGGTGGTAGTGTTCATGTCTTTAGTGGGTTGGATGACCTTTGATTTGTTTGCCCGCTACACCCTGGACTTGGGCGACTCCCACGTGGTGATCTACTATGCCCTGCTGTTGATCATCTCCAACATCCTGGCCCTGCTCTACGGACTGGATTACAAATTCATCCCTTCCAGCCTGGGGTACACCCAACTCCACCTAGGGGCGGTAAAATACCCCCTGATCAAGGTCCTCGTAGCCTTGCTTAGCCTGGCCATCGTTGCCGGGCTGAGCTTGTATCTGAAATTCTCTGTGACGGGCAAAAAAATCCGGGCTGTCTCACAGAACAAGGAATCGGCTGAGATTTTAGGCATCGACTCTTTCAGAATCAGGCGCATCACCTGGGTGATTGGGGTGGCGTCGGCCGGGCTGATGGGAGCCCTGGTTGGGCTTGTAAGCCCGTTTTCCCCCTATGCCG
>DATFYE010000129.1:0-12263 GCA_035315185.1 Syntrophorhabdales bacterium | reverse complement strand
ACCTCACGTAAGGTCGGCGAGCCGGGCACGAGGCTCTTGTACGACTCGATGTACTCGAGAAGTGCCTGCCGGCCGGCGGGGTCGTTTCCCTGGCTGAAACGCACGAGCGATCGGTAACCGTAGATGATGCACGTGACCACCTGATTCGGATTCAGCCCCTGCGCCTGGACAAGATAGCTGTCCGCAAGGGAGATATCGTTCAGCTTATAGGCGGCCATGGCGGCGTAGGCATACGCGCCGGCGCTCGGATGGTAGGTGTTTGCCTTCAGAAATGACGCGAGCGCGGTCGAGTAGTGCCCCTGCGTCAACTGCTGGTTGCCCTCGTACATGTCGGTCGCAAAGGTGGCCAAGGGCGGCGTGCACCCCAGCGCCAGGAGAGAAACCGTCATTAGATACGCGAGCAACCGCTTGCTCATACCAGCTCCTTTCGACGGGGTCGAAATCGGCCCCGGCCTTCACTTCTAATTGAGATCCTTATCCTTGTAAAACTTGGCGCCCGTCAGGCTCACACCAACGATAAGACCCTCTTCGGTAAGTTGGTACATGAAGACGCCTTGCGACACGATGATGGCGCCCCTGAGCGCTCCGCCTGCGGTCTTGGTCTTGGCTGCTGCCATTGCGTTGGCGCCTGCCTCCCAGCCGGATGTCACGAAGCTATTGAATGCCGCGGGGTCCTCGAAGATGAAGACCACCCGGTACTTCTCGGCCCCTATACCGAGACCAGGCTGAAACTCGGCCATCTTCATGAACGTTTCCTGCTTTGTCGCATTGTTCACGGCAACGCCTGCCCCTTTGGCCCCGCCCATGATCATGAGCTTGAAACCGATATCGCTGAAGACCGCATAGCCTGACGCGTTCCTGACGGCGCCCTGTGCGTCAGGGTTCTTCGCATACAGCTGAGCGAGCGTCATCTTCGCCATTTCGCGCGCCTCATCCTGCTGGTCCGTTTTCTTGGCTGCTGGCATGGGAGTCGTCGCGCAGGCCGTAAGACCCATGCACAGTACCACCATTGCGACTATCATTACTACATTCCTTCTTTTCTCCTTCATTGGTCGTTCCTCCTTTTTGTGTTTGAGCTGTCGGAAATTACACGTCACTAATCAGTGAAACAGTAAGCAGTAATCAGTCAACAGTCAATGGCACTCAGTGAACAGAGAAAAACATTCAGTCATCAGTAATCGGTAATCAGTCATCAGTGGCGGAAGAAAGTAATCAGTCATCAGTCATCAGTTAAACGCTTTTACTGGTCACTGATAACTGATAACTGGTCACTGCTTTATGTAATTCATCGTGTTAATCGTTATCTGCATGGATTTCCCAGGGACGTTGATCACGGTTTGCGCATTATAGTTCAGGCCGCTGGGCCATTGCTGATATTGCGCATTGATCGTCATCGGGCCGCCGAAGATCGTCGTGTTGACCTGGGTCTGCAGCTGCCGCTTTGTGGCGCCGTCGCACGTAATGGTGACCTGATCACCAGGCTGCTGGAAACCCGATGCCGTCACCCGAATGGTACTCCCGTCCGGGCTCATCCAGGCCTGGGCCATCCGGCCGAGCTGCTGCAGGCCCTGCTGATCCAGCATCAGGTAACTGTTGGAGAGCGCAACAACCTGTTCGATCTCACCCTTCATCTCTTTGGCCTTATCCTCTTCGATGTGGCGCATGAACGGGCCACCGTGAAGCTGCTCGGGCGGTTCCGAACTCAGCGTGGTGACCAAAGTCTCCCCTTGGGGCGTGAACGCGACCTGGACCAGTTTCACGTTCTTAAGCTCCCCGTTGACCTGCGCCGCGGTGCGCTGCTGA
Organism: Syntrophorhabdales bacterium; assembly: GCA_035315185.1. GTDB lineage: Bacteria > Desulfobacterota > Syntrophorhabdia > Syntrophorhabdales > WCHB1-27 > JADGQN01. The sequence goes on along the minus strand of DATFYE010000129.1, from coordinate 10,460 downwards.
AAGGTATAGCCCTTGAGAGCCCTCATGTTCGCTCCCATCTGCGCACCGACCATGGCCAGCACCTCCAGGTTCTGCGTGGACTGTGTCGGCGCCTGTGCCCACGCGGGCATGACCATCGTCCCAACAATCAATGTCATCACCACGATCGTAGCCATTCCCGTTTTCATATTGTCCCTCCTTCTTTCGGTTATCAGTTATCAGTCATCGGTGATCAGTGAAATCAGAATGCCTTGAAAAGCTGTATCTCGTAGCGCGTAATCTGATGCGTAATCACCGGCTCCAGTTCTGCAATAGGCACATCTCCCGTAGCAACCGCTAATTTGTACATGCGCTCCACATCCCTGTAAGTAGTATCCGGGTAAGAAACCCTGTAGGCGCTCACATAATCTCCCAGTGCCGTAATGCCCTCCTTGTGCTTTTCCTGCTTGAATGCGATGAGGGCCTGGTACCCTTTGATGATGAGATAGGCGTAACTATCGTTCTTCACAGCCATGGCCTGCGACAGATAGCTACTCGCCCTTGAAAGATCACCTAAGTTGTAGGTTACCTGTCCTGCAAGGGCCAGCGGCATGGACCTGGTCGGATCGCTGCTGTTGGCGCGGAGGAAATCATCCAAGGCAGGCTGGTACTCTTTATCCAGGAGATGTCGACCGCCATTCAACATGCTTTCCCTGTAGGCGGTGAAGGCTGCACCTCCCGGACCCACGCTCGCGCAGGACACCAGCAGGAGAGCGGTCAGTATCATTCCTACGGTGAGTACGCCCCTAGTTTCGTTCATCATGGCTCGTCACAGATAATCTGTGATGCGTCATCGGTGATCGCTGAACCGTCATCAGTGAGACAACACGTCTCCCACTCTCCGAGTCTCATTCTTGACTCGACACTCGACACTCATCACTGTTTACTAAAACAACTCGAACAGCTCCGTTTCGTAACGCGTGACCTGGTCGGTGATCACCGGCTCCAACTCCGCAACATTAATATCCCCTGTTTCAACCGCTAACGTATACATACGCTCGACGTCCGAATAGGTATACTCCGGATAAGAGACCCTGTAAGCACGCAAATAGTCTCCCAGCGCCGCAATGCCCTCCTGCTGTCTTCCTTGTTTTAAAGCGATGAGTGCCTGGTACGCTTTAACTATAAGATAGGCATTGCTGTCACTTTTGATAGCGAGAGACTGGGCCAGGTATTGACTCGCCTTGGTGTAGTCACCCATATTGTACTCTGCCTGTCCTGCCAAGGCCATGGGCATGGGCTGGGTCGGATCGCCGCCATTAGCTCGCAAAAATTCTCCCACTGCAAGCTGGTTTTGCCCGTTTTGCAGGTACTGTGTTCCCTTGAACAGGCCGTCCCGATAGACCCCAAACCCCGAGCCTCCCGGCCCGACGCCCCCGCAGGATACCAGCAGAAAAGCGATCAGAACCGTGCTCGCTGCAACAACCGTCTTCCATCTATTCACGCGTTCCCCCTCTGGTCAGTGATCGGTGATTCAGTAATCAGTCACCAGTTCGACGCCTTTACCGATAACTGATCACTGATAACTGACAACTGATTTTAGATAGGCTACCGCCGTCGGATGATGGTTTCATATTCCATGATGTATCAAATTGTTGGGGTTATTCCCCATTCTTCCCTTTGTTTCACTGCTTACTGCTTACTCCTTCACTGCTTACTGCTCCACTGCTTACTGATGATTGATCACTGATAACTATTGCCGTTAAGTGCTCACTGGTGGCTTCAGATGTCATATCCTCCGCACCGGTGGAATCTCGTATTTGCCTATTACTGGGGCTCGCGTCGCCCCCTCCTGCGGCAAAGCCACACCCGCAAGCGGGTACCCGGCTCGCCGTGCTCGCTAGATAGATTCCTCAGGCGCGGCGGCGGGCCAGCAGAGGACCACGCTTTCAAGCGTGGGTGAATGCATGCGCCGTTTGCGCGAACGGGTAATGTTAGTAACACCCGTGGAAAGACGCCACGGGTACCCGGCTTGCCCGTGGGAATCTATATTGCCAATCTGTGTTCATTCATCCCTCAAGTCAACCCCCCCATATGGCAAACCAAATGGCATCCAAAAGGGCCTGGCCATCCACGGGTTTTCGGAAGAATGCCACGGCTCCCAATTCCCGGGCGAGTTGTCGGGTCGGTTCATCGTCATAGGCGGAAACAACAATCACCGGTATGCCTATTTTTCGAGCTGCTCTTCGTACTGATTCGTCGTCGTCGATCACATAGACCACGTTTTTCTTTTTGATCATGGAAAATTCTTTCCGCCTGAGCTGGAAGTTTGGGTGTGTTCGCGGGGGCCGGTCGGACATCTTATACCAATTCGCCTTCAAGCGCATACCTTCGTTGTCGCTGCGTCGCTCTCCTCGACGTACTGCTCAGTACGCCTGCGTCAGCTCCTCGCTGCCGCCTCGGTCTCCATCTTGAATACAACTTGGTATTGAAGCAAGAATAGGGCTGACCTGGAATCGATGTCCATAAGACCTTAGTCGTATATGAAGTGGCCGAAGGGCGCATGGCCAGCGTGGACGCCGAAATCCCAGATTCCAAGCATCAAGTTCCAAACAATCTCAAAGTATCAAATGACAAATGTTCCAAAACAGATTGCAAGGAAATCTCCGCGTCTCTCTCGACATTCGGAAGCCGCTCTTCATGCTGTCTATAGCGGACCTATCGTGGCTCAATCGAGGCCCGTTCACATGATAAACGATTCATCTTATGGTAATGTGTTGAGCGCGACTGCAACAGAAGCAGCTCGTCAGCCGGGAGGAGTCGATTGTGAGAGTCGGTGCTTTTCAATTACGCGATCCTGTTCCAGAGTGCAGTGAGCCCTACGTCCTGGCCACTCTTCGGCCCTGGATAGATGTCAACAAAGTTGGAAGCCTGGTTTTGAATGAGGTGGAGGCGCGATTCGGGGCTATAGAATTGGCAACGCTATCCGAACCCGGTCAGTTCTATGACTTTACCAGGTACCGGCCCATCATCCATCTTGAAGAAGGTATCCGTGACCTGTCCATTCCCAATACTTCAATACGCTGTGTGAGAAGAGAAGGGGATCATGATCTTCTCTTGCTTCGCCTGCTTGAGCCTCACGCCCATGCGGAGCTCTACATCGGTTCCGTGATGAAGCTTCTCAAAAAGTTCAACGCGAGGAAGTATATTCTTCTGGGAAGCATGTACGATACGGTCCCTCACACCAGACCTTTGCTCGTCAGCGGATACGGGATGGGAGAGAAAGCCCGCGAGGATGTGAGAAAAACGGGTACCTCGCCCATTACCTATCACGGCCCTTCAACCATTGCCAACCTGATCACGAAGCAGGCAGCAGAGTCAGGGATTGAGGCAGCAGTGTTCATCGTCTCTTTGCCACAGTATGTTGTGCTGGAGGAGGACTACCTGGGGAAGGTCAGGCTGATGGAAATACTGAACCTGCTTTACAACATCCCCATCGATAAAGAAGATTTCGAAAGGGCTCTGGAACAACGCAAACTAATCAGCGAGAGGGTGGAAAATGCTCCGGAGATAAAAATTCTCCTACCCCAACTCGAAAGCGCGTATGACATGCGCGTCAAAGCGATGGAAGCCCAGGGAACACCACAACTGACCTCCGAAATGGAAGACATTTTCTGGAAGATAATGGGAAAAGATATAGGGAAGGCCTGATCAAAATTATCCCAACTGTACCAATGCAGAAGCGTTGAGAATCATGTCAATTTACTGACATACTCCCTTAGGTCTAAATGCTTAATCCCTCTTACCGACAAGAAATAACCGGGTGACCGATTGTTTTTTTTATTGGGCGTAGCTACTATTATGCATAACATGGAAGGATAGTGATTGAGGTGCATGATTTGATGTCGCGTAATTGCAGATATCAGAAAAAAGGGAGGGTGCAGATGAAAGGTTTACTGGTGGCTGTAACGGTGCTTGTAATAGGGCTTGTAATAGGGATTGCTGGATTTGCAGCTGCGGAGGACCTGATAGAGACGGACCTGAGAATTCTCGCTGACCAGTACACGGCGGCAAGCGGTTATGGAGACACACAACTCTTCGCGACGAACTTCAGAAGCTATATGCTTGGATCCAACCGGCTGGACGCAGCAGCAGAACAACAAAGGAAGATCTACCGGTTTTCATTCGATACATCCATAGCCAAATTTGAGACGGCGGGTGACAACAAGAGCTGCGTGGTGGCAAGCGCTGATTACGAATCGAAGAGAAGTGGGCAGACCCTTGCCAAGGGTAAGATCACGGCAACATATTCCGTCAGGAATGATAAGTTGATCCTTGTCATGGTGAAATTTGCGGACGAGGTAGTGAAATACAAGGATTCGGAGAAGCTTGCGAATGAGAAGCCTCAAGAAAAAGACAACAACGTGAAGTTCATCCCCGGACCCGACTCTGTTCCTGACTTCAGTGTCGAGCGGAAACAAGAGCGTGAGATTTAGGGGTGTAGAAAATGATGAAGGAAGGGGTTATATTATTGCGTTGTGAGAAGGAGCCAGGCTTTTTGAACATACTCAGATTTCCAAATTTTTGGCTAGGCATCGGTTTCCTGTTGGTGGCGCTGGTCATAGCCCTTTCGTTGATGCCGCATCCGCCCAACGTGGGACATTTCAGAGGCAATGACAAACTCGGCCATTTTGCAGCCTACGTTGCCATGACGTTCTGGTTCGGACAAATCTACACAAGAAGTCGAGCCCGGTGGACGATAGCACTCTCTTTTGTCATTTTGGGTATAAGCCTCGAATACTTACAGCTGCTGAGCGGCTACCGCACGTTTGAATATGCTGATATGGGAGCAAATGCAGCCGGAGTGCTCTGTGCCCTGCTCTTAACCCAGACCCCTTTGTCGCGATGTCTAGCGGTTGTTGAAAGGTCAGCGCTCCGCTTCATCGACTACTAGGTGAGGCCGGGCGGATGAACTCTCCGCCCGCCGGGATGATCGAGCAGAAGAGCTCTCGCCCCTCAGGATGAGCTTCGATCCGCAAATGCCCGTCCATAAGCGTCAGTCGCTTTCAATGCATTAAAGATTTCCCGGTCATCGAAAAATCTGCCCTTCTCGTCACGCTCCTTGCGTGCACCGGCCATCGATTGGATCAAGCCATTCGTGGATGCAGCGTCAGCGACCTTTTCCAGGATCTCGTCGGTTGCGTTCTTAAGGCCTAGCTCCTCGAAGGTGGTTGGTAATCCAACCTCTTTGCAAAATCGAAAGATTTTGTCCAGGAGCTCGGGACTTCTCCCTTCGAGCATGAGCTGCACCAGGGTGCCGAATCCAGATTGCTCACCATGAAACGGGGGCCGCTCGAAAAAATCGCGAACATGGTCAAACCCGTGCGCTACTGCGTGAGCTGCGGACAACCCGCAGTTCTCAAAACCAAGACCGCTCAAGAGGACCGTCGCTTCAACCACTGCCTCAAGCCCTGGCCCCGGTACTCCCGCCTCGGCTTCCCTCTTGGCCTGAAGACCAAACTCCAGCAGTATATCGAGACAGAGCTTGGCCAAGGCCCTGCCGGTAATCGTGCTCAAAGCACGCGTCCCAATCGAAGGGCTGGCCGTTCTGTAATTCATGTCTGCTTCGAAATGCGTATTCAGCGCGTCTCCCATGCCGGCCACTAACAGCCGAATAGGGGATTTTGCGATCACCGCGGTGTCCACGAAGACCATCGTCGGGTTGGTCGGAAATTTGAGCAATGCCTCTACTGTGCCCTTGGCCGAGTAAACAAGAGCCGAAGCGGATGTCGCGCCGTCAGTGGCAGCAACTGTAGGAACATTGATACAAGCCACACCGGCCCCGAATTTCGGGATGAATTCCGGAGGGTCCTTGTGGACATTCGTGGCAGGTCCGGTTGCAGCGGCCCGGCCTGCATCGATGGTCTTGCCTCCTCCGCAGTTGATGATAGCATCATGGCCGCCTTCGAGGCACGCGTTTTTCACGCGCTCTATCTCTTTGAAGCTGCATTGTCCGCCAAACTCGATAAGGCCGTACCTGATCCCCCTCTCCTGTAGCCCCTTTTCGAGCACGGGTGCCACTGCCTTCTTTGCGCTGGGTGAAGCCAAGATTAGAGGGTTCCTGATGCCGAGCATCTCCAGTTGCTCGCCCATGCGAGCGAGGGCATTAGGGCCCTGCACGTACCTGAGTGGACTCCTCAGAATTTTCAGTGTCATAAACATCCTCCTATGTGAGAATAATATCCCAAAGTTTGTTTACCACCGAGGGAAGACCGTCGCACGGCCGTGCGACTTGGACGATCGCTACGCTCGGACGCCATTGCAAACAATACATGGTGCTGACTTTCGATTTGCATTGTTTCTCTTTTCCATCTTCCTAGTCCCCCGCGGCGGACGGTCGTCCGAGTCACTCTCTGCCGTGACGGTCGTCCTAGTCCCGAAGGGACGGTCGTCCTAGCGGAGCGGTCTGTAATTAACCGCCTGAGAACGGCGAAAAGAGGGCTACCTCATCCCCATCTTTAAGAATGTATTCGGCCTCGATGGCTCTGCCATTCACGCTGATAATGTAATTCAATCCCTTCGGGAGTTGAAGTTCCTCCACCACTTTCTGAACGGTCTTCCCCTCCTCCACTGATTTCTTGAAAGAGAATTTGCCCTTAGCCTCCTCTGAATGATATGCAATATTCCCCCAAAGCTTGATCTCTATTTCCACGAGGCCACCCTTGTCGCTCAGTACCGGCTCAACCTATTTTATCGTGTTAGCTCCTTATGCCAGTTTGCATTCAAGATGGAGACCGAGGCGAGCCGAGGCCTGGGCTACGCAGGCGTACCTGGTGGTACGTCGCGGAACCAACTGTTCGTGCGGGGCACCCGGGCGCTCCCAAGACTCTCTTCCCGGGTCGCCGCAACGAAGGTATACGCTTGAAGGCAAACTGGCATCAGGTGCAGCCAAGGATCGCTCTCTTAACCATGGTTTTCGCTATCTGCACCATGTACGCATTGTAAGCCATCGGCCTGGCGTCAGAGACTGCAGCAGCTCCGGCTGCCTCGGCATTGGCCTCATCAACAGCTTTGCCCGTGATAGCCTCTTCTGCTTTGGTCGTCCGGTACGGCTTCACGTAGACGGCATTGAGGCAGATCCTTGCGGCCGTCACCTTATTCTCTGACACCGCCAGCATAGCAGCACAATTGACAATAGGAAAGTCGATGGCCTTACGTAAGGCAAACTTGACGAAAGCGCTTTTTCCGAAAGGCTTGGGTATCTGGATCTCCGTTACGATCTCATCATCATCGAGGAGAGTCGTTTTGGTTACGGATACCTGGAAAAAATCGTCTGCTTTAATGAAGCGTCGGGATGTCTTTATCAAGGCATCAAGAGCAATGAGTGCCGGCGCCGTATCACTGGGATGGACCGCGTAGCAGCCCTGCTCCACACTGCCACCGAAAATCGAGTGATACCGGTTATCCCCGTCGATCGCATAGCATCTTCCGCCGCCCTTTCTTAGGCAAGGGAAGCGATTGTTCTGATTGCGGTAGTACCAGCACCTGATATCCTGGCAGATGTTGCCGCCTATAGTTCCCATCTCCCTCAAGTGCGTGGAAGCGGTCCTGCGGGTGGCTTCTGCCAGAGCAGGATATGCATCGCTTATTTTTGGATTGGTGGCGATATCCTCGAGTCGCGCAAGCGCACCAATGCAAAGCATGCCATTCTTCTCTTCAATAAGATCGAGGTTTGGGATGGTTTTGATATTGATGAGGGCTTCAGGATAGGCCGGCAGGATCTCATCTTTCATCTTGCCGAGGAGGTCTGTGCCGCCTGCAATGATGGCGCCCCTATTTCCGTACCGTTGCAGGGCGGCGACCGCATCATCGATGCTTCTCGCGTTGACGTGTGCAAAGTTCCTCATCCTCTTCCTCCTATGTCCTACCCAAAGCTTTCAGCACTCTGTCGGGAGTCATCGGCATATCGACCCATGCGCCAATAGCATTGTGAACGGCCGCGTAGAACGCTGCCGGCAATACCGTGGCCACGTCTTCGCCGATGCCGACAGAACCATAGGGGCCGAAGCCCATTCCTGTCTCAACAATGATTGTGTCGATAGGCCCGCAGTCGAGCATGGTGTTGATCTTATAGTCAATGAGGTTGCCATTGAGTACTACGCCCGTCGCAGGACAGTAGAGCGTATCCTCAGCGCGTGCCCGGCTTACCCCCATAACGGAGCCGCCGTATTGCTGGCCTTCCACTGCATCAGGATTGACCGCCTTGCCCACATCATTCACGTTCACAACCCTCGTTACCTCGATTTCTCCCGTGTCCGGATCAACTTCAACCTCGACAAAATGTGCTTGCCTGACAAATATGGGTCTGGGCCCAGGAGTTCCCATGAACGCCCCTTGCTGGTTCTGCCATCCCCACGCAAAGAGCGGCTCCGTGGAGCCAATGTCCATCTTGCCCATGAAAAAGGCGGGTCGAACCAATTCTGCCATGGTCATTCTTTTAGAGGGATCTTTTTTGACGTAGACCACACTATCCTTGATGTCCAGGTCGTCGGGATTGTAATCAGGGAAAGGCGGATAATAGCCCATGTCGGCTCGCTCCGGTATTCTGGGTGTTGTGGCAATCTCCAAGATTTTCCGCTTGAGCTGTCTGGCAGCATTCCTGACTGCGTAGCCGTTGACAGTCAGGTTGGTAGATGAATCGGGGGTCATCGTTGTGAAGCCCGCTTCTTCGAACTGCCGGTAATGCACATCTTCGTAGCGGAACCCCAGCTCGTCTGCTGCGATCTGACAGTATGCCGTTTCGGCAGCGCAACCATTATCGCAGCGCTGAGCGAGAATGCGAGCCGATCCGTCGTCACGTTCGATCCTTATCCCTAGTGCTCCCGCACCGGCCGAATCGCTCCACTCGTGCGTAAAGGTAAAACCGATCCCGTGGAGCCTGCCATTGGCGAGTTTCTTTGTGCCGGGCAGGTGCCACTTTTCCTCCCACGCTATCGCTTTCTTGCCAGCCTCTATGCACTCCTTGAGGCTATCCCTGTTCGCAAAGCCGTGGGCGCGCTTCAAGTCTGCAAGGTCTGCCATCGGATGTCCATCGACCCCGTCGTTCTTGAGGGCCACGACAGTCGAGTCCATCTGTAAGGCCTCGGCGACGCGGTTCAACACTGCGCCGAGACAAAAGGCATTCATATTCTGCTCACACCGAAAGGCGGACCCGGGCATTATATTCAGTACTGCGCCATTCGACTCCTGGAGCAGATGAGGAACCCTGGTGTTCTCCACGAAATGACCGAGATGCGCAAACCCCTTTCTGCCAAACCAGGACGTTGCAGCCACAGCGGTTATCGTGCCGTCGTTCTTGAAGCCGACCCGTACGTGATACCTAGCGTTATCCATGCCTGCGCCACAAAAATCTTCCCTCCTGGTAAACTGCCATCTGACCGGTTTGCCCGTCCTTTTCGAAAGTATCCCTGCGATGATGTTCGGCTGCATGTTGAGCGCCATCTGGGACCACCCCCCGAAACTTCCGCCCTGGTAAAAGCAATGGAGCGTGACCTGGCTCACCGGCACTTTAAAGAATTGAGCGATCTGGCGCTTGGAGAGATGAGGACGCTGGTGCTTCAGCCACAGCTCCGGATACTCCCCGTTCCACCTGAACAGACCATTAGGCCTCTCCGGCCCCACCCAGTTTTCCTTATCCTTTCTCATCCGCCATTCGATGATCCTGTCAGCCTCTTTGAAGCCTTCATCCGGGTTGCCCCAGACCACCTTAGGCTCCCGCTGCTGGGCCGGGAGAACAAAGTTCCCGTGCGGGTAGGATTCCGGGTTAGACAGCGGAGCACTGGGTTTGAGCGCCTCTTCCTGGTCCAGGTTGAAGGCACGTTCCTCCCAATCTATTTCTACCAACCTCAACGCCTCATTTGCGATTTCTTCCGTGTCGGCCGTTACGGCAACGCCCATCGGCATGCCTTGCCAGTAGCCCACTCTGTTGAGAACCGGCTCGTGCCCCTCGGTCCCTCCTCCGAAATGGCCGCTCACATCCGCCCTCTCAGGAAGTTCCGGGTCGTCATACCTGAGGATAGCCCTGACTCCTGGCAAGGCCGCTGCCTTCGTTGTGTCCATGCTTTTGATGCGGGCGTGGGGATAGGGGCACGTGAGGATACGGAGCCATAGCTGGCCCGAGAGTTGCACATCAGCAGTATAGATAGCGTACCCTGTTGCCTTCTCGTACCCGTCCTTACGGCGTATGCCGCGTCGCCCTATTGCGTTGTAATCCTGCAGCGGGTACTTATCGGCCCTTAAGGTATGTTCAGGAGCTACGATGCGGTGTGGGTCATCTTCCTTCATTTTACCCTCCGTGTCCCTCCTGGAGGAGCTTCGCTGCCTCAGCGACCGCCTTCGGGTGCTGCGGATACGTCCCGCAGCGGCACAGGTTGCCCGAGAGTGCTTCCCGTATTTCCTCTTCAGTGGGGTTAGGATTTCTGTCGAGCAACGCCTTAGCAGTC
>DATFYE010000128.1:0-8163 GCA_035315185.1 Syntrophorhabdales bacterium | reverse complement strand
GAATACTATGGGGAATGAGCAGAAGGCTGCTTATCATGAGGATGAGCCTGGCAATGAGCCCGAGATTACCCGCAGAGTACCCGAGAAAAGACATGGAGATACCCGCTATAGCAAAGAATGCGGTTATCACTCTATAACCCGTGTAGATGATGGAGCCTTTGAGCATCAGCTCAGGCGAGTAGACGACGAGATAAGGGATGATGTAGGTGGGTGCGGATATAAGAAAGGCAAGATTTGTGGTTTTTAGAGGATCGGTCTTCGCGATACCGGCAGCAGCAAAGGAACAGGGCGCTGAAGGCGGGGTGATATTGCCGAGCACACCGAAGAAAAATATAAAAAGGTGTGCTGCATATGGGTTTACACCAGCCTTGATGAGCGCCGGTGCAGCGAGGATTGCCAGGATGAGATATGCAGTTACGGGAGGCAGAGGCAACCCGATAATCAACGATGCGATCATGGTGAGCACAAGGAGGACCAGCATATTGCCGCCCGCAAGATAGATGAGCGCCTCGGAAAACCGCAAGCCCATGCCTGTAAGGCTCAGCACTCCTTCTATGAGGCCGGCCGAGGCACATGCGATCGCCACAACCAGAGCATTCTTCGCTCCGCCCGCCAGCGCTGTCACGATCTTGGATGACGTCATGCGCGTTTTCTTCCTCAACATGGTTATCACAAGAATCGCAACAACCGCCCAGAAGCCCGCTTTCTTCGTGGATGCCTTCTCCACGAGCAGCAGATAAAGGATCACAAAAATCGGTATGAAGAGATGGGCGTTCTCCTTGAAGAGGGCTCCCACGCGGGGTAGTTCCGCCTTGGGGATCTTCGCCAGGCCCAACTTGGATGCCTGCACCTGTATGAACACAAAGACCGCCATGTAATACAGGAGGCCAGGAATTATGGCTGCGCGCATAACATCGACGTACGTCCCTCCCACAAGCTCAGGGATGATAAAGGCAGCCGCACCCATCACGGGAGGAACCAGCATCCCCCCCGTGGATGCTAGCGCCTCGATGGCCCCGGCCATTATAGGTTTGTAGCCAGACCTGACCATCAAGGGTATGGTGAATGTTCCGACCGCCGCCACATTTGCGGTCTGACTGCCTGTCATCATGCCAAAGAGGCAGCTTCCCAGAACTGCCGCCTTCGCTGCGCCACCCTTGAACCTCCCGAAGAGACCAAAGCCGATGCTGGTAAGCGAAGAGGTTGCCCCGGACTGCTCCAGGAACGAACCAAAAATGAGAAAGACGATGATAACGGTGGCGGAGACACTAAGGGCTATGCCCAGGATGCCGTCCGTGCTCAAGAACATATGGTTAACAATGCGCGGGAAGGTATAGCCGCTGTGGGCAAGCACGGGTGGCAGATACGTGCCGAAGAGCACGTAAGCGAGGCCAATGAAGATAATGATGCACATTGCCCAGCCCATAATGCGCCGAGTGGCTTCGATCACGAGGGCGATCGCTACAAAACTGACAATAGAATCGACGAAGTCCGGCCCGCCCGCCCGCGACGAGATGCCCTCATAGTCGAGCATAACGTAAGCTCCGATTGCAAAGCTGAGCGCCACGAGAAAAAGATCGAGATAGAAGAGCGCCGGCCTTTGTTCTCCGTTCTCCGGTTTCCTGAAGGGGAAAATGAGAAAGATGAGGACCAGTGTGAAAACAAGGTGGGCCGTGCGCTGCTGCATTGCCGGATAGAGACGGAAACCGGCGGTATAGAGATGGAATAACGACATCGCGACGGCGATGACGGTAATGGTCCGCGCTCGCGTGATAACTCGCATTCGCCCTCTGTTACTTGCCGGAGCCGGCCTCTTTAAAGTATCTCTCCGCGCCCGGATGGAACGGGGTTGCTATGGTTATCCGGGCATTCTTGAGGGTCATATACTTGATCTGGGGGCAGATAGCGATCAGCTCATCGTGCTTCTCAAAAAGCGTTTTTGTAATCTTGTAGACAAGGTCTGCATCGACAGCAGTTTCCGTCTCCAGAATGCTCCCGAACACGAGAATCGGGGTCTCCTGCGTGACACCCTTGTAAGCGTTTGGTTTCAGCGCATCGCCGTAGAAATAGGGGTTGACGGCGAGGACTTTTTTGAGGACGGCCGGATCGGCCGGTATGATCCGGATGTCCTTCTCAAGAGCGAGTTGCTGCAGGGCCGGTATCGGGTAGGTCCCTGCAATGAATCCGGCATCGATGCTGCCGTCCTGTATCCCTTCAGCGACTTCATTGTAGCCCAGCCAGAGCTGTTTATACATATCTTTTGCAACACCATGAGCCGCGATGAAATCAACGCTGATCTGGGCGGTGCCGCTGCCTGCGGCCCCAACCCCCACCCGCTTACCTTTAAGGTCAGCATACGACTTTATGGATGAATTCTTGGCAACGACGAGGCAGAGCTCGGCGCCGTGAACAAAGGTAACGGATCGCAGCGACGATATCGCCTTGGTGAATGGGGCCTGTCCCACGTACGCCTGATAGAATACCTTTGAATCGCCGATGCCGAAGGCAGGCTGGTTCTTTTCGGCCTTTTCCGCCATCAGCTTCGCCATGGCCGCTGTACCGCCCGTCGCTTCCACCATCATCTGTACTTCGGGTATGTACTTGTTCATCACGGTAGCGATCGATCCGCCAGCCATATAGGCAGTGCCACCAGCACCGGGTGTGTAGATAGGAATAACTGTCTTTGATGCTGCTGAAGAAACGACAAGAAATAGAGACATCAAAACAACTGCCCCAATCTGTAGCTCTTTCATAATCCCCCCCCTTTTTTTTGCGATGCATAGCGATGGCAAAGCACACCGTGCCATTCTCCCGAAACTACGCCATCAGCCTAGTTCCCTTCTGCCCGAGAAGCCCGCAACTTCCATCGGGGCTCCATCTTGCCCTCTACCAGCCTCTTTTCGCGAGAGCCTTTGCGTAATCCGTCTGCATCGCCCGTACATATTGTATCTGCTCTTCCGTGAACCATTTTTTTAGATTGATTTTGTTGACCGGATACTGAGGTCTCTGGAAATAGTGTTTGGTCCTATAGGGCTTCGTCGCATCGAAAGCCAAACCGCCCTCCCAGCCGCCTATGCCACTCTGGCGCACCTCAAGAGGTTGGGCCGCTATGCCGCGCATGCCTCGCGGGAGTTTCAGGACGTCATGATCGGGATCGACCCTACTTTCCAGAGCCCACATTACATCATCGGCGCAGTAAATGTCAACGTCTTCGTCAACGGCGATAGCCATACGCATACCGGGAGCATCAGCAAGGGCTGCCATGAGAATATTCCGCTGGAACCCTTCATCCTGGGCTCTTTCCTTGCGAATCTGGAAGATGACGCCGCTGCCCCATTTGAAGTAATCGGGGATATTGACGTCAACACAGATTCCCGGAGCTATCCTTTCAGCCAGCTCGAAGAAACTCGCTTCTCTCGAAAAATCGAAACATGTGTATTCGAGTCCTGCGGCAAGCGGCGTATAAAAGATGGGTTTCGTTTTGCGCATGGTCATTGCCGTGACCGTTAACTTCCTGACCTTCCATGCAGTGCCCATATACCCAACCCATTCAGGAAAGAAATTTGTTTCACCCTGTTTTTGCACACCCAGTCTCTCGGACTCGTCACTCTCCCACACGTTTTCGGAGGTTGGCTCAAGGTATCCTTCGAGCACGATCTCCGCATTCGCAATCGCGTATGCATCAACTGTTCGTGCCTTTACGAGTTCAATCGGTGCACCCTGCACACGCCCGGCTATCCCGAGCTCATCACTGCCATGAGGAACGATGGTTCGGACGTGCCAGGCCCCGGCTACCATTCCGACAGCAGGTGGAGGATTTATATTCACGGTAACCGGAATCCTTGCATCGCGGTGGGTCTTGAAGCACGTCGTACCTATGTGGGTGATCTGCGCTGTTGAGATGGATGCCCAATTCTTGCCTCTGAAATGAATCCGGTTAAACGAAATATTCGTATCGCCTTTCCTGTACGTATCGCACAGGAGCTGGTTGCCGCAGCCCATAATGCGACCGGCATCAAACTCCGTATGCTTGATGACCGGAAGCGTGGCCAGGACATCAATATGCTTGTCGATAACAACTTCCTGAACAGGAGCGTCCTTGACAACTTTTGGCGGAATGGGGCAGTGAAGCGCGTCAACGAACTTAAATTTCATTTTGTTCGGATCTTGAACGCCAAAAACATCTGCCCACGGTGCACGCCTCCCGAATAGGTTTGCTACGTCAAGGAAATTCGGATAGCCTTTGATTTTCTCAAACATGAGAATAGGGCCTTTTTCAAACGATTTTGCGATACCAGCAATCTCATATATGGGATCCACCTCCCCTTTGACATGCAGAATTTCGTTTTTGCCTTCCAAATATGCCAGTGCAGAACGTATGCTGGTCGGATCCTTCTTCGGCATATTTACCCCGGTTCTGTTCACCTTTACTGATTTTTTCATTCCCACGTCCTCCTTCATTATTTGGTTACACTGTTTGATCGTCTGTTGCTGATGTGCTAAAGCCATCTCCTCTTGTTCTTGTGGTTGCCCCGACAGGGAGCGCCCATCGGTATTGACGAGAACGTTAGCCTCGGTTGCAATGCTTATGCCTTATTCGACCGCGGGAAAAGGCTTGGAATTGCGTGTAATTTGTGACAAGGTAAAAAAAAGGGTATGCTTTTTATGTCCATAAATGGGACATGTCCTAAGAATGGAGGCAGAAAGGCTGATGAAAGACCAAAAATTACTGTCCAATGTTCTGACCGAAGTCCTGGGCAACTACGGCTCCAGCCCTGTCATCGCAACGGCAATTCGATTTCTTCTAAGAAATCCGTATGAAAGTGTGATTGTCGTCGACAAGAACCTGCGCATCCAGTTCATGGACAGGGCTTCCGAGGAGTCTTTCGGTTTAGCGCAGGGTGGAGCGAAGGGAAGGGACATAAGGGAGCTTATTCCTCAGTCAGGCTTGCCACATGTTGTGGAAACAGGACTGCCATTTATCGGGAGGATATTTGAAGTAGGAGGACGTAGAAGAATCGCCGCTGTTTATCCTCTTAAGCAGCATGGCGAGATTGTCGGCGCCTTCGGAAAAATCATATTCAATTCCATCGAAGAGATAGAAAGAATAAATAGCGAAATTCAGAAGCTCAAGAAGGAACTCCATTATCTTAAGCAAAAAGAGCAGAACGAGTATAGCTCCATTTACACATTCGGGGACATTCTTGGCAAAAGCCATTTGATCACAGAGGCTGTTGAAATTGCCAAGAAGATATCCCTTCTCAACGCCGATGTTCTGATCATAGGAGAAAGCGGGACAGGCAAAGAACTCTTCGCACATGGCATTCATGGATACGTGGGCGTGGACAAACCTTTTGTGCGGCTTAACTGCCCTGCCATCCCTTTCGACCTCGCAGAGTCAGAGCTCTTTGGGTACGAAAGGGGTGCATTCACTGGGGCCGTCTCCTCCGGAAAGGCAGGAAGCTTTGAGATAGCCAACAATGGGACAATATTCCTCGATGAAATCTCCTCCCTATCTCTATCAATTCAAGCAAAACTGCTCAGAGTCCTTCAAGAGAAGGAGATTGGACGACTGGGCAGCACGAAGACCAGGAAGATAAATTTCCGATTGATTACGGCTACCAGTACGGACCTAAGAACCTTAATAAATGAGGGGAAGTTTCGTGATGACCTTTACTATCGAATCGCAAAAGCGGTCATTCAAGTCCCAGCGCTCCGGGATCGAAGAGAGGACATCCCCGTCTATCTCGACCACTTCCTTGATAAGATCAATCAATCCTTCAACACGCAGATCCGGCGTATCTCAAAAAAAGCTCTTGATCTCCTCGTCAATTACCCGTGGCCGGGGAATGTGAGGGAGCTGATCAATGTACTGGAACAATCGGTGCTTGCTGCGTCGAACGAGAAGGAGATCGCGCAAACTCACTTGCCGCAAGACATTGTCCAACGCTCTCGCGGAATGCTCGGGAAAAGTCTCCGA
Source organism: Syntrophorhabdales bacterium (assembly GCA_035315185.1). GTDB lineage: Bacteria > Desulfobacterota > Syntrophorhabdia > Syntrophorhabdales > WCHB1-27 > JADGQN01. The sequence continues at coordinate 2,183 of DATFYE010000128.1, read as the reverse complement.
AAGGACACCAATAGCATCCAGGATGCCGTCATGAGAACAGAGAAGGAATTGATGCTATCTGCCCTCACAGAAACCGGGGGTAACAAAAGAAAAGCGGCCAGGTCCATAAACATGCCGCGCTCCACGTTCTATCAGAAATTAAGAGCGTACGGAATAGGACTGAAGGTTTGATACGAAGAAAAACGGTAAGAGCGCCGAGACTATAAATGTGTATGAGGTCCGCGCCGTAACTTCCGCGGCCTGGGGAAAAGATCGCTCAATATTAGGACATCCTTCGTAGACAAACTCTGTTGTCAAAAGAATGAGGCAAGGCTTGCGTTGACATTCGAGACATTTTTCTTGAAATAGAGAAATGCGGGTGGTAGTAATTAGCCAGATGTGCCCTGGAGCGGCCAAGGCCAAAGCGGGGCAAAGGACAGATTCGTAGGAATGGGGAGGTTGAAGATGGCTAAGAACCTGCAGGAGTTTTTGAAGGAGCTGAAAGAAATCGAAGGGGAATTATTGGAGGTCGATAAACGGGTTAACCCGGCTAAGTACGAAGTGACGGGTATTCTACGAAAACTTGAAGAGAAGGCGTTATTCCCGGCAGTGATATTCAATGATTGCATCACTGTCAGTGGAGGCAAGACGAACATAAGAGTCCTGAGTAATCTTTTCGGCACCAGGTCGAGATGCGCCTTAGCGCTGGGTCTGCCAACAAATGATTCAGAGCTTCCGTTGAGCTTGGAATACTGCCGGCGCGCCGAGAAACAGGTCGAGCCTGTAATTGTCACAAGATCTGAAGCACCGGTAAAAGAGGTCGTAAAAGATGGAGCCCAAGCAGACTTAAGCGCATTGCCCATTGTTCGGCATCACGAAATGGACCCCGCACCTTATATTGACATGGTTACGTGCCACCGCAGCAAATCTACCGGAGCCTATAATACCGCTTTCCAACGAACGATGTACAAAGGGCCTCAGAAGTTGGGTCTTTTTATGGCGCAAAGGCACAATCTGGCGATATGCAAGGAATACGAGAAAGAAGGTCTACCGGCTCCGGTAATAATCATCGTCGGTCATCATCCGGCATTCTACCTGGGCGCACTAAATCTGAGACCGTGGGGAATCGATGATTATCATGTGATAGGCGGGGTAATGGCTGAGCCACTGAGACTGGTAGAATCGGAGACATGGGGAGAGCGTTTCTTGGTTCCTGCCGATGCCGAGATCGTTATCGAAGGTGAAGTAAGACCGAATGTAAGGGAAGCCGAGGGTCCGTTTGGCGAATGGCCGGCCTATTATGGACCGCAGAGACTGTCTGAGGTGGTCGATGTCAAGGCAATAACCCACAGAAGCAACCCTATACACCAGGATATCTTTGTCGGCCACAGGGAGAACTGGATTCTCGGAGGTATTCCCAAAGAGGGCGATGTCTTCCACGCCATAAGGGGCTACGTTCCAACCGTGAAGGCCGTTCACTTCGCTTTGTCGGGTGACGGCAGACTGAACTGTTATATCTCCATAGACAAGCAGCGTGATGGCGAACCGAAACAAGCAGCGCTGTGTGCCCTGTCCGTGTGCGATTTTGTCAAGAATATAGTGGTCGTGGACAAAGATGTGAATCCTTTTAACGAAGGAGAGGTTCTATGGTGTGTAGCCACCAGGTGTCAGCCGGATAAGGATATAGATATTTTGAGGGACGTTAAGTGCTCGCCCCTCGACCCTTCGATAGTAGAAGAGCATATGGGTTCAAAAATGATAATAGACGCAACGGTACCTTTGAACCGCCCCTATTCATTGAGACTTAAGGTACCGGGCGAGGTGCTTAGCCGGATCAGCCTCGATGATTACTTCGATTCACAGATTCTTGACAAATGCCCGAGATTTATAGATTCGTTGAGAAGTTGTTGAGTCTACAGAACAGGAGGTCTTTATAATGGCGATAATAGCATGGGTTAAGTGTCCAGATTGTTTTTTTGACTTTTATTGTGACATCAAGGCATTTGAAAAACACTTAAATCAGAAACTCCTTTGCCCGCGCTGTGGAAAACAGTTCTTCTTAAGTGAGAGCTCTGAGGCCGGGAAGGGAAATGGATAGAAGGGTTACAATCTATTCGCATGCGGCATGGCTCGACCGGTGGAACCGTACCTGTGGTCTCCGGATGGGGAAGAGGATCCCGACTTTTCACAAGATTACGTGAGGA
>DATFYE010000127.1:0-31328 GCA_035315185.1 Syntrophorhabdales bacterium | reverse complement strand
GCGCCCTTCCCAGATCGAACAAGTTCAAGGAGTACCACTGCAACAGCGCCGAGTTCGGTGACAAACCGATATACACCCCGACAGTCGAGCTCATACAGGACTTTCCTGTTCACTTTGGACTCATCGATGCCTACATCAGTGCTGACGGCATCTTTGGGGTCTTCGCAGACAAAAAACCTGAGTTTACCGGAACCATCATCGGGGGCGAGGATCTGGTGGCTGTTGACTGGATAGGTGCTTCCAAAATGGGGCTCGACCCACAGATCTCAGAGTACATGCAGCTTGCAATCAAGGCTTTTGGTAAGCCTGAAATAAGGCTCATAGGCGACCATTCCCTCTATCCGGACTGGCAGAATCTTCCCGTGTTTATGCCGCAAGCGACCACGGCGCTGATGGACCGCAACTATAAATGGGGCCTTATCATTTATGCAGCCTTCTCCCAGATGGATCCTTTCTTTAAGTTCAACCTGGAAGGAGAAGGCCTTGAGGTGATCAGGCTCTTTTCTCTACCCCTTCGGGAAGCGCTGCTGGAAGCAGCGAGAATCGGAGAGCTCACCTGGGAAGGGTTGTCCGGTCTCTTAAGCCCCCCGTCCTTGAAGGATTTGCAGCAACTGCTTGATCTTCTCGCGGGGAACATCGCCAAGACTAAAATAGAGGGCGGGCCGTGAAGGTACGAGCCGCGTTAACACTTCCAGTGCTATTGATCCTTGCGCTCCCGTCGTTCCTCTTCGCAAACGGGTTCGACATCTATGAACAATCAGCCAAGGCTGTGGGCCTTGGCGGCGCATTTATCGCGCAAGCCGATGATCCGTCAGCTATTTTCTTCAATCCCGCCGGCATTGTTCAGCTCGAGGGCACCCAGCTCTCTCTGGGCGCCTGTGCGATCAGGCCGACGATGCAATTCAAAACGGATGGCAACCCTGCCATGGGCACAGCACCCGGCCAGACCTGGACCATAAAAGATCATGTGTGGACCATTCCCAACGCTTACCTCACCCACCGGATCAATGACAACATAAGCGCCGGCATCGGCGTGTTCAGTCACTTTGGGCTCGGCGTTAATTGGCCCAACACATTTGAGGGACGCTTTACCCCGGGCACCATCGAGTCCGTATTGACAACCCTTTCGGTGAGCCCCGTGATTGCCGTGAAGCCGTCGGAGCGCTTCTCCATAGGATTCGGGCCGTACGCCCAGTATCTTAACATCGATCTGCGCAACAGGGCTTTTGTTGGTTTGCCTGCGCCGCCCTTCACGTCTGACCGAAATCTCGCGCAGACCGTGGATGCTGAGCTGAAGGGCACCGATTGGGGCTGGGGCTACAACGCGGGCCTGCGTGTCAACATCACGAAGAGCTTCATCTTCGGCGCCAGTTACATCAGCCGGGTGAACCACGACTTTACGGACGGCAAGCAGACTCTGACGAGCTCTGCCACAGGCCAGGTGGTCGTGCGCCAGGATTTCTCTTCCAGCATCACCCTTCCCGCCAAGCTGCGTACCGGGCTTGCCTGGAAACAGGATCTATGGACCGTTGAGATAGGCGCCGAGTGGACAGAGTGGTCCAGCTACAGGACCCTGCGCGCCGACTTTGCAAACGGAACCTCCCTCGACAGTCCAAAGAACTGGCACGACGTCTGGATGTACCGGCTCGGTGCTCAATACTCGCTGAATAAATATCTCGACCTCAGGGCGGCATTTCTCTTTGACCAATCTCCCGTTCCCCGGTCGACCCTCGATCCCCTGGTACCTTCGGGTGACCGGAGCGTCCTGTGCCTGGGGGTGGGTGTCCATTTTGGCAGGTACACCGTTGATGTCGGTTACAATCACGTATGGGACCAGAGCAGGCGATGGACTAATCCGTCGGGGAACGTTAACCTGGGGCCGTACCCCTTGACCCGTGTCACGGGGCAATTCCAGGACGCTTATGCTGACCTCCTCGCGGTAAATGTGACTTACAGGTTCTGACAACACGAGGTTAGGGTTGAGGGTAAGAGAGCGCCTGCTGTTGAGCTATTGGTGTTTGCAGGGTAAGAGCATGCAAACGGAAAGAAAGAGGCTGTGGCTGTGGCCCGGTTGATTATACATAGTCCGGACGGGAGGCAAGAAACCGACCTGGGGAGCGATACGACCATTGGCCGCCTTTCACGTAATCGTGTCCATATCGATGACCCCCTCGTCTCCAAGGAGCACTGCGTCATCTCCCTCGATAAAGGAGGCAACTACGTTATCAAAGACCTGGGCAGCAGAAACGGCACGTTCGTCAACGGCCGGCTGATAAGAGACGAGACGCTCCTCAAGCATGGAGACAGCATCGGACTTGGTGCAACATCGTGCATCTTCATGTGCCGGGACACGAAGGAGCTGGCCCCCGAGGCCTCGAACAAGTCCGAAGTCATTCTGAGCACCCGCCCCGCATCGGCAATGAGTCCGGATCTGTTCCTGCCAGAGAGCGAGATCCGAGATAACGCCATAATACGCTCTGACTACGAAAAACTTCGTATAGCGCACAGTCTCCAGCGCGACATCGGCCTGGAATTTGATCTCGGTCACCTCTTTGATAGAATTCTGGAGCGCACGTTTGGACTTCTGGAATGTGACCGGGCTGTGATCATGATGCCGGATGAGAAGGGTGAGCTGGTGCTCCGGGCGTTCAAGATGCGGCCGGAATGCGACAGGCTCGTCGTTTCATCTACGATAGTCAGGTGCGTCCAGCATGAAAAGGTCGGCATCATCAGCGGCGATGCGTTGACCGACGAACGATTTGACACCTCCGAATCCATCATGATCCAGCATATCCGTTCGTCGATGGCTGTGCCGATCATCTACGAAGAGGATCTCCTGGGAATCATGATAATCGATTCATCTGCGGTGGTGAGGGCTTACAGTGCGAAGGACCTTCAGCTCCTCACCAGTGTTGCCCACCATGCCGCCCAATGCATCAGGATCGCACAGATGGCAAAGAAAATGGAAAAGGACGCAGTCACAAGAGAACGATTTCAACGCTTGCTCTCGCCGGACCTCGCTGAGTTGGTGATTGCAGGCAGACTCAAAGTTGAAAAAGGCGGACAGAGCCGGATCGCCACTGTTCTCTTTGCTGACATACGCGGTTTCACCGCGCTGTGCGAAAAGATGGGGGCAGGCCAAGTACTCGAGGTGCTCAACGAGTATTTTGAAATGATGGTCGAAGTTGGTTTTCGTTACGAGGGGACTGTGGACAAATTTGTGGGCGATATGGTGATGATGGTGTGGGGAGCGCCGATTTCTCACCGTAACGACCCGGCACTGGCGGTTGAGGCTGCCATGGCAATGCAAGAAGCGCTCACCGATTACAACCGTAAGCGTGTCTCAGAAAGGGAGCCGGAGATCAGGGCCGGCATTGGCATCAACACAGGTGAAGTCATGGCCGGATACATCGGCTCAAGTCGCACCATGGCCTATTCAGTGATCGGGGATTCGGTCAACATCGCCGCCCGGATTTGCTCCCTGGCAGGACCCGGCCAAATCGTAATATCACACGATACCTATGCCCACGTCTCGCACCTCTTCGAAGTAACCAAACTAGGGCCGCTATCCGTCAAAGGAAGAACCAAGTCGGTGAAAGCATACCAGGTGCTGGGCAGAAAAGGTCCAGCCCGACTCTCGGACCTATCTCTTCGCGAAACCGGATAATACGAACGAGAGTTCACTGACGTCGTTTTCTCTTGCGCGCCGCCAGAGCTGTCACATGCACAAAATTTGTTTTGAATTGCTCGATAACTTGGTATAATGACGAAGGATAAGAAAGAGGAATTTATGCGCGGGTGGTTCTTACGGGGGAGCGCTGCGACACAGGAGAAAAGCTGAAAGCGAGGAGGTCAAAGCTTGGTACCATTTACTTTTTCGTGTCTACCTTATCTGCATATGCATCCGCTTATAGACGGCACGGTAAGACCGGAAGGGATTGATCTCAACTTTATTCCGCTGGAAGTGGAAGAGATCTTCTGGCGGCAACTCAAGCATGAAGAGTTCGACGGTTCAGAGATGTCCCTCTCATCATACACCATGGCGCGGTCACGCGGTGATGATCGGTTCATAGCGATCCCGGTTTTCACGTTAAGGATCTTCCGCCACTCGTGCGTTTACGTCAACGTGCACAAGGGGATCACCCGGCCGACTGACCTGATAGGAAAGACCATCGGCCTCCCCGAATACCAGATGACCGCCTGTCTCTGGTTGCGGGGCATCTTTCAGCACGAGTATGGCGTCCATCCCAACCAGATTCATTGGAAAGGGGGAGGACAGGAGACACCCGGGCGCGAGGAAAAGCTGAAGCTCCGGTTACCGCCAGATATCGACTATCAGCCGATCCCGCACGACAAAACACTCTCAGTGATGCTGGATGCCGGCGAACTGGATGCCATGTTCACGGCCCGCACCCCCTCCTGCTTCACCAAGGGGTCACCGAACGTAAAACGCCTGTTTGAAAATTTCATAGAGACAGAAAAGGAGTATTACCTGAGAACAGGCATCTTTCCCATCATGCATACCATCACGCTGAAAAGGAGCGTGTATGAAGAAAACCCTTGGATGGCCATGTCTCTCTACAAGGCATGCCTGCGATCGAAGAACATGGTGCTGGAAAAGCTTAAGCAAACAGGCGGGGCGCCTTTATACGCGATACTCCCGTGGGGCGGCTGGGAAGCGGAGAGGACAAAAAGGATTATGGGTGACGACTGGTGGCCTTACGGAATAGAAAAGAACCGCGTCACTATTGATGCACTCTGTCAGTACTCCTTTGAACAGGGCCTCTCGGAGCGACGCATGACGGTCGAGGAGCTCTTTGCGCCGGAGACATTTGATGAGTTTAAGATCTAATGCTGATCGCCTACTGGATTGCTTAAGGGTCAGCAAGTAGTTACTCAACCCGCCAACCATTGCCGTCAGCTCAAAAGCCGTAGAGATTGTTTTTTCAGGATGCTTGTACTAATCTTTTGGGGTATACAAGCGTCTCTTTAAGACTATGTACAGAGAATATTTCGGTCTCAAAGAAAAACCTTTCACGATAGCTCCCAATACGCACTATTTCTACATGAGCGATGGGCACCGGGAAGCCTTGGCTCACCTGTTGTACGGCATCAAGGGTGAGGGCGGTTTCGTGCTGCTCACGGGTGAGGTCGGGACTGGCAAGACGACCGTCTGTCGCGTTTTGCTCGAGCTCATGCCCCAAGATCTGGAAATTGCTTTTCTCCTCAATCCACCGTTGACCGTTGAGGAATTACTGGCGACTGTCTGCGATGAGTTCGGAATCAGCTATCCCTCAGATACCACAAGCCCCAAAGTCTTTGTAGCGAAGATCCACGCGTACCTTCTCGATGTCCACGCAAGAGGTCGACGACCTATTCTCATCGTCGAGGAGGCTCAGAATCTCAGCACGGAGGTGCTTGAACAGATTCGTTTGCTGACCAATCTCGAGACGAACGAATACAAGCTGCTCCAGATCATCATGATCGGGCAGCCGGAACTGAGAGACAAGCTGCGTCAACCCGAGTTGCGCCAGCTTTCGCAGCGAATCACTGCACGATACCACCTCGGCCCTTTATCAAAGAAGGATATCCCGGAATACGTGAACTTCCGTCTTGCAACTGCAGGCCTGAAACGTGGACGGCCGTTGTTCCCTGCACGGACCGTCAAAAAGCTGTACGGACTGACCGGGGGAGTACCCAGACTGATAAACTCAATATGCGACAGGGCGTTGCTCGGAGCCTACGTCGAGGGAAAGTACTATGTCGATATAAAGACGCTCAGGACAGCAGCACGGGAGGTCTTTGGTGACGGAACTTCTCGACTCAGAAGATGGAAGGTATATGAGGGGCTGGCTGCTGCTTGTGCTCTAGTCCTTTGTGTGGGTCTTGCGGCAACGTTTTTGCAGAAACCAGAACCGGTGATAAGAGAAAAGGACAGGCCAGTCATCGAAGAACAACGCGTCAAGGCAGATCCGGCAGGCCCGGCGGCGCCTATTCTCGAGGAGCCTGGCGATTATGCCAGCCTTGGCACGAAGGAGTCAGCATACGAGGCACTCTTTGAAGCCTGGCAGATCGACTACAGGTCGGAAAAACGGCGAACCGTTTGTGAACAGGCAAAGGATCAAGGCCTGCGATGTCTGGAAGTTGGCAGAGGCAGTGTGAGTGAGCTACGAGAGAAGAACAGGCCAGCCGTGCTACGTCTCAACGACAAGAACCGTGCATCATATTACGTGGCATTGACCGCTCTCCGTGGGGAGACTGCGACCTGCGTGATCGGAAATGAAACAAAGACGTTCGATCTCAACAAAATCGAGAAGGAGTGGTCCGGTGAGTATATATTCCTCTGGCGAATGCCCTCCGACTACAAGGAGAAGCTGAGGCCGGGAAGACGCGGACCTGTGGTGTCCTGGCTCGACAGACAGTTGGCCCTGATCCAGGGGCGGGAAGCGCGACCAGGATTCGACCAGGTATATAACGAAGAGATCATGGACCAGGTGAAAGAGTTTCAGCGCTCAAGGGGATTGAGACCCGACGGTATCGCCGGCTTGGGAACAATACTGAAGTTGACCGCTGCTGCGGGTAATGGCGAGCCCGCGCTCGATCAAGCAAAGGCGAGTAACTAGGCATGTCCTATATTCTCGAGGCCTTGAAGAAAGCGGAGCTGAAAAGCGAGAAAGGCGGAATGCCGAGTCTCCTTTCGGCTGCGGAAGCCACTGAGCATAGAAGAGGAGGCCTGTTGTTTTATCCGCTCATAGGGGCCCTGTTACTCAACGCGGGCATGATTTTCTGGTGGGTCCGCCCATGGTGGCCGAAGGAATCACAGATTGCTGTACGGTTACCAGCCGCCCATCCGCAGGTGTTGGCACCGACAGTAGAGCCTCCTGCTAACACCAGAGAGCCCAAGCGATCAGACAGTATCCAAGAGGTCCCCAGGGCGAAAGAATTCGCTCCACCCCACCCAAATGTTGCCCGGAAGGAAGGGCGAGACACCTCCTTGTCCAGACCTCGCAAAACTCAAGCTCCTGTTGCTGAATTGGTCCAGCCTCAACTACCACCGGAAAAGAGGGTAGCTTCGTCCGCAAGGGTGCTCTCCCTGAGCGAGCTTCCATCTACCGTCAGGCGCAGTCTGCCGGAGTTCAAAGTATCTGGCCACGCGTACAGCCCTGAGCCCGGATCACGGGTCGCGAGAATTAATGACCAGATCCTTCAGGAAGGGCAGAGTCTGGCGCCGGGTCTGAAGGTAGAGGAGATTACCCCCGGTGGCATTGTCCTCAGTTATCAGGGCTACAGATTCCAGATTAGTATCAACACAAACTGACCCGGAAGCCGGGTTTCTCCGATTTATGTAGTTTCTCTGGCTTCTCTGGTTGCCAGGCTAAGGCAGAATAACAAAAGTGGCGAAAAAAGGATAGAGATGAAACAAATGCTTTTTGTCATAGCCGGGCACGGGAGGAAAATCAGCAGTCTTTCTGCTCCCGGCATGTAGCTGAGGAACGTGATGCGGGACGACCGTGCCAGAGAAGTTCTGGAAAAGCTTCAATCCGGGTACGGACTTCCCTCACTATCCCCAGTGGCTATAAGACTCATTGAACTCGCATCCGACGATGCCAGTTCGGCCCATGACCTGGCGCTCCTGATCGAAAAGGACCCTTCGCTCACGGTTCGTTTGCTCAAGCTGGCCAACAGCGCATTCTTTAAGTCTCTTTGCCCGGCGACAACGGTCCAGCACGCAATCATGAGGATCGGCTTTCACCAATTGAGGGTGCTCGCTTTATCCCTCTCTCTGAGAGAGACGTTCCCGATGGGAATGACCAGGCAGATGGACTACGAGGGGTTCTGGCGTACGTCTCTCTACCAGGGTCTACTCGCCAGGTCCCTCGCTCACCAGCTGAAGACCTGCGATCCGGAAGAAGCCTTTGTTGCAGGACTCACCCTGGAAATCGGATTTCTGGTTTTCTTTGAACTTTACACGAAAGGGAAAGAGGACGTGCCGAGCAGAGGTTTTTACCCCCTCGACAGACTCCTCGCGTGGGAGACGGATAGGTTCGGAATCAACCACAGGGAAATCGGAGAAATAGCCCTGACGTACTGGAAATTTCCTGAAACGATTGTTACATGCCAGCGTGTTTATCAACGGGAGAATCAAGTCGAATTGACGCCCATTTCCCGTGTATGCAGCATAGCGCATGACCTTTCGGCCCTTATCTGTCAGCCCGATGCTGACTTTCGCAACGTTTTTTACGCGGCCGCAATGCACCTCGGCGTGGAACAAGACATTATCAACGAGGCAGTGATCACAACGCTGAACGAGGTCAACGGAATAGCAGATACGCTCAAGCTCGAAGTTGAAAGCGAAAAGGATACATTCTTGCTGCTGGAGAAGGCTCGTGATACGCTAGGTCGCCTTTCGGAGCGGATACTGCAGCAAGAGCGCAGTACAGGGGCCGAGGAGTTCCCGTCCTTCGAGACGCTTAAGCTCCGGGCGGGCTCCAAGGAGACTATCCTGTATACACTCGAAGCAGTTGCTCACGAGATCAGGAACCCTCTCACGGCAGTTGGCGGATTTGCACGCAGACTTGCAAAGACAATGGACCCTTCGTCTGATAATTGGAAGTATGTGGAGGCGATTCTAGAGGAGGCAAAAAAACTGGAGCAGTCACTCAACGAGATCGGCAGCGACCTAGCCAGAGGCGGAGATACAGGTAAGAACAAAAACGAAGGTTGAGGAAAAAGCAAAGGACAGGTTAAGCAAGGACTGCCTTTACCTGTTTTCTAACTGCCTCGCGGCTTCAAACTGGGCCATGGCCGTTTCCGCCTCCACCAATACCCGCCAGAGGTTTTCGCTTTCTCCCAGGCCTACCTTGATCAGAAACGACGCAATGCTTAAGTCGGCACGGGCGCGAAACAGCTCGACCTCACTCTGAAAATCCTTGTTGATTTCCTTTGCACTTGAAATATATTCGTCGAGAAATATATTTTCAGGAATCTCTCGCAATATTTCCGGGTAATCGAGCAGTTGGTTGCGGAATTGAGCCAGGAAGGTACCAACATCAAACGCTGGTGGCAGACAGAGCGAGCTGGAGAAATCGATGGCGGCTATGTAGAGCGTTTCCCGTTTATTCAGATTGTCTTGGCCGACATAAATGTTTTTGAGATGGTAATCTCCGTGACCCTGGACTAACTGTTCCGGATGTTTCTCGTACAACGTGATTTCGGCTTTGCGTACCGCCTCCATAGTCTCTCTCGCTCTCCGTGCGTGCGCGTGCTGGATCTTCTCAAAACGTTCGACGTATCTCACAAGACGCTCTTGCTCTTTTTCAAGGAACTCCGCAGGCGGCGTGATCTTGAGTCTTTGGTTATGAAGGCGGGCCAGCCACTGAGCCGCTAACTGGACAAATAACTTAGCATCTTCCATACTCGACCGGATCAGCTTCTCAAAGAGCGAATTGCCGCGCAGGCCCTGTTCGATCACGGTCATGTTTTCCTTGTCGTGCTCTATGGGCCTTGGCACCCGGTACGTCCCCCGGTCGAAGCCATGATGAGCGATCTCTTCCATGATGTGAAAGGCTCTCTGGGCGGACTGCCATTTTTCTTCAGCATCAAACTCTCTTATGATGATTCTCTCCCTGGTCTCATCATCACCTTTAGTGCCGATGGTAATCTCATCGACGCGAACGTTGGTGCCTGCCTTTGGAATCTCTTTGAAGAAGGGTCGACATCTACCTCGCTTCAGTTCTTCGGCTAAATCGGCTATGGTTTCCAAAGGATGATCGAACAGGGTCGGATACACACCTGCGTAAGTCGAGCCGTGGGTATCCGTCCCGGCAATAGCGGTGAATCTGTAACGATGCCAGTCCCTCAAGCCCCTGGCATTCTCCGCAACTGAATGGTTGGAACTGAAGATTTCCACTCCGTCTAAGAGAGGATTCAATAGCGTATCGTGCCCCGGTGTCTTTCCGTGCCTGTAAGGGTGAGCCAGGACCATGGCTGCGTGCGGATACTTCTCCCTTATGTAGGTAGCAGAGGTCCCCTTGGAAATGACCTCTTTGACTCCGTACACGAGCAGATCACCCATATCTGAAGTGGAGACCTCCTGGCCCGAAAAAACCAGGAAATAGTCTGGTACCTCCGCCCCTATCTTGAGGGCTTCCAGCTCCTCTTCAGGCCACACGTAGTGATGATCCGTAATAACAGCCCCCTGCAGCCCTCTGCGGTAAATCTGTCTGATCAGATCGTTCGCACTGACGTGGCTGCACGAAGAGTGCTCAGCTGTGTGGCAGTGCATCTCCAGTAACATCGATTTATTCTAATCTCGCATGCGTAGAGATGCAACTCCGAGTCGACCATGTTGCGGCCGAATCCGGCCTCCTCTTCCTCCTCGACCGTTTGATCGACCAAAACAGGATCGGGTCTCATGAGGCTGGCGCGAGCGGAAATATCGCGTGCGTTACGAAGTTAAGAGTTTTTCTCAACCTTAACCTTCGCATTAGTCTTTACCTCAACCTGTTCTTTTAACCCCTCAAGGGCTGATCAATGATGTTCAGAATTCCTTTGGTCGTCTTCTGCAGCTCGGAAACAGCGAGAAATGCCTCCTTGAGCAACTGTTTCTGTCTCGTCGAAAGAAGAGCCGGGTCCAGGTAATTGCTCGGTTCCCTACCCTTTTCCCAGTCGCTCAGATTGTTCTTGATCCTCAAGGTAAGAAATGTTTCAAAGGCTTGCTCAAGAAATTCAGCCGTGTCACTGGAGATAAGACCCCTTGATGCAAGCGCGGAGATCCTCGCGAGCGTGTTCGTTTCGCTCACTCCCTCTTTCCAGGCCAGGAGCTTCAGGCACGTGACGAGCGGGACAAGACCGAAGGTTTTGACATTCACCCTGTTCTTGTATTGCCCGTTCTTTTCCACTATAAAGTGCTTGAAGAAGCCAAGAGGAATGGGAACTTCGACGATATGCTGCGCAAGGGCTTTTATGAAGGCAGTATACGTACCGACAAGAGAGAAGATATATTTCCGCAATTCGTTTTCAAGTTCCCTATCCCCGGCGTTGCTCCTGAAATCGAGGAACACGAACGCGTCCATGACCTCTTTATGATCGAGAGCCGGAGAAGTGATCCAATCGGCTGTTCTTTTTTTCCACGTCTCCAGATCACCTCGATATTTCACATTTGTGGCCATAACCTGGCCCTTACACAAAGGGAAGCCAGCTTCAGCCAATCCACGAACGATGGTGACAGAAAATCGGGCAAAGTACTCTTCGATGCTTTCAGAAGGGGGGCCCAGATAGATGAGGGCATTATCCTGGTCTGTTAGCAATGTCTGCTCTTTCCTTCCTTCGCTTCCAAGACCCATCCACGCGTAGGAACAGGGAGGTGCGCCGCACGACTCCTCTGCCAGTTCAACAACCCGTCTGACAATCCTGTCGTTCAGCTCGCTCACAACCCTGCACGCCTGGGATGCAAGAGCCCCGTCAGACATGAGCCCTCTCAACACCTGTTCCACATCGTTCCTGCACATGCTCAGTTCCGCTGCCGTACTGCTGGCGTCGATGTTTCTCAGGAGGGAAAGCATCTCCAGCCCTCTGAACTTCAGGAGATCGAGACCCGTGAGCAGACCCCGGGCTTTACCTTGTTGAAGCACGATCAGTTTGTCTGTCTTTTGTTTCGCCATCTCGTAAAGGGCGTCAAAAAAGTAGCTTTGTGCCTCAATCGAGCCGTACTCCTGACGCATTACGGCGCGTACGCTTTCGTCGGGCCTGACCTTTCTGAGCAATACCCCCTCAAGCAACTCCTTCGTTCCAACAATGCCTTTCGGATACTGCTCTTCGCCAACCACGACAAGTGAGTTGATGCCCTCGTCTATGATCCTTTGGGCTGCTTCCCGGATAGTAGTCTCTTCTTTGCAGAAGGGTGAGCGGCCGGAGAGCATTTCTATTATCTGTTTCCTGAAAAGGAAGGGTTCTATTCGGTCAACACCAGAGCTCCCGGAAAGGCACTCGCGATAAATCGAGTTCATCCTTCGGGTAAGGAGCTGGCTGAAAAACCTGTAGAAGAGCGGATAGCGCTGCACCATGCGCAGGAAGCTCTCTGCGGATTGAGCAAGACATGAGGTATCTTCCATGGCCTCTACGTTAGCCGTCGTAGGTTCCCGGTTTAGCAGGGCCATTTCACCAAAACAGTCGCCTTCACCAAGGAAGCCGAGGAGGGTTTCCTTTCCATTTTCATAAAGGTAGACTTTGACGAGACCCGTACGCAGGATAAAGAAGTTAGTGCCGCGCCCTCCCTGTTTGATGATGATGGACTTTCGGGGGAAGTCCCGCCACTCCATACCCTCCGCAATCTCTTCCAGCTGTTCGGTAGCGAGCGAATCAAACGGAACTGCATTCTTCAGGAAATTGAGATTGATAAGCGTTTGCTCTGATTGCAAGGTCGTCACCTGGTGGAGGATAGACCTAAAATATGTTCCAGACTAATGATGCACGCCATCAGAGCTTTCAAGCCGCTGCGCGGCAAATCGGCTTGTCCGACGCAGATAGGCTTCAGCCCTTCAGACTTCTATCGGCCTGCTCATGGCCTGCTGATAGCTTGCTCATGTCCCCCACCAGGCACTTGAGAACCGCGGGATGTGTTTCCTCTTACCAGTAATTGATACCGGCTTTCCTTTTCCAGTCAGGCTCGAACTCATCCTCGAAGTAGTTCTCCAGTTTTTCCAGAAGCCGCTTCCAGCCCGTCTTGTATTCCTGGGTGAGGATATCCTCTAAGAACGGTGTTATCTCGCCCAGCTTATCCTTCGGGAGATAGGCGCGCGCACCGAGGTCGTGAGATTTCTTAAGAGCCTCAGGGCTGAGCGCATGGGCCGTGAGCATGCCGACCTTAAGATTCTTTTTTACGGCCAGCTCAAGAAGGTCAAAGCCCCGTACGCCCATGATATCGAGGATCACGATATCGTATGTGTTTCTGTTTATCAGTTCGGCTCCCTGTTCATAGGTGGTCGCCTTCTCAATCTTGCAGCTCGGGCAGGACTCTCTGATCTCCTGCTCGAGCACCGCAAGCACATCAGGCTCATCGTCCACAGCTAGAATCCTTTTACCATCCAAGACTGACGCTGTCATGCTATGCCCTCCTTCTCGTTAGTCAATTGTAAAGAAGGGATCCTTACCGTAAAACAGATGCTGAATCCCTCCTGACTCGCGACTGAAATTTCACCACCCATGCGGTCTACAAGAGCTTTGACACAGAACAATCCGAGCCCCAGCCCCGGCACGTCCTTGATGTTGTTTGTCTCTATGCGGACAAACCTCTTGAACAGGGCCTGACGCTCCTCGTCGGAAATCGCCGGACCATCGTTCGACACCGTCACGAACAGATCTGCGTCCCCGCTCACAGACAGATCCATTTGCTCTCTACGGTACTTGAGAGCATTGCTCACAAGGTTGCGAAGGATGTGCAAGACCTTTTTGCGATCGTGTCTGAAAGGCGCAGCTGCGTATTTGCCTGATATGGCTATCGAAATACCGTGACGCGCGAGGATCTCTTTTTCTTCGGCGGCGGTTGTGGCGCGTGCAAGCTCATCTCCTGCTGCCGAGTTCACAGACTCCAGCCCTTCCAGGAGTGCCTCTTTGAGTAATTCTTGAAGAGTGAAAAGATCGCACTGGAAAAGGTATTCTTCGGAACGGGCGAGTTCCAGTATGTCCTGGACGAAACCCCTGGCCTTCTGGGTATTCCTTCTGATGCGCTCGAGAGAGTCCCGCTGGGGTTGGCTTAAGTCGCCATATCTATCCGTCTTGCTGAGAAGACTATTCACTGTCGTCGCAACAACAGCCAATGGCCCAACCAGATCGTGGACCAGCAGATCGTAAAGATAATCCTTTTCATTCATGCATCTACCTCAACGGGCCTCATGCCCCTTTCTGAGGCTCACTCAGGATCGGGAAAGCGACCGTAAAGGTACTCCCGCCTGACGCGGCGCAATCATCAACCGTTCTGCAGTGACCGCATGCCAAGATATTCCCCGGGCATTGCTCCCGGTCACTCGGAATGTATCCGCATCTGGCACTCTCCACAGAAAGCGCAAAACCGAATCGTTCCGCATAGAGCTTCAGTCTCAAAAGATCCAGCCCTTTGCCCCCTGCACCAAACTCATACGGCCTTTTCGAGGCATAGAGTTCGGTCTCCCGCGCCGGGGTCAACCCGTCGAAGAGAGATAACCTGTCTTCTTCCGTAATACCTATACCATAGTCTCTCACGCGTGTGTAAACTTTCCGTTCCTTTTCCGCAAGAACGATCTCTATTCTACCTCCGTCGGGCGTGTTTTCAACTGCATTCTTGATGAGCCCATCTAAAACTTCCCTGATAATCCGCGCATTCATCAAAAGAGTCAATGCGTGATCCCCTTGTATCTCAAAACCGATGTTTCTATGGAGCGCCGAAGCTTCTGCATTCTTTACCGCGCGTTCCACAACGGGATAGAGCCGGACCGATCCGAAGTCCTGTTCAGCACCCGAAAGACAGGTACTCAGCCACCCCTTCACCGCATTCCAGTGAACGTGCAGGTCGCCGGTCATTTCGGAGAAATGCTCTTCGCTCTGCTCGAAGCGCTCCATCTCGCGAACAAGCGAGCTTGCTTCCAGCTCCTCGGCCACTCGGAAAATCTGGCGGGTCTCTCTCTGGATTTCAGCAAGTCTCTTGAGGTGTCGCTCCACCGAGTCCACACACTCGCGCCAATCCCCGTCAGCAAGCAAGGCTTCGAATCTGTGTTTCAGCAGCCTCACATTTCCCTGGATCACAGCAAGGGGCGTTTTCAACTCATGTGACACATGGTTCATCGCCTTGGTCTTGGCGCGGTTCAATCTCTCCAGTTCTGACCGCGACCGCTCCAGGGCCTCGATGCGTGCCTTCTGCAGTTGGGCCATCTCTATGAAGACTGCGGCGTGGTTGTTGAACATCCTCAGGAATACTCTGTCCTCTTCGGTAAAGGCGCCTCCCATCTTGTTAAGTGCCTGCACCACTCCCAGGGGCCGGCCGGCCCTGCTGTAAAAAGGCATGGAAAGAAGAGTCTTGGTTCGATACCCGGTCTGCGCCTCGGCCTCACGGTTCAGGCGGGGGTCTGCATGAGCATCGTCCAGGCTGACCGTCTGACCCGTCTTCAGGCAGTAGCCGGCTATACCGGAATCAGCTGCCATTCTGATTTCTTGTCGCCCCATACCCAGAGCGACCGTCGTAAAGAGTTCATCTTTTGCGACGTCGTGCAGGAAAATACTGAAACGATCAGCTTCCATGACTTCGGTGGCTTTTCTCGCGATCTGAAGCAGCATCTCATCCAGTTGGAGGTCTAAACCAATGAGCTGGCCAAGCTGAAGAAGGGAACGGAGTTTCCGGTCCTGATTATGGCCAGACCCGGCGGCATCGGGAGGCCTGTCACGGTTGGGGTTCACTCACACTCTCCTGGCAACGCCCCTGCGTTTTAGGGCAAACAGGGAGTCTCTTCGCTAACCAGGTTCATATCTTAAGAAAAAACAATGTATGGGTCAAGTGAAATGAAAAGTGCTGGTTACCCGATGCGGGTGTGGTTTGCAGGCGACGGTGCTTCGAATTTAGAGTTTGGGCATCCCCCGGGCAGGTGTCGGAGACTGATTCCCCGGAGAGGGTCGGGCCAGAACCTATTGATGCTCTTTCTTCTCCCCCGAAAACTCCACGCAAACGATGTCGCGCAGTACTTTTGTAGTGGCCGCGTTATCGAGTGGCTTCCAGGCTGGGTCAGGATACTTGTAGGATGCGATCTTCTCGCCTTTTCTGAAATGGGTCAGGCTGAGACACCTTCCCACCGATTTTTCGCAGTTGAACTCCCAGGTCGATACTGTATACTCCAGCCCAATGTCCTGCCCTGCGCTCCCGAATTCTTTTGATAGGTCCTGAAGACTGATCAGAAATCCGCCTTTGGTGGGCGCGTATTTGACGGAGATCCTCACGATCTCGTCTGACACGCGCTCAATCGCGGTCCGATCTATAAAGTAGACCTCGTTGTTCTGCCCTTCCACAATCCGATCCCAGTGGGCAGCTGTCGGCGATTTGTTCCGGTCCTTGCACCCGACGACATTCGTAAGGGTTACCACACAGACCGCCATAAACACGACGAAAAGCGAAGCCGACCTGGTATGGTTCGGTTGGGGCGGCAACGAGAACAGCCCTGGAATGAAGTTCACGTCAAGAGCCTCATTGCAGCGGACAGAGGAAGTCCGCCAGTTCGGGCCGTGTCAATCGAGCCACTTACTTTCTTTGATAGCATAGTAAATTACGTATACCCACGAGAGAACACCGTGGAGAACTGCCAGAGAAATAGTCTTGTGAATACTCCACGAAATACAGATTGCCAGACTGCTTCCGAAGAATAGCGCCGCCTTTATCAAGCTCATAGGCCGCTCCTTTCTTTACGATCCGTGGCCGGGTTGGCTGACGCTTTACCCGGCCATTCTCTGCTATTTCTATCACACTTGACAGGCAACAGGTAGTCTTTTCACGAGGCCCTTTCCTTTACAAGACCTCTTTCCTCGCCGGTCTTTCCGTGATACACTGACTCCTAATGTTTTCTCACCTTCAACGAGGAATAGCATTTCCCGTGCCACTCCTCAGCGCTTGTGCTATCCTGCTGGCCATGACTTTATCCTTGCCGAGTGGTGCGCCAAACGCAAAGGCAGCCACCACCTATCAACAACTTACATTCCTGCCCGTGAACGTCTCCATCAAGGCCGAAGTTGCGGCTACTGAGAGGGTGCGTGAGAAGGGACTCATGTTTCGCAAGTCTCTCGACAAGAACAGCGGGATGATCTTTTACTTTGACCAGACAGGTTATCACGCCTTTTACATGTACAACACGCGTATTCCGCTGACTGTCATTTTTTTGAATGAGAGTCTGAGAATTGTCGACATTCAGGAGATGACTCCCTGCCTGGAGCAAAACCCTTACGCTTGTCCTACCTATACGCCTCACGCACCCTGCAAGTACGCTATTGAGGTAAATCAGGAATTCGTTCGGGAGCACGGGATAAAGAAAGGAGGACTGGTCAGAATTCAAAAATAGCCGGCTGGCGCCTCTGCACAGGTTACATGGGTGCCATTGCCCGCCTTCTGCAGTCCTTGGAATGAAACATCTGTGTGGGGCTCTTCCTGACAAAGACCGTACCACACTTGCAGACGGATTCTCCATAGGTGCGGCCCTTGAGGCGGCCCATGTGGATATTGAGGAGCTTTAAGCAATTGTCACAATAACCAAGCTCGTTTTCCTCATCCATATCATTGCCGCATCGCGCGCAAACCAAAGAACCCCAGCGCTTTGGGTAATCGATATAGAGTCGGTTACCACATACCCAACATTTGTACACTTTGATGTCAAAATAACTGTCATCGATCATGTTGCCGAATCCGCATTTGTCACATACCATAGGGCCCCCTCTTTCGCTATTTGTTCTTATCATACGCATACTTGGATAGTTTAGGGTCTCCTCCTCCAAACTCTGGACTCGCACTACGTATGGTTACTTAGTGCAAACAACGGGCCACAGAACCGGAGGTGGCCTGCTCTGATCGACCTACAGATCCTTTTTCATACTTTCCGCTTAAGTTTAAGGAAAAAAGGCCGATTAATTAGAGTAAGCCAAACGAATGCGCATTCTAATTCATATAGGCAACACCCTGATTAGCGAGGCCATCAGACAGTTGCTGACAAAGAACGGTTACGATGAGGTTATGGTTCACGGTCAGGGTAACACGAATGGCTATGTTCCCGAGGTTGTCCTCACAGATATCTCGACCATCAATGAGAAGCTGATCGCCGGCTATCCGAGCGCAAAGATTCTGTTGATGGATACCGGCGTAGACAAAGAAAGGATAATCACGACGCTCCTCTCTTATAAAATCCACGGTATCCTTTCTACAGATACCGAATTCCCTCTCCTGAAGAAAGCTCTTCTCGTGGTGAGTCAGGGGCAGGTGTGGATTGACAACAGTACTGTAAAGACGTTTCTCCATGAGTCAGGCATTGTATCAAAGGCCGGCAAGATAAACGGCATCACGTCGAGAGAGAAAGAGATCATCGAATATGTGTGCCAGGGCTACACGAATAAAGAAATTGCAACCAGGCTCATTTTGAGCGAGCACACGGTCAAGGCCCACCTCAACAGGATATTTAAGAAGTTCAATGCCACGAGCCGCTCCAAGCTCATCACGCTCGTGATGAACAGCAAATGACGGCCAGCGCAACGGACATGAGCTTTCGATAAGTCCACAACCCCTCGAGCCAAAGTACCGCGCTTTTCCCAGTAATGGCTAGGCTGAATATCGGTCGGAGCGTTGCAGGTTTTCTGCCCGTCAATGATCACCGACTTCGTGCAATAGCCGTTTGGCAAATTTCTTGCAGTCTACCTCATCGTGTCGCGCTTTGCACTAATGGTGCGCCGGGTGAATGAGTTGATTTTTTTTAGGAAATAGGGATTAATAACCACGGACGATAGGTAGTCAAAATGCGTTGTAAAAATAAGGGCTTTACACTTCTCGAGATACTCCTTGCCATTGCCCTGTCCGCACTCTTGCTCGTAACTGTTTATTCAGCTTACTTCTCGATAGCACGAGCTGTTTACACCACGTTGGAAACCCAGGAACTGCTTGAGACAGGGCGAATACTGCTCGAAATGTTGAAGCGTGACATCAGAGGGATTTCAGGGACTCGCTTTCCGCTCGTAAGTACGGTAGAGGAGATCAATGGAAAGTCTGTAACAAACGTAGTATTTGTCACATCCACACCCAGTTCCACCAATCCGTTCAGGTGGAACAAGGTGGGGTATACCCTCACGCAAGACCGCCAAGGTCAGTGGATATTTATCAAGAAGGCAGCCAAGAACCCGAACGATAACCTCGACGAGATCGGAACTGTCTTCGAGGTATCAAGACTGGTCAACTCCTTCCGGATGACCTTTTTCGACGGCACCCAATGGGTAGACCAATGGGACTCACGGTCCACCGGCAAGCTCCCAAAGCAGGTAAGGATAAGTGTAGAACTATCAGATGAAAAGAAAAACGTACAAACATTTACGGCCGAAGAGGACATTAGCAGTGCCGTCTGATGAAAAAGGCTTCGTGCTGGTCACGGTACTTCTCGTGATCGCCGTACTCCTTCCTCTCGTATTGGCTTTTATGTCGAGGGTGCAGGTAAACCTCCTGCAAGCAGAGAACTTCCGCAACTCGGTCCAGGCCGTGCGCCTTTCAAGGTCCGGGATCGAAGCTGCAATCGGTATTTTAAAGACCGACGATCCGGCGTACGACACACTGAAAGACGTGTGGGCACTCGATTTTCCCACGCTCAGCCTGGCCGAGGGAAGACTTGAGGTTAAAATCAAGGATGAAGACGGCAAGATCTCCGTAAATCAGCTCGTGCAGAAAAACGGCGTTGACGTTAACAAGGATGTGGAACAAAGACTGCGCAGCCTCATAAGCCGACTGGGGGGGCGCCCGGAGGTTGTTGACGCCTTGATCGACTGGATTGACACCGACGACATGGTAACCGGTGCAGCTGGTGCGGAATACGACTACTATAAACCGCTTGGCTACGCAAGCAAGAACGGTCCCATAGACTCGCTCGATGAGCTATCTCTGGTAAAGGGGTTTGACAAGGAGCTGCTTATCGACAAGAACCTCCTGGACTACGTGACGGCGGCGCAGACAGACGGTAAGGTCAACGTGAATACCGCATCCTCGGAGGTTTTATTAGCCCTCCTCGGCACACAAACATCCGCACTGGCGCAACCTCTCAATGACAGCGATATCGAAGAGCTGGTACGCCATCGGGACGAGCACGAGTTCAAGAATATCCAGGACGTTAACGCGGTGGTGAAGATCTCAACAGCACAGGCAGGCAATATCGCCAGCCTCATTAAGGTCAATTCAGCCTTCTTCACGGTTTCAAGTAAATGTACTCTCGGCAGAGTAGTCTATAACTCGGAAGCACTCTTGCAGCGTGACGGAAAAAACATTACGACAGTATCCTGGAGGGAGTTTTGAGAAAGACAACCTCGGCAATTGTGCAGGACAAAGAAGGCTGGTATGGTCTCACCTTGATTGCCAGCGATCGGGATGTAAGTGATGTTAAGGTGTATTCCGGTTGCAGCCTGGATGAACTTAAGAAAATGTTCGAAGAACAGCCGTGCGGGGTCGCTCTTGATGATGCAGCCGGTTACCTCTTTAACCTTACGCTTCCCTTCAAAGGCAGAAGAAAGATTAGTCTTGTTTTGGGAGGCCAACTGGAAGAGATGCTTCCCTTCCCTATCGAAGATATGGTGATCGACTTTCAAGAGCTGGGCTCGAATGGAGCCGTCCTCGTAGCAGCGGTCCCCAAAACGGCCCTTGCGACTATAGACGGCAAAGGACAGATAAATAACGTGTCGCTCCAGAGCCTTGCTGCTTTGCACGCACTTAAGTGGCTCAAACTTATACCGCAAGAGAATGCCGTTTTCATCAACTGCACAGGAAACAGCACGGTTATCATGCTGTTCGAGCAAAACAGGCTCGTCAATCTCAGACACTTTTTCAGATCACCGCAGGCGGACGCCACGATCAGTGCCCTCAAAGAAATGGCCGGGCAGGCAGACTTGAGCAACGCCCGGTACCTGATGGTGGGTGGGGAAGATGGTCCTGTCGAGAAGCAGCTCATTGAACGTGCGCTCGGTATCACCATAGAACTTCTAAGTTTGAACGACTACGTCATTGGAGAGAACGTACCGGCACAGTCCTGGGCAGGGCTGGGTGCTGCACTCATGGCCCTTAATGCGAAAGGCGAGATAAATCTGTCCGGGGAACAATACCACCCCCTTTCTGGCTCAAGCCGGGTAAGCCTTTATGCGAGTGGCGGCCTCGCGCTCTTGAGCCTTCTCGTGTTGGGCCTGTCCTCCCTTGACCTCTACTTGAAACAGCGAACGTATGACTACCTCTCGAGCGAACCCAACCGTATTTACAGAACGGTGTTTCCGAAGGCTCCGCCGGTCAAGGACGTTGTCAGGACATTCGAAGAGAGAATTCAAAGGCTTAACAGGGAGGAGGGGGTCGGGAAGGAGAACGAGGCGAATCCCCTCTCTCTTCTCGACCAGATAAGCAGCAGCATAGACCCAAAGATAGACGTGAGGCTGAGCGAATTCCTGGTTGATGACAAGGAGTTTGCAATCGCCGGGACAACCGTCTCTTTCGCATCCATAGACAAGATCAGGGAAGCCTTGCAGCGCATCAGGGGTGCGGGCTCCATCGAGCTTCAGAGCGTGGACATGGCTCCGGGCGGCCAGGTCCGATTCAGGTTCAGGGGGAAACTATGAAGATGCCGCCAGCTCTGCTGCTCGTGCCTGAACGTGTTTGGCTTTTTCTCTTTCTGGGAATTTTTTTCCTCGGGGGTGTGGCTTCCTACGTCATTTATACCGACGCGGGCGCGCTGGAACAGAAGATCGTCTCGAAACAAAGAGAGGTCTCATCGGTCCTGCAGCTCAAAGACGCCTACGACGCAAGAAAACGAAGTGCGGAGAAAAGCCTCCAGAAGAGCGAATCGGTGGGCATGTCTCTTGCATCCGTTGAGAGCATTGTAACCAAGACCCTTGTCGGCGGTAAGCTAACCATGCTGAAACCGGCGGCGTCGAAGGAGGAAAAAGGTACTCCGCAAATGGCGGTCGAGCTTGGCGTAACCGGCGCTGCCCTTGGTGAGATTGTGGCGTTTCTTAAGGCGGCACAAGACGCGGGCTTTCACGTGAAGAGGCTTCAATTAACCGTGCCGCAGGCCAACCCGTCGGCCCTCGATATGCACGTAACTATGACACAGACATAGAAGATGAAGCTGATAAAACAGAGTCTGATATGTGCGGGGATAATTACATGGGGAATGGCAGTCATGCTGGCTACTGTCCTCGTATTTTTCCCTTACCAGAAAGCACTCAAGATCATCTCTCAAAATCTTCTGGGATCGAGCCGCATGATAGTGGCAGTGGAGGGTCCACGCTTCGGTTTCACCAGCGTGCAGGTCTCCAAAATTGTCGTAGGCCACGTTGCCGTGGAGGGTAAGCCCCTGTTTGAACTAAAGAAGATCGATGCACGGTGGGACCCCTTCTCCTTGATCTTCGGGAAGCTGGCGATTTTTTGCAGGGCACATGCTTACGATGGTCTGGTAGAGTGCTCGATGGACAGGATTTCCATGCTGTCAAAAGTCAACCCCAACATAAGAATAAAGTTCGACAATGTGAATCTGGCAAAGTATCCGGAAGGGACCCTTCCGTGGTTCAAAGGAATGAGCGGGAGCATGTCGGGTTGGATCAGGGAAGAAGTGCCTCTAGAGAGGTCAGGGAAACAAAAGGGGTCGTTCCGGATCGTTATGACAGCGGGCGAGATAAAAGACGTGCAGGTCAAGGGCCTTCAGAACTTCGTCCTGCCCTACAGGGAGGTCCTGGCTGAGGGGCGGATATCAGGAGCAAAGATCTACCTGGACAACATTGTTGTTGACGGTGAAAATATATCGCTGAAGGGAAATGGTACCATAGAGAGAGGTGGCGACGAGCAAAGAGTCAGCCTGACATTGGCCTGTGAGAATACATCCAAGACATCGTTGCTCGCTAACGGCTCGGTAATTACCGTGACGGGAGATCAATGGCACCCTGTCATTACAATCTCGACCGAGCCCCCACAACAAGGGGGAAAAGTAGCTATCCGGAATCCTGATAAGATGGAGGCTGCACGGACTCTATGACGCGACGACGGCTGCTTATCCTTGCAGGAGCATCCACTTTTGCAGGACTGTTCCTGGGAGTCCTCGCCCTGATAGCCCTTGACGTATCGCTGCTCAATATACCCCTGCCGGTCGACTGGAAGGGTCGGGCTGGCTCGCAGAAAACAGGCGGCGAACTCGCAAAGGACGGTTCAACAGAGTATAAAGCAGTCACGGAAAGGAATCTTTTTAGAGCAAAGCTCCAGGCAGAAATCCCCAAACCGATGAGTGAGAAAGAGATCGAGGAAGAGACGCTCGTCAATATCCTGAGACCCATGACCCTCAAAGGAGTCATGACAGGTCAGCAGAACAAGGATTTTTTCGCCGTGATAGACAGGGGTGGCCAGAAAGGTGTGTGGACGTACGAAGTCGGCGAAACAATCGAGCGAGGCCTCGCGGTAACGCAGATCAGGAAGGATGCCGTTATCATGGAAAAAGGTGACTTCGCGGCCATCCTCAAGCTCTTTGCCAAAAGTTTCGAGAGGATTCCCAGTACCAACGCATCAACTGTTCCCAAGGAGACGCTCAAGCAGGAAGATCTCAAGCTCGCAAAGAAAACACAACCGGCCTCTCACCCCGAAGATTTCGGCAAGGATGTAAAAAAAGAAGGCAAGACCACGGTGATACCGAAATCACTGGCAGAAAAGATGAGGAGTGACAATACAACGATCATGTCCTCACTCTCCGTTAAGCCTTCGACTGATACAGCGGGCAGGCCGAATGGTTACAAAGTGGTAAGCGTGGACAGTGGGAGCCTGGCTCAAAAGCTCGGTATCAGGGCTGACGATGTGCTCCAGGAAGTGAACGGTTATGAGCTGAAAACCGCTGAAGACACAAAAAAAGCACATGATGCACTGAAGAATGTATCAAAGTTTGAGATCAAAGTGCTTCGACAGGGGAAAGTGGAGACCCTTAGCTATGAGATACGATAACCTTATACCGCGTGGTGTCACAAACGGGCCTAACTCGGCTCTGGCAGCCTTCGCCTTCTTCGTGCTCGTCATCACGCTTGTGCCGATTACCGGGAGCCACGCAGCGGCTATCGTAACAACCCCTATTTCCCCAAAGCTTGTCTCTCCCGGATCCTCGGATCAAACGGGCACCGACATAGCAACGCTGACACCCACGCTCAGATGGGAAGGGGTGTTTGACGCGCAGCTCTATTCCGTGTACGTCAGAAAATTTCCCTTCACAGAGAATGACGTCGTCTTTAAGGCGGAGTCGGTTTCCAAGCCCTCTGTTCAGCTACCCGAAGGCATTCTTGCCGATGGGGAGAAATATCGGTGGTATGCGAGAGCCTTCAACAAGGCTGGCTGGAGCGATAAGTCACAGGTCTTTAGCTTTGTGGTGAGCCTGCCCACGGAAAATTCTGCGCCTCTGCTTATCGCGCCCGGTTCCGCCCACACGCCTCTGCCTGTAATCATGACTGCATCCCCCACGTTCCGATGGAAATCAGTACCCAATGCAAGCAGATACGGCCTCTATATAAGCAAGTATCCTTTTCGTAATGGACAGTTCGTCTACAGAAATGAATCGATCACCGAAAGCACCTTCACTCTGCCAAGGGGCCTGCTCTCCCCCGGTAAGACATATCGCTGGAACGTGAAAATCCAGACGAAAAGCGGATGGGGTGATCCTTCCCAGAGATTCTACTTTGCTGTCAGGACCCCTGAGGAGAAGATGTCGGGTATAACAAATCGGGCAGAGGCCGATCAGAAGAAACCTGCAGGGGAAGCTTCAGCCTACCCTCTTCTTCCTAATAACGTCGTTGTGGAAGGAGAATCGCCTCGCTGGAGTTCCTTTGTAACAGGGTTGTATTCCCCGCGCCTCGTGTCAGCTGATCCGGGATCACGGACGGACCATATCTCGCCTTCTCTTCTGCCTTCTACAACTCAGAAGCAGCTGGTTCAGCGCGAAATACCTCCAGGTACTCCTTCCCAACCAGGGACAGGGCCTTCTTCGCCTCAACCTTTTTCGCCTCCGCCTTCGCCGCCTCCACCTTCTTCTCTACCCGGCGGAACGACGGTTACCGAGGCGCCCGTTGCGGTCCCATCTCCGGTCCCCCTACCACCCAAGGCTCAACCCGTAGATCCGGCTCCGCCCGCAAACCAGATGAGACAGGTCCAGGCTCCCGGAGCACCTGTACTGCCTAATGAGCCACGTCCCGCTTCGCCACCGGTGCCAATGTCTCAAGGGCCCCAGGCCATTTCACAGCCTGCGGCAGGAATGCCGCCAGCACCGCCGGTAGGACCCAGGTCGAATGGTCAGGTACCGGGTCCTTCGGCCGGTAGCATGGTGCAGATGCAGTTTGACAATATAGAGCTGCGCGACCTTATCAAGTTCGTCAGTAATATCATGGGAAAGAATTTCATATTCGACGACAACGTAGTCAAAGGGAAGGTGACGATATTGTCACCCAAGAGCCTCACGAGAGATGAGGTCTTCAGGGTCTTTGAGAGCGTTCTCAATTACTACGGGTTCAGCATCGTTTCAAGCGCCGAGGCCTTAAAGGTTGTTAAAGCTTCGGATGCCAAGGCACTGGCCATCGAGAGTCTCGACAAGGATAAGGTGCTCGCTTCAGCTCCTGAAGAAAAGATCGCGACGCTCATCCATCCCCTAGAATACCTGGACTCCAACACCATGGTTGGCATCCTGAGGCCGCTCATGGCGAGGGATGCCTATCTCGTCAGCGTCCCATCGAGCAACTCTCTCATCATGATAGACACTTCGGCAAACCTCCAAAGACTGAAGAAGCTGGTTAATGAGCTTGATATCCCTGTGTCCAAGCAGCTGAGCTCCATCGAGGTTTACAACGTTCAACACACGGCTGCGGCTGACCTTGCAAAGACGCTTCAGGCCTTGCTGGCCGAAGGCAAGAAAGCGGCAACGCCGAAGGACAAAATTTTCGTCACTTCCTATGCGCCTACAAATTCTCTCCTCGTGAGCGCACCACAAGAGGACTTGAAAGAGATTAAACGCATCATCGACGGCATAGACACCGTCAGACCTCAAGTGCTCGTTGAAGCCGCGATCATAGAGGTCTCCGTGAATAAAGCGGGCTCGCTCGGGGTTGACTGGATCGCGGGCGCCGTGTCGCAGAGCAACCGGGGGGCCATTGGCGCTAGCTTCAATCTTCCGTCAAATCCGCTCGTTAGTATCGGAGGGGCCATAATCGGCGGGGGCAGCACGAGCAGTAGCAGTTCCGGGAGTTCCTCCACCACCCCGAGCTCCACAGCCGCAGTGGCAGCGCTTCAGGGACTGTCCGGGTTCAATGTAGGGATTCTTGGCGGTAACATCACCTTCAACGGTCAGACCTTTCCTGCCCTTGGCGCCTTCATCAAGGCCGTTGCCAGCCAGGATGACGTCAATATACTCTCTACACCGCAGATACTCACGATGAACAACGAGGAGGCGGAGATCGTGGTCGGCTCGAACGTCCCCTACCTCACAAGCTCGAGACTCGATTCTGCGGGAAATCCGATCAATACGTTCGACTACCGGGACGTAGGAGTCAAGCTCAAGATAAAACCTTACATCAATAAGGATGGACTCGTTTACCTTACACTCTACCAGGAAGTAACGCAGGTGACGTCGGCCACCGTGGGGACCGGTACCTCGACGCAGCCGGCGCCGACAACGCTGAAAAGGTCCACAAAGACAACGGTGGGCGTGAAGGACTCACAGACCATTGTTATCAGTGGGCTTATTCAGAATAATTCCGAAAGGACCACCCAGGGTATTCCGTTCCTCTCTTCAATTCCTGTAATCGGTGCCCTATTCGGTTCACAATCCAAGAACGTCAGCAAGACGAACCTGCTTGTCTTTGTGACCCCGAGGATCATTTACAGCTCTGAGAAGATAGAAGAGATAAGCCAAAAGATGCAAAAGGAGCAGGAGAGGCTGATTAACCAGGAGAACACGACCAAGCAAGAGAAGAAGAAAGAAATAGAAAGAACGAGAGAGCTAGAGAAAGAGTAAGCCCACGGTGGAATCCCTTGTAGCCCAAGACCTCGCACCACTCCCGAATCACGTTGCCCGGGTGCACTATTCCTTTTTCCAGAAGTATGGGGTCATACCGCTGGGCTGCAAGAAAAAACCTTCCTCTCTTGTGATCGCGGTCTGTGAGGAAGATAAGAACGCGAATGCTGATGTGCTCAGCCTCTTCTCGTCCATGCCCATCGAAAAGAGGTATGTCTCACGAGAGGAATTCCTGAACTATCTGAGCATCTTCAAGGAGGAGCAAGGGAGAGAGGTAGTGATCGGTGTCGTGGAAGACCTGGGCGAGAGCACTTTTTCAGAGATTGCGCAGGAACTTCCGACGGGCCACGACCTGCTCGACGATGCAGCAAATGAACCGCCGATTATCAAGCTCGTCAACCTGCTCTTTTCAATAGCGGTTAAGGACAGGGCAAGTGATATCCATATACAACCTATGGACAACGACCTGCGCGTCCGCTTTCGCATCGACGGTCTTCTCTACGATACCTATAAACCTCCGAAGAGAGCCCAGAACGCCATCGCATCGAGAGTCAAGGTTATGGCCGGCCTCGACGTAGCCGAAAAGAGACTCCCGCAGGATGGAAGGATAAAGATCCGCGTCGGTGACAAAGATATTGACGTCAGGGTCTCCATCATCCCCACGGCCTACGGCGAACAGGTAACGATGAGGTTACTCGATAAGAATGCGGGAATGGTCGATCTGGGAGAGCTGGGCATGTCCCCCGCTCTTGAGAAGACCATATCCGCCCTGATTTCACGCCCCCAGGGCGTATTTCTCGTTACCGGCCCGACAGGCAGCGGAAAAACAACAACGCTTTATGCTGCCCTGCAGCATATCAATACTCCCGAAAAAAACATCCTAACCATAGAAGACCCGGTGGAATATATCATTCAGGGCATAGGTCAGATGCAGGTCAACCCCAAGATCAACCTTGACTTCGCAAAAGCATTGCGTTCTTTTCTCAGGCAAGACCCCGATGTCATCATGGTTGGTGAAATAAGGGATGAAGAAACAGCCCGTATATCTATCCAGGCAGCCCTTACCGGTCACCTTGTCTTTTCCACATTGCATACCAATGACGCCGCAAGTGCGCTGACGAGACTCGTTGATATGGGCATCGAGCCTTTTCTGCTCACTTCCTCCATAACCGCAATCCTGGCCCAAAGACTTATCAGGAGGATCTGTCCCTTCTGCAGAGAAGTCTATGAACCAACGGAGTTCGAACAAGAACTGCTCAAGGCATACCTGAAGCAGGGGAGCGGCACGGTGTATAAAGGCAAAGGCTGCGATGAATGTCTTAATACTGGCTACATCGGGAGAGTAGGCCTCTTTGAACTGCTCATACTCGATTCAAAGATCAGGCACATGGTCCAGGAAAAGAACTCTTCTGAACAAATTAAGGCGGAAGCAGTCAAGGATGGTATGCTGACCCTCAGGGATGAAGGGGTCCAGAAAGCCCTCGCCGGCCTTACCACACTTTCTGAAGTAATGAGGGTGACCATAGAATAATGCTTTTCACGTACTCAGCCCTCAACAAGGCAGGCAAGGTGCGGAGCGGCGTGATTGAAGCTGATGCTGAAACCAGCGCCAGAAATGAAATCAAAGGGAAAGGGCTTTTTCTTGTTTCGTTGAAGGCACGAGAGGCCAAAGCGGGACAGCGAAGAACACTTTTTTCTTTCGGTATCAAACAAAAACTGCCGGTCCAACTGGCGCGCCAGCTTGCGTCACTTCTCAAGGGTGGCGTACCCCTCTTTCAAGCGCTGAGCATCATAGTCAACCAACTGGACAACCAAACAGAACGTGAGGTAATAGGCTACATGCGCGATCAGGTCCGAGGAGGTACTTCCCTTTCAGAAGCTCTGAAGGCTTACCCCGGCATATTCGACCGCCTCTTCGTTTACTCTGTTCAAGCCGGCGAGAAAGCCGGCGCACTCGATTCCATCCTGAATTACCAGGCGGACATGCTTGAGAACCGGGCAGCGGTCCGGGGTGAGATGAAGACTGCCTTGACGTACCCGGCCATTATGGTTCTGGTTGGAACAGCAGTCCTACTCTTTCTCCTCACCTATGTGGTTCCTATGGTCATGAAGATTTTTGAGCGCATGAACCAGCAGCTGCCTGCCCCGACCAGACTGCTCCTCGGATTAACCGACTTCGTCAATAACTACTTGCTCGTCCTCCTCGGCGTCGGAGTCGGGTTCGTTGTAATTCTTGTGCAATGGGTAAAGAGGAGTGCAAGCGGGAGGAAGACCTTCGATACGTTCCTGCTTAAGGCCCCTGTATACGGGCAGCTCTACCAGATGATCCTGATCAGCAGGTTTGCCAAGATTGTAAGTACATTGCTGAAGAGCGGCGTGCACATGCTGCAGGCGCTTCTCGTGGTCAGCTCCACCATACGGAACACCATCATGTCAGGGGCCGTCTCCAGTATGGCTGAGATGGTCGAGCGAGGAGCGGATCTCTCCATTGCATTACGCCAGTCACAGGCCTTCCCTTCATATGTCTCGGATATGGTTGCCGTGGGGGAAAACAGCGGTAACCTGGAGGAGATGCTCAACACGGTCTCTGTCTATTACGATACGCGCGCCAAACAGAAGATTGCAACAATGACAGCCATGGTCGGGCCACTCATTATTCTTGCACTGGGTGCTATCATAGCCTTCATCCTCGTCTCGATTCTGCTGCCCTTGTTTGAAATGAACAAAATTCTCATGAAAGGTTAGGAGAAAACAATGAGACAGAATAGTAAGAAAGCGCAAAGTGGTTTTACCCTCATCGAGTTGATGATCGTGATCGTCATCATAGGTATCCTCGCCACCCTTCTCATCCCGCGCATCATGGAGAGGCCCGAAGAGGCGCGCCGGATCAAGGCCAAGGCAGACATAAAGACCATCGAGAGTGCCCTCAAGCTTTACAAAATTGATACAGGCAACTATCCTACGTCTGAGCAAGGCCTTGAGGCGCTCATCAGAAAGCCAGACTCACCCCCGGTCCCCAAGAAGTGGAGAGATGGGGGCTACCTGGAAGGGGATGCGGTACCGAAAGATCCCTGGGGCAATCCTTACTATTACACCTCTTCAAGCAGTTCAGGTACGGGAAGCCTTTCAGGCAGTTCAGGTCGCGACTATGAGATAGTCAGTTACGGCCACGATGGGCAACCTAGCGGGACAGGCAGAGATGCGGATATCTCCAGCGCAGACCTCAGCAAGGATTAGCTTGCTGGTAATTTACCTTCGAAGCTATGATCCGCGAGCGGATACCCCTGGCGGCAAGGAGGCTAAATTTTAAATCTTAATGTCAAAGTCCTACACAGTATCAAGTGACCAAAATCCAAAATGTGGCCAGACCTTTTCATTCGTTTTCGAATATTCACTCATCCCCGTGCGGGTACCCGGGATTTGTTTAGAGTTTAGACACTCGATATTTGGATTTGGACCCACAAGCAAAGGTACATGAATGAAGGCGAATTGGTGCAGGGGTTTCACGCTTGTCGAGCTCCTTGTCGTTACCCTCCTGATGGCCATCTTTCTGACCCTGGCTTCAGTCAAATGGCAGAACCTCTCCAGTAAGGGTGGGGAAAGTTTCCTGGAAAGTTTTTCCATCGAGGTCACCCTGCTCAGGGAGGAAGCAATTTCAACTTACGAGGAGCGGGCAATCCAGTTCGATCTTTCGACAAACAGCATTTACATAGGGAGCCCGGATCGTCTCAGAGGTTTTCTCCAAAAGAGAGAGCTGAAAGTACCGGAGCCCTACGTATTGAAAGACATTGTGCTGAACGGAGAAAAGATCACTACAGGAAAAGCTACTATGCGCTTTCTCTCTTCCGGTATGATTGACAGGGTAATCCTCCACTTCACAGCAGCCAAAGATCAGTTCTACACGGTCTCCCTCAACACCTTGACGGCCAAAGTGACGGGCGAGAATGGATACATCGAAGAGATTACGCTCCGGTGAAGGGACAACCCTTCTTGAGGTAATGATAGCCGTAGCCATTGCGGCTATAGCCCTCGTTTCCTTGATAACGCTGGTCGTCGCGTCCCTCGACATGGAGGAGTATGCCCGCAAGATGACCAGTGCCACGCTTATTGCTGAAGGAAAGCTGAAGGAAATAGAAAGAGTAGGTTATCCTGAGCTATCGCAGGTGGAGGCATTGGTGGACGAGAATGATCCCACCGGTTTTTACTACAGGACTGTGGTCACCGAATCTCCAATCGAAGACGTGCGCGAGGTGGAAGTGCAGGTCTTTTGGGACAAGAGGAGGCGCTCTGTTGAACTTGTCGGCTATTTTGCGAAGAAATAACAAAGACATGTTACGAGTTACGAGTTGCGTGTTACGCGAAGACTCGTTACGGATTACGAGTTACGCGTTACGGGTTAAGAACAAGAACCGGTTTTTCAAACTCGTAACCCGTAACTCACAAAGGACAGAACATCGTGCACCCGAGTCTAATGCTAAATTATGCCACAACATCGGTTACCCATACCAGGGTTAGTTGTATACATGAGCCGGTAGCTTATAGGGCAAGGATTGGATAAGATCATCACCATGGTAAACC
>DATFYE010000126.1:0-12739 GCA_035315185.1 Syntrophorhabdales bacterium | reverse complement strand
ACCTGACAGACATGGCTCACGGCCTTTACAGATGGGACAACGCTGCGCGCAAGCGCTGGGCAGACGACTATTACGGGATCGCGTCGACAAGCAGGAAATGATTACCCTGAAAAGCACTAATATACATCTTCTCTTTGTAGTATGGGAACAGAGGATCCTGTAACGAAGAAGGAAAAATTTAGCGATTTAATGGGCGTTGCTACGCCACAAGGCTAATTAGGTCTCGGGTTGAGGCTTTGCAGGTCAGTTCGTCCATCAACGTCTTCACGCTCAGAACCTTGTCGACCTTGTAGCCATTTGCACCCACTGTATAGAGTGGCTGCTCGGAGAGTGGGTTATAACCTGCCGAACTCAAGAGGCCATTACAGATGCAAAAGGTGCTTTTGTTGTCATTCCTGGCGGGACACCGCGTGAAAACCCCCTCCCTGTTTCTGGAGAGTATATACCCTTTGTCACAGAAGGGCTCCCTCTTCCCTTCGAGGGCCGAGCGGAACATGGGTGAGTTCTTGATCACCATAAAAGGCATGCCGCAGGGTGAACCAGGTTCCTTTGCGACCAGTATATCCTCTTTTCGGGCATCCACAACAGCCTGTTTGTAGGCTGGCGAGGCACTGCTTTCATCTGTCGCCAGAAAGCGAGTCCCCATCTGCACTCCATCTGCTCCCAGCCGCAAAAACCTTACAATATCCTCGTGCGTATAGATCCCGCCCGCAACGATAACAGGAAAGCCCCCGTACTTAAGTGACATCTCCTTGACCGGAAGAAAAAGGTTCTCCAGCCTGTTAGATTCGAGGTATATCTGATCGAAGGCGAATCCCAGATGGCCACCGGCAAGGGGCCCCTCAAGCACGACAGCGTCAGGCCGATAGCCTGCACGCTCCCACTTCTTGCATATCAGGTCAAGGGCTCTTGCTGACGATACCACGGGAACCAGAGCCGTATCGCCAGGCTCCTTAATATGCGGAAGATGGAGTGGCAATCCTCCACCGCTGATGATAATATCTGCTCCGGCATCGATGGCACCCCTTACAGAGCTATCATAGTCGCGAGCAAGCGCAACCATGATGTTTATGCCCGCGACGCCGCCTTTCGCCTTGGCGAGCGAGACTTCCTCAAAAGTTGCCTCGTACGTAGTGAGCGTTTTGCCATTTCGTTTCGACAGGAGTCTGTCGAGGCAGGCACTCGACACAATACCGACTCCACCTTCTTTCGCGACAGCGCTGGCAAGGGGTGACAGCGACACGCCGATACCCATCCCGCCCTGAATAATGGGCACCTCGGCAATTTTTCCTTTTATTTTTAGTGCCGGTAAAGGTTTCTGGAACAACAAAGGAACTCCTTCCGAGGGAACAGCGCTCTTAGCAAATCGGCACCAAGGCCTGAGGAGTCCCTGGCAACTATCCATTATCCCACAGTAGGGCACTCTTTAGCAAGGAAAATCTTTTTCGGAACGCCTGGAAAAATGATCACGCCCTCACGCCGTAGCGAAATTACAGCACCCGCCCTTTTTTAGTTTTTCCGCTGCTGCCCGGTCGGCGATCACCAAGGCTCGTTCCCTGCTAATACGTCCGGCTGGAATTGACGCATCGCCGTCAAGCAATCGCACAAGCATTTCGGCTTTATCTGTTCCGGTCACCAGCCACAGGATGCGCCGGGACCGATTGAGGATCGGGTAGGTCAACGTCATGCGAGGCCTGCCCTGATAGGTCCCGGTCAGTGCAACGTCAGCATCAGTAACGTCGAGGACCGGATCTCCGGGCACCAGGGAGGCTGTGTGGCCGTCATGCCCGAGGCCCAAATGGACGAGGTCGAGCACAGATGGTGAGCCGGCTATCTCCTGAAGGGTCAGAGCATAGCGCGCTGCAGCGGCCTGCAGATCAGTCCATTCTACCGGCATGGCATATACCTGCTCGGGCCGGAGTGAGGCTCGCTCGAGCAGGCTTTCGGCCAGGTGCGTGAGATTTCGGTCCGGGTCTCCTGCCGGAGCCACACGCTCGTCCACCTGAACCACCTGTACGCGCTCCCAGAGAAGCGTTTCGCTTGCCAGGGCACGCAGCATTACCCATGGGGTAAGGCCGCCGCTGACTGCAAAAATGAACCGGTTTCTCTGCGCGACAGCGGCCCGTGCGTCTCCGGCAATGACCGCAGCAGCCTTTCTGGCAGCCAGATTTGCATCGTCCATTACTTCAATCTCCATCAAATTCCTCCGACCTGATTTTGCGCTTATTCCCGCCGGTCATGATACTGCCGGGAGCTTGGCAAGGCGAGGATGAGTAAAAAGCAGATCACGGGCACGCACGTAAGACTCCACATTGCCGAATGGATTCCGTAAACATCAGCTATTTTGCCGAGGAAAGGCGCTGCTACTCCTCCCGCGGTAATGGTCAGGCCCAGGGTCACGCCCGACGCGAGGCCTACATGGTTGGGCAGGTACTTCTGTCCCATCACGATCACGGAGCTTGAAGAGAGAAACAGGATGAAGCCCATCGGCACAATGGCCAAGATTGCCGCGCGGGCGGTCGTGAGACAGAGAAAAACAGGCAGTATGAAGGCCATCGCGAGAAGGCTGATCAAGACTATCCGGCTATACCCGATCCGGTCTCCCAGTCTTCCGCCGAGAAGGGTTCCGAAGACCCCGCAGCTGAAGTAGACCGTCAGTATCGTGCCCGCGGCTGCATTCGACTGGTGCAGGACGTTGAGCCAGTAAAGTGGCAGGAACGTGTTCAGCCCGTAAAAGAGAACGGAGCGGAGCATGATGGCGACCACCAGAATGAGGAAGGCTCTCCACTGATCCGGCTCATTTCCCTGCGCGCTAAAGGTTCCGACCGCGGCAGTCTCCCGTTCCTGCCTGCCGAGCTGGGCGGTCACGGGTATAAGGAAAAGCGCGGTCAGGACCATGGGCACAAAAAGAAAGAGCGTGCCCTTTAGCCCGCATGCGAGCACGAGGGTGGTGGTCAGCAACGGGCCGACTGCAAAACCGAGCTGGCCACCGGTAGAGAATATGCTCATTGCGCTTGACTTGTTCCTGCCGGCCACGCGGTTGACCAGACGGGCTGCTTCCGGATGGAAGGCGGCCATGCCAATCCCGCTCACAGCAACCACGGAGAAGATGAACCAGTAATTCGGTGCAATGCCTATGAGAGCGGTTCCTGTCCCGGCAACCAGCATGCCCGCCGGTATAAGCCACGTTTTGGAAAGACGGTCCGCAAAGTGTCCGAACGCGGGCTGGATGAGCGAGGAAAAAATGTTGGCAGCGAAGACGATTCCCGCCGCAGCGCTGTATGAAAGATGGTACTCCACAATGAGAAAGGGGAGCAAGGCGGGTAATGCCCCCTGATTGATGTCGGTTGCGAGATGTCCAATTCCCAGTATGATGAGACGTCGTCGTTGCATGCTCTTCTTATTTCATCCGGAGTCCAGCGAGCCCGAAACTTCGCGTGCGCGTGGAAACTTATATCGCCTTGCGACCACATCCGTCAAGCCCATCCCACAATGCCAGTTCTGCCGGATTGACGTCACAGACTGCGCGCAGCGTTGGTCTCTGTCTCAGTTCGCCAGCTACGATCGTCCGGTTCGTTTTCCTTGACAACTCAACAACAAACCGCGGGGGAAAGGGCACTCAAGGACCGGTCACTTTTGGAGGCATGCTCAGCGAATCCGAAGAGTCTTTTTTTGATTTACAAGAAAAAAAGTTGAATGATGAAGGCAAAGGCTGGAGTGGCTGTTGAAAATATCTGGGGCAGCCGCTCATCGTGGTGAACAAGCCGGGTGCAGCGTCGACTGTGGGCACCGCGTTTGTGGCTGCCTCCAAAGAAAAGCGGGCTATTCCGGCTTGGGCGGCGGCCTATGAAAGTCTCTTTCTTCCCTCGCTTGCCTGCGCCTCTCGAATTTCTCTCTTAACTCGTCAAGTTTCTTCTTTTGAGCATCGTCAAGCTCTTTTCTCATCTGTGAGAAGCCATCGTCAATAATGGCAGTCATTTCAGACCGCCTCTGGAGAAAATGCTCGCGAACTTTCTCTTCCGTCTTCTCAACGATCTTCTTTATCGCAGCCTCTTGAGTCTGCGTAAGGCTCAAATCCTTCGATAGCCTCTTCATGATGAAGGCTGTTCTGTTTCCTCGCTCCGGCATGAAATGACGATAGTGATGTTTGATATAGAGGCTCATGCCCACTGAACCGACCAAGATGCCAACAATGAAGACAAGGGCCACGCCTGCTATAAGTTTCCCGGTATTCATGCCCCCTCCTCACACACCGAAAATGTGTGCCAATGTCGATTCCTCTATCGCATTCAGAAATAGTTGAAAGAGATCGTACTCGAATACCACGTCCATTGACGCCAGAAGTGCGGCGAGCCCGAGCGTCAAGAGAGAGGTGGCCGGAGCAAGCCGCCAG
The DNA here is from genome assembly GCA_035315185.1 of Syntrophorhabdales bacterium. Taxonomy (GTDB): domain Bacteria; phylum Desulfobacterota; class Syntrophorhabdia; order Syntrophorhabdales; family WCHB1-27; genus JADGQN01. The sequence goes on along the minus strand of DATFYE010000126.1, from coordinate 8,346 downwards.
ACCAAATGCTCGAAAGTCGACAGGAAAGGCGGCGTGGATCTGACCGGGCCCATCTGCCGAATGACAGCCATCACGCTGCTCTGCCACTGTGTACCGACTTCGCATCTTTCCTTTCCCCAATACGCCTGTCGCAATAGTTCCGTGAGCCTTTGCATCTCGTCTCTGGAGACTTTCATAGATCACTCCTTCCATGTTTCGTCGCCCCCGTGAACAACCAGTGGAGTTTTCTGCGGGAGCGAAATAATCGCACTTTTACATTGGCCGTGCTCCAGCCGAGCAGGCTGGCTGCTTCTTTCACCGAATGACCTTCGAGATAGACCAGTTCCAGCACCATCCTGTCTTCGGCCGATAGTTTATCCAGAGCCCAGTCCAAAATCTCCCTGGCTTCCTTTTTCATGCCTGCTTCATGAAACGATTGGCTTGATTTTTCGGATAAGGCCGCCTCCACCCACACCTGATGCTGTTCCGTAAGCGAGCTCATCGCGAGTTCACGAGACTTGTAATGTTCGCGCCAAAAATCGTAGCAGGTTCTCACCGCTATCACCGACAGCCAGTGGCTGAAGTTGTTCCCTTTGAACGCCGGCAGCGATCGATAGGTTCTCAAGAATACATCCTGCACCGTGTCTTCTATCTCATCGAACGGCACGTGCTTCTTCACAACACCCAGAACGAGACGCTGGTATTTTTTCATCAGGTGCTCAAACGCATTCACGTCGCCGGCAATAACCCGGCGCACGATCTGATAATCATCCGGGCTGTAGGTGTTATTATCCATTACGACCCCGGAGCAGCTATCACTCCCGTTACATATCTCCTCTACTCTGCATGGTACGGGCATTGGCAGCCCCAGTTAAAACATTCTATCTGAATCCGCCTGGTGCTTCAACCGCTAAGCCCCAACATAAAAATTCCGGACAGATCCGAGAAAAAGCCTCAAATTCGAAATGTCAAAACTCGAACCTCTACTTTTCGTTAGTCGCGGCCAAGCCGCAAAAGGTTACAGGCAGGGAGGCTAACTATGTTTGTAACCTTTTTGCAATTACCCGCGACTTATCCGTTAAAGGACGAACAGAGGAATCTGAAACCGCACCCTTCCGGCAATCGGGCGGCGGCACCCCCCCAAACCCTTATCGAACCAGCTGCCGCCCGTGCCGCCCGGAAGGACGTGTAGTTTTGTCTCGACGCATAAGCAAAGCACATCGTGGTTGCCTCACGAGGGCAACAATCACGGAGACGTGGCGGACTTATTATGCTATAATACCTCCTTAAACGTCGGTCCGAGGCCTCGGCGTGCTTGTCTCTGATTGAGAGCCTCATGAGCGGGGATTGTACATGATCACTACAGGTAACAGAGCGGTTACTGCCTGCGGGCCGGGGAAAACCCCGCGTACACTGATTATGCTGCTTGCCTTCCTTCTTCTCGTATCTTGCAAAACTCCGTTTCCAAAAGAGCCGCAACCGGGGGACGTCAAGGTCGTCGACGGTGTCGAATATGTCTATGGCAAGAACCCGAGGTACATGGACACCCCTGCGGAACCACTCTTTGTCTGGCTGCGCAGAGATCAGTATGGGCCGGGTACGCTTGATGATTTTGCCTTCCGATCCCCGGTCCCCACAGAAAAGGAACAAGGGCTGAAAGCCAGGCTGGACAAGCTCGAGGCCGAGTACAATCAGAAGACGGGAATCCCGGCGCAGAAAGTCCCTCCCGCCCGGCCTGCTGCCGTGCCTCCTGCCGGTACGGGCTCTATGGCATCCCTCCAAAAGACTGGATCGGTCAATCCCTCGCCGAACTTAAAGCGTCGCGTGCTTGTTTTGCCGATGAGCGGTGGGACGGATGCTCAGTCCAAGCAGATTACTGAACGTGTCACCAGCAGACTTATCACAAATCTGGAAAGCACGGGTGTGATCATATGCGTCGATCCCAAATCGATAGGTCTTCGCGGTGACGTCACTCAACCTAGGGCCATGAGGGACCTGGATGAACTTCACGGCATACAGGCCGTCGTGCAGGGCACTCTTTTCGATACACCGGCGAGTTCCGGCAAGAAGATCTCATTTACCGTGTACAATGCAGAAACGGGGTTGATTCTCAGGCAGTTGACGGGCAGTGGCGCCTTTCTGACCCGGGAGCAGGATGCGACGTCAAATGCAGAACCCAACAAGGCAGTGGATCTCGGTATAGAACCCATCGCGCAGGACATTGAGAAGCTCATCGTGTCCCTGGACTGGCACGCCCGTGTAGCCTCAACGGAACAGGGTAAAATCTTTATCAACGCGGGCAGACTGTCAGGGCTGGAGAAGGGGGACATCCTTGAGGTCTATGCGTCTGGTGGCGAGATTATAGATGCGGCGACCAAAACGCCGCTCGGAAAGGTAAAGGGAGATTACAGGGGAGAGATTGAAGTTGTCGATTTCGTTGGCGCGGATGCGTCCTCGGCGACGGCAAGGAAAGGAAACAAGTTTGCGCCCACCGATCTCGTTTATCTGAAGAAGTGAGTAATGCGACTGGTTTTGTTGAACACGTTTGGCAAGAGCGAACCTATACAGGATGGCGTTGTCCATGAAGAGCGAAAAGAATCTTCTTACCAGGAGCAACGTTCGAGATGTCGTCGTCGTCTGTTCTTTTGCCTCCTCGGCAATTTACAGTCATAGCATCGCTACCGTGGCGATCGGTTTTGGTCTGCTTGCCATAGGTTGTTTCCTACACATTGTTGCCAAAGGCGCCCTGATACGGAATGTAGTTCTTTGTGACAGGGGGATATATGGCGTGGTTCGACATCCCTATTACCTGGCGAATTACCTGATTGATTCGAGTTTGTGCGTCTTGAGCGGCAATCTCTATCTGGTCGCAGCATACCCGTTTCTTTTTTTCTGGTCGTACGGACCGACACTCAGAAAAGAAGAAAGTTTTCTCGCCTCGAAATATGGCAATGCCTTTCAGGACGACAGTTTCAACATCCCGCAGGTCTTTCCGGACAGAGATTCTCTCAAGGGTTGGAGAGGATTATTTGAAGGTTTTTCAATAAGACGCATTTCCTTGAAGGAACGCGCCAGGATTGCAAGGTTCTGCTCGTTGGGCTTCGCCATCATGCTCATTCACGCAGTAAACTTGCGTGAGCTGGCCCCTCTCTTTCACCCAACGAGAAATGATTATGCTGGATTCTCGTTCATGCTGCTCGCAGCCATTTTCTTTTTTCTGAGTTTCGTCTTCATGCTGATGGACCGTAACAATCGCGCTGGAAGAGAAAGCTCCTGTTAGACCCTGGATCCCTGCCATGATAACGGCGCGGACAGACTGTTTCTTCACTCACTGGCCAGTGCTACGCGGCTGTGTTATATTAGAAGCGTAGGTATCAAGGGAGGTTCGTATGAAGAAAATTGTGCTTATCATGGTGGCCTTTGCACTTATGCTCTCGTTATTAGCTGTGCCGCAACGATCCCAGGCTCACGGATACTATTACAACTACAACTGGTGGGTACCGGGAGCTGCCTTTTTCGGGGGATTTCTCTTTGGTGCGGCTGTCGCGCCTCGCCCGTACTATTATCCACCGGCACCGGTCTATGCTTATCCACCGCCGGCGCCTGTCTATGCCTACCCCCGACCCGCGTATGCCTATCCACCGCCAGCCTATGCCTATCCACCGCAGCCGCAAGGATATGTCTACCAGGGCCCAAGCGCTGCCCCTGCCCCTCCGCCAGCGCCGAGGGCCGAGGCTCCCCAGAATGTTCCTGGTGAATGGGTGACTGTCCCGGGCCAGTGGGTGGGTGACAGGTATGTTCCCTCCCATAAGGCGTGGGTCCCGGCCAAGTAATACCGGTAAACAGCTCACCGCTCACTATCGGCTATGGAAGGCTTTCAGCAGCTGGTTGGTGTTATATTCGAAGATATCTTCAAGGCTCGCTGTCTTATCCACCCCAGGGAAATTGATAAGCTGAACGTACCTGCAGTTTGCGTTGTCTGCAATGGTCTTTGCTACCGGTGCGTGCAGAATATCCACCACCACGTCAGGCTTTTGAGCGATTGAATCGGCTATGACCCTTGGTGTCAACTCCCCGAGAGGGATAACCTGAACCACCGTGAGACCTGCCCACGCGGCGAAGGGCCTGGCGTGAAAGTGCACCACGGCACGTTTTCCGGCAACCGGAGCCAGCTTGCCTTTGAGTGACGTGAGCTTTTGGAGAAAGCCTTTCTCCCACAAGCCTGCCTCTCTCTCTGTCTTCAGGGCGCCTGCAACTTTATGCACCTGCGCGATGATATTCTCAGGCGAGAGTGTCGTATCCACCTGGATCGCAACGATCTGCTTGTTGCGGGAGGTCTCAACAAGCCGTGACACCATCCTTTCATAACCTGCGTAAACGACAACGTCGGCCCCTTCCAGCTTGAGAAGATCCGCAGGCTTCAGGTCGTATTCAGGGGGATGGCCGGCGTCTGCCGGTGTAAGTACCCGCGCCTCCTGAGCGCCCGCAGCCTTTGCGATGGCCCCGGTGAGCGACGTTGACGCGACAACAACCTGCCCTGCTGCGCACGCAAGCGACGACATAGCGAGAAGTGCTACCCCCAAACAGAACACTATCAAAGACCTGCAACACGTTAGTGGAGGTCTATGCCGATTCGGAGTCATTCGGAGACCGAGGCGGCAGCGAGGAGCCCCACCCGCAAGCGGGTACCCGGAAGGTATACGAGTGAATACGAATCGGCATTATGCACGGGTGAACCTCCTTCCAAATAACATACTTAAAGCGATTATGAACGACGCCACCAGGATGATGGTGGAGCTTGCTGGCATGTCGAAGCGAAATGATAAGTACAGGCCGCTCATTCCCGAAACAAGACCAAAGAATGAGGAGAGGATGAATGATTGCTTCAGACTTCTCGCGATCATGCCGGCTGCCATTGCGGGCAGGAGCACGAAAGCATCCACGAGCAGCGCACCGATCATACGCATCGACACGGCGATCGTCAGGCCAAGCATGAAAACGATCAGGTAGTAGAGCGACTTCTCGGGTATGCCGACAGCGAGCGCGATCTCGCGGTCATAGAGAATCGCTTGTATCTCCTTGAAGAAGAGGAAGATTATACATAGAACGAAGAGGCTCACGACCCCGATGATGACGAGGTCCCAGGCGGTGAGCGCGAAGATATTGCCCCAGAGTATGCTGAAGGCCTGGATGACGTTGATCTTGCCCTTGTAAAAGAGGATGAAGGAAAGGGCCAGGGTCAGGGTCATGAAATAGCCCGAAATAGTGCCGAGGCCGATTTTTGTCTTTTCAGATAGCGGCCCTAGAGCCAGCGCAGATAGGGCGCAAAGAAGCAGGCCCATGAGCATGGGGTCGAAATGTATGAACAGACCGATGGCCCCTCCAAGCAGGGCTACGTGCATCATGGCAAAACGGAGCGGAATCAGATTGAGAGAGATGATGAAAACCCCGATTAAGGGAAAAGCGATGCCTGCAAAGAGCACCCCGACAAGGGCGTGCTGCATAAAGGGGAAGCTCAGAGACCCGATCCAGCTCATGCTTTCTGCCTGATCAGGTGACTCTTCCCTTCCTTCAGGAGATAAACCTTATTACTATACTGCTCAACCCAGTGCGGGTCATGGGTGACGAGGAGCGTTGTCAGGCCCCGCTCTTGATGCATTCTGTGGATCGTCTCCATGATCTCAGATTGCGAATCAGCATCGAGATAGGTGGTGGGCTCGTCGAGGAGCAGTATAGAGGGCTCCTGCGCAAGCGCGCGCGCCAGCGCAACCTTCTGCTGCTCGCCGCCCGAGAGCTCATGTATAAGCTTAGCCGCGAACCCGGTCATACCAACGATCTCCAGGGCTTCGTGCGTCCTGTCCCAGTCCTGCCGCGACGGTTTCCGCATCAGGCCGATCTTGCCGTAGCGTCCCATCAGCACTGCCTCGTCCACGCGCATGGGGAAGTGCCTGGAGACGGATCGCTGCGGTACAAACCCGATCTCTTTTCGCACGCCGTTGTTGCCGTTGGCTCCCTGCCAGAGCTCATGCCCAACCATCTTTACGATCCCCTTGAAGGGGCGGAGCATGCCATTGGCAACCTTGAGAAGTGTGGTCTTGCCTGTTCCGTTGCCGCCAACGAGAGAGACAAACTCATAGGGCTTCGCCTCGACACTCACTCCGGAGAGCACGGTTACATCTCCCAGCTTCACATGGATATCGTAAAGTTCGATCGAATGATGCATCAGGCCTTCCGTCCCTGGGCAATGAACCGGCCGACCTCGTCCACTATGGAGATGTCGATGAGCCCTGAGCTTTCCATGAGAAGACGCAGCGCTTCGGAGTGGGGAATCCGGTCGCGGGCCACAGCCCCGCCGATCTGCCCATGTAATCGGTTGATCTCATCGCTGCTCTTGAGATGGGCTATGGCCACCTTCCCTCCAGGCCGGAGGACCCTGACCATTTCAAGAAGAGCTTTCTCTTTATTCGGAAAATGCGGAAACGCGGCAAAACAGGTCACGAAATCAAATTGGCGCGAACAGAAAGGAATCGCTTCCACACTGCCGTTCAGAAGCACCGCATCCACAAATTTGCGTCGCTCTGCAGCCTGTTGCAACATCTTAAACGAAAAGTCCATGGCAGCCAGTCGGCCTTCGTGACCGATTGTATCGCGCAGGAATGGAAGAAGAATACCGGTGCCCGTGCCAACGTCAAGCACCGCGTTACCGGCAGCCAGTCCAAACGAGTCGACCAGGTCTGAAAGCCGCGCACGCTGGTCGGCGTCATAGAAACGTTCGTCCCACGAAGCAGCATGGCGATCAAAAAATGTTTTTCTATCTTCCACTGCCATCTTGAACTTCCGCAAAAAATAAGGCCACGAAGGCTGTGGTCTTCAGACCCAGCACGCCTTCATGGCAAAAGAAGTATACGATGCTCTAAGGCCGCTTGTCAAGCGGAATCACGAAACAGATAGGGCTGACCGCTTCGCTTGAGGACCATCACGCCGTTGGCGTGATTCGAGGACCGCTTCGCTTGAGGCAGTTGCCTCCAACCTTAAGCCGCCGCAGGCGACGCTCCTCAAGGGAGCGCAGCTCCCGGTCCTTAAGGGCCAGAGGCCCGGCCCTTGAGCGCAGCGGTCGCGCTACTTACCCCCCCCCTCAAGATTTCTGAAATTCGGACGATAATGGAATATGATAAGTGGTATAGGCGCATCACTCGCTGGACTTGCTGTCTTTGAAAAAAAACTTTCTGTCGCCGCGAACAACATTGCCAACAGTAATACGTCGGGCTACAAGAAAACGGAATCGGTAATCACCGATGATGGGTCCGGCCTGCCCGAGCTGAGCCTCAAGCAAGTCGATACTCCCGGCCCCCTGGTTCAGGAAGCGGACGGGAAGATGTCGGAGCAGTCCAACGTGGACCTTGCCGAGGAACTGACCCAAAGCATCGTGGCGCAAAGAGGTTACCAAGCGAACATCAAAGCCCTGCAAGCGCAAAACGATATGCTGGGTAAAGCGCTCGATATCTTAGTCTGATTTCTTCGACTGGATTCCCTTAAGCTGCAGCGTTGAAGAGGTTTGCCTGGTCCCTTGCTTATTTTCCTTAGGGTCCTTGTAAAGGTCTTTTTCCAGGGAGGCTAAGGCTTTCTGCACGGCCGCCAGTGCCGTATCTTTCACACCGCCGCTTAGGCCTGCAACCCCTCCCCCAAGCACGTTAGCGGACCAGACGAGCTTTCCGGTGGGCACACTTATGAGCCTGAGCGAGAGCCGGGTCTCATTGACAACGTTGCCCTGATCTTGTGACAGAATACCGACGAATATGCCTTCCAGCCCATACTGCTCTTGTAGCTGTCTGCGAGCGGGCTCGGGGATAGTCTCAAAAACCCCTTCCGCCCACCGGCCAAGGACCTTGTCCACATTCCAGTTACTCGTCACCACCTGGAAACCAAGATCAATGAGGCCACGCGAGAGACGAGTCGTGGCCTCCTGCTGAGCTGCAAGGTTACCGGTGAGCGTGGCAACACCCACCCGCTTGGGGAATGTAACAACGGGCGGCCGATCTCCGGAGGAGAGCTTAGACGAGGCCACATTCAGGGCGCAGGCTGCCGTCAAACAGGCTATGATGAAAATTGTAAGGGCTGTACCACCAAGGCAGTTTTTCCCGGACATTTTCTGCACCTCCGGATCATGTGCAAGCAAATATCGGGCCAAACAGGAGAAATGTTGCGAGTTACGGGTTACGAGTTACATCACAAAGGACAGAACATCGTGCACCCGAGTCTAATGCTAAATTATGCCACAACATCGGTTACCCATACCAGGGTTAGTTGTATACATGAGCCGGTAGCTTATAGGGCAAGGATTGGATAAGATCATCACCATGGTAAACC
>DATFYE010000125.1:0-14002 GCA_035315185.1 Syntrophorhabdales bacterium | reverse complement strand
CTTGAAGTCCTTGAACTCATCCCCGCTGTATGAGAGCGTCACATCGTCACGATGGCGGGACAGGGCAACGTAGGTCGTGTGCTTGTCGAAGTGGTGGGTTGCGAGGACGAAGGAGCGGTCAACCGTCGTGCCCTGGGTCTTATGGATGGTGGCGGCGTAGCCGTAATCGAGGTCGCGGTATTTGGTGGTGTCGAAGGAGACGGCAGGACCCGTATCGAGCCTCACGATCATGGCGTGATCGTCCATCTTAAGGATGGTGCCGAGCGAGCCGTTCTTGACGCCCATTGATCGCTCGTTTCTCAGGAAGATGATCCTCTCGCCTTCGGCAAACTGTCGCGGTCCCCTTTCGGTCTGGATAGGGTACTCTCTGGCCCCTATCTGACCTACGGCTTTCAGATAGTCCCGTGCCATGGCGTTGAGCTCGAAGACATCCCGGTTGGTGTAAGCAAGGATAAGAGTGGATGTATCCGGGTTCTTGATGGTGTGTTGCGCCCATTCGGAGACGAGCCGTGCCTTGGCGGTATCGAGGGTCGCCTCCGCGATGATCCTTCCCTTCTCCAGGTATGTGTCCAGGGCAGCCGCTACCTTGTGGCCATCCCCTGAAAATTGAATCGTCGCCTCCTTCTGCCACGCTTCTTTCTGTCTCTGGATCGTTGCGAGCTCGAAGTACCCCGTCCGCTCGATGATGCCTCTGAATGCGCCTCCTGCCTCTATGGGAGGTAGCTGCTCGTTATCCCCCACCAGGATCACCTTGGCCCCCGCGTCGTGAACCTGCTCGACGATCTCGTGCATCTGGCGGGTCCCGACGATCCCTGCTTCATCGACAACGAGGATATCGCTGGCGGTGAGGATGTGTCTTCCTTGCTCCCAGCTTTTAAGCTCGCTGTAAATGGTTTTCGTTTCGATCCCGCTCTGTTGTTCAAGAGATTCACAGGCGATGCCGGAGAGCGCCATGCCCCTTACCGTGTACCCTTCTGCCTCGTATGCCTCCCTGACCGCGGCTAAGGTGTAGCTCTTCCCCGTACCGGCCCGGCCGACGAGGACCGCGATATCGCCCCCCTGGGTCAGGTGGCGGAAGCCCTCTTCCTGCTCCCGGGTCATCGTGTAGTTTGTGGTGGTCTGGGTTATGATGGCGGGATCCACGTCGTGGCCGTTCATGGTGTTCAGCTCATCCGCCCGGGAGAGCATCTCCTTCTCATGCCCGAGCATCGTCGCTGTCGTATAGAGTTTCTCTCCCTTCTCGTTCTCACCGATTGCAACGAGCTCTTTCGATCCCATGAGCGCCGCCTTCACCTGGTGGAACTGTTTCTTATCGATGGTGTGCGTGCTGGTGAAGTTGTCGATGTCCTTTTCCCCGAAAATAACATCATGGTGGGAGAGGTACTTAAGAGCCCTTCCCGGGTCCTGAAGGATCAAAATGCCGTTGTCCCTCCGGATGGAGAGGTACTCATTCAAGCGGTCGTATTCGTGGGCCTTCAAGGCAAGGTAGTCGCTCGGGAGGAACTTACAGGAGAACCCGAGGTGGATCTCGGGGATAAGCTCGATGCCCCGGTCGGCGAAGCTTCTATGGTCTACCTGGATATCGTGGCCATAGATAAGGAGTTTCTGGTTCTGGAGTTTCGCCCATTCCTCACGCCAGCTGAGCAATGTTGCATTGCTGTTCCACCCCCTCACCTTTTTGCCGAAGCCCTCTTCCGTGACCTCTCGTGTCGTCAGGAGGATGTGCGCGTGAGGGTTGTCCTTTTTCATGTGGATGTTAACATCCGCGATCATGCCGTGATCGACGAAGTTGGCTTTCGCGAATTCGCGGACGAGCTCGATGTTCTGGCTAAGGGTGAGCTCAGCCGGGAGGGCAAGTTCTATCTCTCGTGCGAGCTGGGCATCGCGGCGTCGCTCGGCATGCTCCACTTCGTTCCAGAGGGTAGGGCGGTCTCTGAAACGGTCAGGCGCATGCTCGGGCAGAAGAATCTCCGAGTGGGCGAGGTCCTTCTTCCGGGTATAGTCGAAGGTAAGGCCCTGGCGCTTGTCATAGATGTTCGAGCGTGAGCGGTAAGCGGCGGCAGCGACGGAACTCCTGCCGCTCGATCGTGCGACCATCTTCGCCGAGAGGTGATAGCTCGCCATGGGTTATGCGCGCACCCGTTGCCTGGCAACGTATAAGTGCGCCCTCACGTTCGTTCGGTAGTGCCTCGCTGCGCTCGGTAGGACCATAACCACACCTAATACGCTAGCTCGTTTACGACTAAAGAGGTTTGAAGATTGAATCCCCGATGAAGGGTGAGAGACCAACGTCGAGCATCAGAGACTGAGAAGATGCTCAAGGACATACTTAGTATATAGAACATATGTTCTACTCTGTCAAGCAAAAGTTTTTTGCAGTTTGCCGGACCCCGGCTCCCTCTTTCTGAATACCCCGGAACGTTCCCCCGCGCATAGAGCCTTGGGACAATTCCAATGCGTCCCCGGCGGTTGCCGTCACCGCAAACCGCCTGCCATCCGCTACCGGCTGTCATGCGGCCCTGCATGCCGGCGCTATTGTTCGTCTTTCCTTCAGCTTCCTTTTTTCCCCCGGCCCTCTTTGAGGGGAAAAAAGTTTTTGAGGGGGGGATGGACCCGAAAGGAGGGCAAAGTTATGGACGAGCTGTGGGATATAGGGAAGCTTGCTCAGTATCTCAGGATGAAGAGGTCTACCATTTACGCGATGATCTGTAGAAAGCGGATCCCCGTCGTTAAAATATCGGGGAGATGTGTCCGATTCCGTGAATCTGACATCGAACGCTGGCTTGAGAGCAGAACCATTGCTTTCGACACAAGTAGATCAATGGATATACGGGAGCGCCCAAGGAAGACCCGACGCGCCGGCAAAGCTGCGAATGCGTTTGTGGATGACATCGTGGAAAATGCGAAGAGGGAGGTGCTGTTATGAGAACAGCAAGGCTCGTCGAGTGGATTCAGGTGACGTGTGCTATAATTGGGCAGGTATTTCCAGGCCCCTTTATCCCGGAAAGGAGGATAGCGAGATGGGATTGTATCTAAGGGGCAAAACGTGGTGGGTATCATTTACGGCCAACGGCCAGGCGGAGTGCAGAAGCACCGGAACGAAGGATCGCAATCTTGCAGAAAAAGTCTGGGCGAAAATCCAGGTCGGGCTCGTCGAAAACACTTGGTTTGATGTGGATAGGTCTCGACATTACACCTATGAGGATCTCAGGGACCGTTTCCTCAAGGAGTATGCGCCCAGAAAGGAACCAAATACGCAAGCAATGTACAAACGCAGCTTCAAGCATTTCGACAGGGATTTTGCTGGTCGCTCCCTCGCTAGCGTGGATAGTAACGCCATCTCGGCCTACATGGCAAAGCGGTTCATCGACGAGGAAGCCATGGCGGCAACGGTAAATAGGGAGTATTCCACCCTCTCTAAGGCAATGAGTCTGGCCGTCAAACCATGGCACTGGATGAAACAGAATCCGTGCTGGGAGATCAGCAAGTATGACGAGCACAACATCAAGGTCATGTGGCTGGACGACAAGCAAGAGGCAATGCTGCTGGAGATGTCCGAGGAGTTCATGGACGGCAATCTCTCGGACATGGAGACGGCGGGCATCCATGCGGGCTTCAGGGAGCACGAGATCCTGGACCTTAAGGTGTTCCAGGTGAACCTGTTCAACCGCACGGTCACGGCGCTGGAAACCAAGAATCACGAGCCCCGCACCGTGCCCCTGAACGATACGCTGTACGACATGTTATCGCGTCGCTTGGAAGGCCTTGACGGGAATGCCTACGTCTTTTCGGATCCGGATGGCGCAAGCTACGCGGCCCGCAGGCTCCAGAAGGAGTTCAAAGCCGCTGTGGTCAAAGCCAACGAAGCAGGGGCCAATATCGTGCCCTACTTCACGTTTCACGGCTGCAGGCACACGTTCGGGACGCGCCTTGGGCAGGCAGGGAAAAACTCGAGGCAGATAGGCGAGCTGATGGGCATCAAGTCGGAGAACGTGCTCAGACGCTACACGCACTTTTCAGTCGAATCTCTGCGGGGCGTGGTGGTCGACCTGGAACGGAAGAGGGCTGAGAAAAAGAGCAAGAAGCAGGCAGTGAAAAAGTCCTCTACTACAATTTTACTACAATCGTGATGGATGGATTTTGGTTATGACTGGTAAGTACTTAAAATTATTGGTGGAGCTGAAGGGGGTCGAACCCTCGGCCTCATGACTGCCAGTCATGCGCTCTCCCAACTGAGCTACAGCCCCACAAGGATAAGTTTATACAATGTTTGTCGCAGGTTGTCAATGCATTCAGAATGATTGAAGAATGAGCGATAGAGCGAATGATTACCGCCTTAAGTAAAATTCTCTTCCCATATCAACAAGTATTCCAGAAGCCCCGACAACGCAGAATTTAATGGATTCGTCAATGGAGGGAGAATTTATACCGATACAAATGGTAAAGATGTCTTAAGTAATTCCATTGCTCTCTCACACTCATCTTGCTTTGCCCAAATCGCCTATCTTCAAAGGTGATGGGAAGCTCAATCATTCTCTTGGAGCCCAGTCTCACAACGATTTCTAAAACGATTTTCCATCCAACAGGACTTAATTTCAGTTCATCAAGTAAATCTCTCCTTATTGCCATAAATCCAGTTGTCGGATCTGACATGTTTGTTAAACCTCTAGCAAGAATCCCTGCAACCTTCGAAATTAATCTCCTGTGTAAAGGCCAATCCAGTATCTTCCCTTTTTCAGTGTGTCTGCTTCCTACTGCAATATCCGCGGAGTCATTCAAAATCGGCTTTATCATTTCTGGTATCATCTCAGCAGGGTGACTTCCATCCGCATCCATGACAACACAGGTTTTCGCTTCCGATAAGTTAATACCGTCTATAACGGATGCTGCGAGCCCCCTATCTGCCCTTCGAATAAGGACTCTAACCGGATACTTGTCTGCCAGGGATTCTGCAATCTTCCCTGTCCCATCGGGCGATGAATCATCGACTACGATAATTTCTCCATGTATGTTCTGTAATCTGAATACGTCATGAATTTTTGAAATAATTAACGGGATGTTCTTGGCTTCATTATACGTGGGAATTATGATGGAGGTTTCTAAGTCTCTTGACACATTTACCATATTGCTTCCCTCTCATTAAAACATGCTCTACTTCAGTAACTACTTTTGGCAGCCAGCGGGTTGTTGGGGTTCCAGGCATAAGTCAAATAAATAAACCTCAACGATCCGGAAGAATTTTTTTTCACCCACTACCGACCGGCTTCCAAATCTATCTTTGAGGAACCTTGGATAAAAAGTCCCCCCACCAGATAGAACTAACCAAAGCCTTTCCTTGCCGATAATTGCCTTATCTAGGACGGCTGCAATCTTCTTATTGTCATGCACATCCTTGTCTATACCGAATATTTCTAAATTTCCTTTGTAGTAGTAATTGAAAGCAAGGCTCCAATTATCCGGCCACGTAAAAATAACGTCTTTTGCTCGACTGTTATGTTCAATGAAAGATGCTGTTTCCCTCCACTGATCCTTCGTATAATGTGAGTAATAGTACCGCAGCCCGGGTAACGACAACAAGGAAACAAGTATAATGAGAAAAAACACGGCCCTTCTCCTGTTGAAGACGCTTATCCCCCGCGCAACCAAAAGGTAAAATGCTGGCGACGCACTGATTGTATATCTTGGGAAATAGATAGGAGCAGAAAATTGCGATACGATGAAAGGTATGATCATGGGAAAGGAAAACCATACTGCTAATAGTGGGGTTTCTTCAACGAATTCAAGGGAACTGTTTCGGTTTAGCCCTTTAATGCTTTGAAGAAGATTTTGCCGGTTCCATTCGCCGTTAAACCCTCTCATTGCAATAAGTCCAACCAAGCAGAGAATAGAGAACATCAAAAAAGCGATTGATGAGTTGTTGCCGCTGGCGTAGTCTCTGATAGTATAGAATATATCCTTCAATGAAGGCTCGGGTAACCAAAAGTTTTGGGCTATTCTGGAGGCTCGCTCGAAAAGAATGGGTATCCATGGCGAAAAGAAAGCAACCGTACCCAGTAACACGCCTAAAAACCAGAACCCCAGTCGCTTATATCTATTCCATAACAAAAGGAAATAAACATTTTGTGAAATTATTACAAAGAGACCATGGGGATGGGTATAGGCCAGACAAACATTGGTCAGGAGTAGGAGGGCGAAATACAATGCTCTCCTACTATCTGTTCTTAATACTTTAATGAAAAAAGAAAAAGAGAGCAAAGTAAGTAATTGAAGCAGACTATAAGCTCTAGCCTCTTGGGAGTAATAGATGTGATAACAGGAGATTGCGGAAAGGAAGCTGCTTATCAGCCCTACTCTCCAGTTGAACAACTGGCATCCCACTTGATAAATGACAAATATAGATATGATACCGAAGATTGCCGATAAAGATCTTACTGCTATCTCGCTCGTTCCGAACAGTCGCATCCAAAAATGGAGTAGAACGAAATATAACGGAGGTTGATTGTGAAGCCTGCCAGACGATTGTACCACAAGTACAAGGTTTTCTTTGGATCCATATATACTGGCTGCTTCGTCAAACCAAATGCTCTCGGTACCCAAGTGATAGATTCTTAGGAAGCTTCCAATAAGAATGATTGATGCTAGGATTAGGATTACTCGATGAGACATCGCCCGACTTCCCATGTTTCCGATGGGCGGCATGCCTAAAACCTCGCGAAAAGTGTGCCCATAAAAGACTTAAACTCCCCGTTTAATTCTAGCAGGGGTAATTCACGAGTCAATAGAAAAGAATCTCCCTAAAGCTTGACAAGCCGAGAAATTCATGTACCTAATGGAGCACGTTTTAGCAGACGATATGCTGAATATTCTGCAGATAGACGTGGAAGACTGGTACTGCGACCTTGATCCGGCGGACTGGTACAAATACGAGATGAGAGTGGCAGGAGCTACGGAAAAGGTCCTGTCCATTTTGAAAGAGACAAAAAACAAGGCCACGTTTTTCATGCTTGGCTATGTGGCAGAGAGACTACCCGAGTTAGTACTAAGAATAGACAGCGAGGGGCACGAGATCGCATCCCACGGGTATGGTCACAGGAGAATACCTGACCAGACCCCTGAGGAGTTTGAAAGGGACGTGACACGATCAATAGCGATACTGGAAAAGATTACAGGAAAAAAAGTGAGAGGATACCGGGCGCCGCAATTTACCATCATCAAGGATACACTATGGGCTCTTGAGATCCTTAGCGCGCACGGGATAGAGTACGACTCCAGTATCTTCCCTGTAAAAACGCCCCTCTACGGCATACCGGATGCCCCATTGTTTCCTCACAGGATTAGAGTCAAGGCGAAAGAAAACGGAAAGGATCTGCTGGAGATTCCCCTGTCTGTTTACAGAGCCCCGCTCCTGGGGAAGAATATCCCTGTTGCCGGAGGTTTTTATTTCAGATTTTTCCCCTATTTTTTTGTATCCCATGCCCTGAGGAAGCTCAACAGTGCAGGGAATGTGGCGGTCTGCTACCTGCATCCATGGGAGTTGGATCCGGGCAAGCCGCGGGTGGATGGCCTCAAGTGGTACCACTATTACAGAATTGCATCGACGGAGAAAAAATTTCGAAAACTGATGCGCGACTTTAAATTCACCTCAACACAGGAATGGATCGAGCATGAACGAAGAGACTAAGGTAAAGGACTATTTTACCCGGGCAGCCAAAGAGTTCGACAGCATATATGAAAACAGAGGCGGAATGATAACAAAACTGGCAAACCTCGTGTTCAGAAAGGGCATGCGCGAACGGTTTGTACTCGTGTTGCAGCTCTGCGGGGCAGGGGACATCTCCGTTCTTGACATAGGCTGCGGTGCCGGTAGATTTACCATTCCTCTCGCCGAGCGAGGGATGCAGGTTATGGGGATAGATTATTCCCCCGAGATGATACGAATGGCCGACAACTACGTGAAGGCCAGGACAAAAAGCACCAACGAACCTCTTCGAATCAGCCACGTCTGCGCTGATTTCCTTTCAGGCTTCAATTCGGACGAGAAGTTTGATGTTACGCTCGCTATTGGCGTACTCGATTATTCGAAAGACCCTCTTCCTTTCCTGAACAAAATGAAGGATGTCACGCGGGGCAGAATGATCATTTCTTTCCCCTCGAAGTATACGCCACAGATGCCCATTAGAAAGATATGGCTTGCAACCAAAGACTGTCCGGTCTATTTTTACACCCGAACCAGGATAGTTGAGCTCTGCACTCTGGCAAAGATCAGTGACTATCAAATAATTCCTTTCACTGCAGGCTATCTGCTGAAAGCCGAAGCCCGTTCACATTAGACTAACCTTGATCTCCACGGTGGCCCTTATACCAATTCGCCTTCAGCTGCCGCCCGGGGTACCCGGCCGAAGGCTGAGTCGTCCAACTTGAATGCAAATCGGTATTACTTCTCACAGGAGATCCAGCACGGCTCTGATGTCCGCGACTATGTGATCAGCCCCTGCTTCCCCAAATGTATCCTTCTTTGTCCTTCCGGCGAGCACGCCCACGGTGTGCATCCTTGCAGCTCTCCCGGCCATGATATCCGTCGGGTGGTCACCGATTAATACGGCCTCGTGGGATTGCACCCTGAGTTTCAAGAGGGCTATCTCAACATGGGCCGGATTGGGCTTCACGAGATCGGTGTCATCCCGTGTGACTATGGTGTCGACCCATCGCTCAACGTCAGGGAAGACGGTTTTGACCGCCTTCAAGCAATTGCGTGTTATGATGCCGAGCTTCATAGCCTTCTCTCGTAAAGCAGCAAGCACATCCTTCGTGTAGGGATAAGGGTGGCCTCCCTGCATTGCCTGCACTTCGAGCGCACACAATTTTTCGAAGGCTTCGCTTCGAAACTTACTTCCCTTTTCTTTAAGCCGTGCTTGAATGCTGTAGATCAACTCCAGCGTATAAAGGTTATGCAGCTCTCTTATCTCTTCGCGGCTCACATAGCGCGCGGCTATCGCTTCTATCTCCTCCCGCATGTGATCGAAGTTGAGCGAAAGCGGAGCCAGCGTGCCGTCAAAATCGAATATCACTGCTTTGATCATGACCAACTACCTTTTCATCTCACGCCCACTCGCTTCGCTCGTTCGAGCCCGCAGAGGTCACAGAGGTAGAACGAGATGAGAGAGGTACCGCACGTGCTTGCTCGGAATTCTCGGAGAGAATTCTTCGCATCGCATCGCGCTTCGCGCGAAGTTTACAGACGCTGATAATCTTCCGGCGAAGCCGGACGGGGTTTGCCCGGAATGGTCCTCTCAACCATTCCGGGCAAAAAGATAACCCTTCTCTCTTTGCATTCCCTCTGCGGGCTCTGTGGCCTCGAACGAGTTCGCCGCGGCGGACGAGTGGGTGTGAGATACGTATGTGCTTTCGGGACAGAATCACTCATCATCAACACGAAGATAGCGCTGGCGGGTCACGTCAAACAGCCCGCGCGTGGTGAGTCGCAACGCCGGTATGACGGGCAGCGAAAGAAAAGACATCTGGAAAAATGGATTTGTCAGCATCACACCCATGCGCTTCAAGGCCTCGCGCATTCGCTTTTCTTTCCTTATATACTCCCGGCCGCCACAGTCCGAAATAATACCATAAAAGGGCATGGGGATATGCTCGATGAGCCTGCCGCGGCATGACAGGGCCATGCCACCGTTCTCCTTTGCCAATGCGGTAAGCACCGTGAAGACGTCGGTCACATTGTCGCCAACGATGATGAGGTTGTGGCTATCGTGGGCGTATGTCGTCCCGATTGCTCCTCCGCGCAGGGAGAATCCCTGGACAAAACCGAACCCATAATGCCTTTCACCTCTGTACCTGTCGAAGACATACGCGTAGATGATGTCCTGGCCCGTGTCAGGTAGCAGGTATCCATCTTCGATGCGTGCCTCGGCAGTACGATGCTCGGACAGGAGGGTGCTCTCGCGCACTCCTATTACGTGGATCGCATTTCCTTTCGCTTCCTGGCGCAGGTCGTCGGGAGAGAAACGCGCGACCTTCATTAGGAAAGGCGAAGATGCTCTCAATGCATGGCCTTGACGCAGCCGCTTTCCATGCTTGTAAACCACGTAGCCGTTCTTGATAGTCATGCGTACCCGTATGTCTTTAGGGTCCTCGAAAACGACCAGGTCCGCCTTCTTCCCCGGGCCGAGCCCCTTTCTGTCGCTCAAATTAAAATAGTCTGCGGGACTGACGGTGGCGAGCCTCAAGGCGCGTGCGAGCGGGAGACCGCTTCGCACCAGCTGGCGCAGAAGCGCATCAAGATGGCCGTGCTGAAAAAGATCGCGCACGGAAAGATCGTCCGTGCAGAGTGAAAGCTTCGCAAGATAAGGTTCTTTGACCAGCGGGAAAAGGGCATCCAGGTCCTTTGAAACAGAGCCCTGCCTCAAGAAGAGGTGCATGCCAAGGCTGAGTTTTTCCTTTCCCTCTTCAAACGTTGTTGTTTCATGGTCGGAGTGGATGCCTGCCGCCACATAGGACTGTAGCGCTTCACCGGAAAGCGCCGGGGCGTGGCCGTCAACAGGCTTTCCGGCAAAGAGCTCAAGCTTTCTCATTACCGATCTGGTGCGGCCGAGCACACCGCCGATATCCATCATCTCTCCAAGACCGATCACCCGTTTGTGACCCCTCAGCCAGGCAAGTTCTTTGAGGCCCAGTTCGCCGAAGCCCTTCTCGAAGCGGCAGGAAGGAACGCAGGACGGTGCCATGACGTATACATCGAGCGGAATGGTTTCAAGGAGCCTCAAGTACCTTTTCACGGCGGGTAAGCCGCCGGCATTTGCGATCTCATGGAGATCGGTTATGATCGTGGTTGTGCCGCGTGAAAGAAAAGCTTGGCTGTAAGCAGACGGTAGCAGGTGAAGCCCTTCGAGATGAAGGTGGCTCTCGATGAAACCGGGTGAGATGTAGAGGCCTGAAACATCGATGACCTCTCTGGCTGGAACTGGATGAAACGAAAAGAGCTTCCCATCCTTAATAGAAAGCGCTTTTCGTTCTATGACCTCGCCCAGGGGATCAACGACGAGGCCGTTCAGAAGTACTATGTCAGCTTCTGGTATTATATGAGATTAAGCCTCTTTGCCTCAATGACATTGGGCATTCCCCGAATCTCGCCCAGCATCTCATCACTGATGTGTGCGTCAACGTCAAGGAGGGAGATAGAAAGACCGCCGAGGCTCTCCCGGCCGAAGTACATGGCTCCTATGTTTATTCCCTTTTTTGCGAACGTAGTGCCGAGACCGCCGATAATCCCAGGTTTGTCGTGCGTGTACAGGAAGAGCATGTTTTCCGTGAGATCAGCGTCCACAGAGATCTTGTTTACCTTGACCAGGCGCGGCTGTTTCTTGCCGAGCAATGTGCCGTAGGCTACGTTCTGCCCTTTTTCTCCGATAAGCCTGATACCGAGAAGGGATGTATAATCTTCATGCTCTTTCTCTTTGATCTCTTTGATCCGTATGCCCCTTGACTTGGCCACGATGGGCGCGTTCACATAGTTGATCCCATCGAGTTGAGCCGAGAGGATACTCCTCATGATCCCCTGAGTGAGGATTTTGGTTTCGACTTCGGAAATGGCCCCGAGATATTCGATCTCCACCTCTGTCACAGAAAAATCGGTGATGCCTGCGATGAACTTGCCAAGGCGCTCGGAAAGGGTCAGGTACGGCGAGATCTGTCTCAATATTTCAATAGAAACGGGCGGCGCGTTCACGCTGTTTTTGATCACCCCGTTGAGCGCAAAGTCGACTATCTGGTCTGCGATGTCGATGGCAACTTTTCCTTGAGCTTCCCTTGTCGATGCGCCCAGGTGCGGCGTGCAGACCGCCTTATCTGAAAGGACCAGGGGATGATCCTTCGGGGGTGGCTCCTGTTCGAATACATCAAGTCCTGCTCCCGATACCTGGCCGCTCATCAACGCATCGTACAGGTCTTTTTCGTTGACGATTCCACCACGGGCCACATTCAGGATAATGACGCCCTTCTTCGTCTTTGCGAGAGCGTTCTTTTCAATCAGGTTTTTCGTCTCCTTGACCATGGGGAGATGGACAGTGATGAAATCGCTCCTTGCGAGCAGCGTGTCGAGGTCTACGAGCTCGATGCCTTTTGCTGCGGCCACCTCCCTCGCAACGAAGAGGTCATAGGCTATCACCTTCATGCCCAGGGCTACGGCCTTTTCTGCCACGATCATCCCGATGTTGCCTATGCCGATGACGCCGAGGGTCTTGTCATAGACTTCGATGCCCATCAAGAGCTTCTTCTCCCATTTCCCCTGCTTCATCGTAGCGTCCGCAAGGGCCACTTTCCGTGCCACGGCAAACATCAGGGCAAGTGTGTGCTCGGCAGCTGCAAGCGCATTCCCTTGCGGCGTGTTCATCACCACAATACCCTTTTCAGTCGCTGCTTCCACATCCACGTTATCAACGCCGATGCCTGCCCTGCCGATCACTCTCAGTTTGTCTGCCTTCGCTATGATGTCCCGGGTGACTTTCGTGGCGCTCCTGACGATCAACGCTTCATACTCTCCGACGATCGCTGCAAGCTCTTCTTTCTTGAGGTCTGTCTTGACGTCTACGGAAAGGCCCTTGGACTTGAGGATATCCACTGCCTCGCCGGACATCGCGTCTGCTATGAGGATCTTCATGGCTGCTCCTTTTACAGATCTTTAAGAGCGTCCACTACTTTGGCAACGCCTTTGCCCATCTCAAACTTGTAACCAAGGTCGCGAAGCGTGAACTCGAGGGCTGCTACGGCGGTTATGACGTCGTATTTGTCCGCATAGCCGAGAGTGGCTATCCTGAAGATCTTGCCCTTGAGCTGGTCCTGGCCTCCTGCGCCTGTCACGCCATACTTTTTCCAGAGCGTCTTGTAAATGGCTTCGCCGTCAACCCCTTCCGGGGCCATGATCGCCGTGACTGCAGGACTCGGTGTTTTGGCAAAGACCTTGAGGCCGAGCGCTTTGGCTCCCTCCCGAGTCGCGTAAGCGAGCCGGTCGATCCTCTTGTACACATTCTCCAACCCTTCCGCCTTGATCATGCGGAGCGATTCCCTGAGACCACTGATGAGCGAGATCGCAGGCGTAAAATTGGTCTGATTTTTCTGCAGGTTCGTCAGCTCTTTTGTCCAGTTGAAGTAGAACCGTGGTAATTTTGCGTTCTTGTTAAACGCCCACGCCTTGTCGCTGACACCGGCAAAAGCGAGACCCGGGGGAAGCATCAGTGCCTTCTGAGACCCCGCTACCAAGATATCGATGTTCCAGGCATCCTGCGGAAGCTCGAAAACACCTACTCCTGTGATGCCGTCCACAACCATCAACGTCTCCGGATAATTCTTGACCATGGCGGCTATTTCCTTCACCGGGAACATGACGCCGGTCGATGTTTCTGTTGCCTGCATGTAAACGGCTTTCACGCCGGGGTTCGTCTTTAATGTCTTCTCCACCAGTCCGGGGTCAAGGTCGTCTCCCCAGGGCGGATCGATGTTGATCGCTTCAACGCCGTACGCTTTGCAGATATTGGCCCAACGTTCCCCGAATTTACCGCTACGGATGCAGATAGCCTTGTCACCGGGGGAAAGCATATTCGTGACAGCACCTTCCATCGCGCCCGTGCCGGATGACGCGAAGATGAGAACTTCATTCTTGGTGGCGAACAGAAGTTTCAGGTTTTCTCTTACCTCCGCCACAATCTCTTCGAAGAGAGGGTTGCGGTGGTGCAGGATTGGCTCAGCCATCCTGAGCAATACTTCCGGGGGAATGGCTGTAGGACCGGGAGCAAGCAGATATCTCTTCATACAAATCCTCCTTATAAGTGGCGCCTTTTTTGCCTTTTTGTGCTGTCATTTTAAAGGATTGTGCGAAGGATTTCAAGAGAAATATTTCACATGTAAAGCCAAAATAGAAATGTCCTATTCTTACCAAAATAGAAATGTCCTATATCCGTGGTAGCTGTTCCGGGGCCTCTTCCTTCTTCCGGTTTGG
>DATFYE010000124.1:0-60538 GCA_035315185.1 Syntrophorhabdales bacterium | reverse complement strand
ACACTACGGGATATTCTCCATCGGTTTTTTCAGCAACCGCTGGATGCTATGGGCAGTCGGTGGATCAGGTCTGCTGGTTATCCTGGCGGTATATATCCCCTTCCTCAGACCGTTCTTTGGCACGACGTTTCTCGGCCTGGCGGACTGGGTAGTTATGATTCCGTGCATGCTGATGGCATCTGTGGCTGCAGAAGTAACCAAGTTCTTTCTCCGGCGGCATACCACTAAACTCACGGCCGCCGTTGCAGTAGAATAGCCAATAATGGCACCCGTGGGAATCTATTTCTTTGACTGTTTCAAAATCTGCCAAGTGAGGGGTCAGTGATGAGAGCGCTGGCATGGGGACTCCGGAGACTGGTTCTTGTTCCTTTTTGTGTGATGCCTCTTTTGTTTGCAACTTTTTCTCACGCGCAACAGGCGTATCCGGCGAGGCCGGTGAACATCCTCGTGAGCTTTGCTCCGGGGGGCGTCATGGACATTTCGACTAGGGCCATAGCGGCCAGGGCTGAGAAATTCCTCGGCCAGACCTTCGTCATCTCGAACAACGGTGGGGGAGGCGGAGCAGTGGCGGCGGCGGTCGTCTCGACGCAGAAACCGGACGGTTATAACCTGCTTGCCTGTACATCTACCACGCTCATAAGAATTCCGCAGTACAGGACCGTTCCATACAGTCTCAATGATTTCGTCCCCATCGTGCAGCATGCGTCAACCGAAAGCGGGCTTGCGGTCAAGGCGGATTCTCCCTTTAAAACGCTCAAAGACCTCGTTGAGTATGCCAGGAAGAACCCCCGCAAGGTAACATACAGCACCCTTGGAATAGGGTCGCCCATGCATCTTTCTATGGAATACATTGCCAAGCAGGATGGGATCGTCTGGACCCATGTACCCTATCCCGGCAGCATGCCCGCAGTAACCGCACTTCTCGGGGGGCACGTCATGGCCACATCTTCGAGTACTGAGTGGAAGCCCTTTGTTCAGGAGGGGAAACTTCGTCTGCTCGCGACGCACGGCGAGAAGCGGATGCAGTCGTTCCCAAATGTTCCGACGCTCCGTGAGCTCGGCTACGATTTTTACAACGACACCACATTCCTGGTTGTGGGGCCGAAAGGGACGCCGTTGGAAATCGTAAAAAAACTTGAGGACGCCTTTCACAAGGCCTTCAATGATCCCGAGTACGCCGTCATTCTCGCAAAGATCGATCACGTCCCGGCCTTCAGAAATTCTGAAGATACCAGGAAGTTCCTGCAATCCGCATACGAGCTTAATGGGAAGTGGATCGCTGAGCTCAAGATTCCTAAGGAAACAGAGCAGAAGAAATAACAGAGGGTTTACTACGCGGGAGCTAGGATTATTAAATCATACTATACCATTGTATTTCATACTATCATCATTTGAGAATCCAAGTCATTGAGCACTGACAAAAACCTATCTACTTAATAAAATAGTATGATATTTCATGGTATGGCAAAATAACATATGAAACAAATAAAGAACTTGAAAAGTGTCAGAAATTACCCAGAGGGAGAGATACCGCCTTAGAGCCCCGGGTTGGTTAAGCGATTTTCATTACCCCTGCTTGTCCACTGTAAGGACGCCTGCGATCGCGTAATTAGGTCGCGCCATTTCATGTAAGATGATCCGCACGGCGTCCGGTTTGGCATCAAGGCTTTTCACCACAGCCTCGGTCAGATTTGCGACAAGCTTCCTCTTCTGGTCTGTCGTTCTTCCTTCAAGCAAATGCACCTGGATGATCGGCATAAGGCCTCCTTTTCATCAAAGAAATTTTGTGCCTTAGCTTATCATAAGGGCTCAGTCCATATGTATAAGGAATTGTTTCCAGCTTTAGGTCATGTGGTCGTGGACGGGCTTGCCTGTGGAAAGCTATTTCTCTGGCTGCTCTGGGGCTTTAAATTCTTTGATGTAGTATCGGCGATGCCAGTCCCAATCGTAGAGGGCGTTATCTTTGAGGTAATACCTCTTTATCCATTTCTTGTCGAAGACTGAATCATCCCGTATATAATACTGGATCTGCCAGTCCGGACTATAAAGAATGTTATCCTTCAGATAGTACCGTAGCTGCCAATCCAGGTCGTACACTGCTTGAAGTGGAGTGGTCTGACCTGCGGAGGATATCGCCGTGACAATGACTAAGAGACCTGCTAGAGCGATGCATCTTCTCGTCTGTGCTGACATGAGACAGCCCCCTGTATTTGTAGACGATCCCGCTTCTGTGCGCCGAGATCTTATACCGATTTGCCTTCAAGTGTATACCTTCCGGGTACCCGCTTGCGGGTGTGCTGCGTCGCTCTCCTCGACGTACATCTAAGTACGCCGGGGTACCTGCTTGCGGGTGGGGCTCCTCGCTGCCGCCTTGGTCTCCATCTTGAATGCAAATCGGTACTGCGTATATTTTACCACAAGACAGGCTGTCAGGGGCCACTTGCATGAAACTCATTTATCCTTCCTCAAATCTTTTTCCTCTTGCCATTTACAGGGCGGCGCACCTGTCTTATGTTTCAGTACCAAGGAGCCGAGCGTTTTTATCGGGCGCCTTTGCGCCGTAAAACAGACGGCGGGTGATATGACGGTGCGGGCGATACAAGGGGTATGCTGAAGAAGAAATCGAAATCTTCGGATAGCCGGGCGCACAGTGAAGTGAGTCAAAGACAGAAGAGAGACCCACTCGCGGAACGAGTTCGCAAATTGCTCTCTTCAGAGCTCACGTCGTCGTCCTCGGATGATCTTCAGGCTGTGGATGACTTTGACGTCTACCAGCTCGAACTGAAGATGCAAAATGAAGCACTCCGTATCGCGCATAAAACGATCCGAGAGGCTCAGGACAGGTATGCTGATCTTTACGATTTTGCCCCGGTGGGATATTTCACCTTCGACCAAGCCGGGTCAATCAAAGAGGCAAACCTTACTGCAGCCGGCCTGCTCGGTTATGAAGTAAATTTTCTGACCGGGAAGCCGTTCACGGATTTTATCACGGTCCCGTACAGGGAGACGTTTCGCCTCCATGTGGCGGGTGTTTTCGATACTAATGCAAACCGGGTCGATGAATTGGAGCTGAGGAGGGGGGATGGGAGCACGTTCGTTGCTTCCATGGCGAGCGCGTCCGTGCGGGATGCCAACAGGGCAATCGTTGAGTGCAGGTCTGTAATAATCGACGTCACCGAACACAAGGAGATGGAACGGGCACTCGCAAAAAGCGAGGAAAGGCTCAAGCTCGCATTGGAGGCGTCCGGGCAGGCCGTGTGGGATTGGAACCTGGCAAGCAGCATAGCTGAGTGGTCGGATAGGGCTAAGACTCTTTTTGGTTTTGAGCCGGATGCCCAGTTGACGCACGACCAGTTCCTCGAAAGGGTGCATCCCGACGACCGGGATCGCATACGCGACGGAGTTATCAAGGCTATTGAAAGAGAACGCGAGTATAGTGACGAGATAAGGGTCATCTGGCCTGGTGGTGATGTGCACTGGTTGACGGCAAAGGGGCGTGTCTTCCTGGACGAGAATGGCAAGCCGGCCCGTATGATCGGTGTCGGTAGTGACGTGACCGAGCGGAAGAAAATGGAGGCCGCTCTCCATGAGGCCCGTGATGAATTAGAGCTGAGAGTGCAGGAACGAACAGCCCAGTTGAGTACAGCCTATGAGGTGCTGCGGGCCGAGATGCAGGAGCGGCAGCGCGTTGAGCAACAACTTCGCGAGTCCCAGAAAATGGAGGCCATAGGTACGCTCGCCGGGGGTATAGCTCACGATTTCAACAACATCCTCGCTGCGATTATCGGCTTCACCGAAATGGTGGTAGAAGACGTTGCAGACATTCCACATGTTAAGCATAAGATGGACCAGGTACTTAAAGCTGGCTTCCGGGGAAGAGAGCTTGTAAAGCAGATCCTTACGTTTAGCCGCAAGACTAAGGCAGAATACAGAGTGGTGGCCATAGGTCAGATTATCGGGGAGACGTTCAGGCTGCTCAGGGCGTCGCTGCCGACCAGTATCAGCATGAGCCTCAATCTGGAAGCCGACACAGATGAGGTTTATGCGGACCCGTCGCAGATTCAGCAGGTGTTGATGAACCTCTGTACGAACGCGGCCTATGCGATGCGGGAAACCGGGGGAAAGCTTGAAGTCTCGCTCGGGAGCGTCACGCTTGGTCCGGACGACCAGCCACCTGAACCCGATACACCGCCGGGAGATTATGCGGTGATCTCGGTAAGGGATACCGGGGTCGGCATGGATGAAACAGTCAAAGAACGCATATTTGAGCCCTTCTTCACAACCAAGCCGCGTCAACAGTCGTCGGGCCTCGGGCTTTCCGTGGTCTATGGGATCGTTAAAGGCCACAAGGGGAGCATTATGGTCCTGAGTGAACCGGGCAAGGGTTCGGCCTTCAGAGTTTTTCTGCCGAAGGCCGGCGTAGTGCACCCTCCCCAGAAAGAACCATCAGGACCTGCTTCACGCGGAAGCCAAAGAATCCTTTTTGTTGACGACGAGGAGATTCTCGTTGAGATGGGGAAGACTATGCTGGAACGCCTCGGACACAAGGTTGTCGGGCAAACAGACAGTGCCCAGGCCTTGCGGGCCTTCGCGGAGCACCCTGATGAATTCGACCTGGTCATTACCGACCAGACTATGCCTAAAATGAGTGGCGTGACCCTTGCGGAAAAACTTCTTCAGATGCGGCCCGATATCCCGATCATTCTTTGCACCGGATATAGTGACCTTGTTTCCCGGAAAACGGCTCAGGCAACAGGTATCCGTGAGCTTATGACAAAGCCCATTGCCAGAAAGGAAATGGCGGAAGTGATAGAGCGGGTGCTGGCAAAAAAAGAGCCTGCCTGACAACGGCATGTCTGTCTAGTCCATCTGGTCTATCTCGTCATTTAGTCTATCGAGCCTGTTCCGTCCGCTTTGTCTATTCTGTGCCTAACTTGGTATAATTGCTCTGCCTGAAAAAACCTGTGAAACGATCGCTTCAATAAGTTCGGGTCCAGCAGGCGCCGATTTTTTTTACACGCGTGACGGAAAGCAAAGATGAGGATGGCAATTGGACGGACCAGATAGACTAAATAGACCGAACGGACCAGATAGACCGATAGTGCCCTTTCTGCTTCTTCTGATAGTCACTACCCTGCCCCTGTTTGGGCTCGGCCTTTCCAATCACGGGCTCTGGACGCCTGACGAGCCAAGGGTCGGTGAAATCGGCAGAGAAATGGCCATCTCTGGAGACTGGGCGGTGCCTACGCTGAACAAGAAACCCTTCCTCGAGGAGCCGCCACTCTACTATGCATCTCTGGCTTTGACCTTCAAACTGCTCAGAAGTGCGTCAGACAAGGTCGCGCGGATACCATCCGCACTGTTTGCGTTCGGTGGAGTCGTTGCCCTGTTCTTTCTTGGATGTATGCTGTTCAGCCCGAGAGTGGGATTTCTGTCTGGTTTTGTCCTGGCCACCTGCGGGGAGTACTTCCGGGTGGCCCATTGGCTTGCGGTGGACAGCGCGCTCACTTGTTTCGTGATCACGGCCATGGTCTTTTTTATGGCGGGATACCGCTCCGACAAGCCCGGTAAAAAGCTTCTGTCCTACGCGCTCTGCTACTGCTCGTGTACGCTTGCTTTCTATTCGAAAGGGTTCATAGGGATCGCCATTCCAGGCCTCGGGGTGCTTGTATTCATCATCTTTGACAGGAATCTCAAGGAGCTGCTCAGGATGCAGCTCTGGCTCGCTATTCTCGTGTTCGCCGCGGTGGCGCTGCCGTGGTTTGCGGCGCTTTGGTACCAGGGCGGCACAGAGCACCTCAGGGTTTATCTCGTCTACAACCAGCTTCAGCGATTCCTGCCTGGCGGGGCATCGGGCCACCATCAGCCTTTCTATTACTATCTGACGGAGTTTCCAACCGGCTTCCTCCCCTGGAGCCTGTTACTCGTGCCGGTTATCTATTTCTGCATTAAGCGATGGCGGAAGGGGGAGGCCGGTTACCAAAATGGCCTCCTGTTCGCGGGATGCTGGTTCCTCGCAGGATTTGTATTCTTAAGTCTCGCGTCAACTAAGAGAATACTCTATCTGATGCCGATGTTCGCCCCTGTTGCCCTGCTGACCGCATGCTATATCGAAACTACCCTGGAATCGAGACTCCTACAGAAGGTGGAAAAAGTCTTTCTCTGGATTTTTGGCTGCCTCCCTCTAGTGGTCGGGCTCGTCTGCGTGCCTCTCTATCTCCATGCGGCAAAGCTGTACGCGATAGGCTCATCCCGGACACTGCTTGCAGCAGTGATGTCTGTTTCAGTATTGGTGGTCCTGTGCTCCCTGGTTTCACTCCGTGATCTTTTGAAACATCATATGTCGAGCTTTTGGGTCTATGCCTGCGCAGGGTTATTTTCCTTACTGATATTTGCCCTCGTTGTTGTGGCGCCTCTACTGGACCGGTATAAGAGCCTTGTGCCTTTCTGCGAGCAAGTAAAGAGCGTGGTTGCGACGGATGCAGAGCTTTACGCGTACCAGCCCGACGAGACTTTAAGAGGTGCTCTGCCGTTCTATACGGGATTTCATCCGAAAGAGATAGAGGATATCAAGGGCCTTCGGGATATTCTTGCGAGCGGAAGCCAGGTCTTCGTCGCGATCCGGGACAGTCATCAGCGCCTTGAAAAGGACCTGCTTTCAACCGGCAGACTCATGGTTCTGCGTCGCCAGGATATGGGTACCGACCGATCTCTCGTGCTCCTCACCAATAAGACCGTTACACGGTGATACGTTGCCGCGCCACAACTTGGCACCAACGTTCCCTTTCGTTACGTATCAACGAATAACGTATAACGTATAACGTATCAACGAATTACGGTTTTAAGTGCTTGCGCTCTTCAGCATGAGCCGTGCAACTGTCTTGGCCAGCGCCACAGGGTCCTTCGGCTTGGAGCCTTCGAGCAGGAGCGCCTGATCATAAAGCAGCCCGATATACTCGTCGAGGAGAGGGTTCTTCTTATCTTTCTCGAAGACGCTGTTCATCATCTCGAAGAGCGGGTGGTCGGGGTTTATCTCGAGAATTCTCTTGCCGCCCGGGACCTCCTGCCCCATGGCTCGCAATATCTTTTCCGTCTGCGGATCGAGATCGCCCGTATCGGTCACGAGGCAGCAAGGGGAATCCTTGAGCCTTCCCGAGAGGCGCACGTCTTTCACATCGTCTTTCAGCTTGTCTTTGATAAGGTCGAGCAGTTTGTTATACTTCTCTCTGGTCTTTTCCTTCTCGCCGGCCTCACCTTTTAAGTCAATATCGCCCCGGCTTACCGATTTCAGGTGTTTTCCCTTGTACTCGAGGCCGCCCATCACCACATCATCTATCTCGTCGAGCATGATGAGCACCTCGTAATCCTTGTCTCTGAAGGCTTCAAGATAAGGGCTCTTTCGAGCCTCTTCCAGAGAGGTGCCGGTGATATAGTAGATCTCTTTCTGATCTTCTTTCATGCCATCCACGTACTTCTGGAGGGTTGTGAACGCATCCTTTTCGGTTTTCGTGGACGGAAAGAGCAACAGGTCGGCTATCGACTCCTTCTTTGCGAAGTCAAAATAAACGCCCTCTTTCAGGATTCTGCCGAATTCTTTGTGAAACTTGAGATACGTTTCATAGTCGCCCTCTTTCATTTCAGCGAGGGTATCGAGAACCTTTTTTGTTACGTTGGTCTTGATGATCTCTACCTGGCGATTTTGCTGC
This sequence comes from Syntrophorhabdales bacterium, assembly GCA_035315185.1. Lineage (GTDB taxonomy): Bacteria > Desulfobacterota > Syntrophorhabdia > Syntrophorhabdales > WCHB1-27 > JADGQN01. The sequence continues at coordinate 52,832 of DATFYE010000124.1, read as the reverse complement.
AGGAGCTCCCTGGATAGATTGAGCGGAAGGTCGGACGAGTCGACCACGCCCCTGATGAACCGCAGGTAGACGGGGATGAGGGCTTCACAGTTCTCCATGATCTGGACTCTGTTGACGTAAAGCATAGGCCCGATCTTATAATCCCGGTAGAGGATATTGAAAGGTGCGTGCGATGGAATGTAAAGGAGGGCGCTGAACTCGGACGTACCTTCGGCCCTGTAGTGAATGACCGTAAGCGGGTCCCCGAAATCGTGAGAGATGTGGCGAAAGAACTCGTCGTATTCTTCCTTTGATATTTCTGACTTGTCGCGCAGCCACAGGGCTTTTTGCGAGTTCAACGTTTGCTCTTCCTTGACTTTCACCATTTTTGTTTTGTCGATGGTGCTCGGTTTCTCCCGTTCCACCTCCATAACGATTGGGTGCTCAATGAAGTCAGAATACTTGGCGACCACGTCCCTTATCTCCCACTCGGCGAGATACTTCTTGTCTTCATCTCTGAGGTAAAGCGTCACGTCAGTTCCTTTCGCCGGCTTCTCAACTTCTTCTACGCTGAAAGATCCCTCGCCTGCCGACTCCCATTTCACGCCGGGCTTGCCCTTTTGCCCTGCGCGCCGCGAGAATACAACAATCCTGTCGGCAACCATGAACGAGGCATAGAACCCGACGCCGAACTGACCTATAAGGTCGGGGTTGTCTTTCAGGTTCTTTTCCTGCAGTGCCTTGAGAAACTCCCTGGTGCCCGAGCGGGCGATGGTGCCAAGCGCCTCAACAGCCTCTTCTTTGGTCATGCCTATACCGTTGTCACTCACGGTCAGAGTACCGGCATTCTTGTCGACCGTGATCCTGATCTTCCATTCCCCGTCATCCTCCTGAATCTCTTTGTTGGTGAGAGATTCATAGCGTGCACGGTCAATAGCGTCCGAGGCGTTCGAAATCAGCTCCCGCAGAAAGACTTCTTTATGCGAGTAAAGAGAGTGGATCACCAAGTTGAGCAGTTGCCTGGCCTCGGCCTTGAATTCCATTGTTTGCGAACTCATATCGTTTTCCTCCAAATGAGACAGTTAGAGTGCGAAATACTGGTTTTCTATTAATAATATAATGTCGGTCCAACCAGCAGGCAAGAGGCGGTGAAGGGAAAGCGTTGGGGAGGCCAAAGAGACGACATAGACCAGATAGACTAAATAGACCGGACAGACAGAAGTACGCGCTTGACTTCTGAGGAGCAAACAACTAAGTTTTAGAGGGGCTGGTAGCAGAACCAATGAAACCAATCAAACCAATTTAACTGATTTAACGAGACATTTTTATGGTTCGAGTGAAGCTATGGTTTCGATGTGCGGCGATGCATGATCCGGTCACGCCGACGGTGGTACGCCCGGGATTGATCGGCTGGGAAGCAAAGAAGCGGCGCGTGGACCTGACGATTGAGCGCGCTTTCAGCGGCGAGGAGTTGGTGAAACGCATGAAAGGCTGGGTCACGACCGACCCGTCTAAGGTTTTAGATGTCGTCAAAAAGTACGGGAGGCTGAGAGTGCTCGATGACCGGGAACTGGTGATAGAGATTGAGAAGCCTGAAGACTTCGATGGCTTGCAGCAGGCCCTGAGCGAGGCTTTTCACGGTGAAGTCGATATAGAGGCCGTTAACAAAAAAAGTTGAGATATGTAGAAGGAGCCATGGCATGGACGTCATGCAGGCCATCAAGGAAAGAAGAAGCATACGGGCGTTTAAGCCTGATCCGGTGCCGAGGGAGAAGATTGAGGAAGTGCTGAGGAGGGCTGTGCAAGCGCCGTCCGCAATCAATCTGCAGCCTTGGGAATTCACGGTTGTTGTGGGTGAAGAACGGGAACGATTGAGCCGCAGGCTCATCAAGGCGTACAAGGAGAAACAGATATCGTGTGCTCCCGGGAATGTCAAACCGCTCCCGCCCGAAGTGATCGCGCGGGGTGTGCGGGCAGCGGAAGGCATGAAGCCCTTTCTCGGCGAGATGGGCATTGAATTTGACCGTTTCGTCAACGAGGGGAGCTGTAATTTCTATGGAGCTCCTGTTGGAATCATTCTCTGCATCGACAATGCCTTCTCGAAGAGTAACTATGTTGATATCGGTATCACCCTGGGTTATCTCTTATTGACCGCGCACAGCGCCGGGCTCTGGACGTGCCCGATCGGACTCATCACCGCGTACGCGCAGGAGATCAAGGACGAGCTCGGCATCCCGGACAGCAAGAGCGTGGTTATTGGTGTAGCGCTCGGACACCCCGACTGGGATGCTCCCATCAATCGTTTCGAATCGTCACGGGAGACCTTCGACAAAGTGGTGCGATGGATAGACTAAAACAACCCGTTATGAGCTTCGTTTTGGGATTCAAGCGCTGCTGACATGATTGTGTTACCGCAATGCCCCGTATTGGGTCTCATCCCATATGAGGCAGGTAGTTAGAGAATATCCTGGAGGTCGAAAAATGGACGATGTCAAAACAATCCTGGTGGTAAGCAGATCGACGCACGAATGTAAGAGAGCAGTGCAATACGGTGTTTCGCTGGCCCGGAAGTATGGCGCAGCGCTGAGCATTCTCCATGTCATTTACAATCCTTTTGGACTCAAGGGCGGTGTCCTCTTCACCCGCCTTCTGGATTTGGAGGAAGAGTACGAGACTATGTTGAAAGAAGCGAAGCAGGACATCGATCGCATGATAGCAAACGAGAAAGCCGCCAACATGCAGATCAAAGAGATCATCAGGGATGGAAACCCTGCAGACGTCATCCTGCAGACAGCCAAGGAAGAAAACGCTGATCTGGTAGTCATGGCTCACCACGAAGAGGGGAGAATAGAGCACCTCTTTTATTCGAAGGGGATAGATGAGTTGACCAGGAAGATGCCCAGTTCTATCTTGCTGGTGAAGACAGAGGCATTCCCATCTGATTAAGAATCTCGATTGTGTTGCAGTGGGGTCGACTCCGCGAAGGCCGAGAGTCACTCGTTTACGCGCGACGACCTGGTACAGCTTTAAAGATTCAACTTAGCCTTGAGCAGGTCACCCAGGCTTCCCAGGCTGCCTGAGGCACGTTCCTGGCTTTTCACTGAATCCTGGTACTGCTTGAATTCTTCCTGGGCCACTTTTTCTTCAAGGCCTATACGACTCAGGGAGATCTTGCCTTTCTCCGTGTCGACTGCTTTAACCAGCACCTGCATCTTCGTACCTTCGGGAAACATGCGGCTATGGTTGGTACCCTTCGGTGTCCCTATCTCGGGATTGGGCAGAAGGCCGGTGAGGCCGCTATTCAATTTGATGAATATGCCGAAAGACATGACGCGGTCCACGGCACCTTCCAGCACATCGCCCGCCTCCGGAAGGACAACAGCTTCTTTGGGAACTCTCGGCTGCAGGGAGAGGGAGATGCGCTTGTTTGCGGGGTCCACGGCGGTCACGTAAGCCTCCACCCACTGACCGACCTCGACAACGTCTTTCGGATGACGGATGCGCCTGCCGCCGCCAAGCGCCGATATGTGAATGAGACCGTCGATCCCCGGCTCTAAATTGACGAACGCCCCGAACTGGGTGAGCCGCACGATGGCCCCACGCACCTGGTCATTCACGTGGTAACGCTCGGCTACACTCTCCCAAGGATTGGCCTGCAGAGCTTTCAGGCTCAGGGTCAGGCGCTCCCTTGCCCAGTCTATGCCGATAATCTTGACCTGTACCTCCTGACCGGGAGAAAGCAGGTCTTCAGGTTTTTCAGTGCGGCCCCAGGCCATCTCGCTTATCGGTATGAGACCGTCAATGCCGCCAAGATCAACGAAGGCTCCGTAACTCTGGACCGAACGCACCGTGCCCGCCAGTTCCGTTCCCACAACGAGGGTGGCTTTCAGCTTCTCGATCTCGGCGTCTCTTTGCTCTTCAAGAAGCGCGCGCCTGGAGAGAATGATGTTCTGACCATCTTCCTCATACTCGAGAACCTTGAAGGGAAAGGTCTGGCCCACGAACGATCCACTGTCCCGGCTGCCTTTCAAGTCTATTTGCGAGAACGGGCAGAAGCAGCGGACACCTCCAACGGAGATGTCAAAGCCTCCTTTCACTTCAGACTTTACCTTTCCAGTGACGGGTAAGTCGGCAGCGTGAGCATCCCTGATCTCTGCAAGGGTGAGTGTCGAATAGCCACGGATCTTGGTAGTGAGCTTCCTTACGCCATGCTGCACCGAGACGAAGAAAGCCTCAATCTCCTCACCCGGCTTCACCGTGCTTGTTCCATCATCGGCCATCAGTTCAGCAAGATCTATCGCTCCTTCACTCTTTCCTCCGAGGTCGACGTAGACAGAGTCACCGACTATGCTGATAACCCGGGTCTTCACCTTCTGCCCAGGCTCAAGCCTTCCGGGCAGCACGCTTTCCTTCGTGAACAGTTCAGCGAAGCTTTCTTCGGGCTCGCTCGCTCGCTCGGGCTCTGTGACGTCCGCAATATTTGTTTCCATAGTATCCTTCTCCATGTTGGACTACCTCTCCATCTGCCCACGTGCGGAACGTATATCGAGGCTGGTGTTGCAGGATTCTACCGAAAGCCACGAGTTACGGCGGAACTTTCGACGCCATAGTGTACTACGTTCTCAACCTCCTGTCCATAGATAATATGCCGATTTGCATTCGTGCGTATACCTTCGTTGTCGCTGCGTCGCGCTCCTCGACGTACTTGTAGTACGCCTGCGTCGGCTCCTCGCTGCCGCCTCGGTCTCCACGCAAATCCAAATCGGCATAATCCATTGAAGATGTAGTTTCGGACTGTAAAGAGATGGGGAGTAACGAGAATCGACCTACAGGCTGGGAGCACGCTGGCTCATTGATTGCATATACTGGCCATTGACCACCGGCTACTGATCACTGATCACCGATCACCGTTTACTGTCTCTTGCCCACGCACACCAGATAGACTTCGGAGCTGACGCCGCGGGAAGCGGGCGGCTTGTAGATTGAGACGCGCGCACAGAGCTTCTCCAGGTCTTTGATAGTTGGCTTGAGCTCCTCGGTGAAAAAAGATTTGAAGATGAAGTTGCCGCCTTTCTTGAGCGAGCTTCTCACCACCGTTCTCACGGCCGTAAAAAGTTCTGCGATGTTGGCAGTATCCACGTCCCGGATACCAGTGAGATTGGGCGCTATGTCGCACGTAACAACGTCAAAAGCCGGGATCGAGAGCTCGGCCAGTAACTCCTCTACATTCAGGGCTCGGATGTCTGCCACCATAGCGGCGACATTCTTCTGCGGCAGAGGTAAGATCGGCAGGAGATCGATGCCTTGCACAAAGCCCTTCCCACCTATGATGCCCGACAGCACCTGCAGCCAGCTTCCCGGTGCACATCCCAAATCGAGCACCTCGTCGCCTTGCTTTATAACATGATACTTCTGCTGTATCTCCCGGAGCTTGTAAGCGCTTCTCGCCCTGAAACCTTCCTGCTTGGCCTTCTTGTAGAACGTATCTTTTACAACAAACCTGCCCACGCGTATTGTCTCCTCATTCCGAGTGTATCATTTTAGAACTTTCTGTTCTACACGCTTTTTTTAACGGTCTGCTGGGATAGAGATGATTAGGTGGGCCGGGAGGACCTTTCGTGAGCGCAGCATCGCGGGAAGGTCTCGGGACCCGGCAGTGAAGACGAACGGTGCCGTAGGCACGATGCGTCGGGCTCCGAGGCGTAATGCACCTCAATCTTCACATGTTTGCGAGCTGCCAAGGGAACCGTCGGTACCCGAGAAGTTCGCACTCAAAGAGCATCGAGAGAGACGGAACGTTGCCGGGTGAGACTTGGGAGCGCCAGCAAGCGAGGGAAACGGTGCGAGCGGCCCACCTGATCTTTTCACGCCTCCGCCCCCTGTTGCTTATTGCATTTGACAGCGGCATAATGTATGAAGGTGTTGATCATGCGAATACTGCTCGTTGAAGATGACGCCAAGATTGCCTCATTCATCGTGAAGGGGCTCAAGGCAGCGGGCTACGCTGTCGACCACGCCACCGATGGGGAGGAGGGGCTGCACCTCATCCTTACAGAACCGTATGATGCGGCCATCGTCGATATCATGCTGCCGAAGCTGGACGGGTTATCTCTCATTAAGGAAATGCGAAAAGAGAAGGTGACGACTCCCGTGATTATCCTGAGCGCCAGAGGGTCGGTCGATGACCGGGTGAAGGGTCTTCAGTCAGGCGGTGACGATTATCTGACGAAGCCATTCGCCTTCTCAGAGCTGCTTGCCCGAGTCCAGGCCTTGATTCGGAGAGCGGGCGGCATATCCGAACCAACCCGGCTGGTCGTGGGAGATCTTTCGATGAACCTTCTCAGCAGGGAGGTCGCAAGAGCAGGCAAGAAGCTCGAGCTTCAACCCGCAGAGTTTTCCCTGCTGGAATACCTCATGAGAAACCCTGGGCGCGTCGTCTCAAAGACCATGATCATGGAGCACGTCTGGAACTATGATTTTGATCCGCAGACTAACGTGGTCGAGGCACGCATCTGCAGGCTCAGGGACAAGGTGGATCGGGATTTCACGAGGAAGTTGATTCAGACCATCCGTGGTGTAGGGTATGTCCTCAAGGACTCCTAGGCTCCGCAATACACTCGCCTTCCGGCTCACTCTGTGGTACGCAGGCATCTTCGCCGTCTCGTCCTGCATCGCGTTTCTTCTGTTCTACACGCTCATCACTTCGTTTATTCAGGACAGGACTGACCAGGAACTCATGGACCAGGTGAGGCGCTTTTCGGCAGTGCTTGCTTCAGAAGGGATAGATGAAGTCGCGAAGGCTGCGGTCATCGAGGCCCAGGCCGCCGGGGTGAGGAAGGTATTCTTTCGCCTGCTCTATCCTAACGGAGTGGCTTTTTCGTCGTCCAACATGGCCTATTGGCAGGACATCGGCATCCAGGGAAGTGCTATCCAGAAGCTGTTGAGGGGCACGGGTCCCGTCTTTGAGACTGTCGCCATATCCGGTCGAAAGGAGAACGTCCGGGTTCTCTATGCCATGCTCAGTCCAGGCATCATCGTGCAAGTCGGAGAGGCCATGGAGAGCTACTCGCGATTCCTGGACGCGTTCAAGGGGATTTTTGCTGCGACTATGGCATTCCTCATTCTGCTTGCCGCAGGAGTCGGATGGTTCATGGCAAAGCGCGCAGTGTCGGGCGTTGAAGCGGTGACGCGGACAGCAAGGATGATATCAGAGGGCACCATAGAAAAACGTGTGCCTGTGAAAGCGAGGGGCGACGAGATCGATCAGCTCGCCATCACGTTTAATCAGATGCTGGACCGCGTAGAGAAGCTGCTCACTGAGCTCAAAGAGATGACGGACAATATCGCCCATGACCTGAAGAGTCCTGTCACCAGGATACGCGGGGCTGCTGAGGTGACATTGACCACCGGTAAGACGCTCGGTGAGTATGAGGCTATGGCAGCCAATACTGTTGAGGAATGCGATCGTCTGCTCGGCATGATCAACACCATGCTCCTGATTTCCAAAACAGAAGCTGGTGTGGACAGGCTCAACCTGGAACAGATCGACGTTGCGGTCATTGTTCGGGACGCCTGCGATCTGTTCCGTCCCAGCGCTGAAGATAAGGGAATAGCCCTCAGTTGCGAGACACCGGAAAGACTTCAGGTCATCGTTGACATCAGGATGATCCAGCGCCTGCTCTCCAACCTTCTGGATAACAGCATCAAGTATACTACGTCCGGCGGAAGAGTGGCTGTATCCGTACTTGAGAAAGAGCAGCGTCATGTGCTCATCTCGATCCGGGATACGGGTATCGGGATCACTGACGAGGAGCTACCACATATCTTTGAGCGATTTTATCGTGGTGACCGAAGCCGGTCACAGACGGGGATCGGGCTGGGCCTGAGTCTGGCCAGGGCCATCGCACGCGCTCATGGCGGGGATATTACGGTGACGAGCGCGCCCGGCGAAGGCAGCACGTTTACCATTACCCTCCCCACGCAGCCTCGTCGTACCTGATTCCAAATTGCGCACAGACATTATCTCACGCCCAGTCGCTCTGCTCCTTCGAGGCCGCAGAGTTCGCTAGGAGAAGCCGCGGAGGGAAGACAGGACCGTCTCACACAGAGTTCGCAGAGCCCACAGAGAAGAGCAGAGACGAGAGATCTTTTTGCCCGGAATAGTTGAGAGGACCATTCCGGGCAAACCCCGTCCGGCTGTGCCGGAAGGGGAGTGTACCAAAGTATTACCGTGCCACGAAGTGGCTGACGGTTTTGATTTTCCGGCCTCTCACCGGAAAATCAAAAAAAGAATTCGCCTTAGTCTCCTGTTCAATTCGCTCTCTGTGGGTTCTGTGAGCTCTGTGTGAACAAAACTCTCCGGTCTTTCCTCTGCGTCTCTGCGGCCTCTAGCGAAGCGGGCGTGAGATCAATCTTCTGCTCTTCTCCAAGGCCTGCGATCCAGATTACAAGATTGTAATCTTCGCGTAATCTTCCCATTAACTTCGTCGTTTAGAATGTTGTGAAGATAGAAGGCTGTGCTCAGCCAATACATCACGAAAGGAGATTGAAGATGGAGAAGGGAAACAAGTTGAGAAGAATGTTTATTGCGCTGGCGATGGTAGGCCTTATGATGGGATTCGGGTACGGGGTCTCGAAGGCTGTAAAGACATCGGACACTGCACCCTCGTCAGTCGCAAAAGGCGCCGACGCGCCCATTATGGTTCCGGGAAACTTTTCGGAGCTTGCAGAGAACGTCCGCGATGGTGTGGTAAATATCCAAACGACCAAGACGCTGAAGGGCGGCGGCCGCGTATTCCGTCATTTCTTTGGTGGACCCTCCGGAGGGAGAGATCCATTTGAGGAATTTTTCGGGCCTGGTTCCGGTGGAGACGGACCTTCGGAAGGCTTCCAGCAGAAGAGCCTCGGATCAGGGTTCATCATTGACCGCGAAGGCTATATTGTAACCAACAACCACGTGGTCGAGAATGCGGACGAGATCAAGGTCAAACTTGCCGATGGCAAGGAGTTTGAGGCGAAGGTAGTCGGCAGGGACTCCAAGACGGACCTTGCCCTTATCAAGATCAAGGGTTCCTCGGATCTACACCCTCTTGCCATGGGTAACTCGGATGATCTGAAGGTCGGAAGCTGGGTCGTTGCTGTTGGCAGCCCCTTCGGGCTCGAGCAGACCGTTACCGCGGGGATCGTCAGCGCCAAGGGCAGGACGATCGGCGCTGGACCGTATGATAACTTCATCCAGACCGACGCATCGATTAATCCGGGAAACTCAGGCGGTCCGCTCATCAACACCAGAGGTGAGGTCATAGGTATCAACACAGCAATCATCGCATCCGGCCAGGGCATTGGCTTTGCGATTCCCGTGAATATGGCGAAAAGTGTTGTCCCACAACTCAAGGATAAAGGAAAGGTTACCCGGGGATGGCTCGGTGTGAGTATCCAGGAAGTGACACCCGAACTCGCCCAATCCTTCAACATCAAGGATAAGCAAGGGGCACTCGTGGCAGAGGTTTTCAAAGACAGTCCGGCTGAGCGAGCAGGGATCGAGCAGGGCGATGTCATTGTCGAGTTTGATGGCAAACAGATCAAGGAATCAAAGGACCTGCCGCAGGTTGTTGCTGCCACTCCTGTTGGAAAGAGCGTCGCGATAAAGCTTTCCAGAAATGGGCATGCGATGAGCAAGGAGCTGAAAGTCGGAGAGATGGAAGAAAAGACGACGGAAGTTGCGAAGGCTCCTACCGGTAAGAAACTGGGGATCGGGGTGCAGAACATCACCCCTGATATCGCTCAGTCGCTCGGACTGAAGGACACCACCGGCGTAGTGGTCACGCAGGTTGAACCGGGAAGCCCGGCAGACAACGCCGGCATCCGGCAGGGTGATGTGATCCGCGAAGCAGACCGGAAGCCGGTCAAGGATGTTCGTGGTCTGATGGACGAGATAGGCAAGGCAAAGGATAAAGAGAGCATTCTCCTGCTCGTGCAGAGGGGAAGAAACAAGATGTTTGCGGCTGTAACGCCGAAGTAGGCAAGGCGGGACAAAAACAAGTGGTCAGTGGTCAGTGATCGGTGAGCGGTGCTTAGGAATTAGTTACACGGCCAGCACAACAGCCTGGATGAACATAGCTGTTGGTCGCTTTTCACTGAACACTGGCCACCGATCACTGATCACTGTATTTCCTATCGTCGGGGGTAGGGTGGTTGAGGGGTTTTCTGTTTGAATGGGTCGACGAGAACACCCGGCTGTTCATCTTCCTTTTTCTCCAATGACTTTTTCACAAAGAAGAGCAGGGCATTCTGGAGGAACTGGTCTTCAGGAAGCCCGTCCGCCAAGCCCTTGAACGTGTCCAAATCTTCCATGGCGTGGAAGAGATAAGCATAGTCTTCCAGCATCCTCTTCAAAGAGCGGCGAGCGGTATTGAGCTTGTCTCCCTGAACAAGCCCGTTCAGAAATGCCTCGCGCCTCTCTTCGATGACATAGGGCGGGAGCACGATAGATGGGTTTACAACAGCGTCCAGCTCTTTCCTGTCAGCTTCAATACTCTCCCACGTCAGCATAAACGGCTCGAACACAGGATCAGAGAGAATTGCCTCGGGGCTCTTCGGCCTGGTTTGCTGAGGTACGGGAAGCGTGTATATATCCTCCGGTTTCTGTACCGGACCTTTCAAGCCGGTCACGAGGGGCTTAAGGTTTCTCAACTCGTCACTATGAGTGCCGGAAAGATTGGAAGCCTCTTCTATGAGATAGATTGCGTACTTGGGACTGGTTGGAAGAAGCACCATGGGGCGTACCATTCTGCCGCGGTAGTCTTTGAGAATCGTTTCCAGTTCGTCTCTAGAGATGGGCATTGCAGCCAGATCCTGAAGCCCTTTTGAAAAATGTGAGATGGCGTGTATGAAGAGGAACTGTCGCTTCTTCATCTCGAAAGAGAGGAGCACCACCCTCGTATCCTCGGGATCGTAATTAGAGATGAATGCTCTCTGGTCTCTCACAGACTCAATCTTCTTGAGGGCAGACTCACCGGAGATTTTTGGTTCTTCAAAGCGAATCCCCTGGGTCTTCAGTGTAAAGAGGAGTTTCTTGATCGACTTCTGCACTTCCCGCTCGGGCGTCCGATCGAGGACCTTGCTGAAGAACAGGGCAACGCGCTCAGTTCTTGTGCTTCGAATCTTCTCCAAGAGATCGATCTTCTCGTGCGGCGTCAGACTGACAAAAGCGGCAACGGCGGCCTCAAGATCGCCGTCACTTACAAGGTTTTTCAGAACCTCTTCCATGCCGCATTTTTCCATATTTCGCGGTCCGAAGTCAATGGCCTGTTGCCCAATGGACTTGACTGATTAAAGACATTATCTCACGCCCGTTCCCTGCGGTCACTAGAGCACACAGAGTTCACAGAGGGCCACGCATGCGGCTATGAGGTCAGCTATTGGGTCGGTGGTTGCTTATGATGGGTACCCGGCAGAACGATGATGTGCTTGCTCGGAATTCTCGGAGAGAATTCCTCACATCGCATCGCGCTTTGCGCGAAGTAGTCGCGGATACTGGCGATATGTAGTTTGCCGCGGAGAGGCCGTCGGTTTTCCCCTCGCGGAGCGATGCGGGTTGGCCTGATGCGCCGTCCTCTCTCGCATCAGGCCAAAGAAATACTCACTCTGCGGGCTCTTCCTCTGTGATCTCTGCGGACTCTAGCGAGTGAAACGAGCGGGCATGAGATACAATCTTGGTTTTGGCTGTGACCTGGCCAGGTGGCCCCCTCAATGCCTCAAGTGTACCGGGTGGTGATAATGAAGTGTGGAACCTTCGACAATGCGAAAGCCCTTGCGAGAAGGCACGTCAGTGATTATTTTGTATACAAGAGGTTGTTCGATATAGAAGGGATGAGAAGGAGACGGTTATGAGATGGGATAAGTTTACCATTAAGGGCCAGGAGGCCATTGAGGAGGCTAGAAAAAAGGCTGAAGAACTCGGCCATCAGGCGATCGAGGCGGAGCATCTGCTCTACGTCCTTGTGAGCGATAGAGAAGGAATAGTCGTCTCGGCCCTTGAAAAGCTTGGCGCCAGCCCGGCAGCCATCAAAGCTGAGCTGGAGAAGGAATTCACCAAAATGCCCAAAGTGACAGGGGCGGGGCAGGCATACCTTGGCCAGACGCTGAACAAGGCCATCGAGACAGCCTTCTCCGAGGCTGAAAGGCTCAAGGATGAGTACGTCAGCCTTGAACACTTGCTTATCGGCATTGCCGACCTGAATCAGGGCGCTGCAGCTCGCATTCTGAAGAATCAGGGCGTGACCAAGGACCGGATTTACACGGTGCTGAAGGATATACGGGGATCGCAGAGAATCACGGACCAGTCGCCTGAGGAGAAGTACCAGGCCTTGCAGAAGTATACTCGTGACCTTACCGAGGAGGCGCGCAAAGGAAAACTCGATCCGGTCATCGGGCGGGATGAGGAGATAAGGCGCGTGATGCAGGTGCTCTCGAGAAGGACTAAGAATAACCCGGTCATCATTGGTGACCCGGGAGTCGGTAAGACGGCCGTTGTTGAAGGGTTGGCCCAGAGGATCGTAAGCGGTGACGTGCCCGAAACATTGAAAAACAAGAAGGTGCTTGCCCTTGATCTCGGTGCGATGCTTGCCGGGGCGAAATACAGAGGAGAGTTTGAGGACAGACTGAAAGCCGTGCTCAAGGAGATTGACGAGGCGGCCGGCACGGTGATCCTTTTTATCGACGAGCTCCATACGATCGTGGGCGCGGGAGCAGCCCAGGGCGCTATCGATGCTTCAAACATGCTGAAGCCGAAGCTCGCACGCGGGGAGCTTCACACGATTGGCGCTACCACATTGGACGAGTACCGGAAGTATGTGGAGAAGGATAAGGCACTGGAGCGTCGGTTCCAGCCTGTTTACCTGGACGAGCCTTCGGTGGAGGACACGATAGCGATCTTGCGCGGCCTGAAAGAGAAGTATGAGATACATCACGGAGTGAGGATAGCGGATGCCGCGATCATCGCGGCGGCGACGCTATCTCATCGGTATATCACGGATAGGTTTCTGCCGGACAAAGCGATCGATCTTATTGATGAAGCAGCGTCACGGCTTAAAATGGAGATCGACAGCGTGCCCACCGAGATAGACGAGGTGGAACGGCGCGTAATGCAGATGCAGATTGAGATCGAAGCGCTCAAGAAAGAGCGTGATGAAGCATCGCTGGAGCGAAAGAAAAAACTTGAAGACGAGGTTGAAACGCTCAAGAAGGATGTCGCCGAAAAGAAGCGCCACTGGGAGCAGGAGAAGTCGCTCATCATGCAGATAAAGAGCATCAAGGAGCGGATTGAGAAGACGAAGATCGAGGCTGATGAAATGGAGCGCAGAGGCGATCTCGGCAAGGTAGCAGAGCTGCGATACGGCACGGTTGTCGCCCTGGAGCGGGAGTTGGAACAGAAAAATAAGGAACTGGCTGAACTGCAGAAAACCCAGAAGATGCTCACCGAGGAGGTGGGAGAAGAGGACATAGCAAGGGTTGTTTCGAAATGGACGGGTATCCCGGTATCGAGAATGCTCGAAGGCGAGATGGACAAGCTCGTCCATATGGAAGAACGGCTTCACCAGCGTGTCGTGGGGCAAGACGAAGCCATAGGGGCCGTATCAAACACGGTACGAAGGGCGAGGGCCGGTCTTCAGGACCCGAACAGGCCGCTCGGATCGTTTCTCTTTCTCGGTCCGACCGGCGTGGGCAAGACAGAGCTGGCCAAGGCTTTGGCCGAATTTCTTTTCGACGATGAGCAGGCTATTGTGCGCCTCGATATGAGTGAGTACCAGGAGCGCCACACCGTTGCGCGTATGATCGGCGCGCCCCCCGGTTACGTGGGTTACGAGGAGGGTGGTCAGTTGACCGAGGCCGTGCGCAGAAGACCTTACTCGATTGTTCTGCTTGACGAAGTGGAAAAGGCGCACCCGGAGGTCTTCGACGTGCTGCTTCAGGTGCTCGATGACGGCAGACTTACCGATGGCCAGGGCAGAACCGTTGACTTCAAGAACACGGTGATCATCATGACCTCGAATATGGGGAGCCAGTGGATCATGGAGTTGGCAGGGAAGGATTACGAAGAGATGAAGAAACGGGTCATGGAAGCGGTGAAGGCCGGTTTCAAGCCGGAATTCATAAACAGGGTAGACGAGCTCATCATATTCACGGCCCTTACCATGGAAGACCTGAAGAGGATCGTCGATCTGCAGCTCGCGTTACTGGCAAAACGCACAAGAGAGAGATTTATTGACCTGCAGTTTACTGAGAAGGCGAAAGAAGTGTTAGCCAAAGAAGGCTACGATCCCGCGTACGGGGCACGACCCCTGAAACGGCTTATCCAGAAGAAGATACAGGATCCTCTTGCGCTCCTCATGCTGAAGGGAGAAATGCACGAAGGGGAACGTATCAAGGTGACAGTAAACCGTAAGGGCGACGTTGTCTTCGAAGGCGAAGGCCGGGCAGAAGCGCAGGCGTCGGCATAATATGCCGACGCAGTTGAGTGGTTGATAGGCTGAGTAGTTGATTAGGACCGGCGCAGACGGGACAAGGTTTCCGGCTGCTGTTGTTTCCAGTCAACAAGTCAACGACTCAACCAATAATTGAGCGCCCGGATCGGGCGCGGTATTTCTTGACATCCCGACGGTTCTGCTATAAGATTACATCCTCGTAGGCGCGTAGCTCAACGGTAGAGCGCTACCTCGACGCGGTAGAGGTCGAGGGTTCAACACCCTCCGCGCCTACCATTTTTTTGACGAAATAAGATCGGATGAGACTGGGTATGCATTCCAGTTTCATCCGATCTTTTTGTGAGGGGCGTGCCGCCCTGCTTCATTTTATTATCGACGTACTATTTGTAATTGACTTAATGATGTTCCTTGGTAAGCTAATACCACCTGATAGGAGGTGCGTGATCGTGGAAAGAGCATACGTGACGAGTAAAGGAGAATGTCTCTTGCGGACTGTTTTGGAGTGGCACTCGCTCGCCACCTGAAGGCGCACCTCGTCACCGGAGACAAGGAGTTCAGATAGGTCGAAGGGGATATTCGCATCCAGTGGATCTAGTACGGATGGGTTCTTTGCCCTGAGCTATCAAAGGGAGAAGGATCAGTAAAGTGAGGATGGGCAACAACAGAGAATCCGCAACAAATTTCCTTCAATATTCAAAAAGAGTGGTAAAGAAGCAACACTATGTTGTAGAATCGAACGATGGGTAATCTCTATCTGGGGATGACCAGAACCGGGCACTATCGAAAGGAGGAGCTACGATGAAGCGTTGGAAATCGGCAGCATTGATCCTGGGGTTGCTAGTGGTTGGATATCTTCTTCTCAACTCCCCGGCATCGGCCCAGACCAAAACGATTGAGCTCTACTATTCGAATGTATTCCCTGCCCCGCACAAGGTCTGCATAACATCGGTCGAATGGGGGAAAGAGATCGAGAAAAGGACCAATGGAAGGGTAAAGGTGACTATGTTTCCAGGCGGCACCCTCACCCCCGGTGACAAGTGTTATGATGGCGTGGTCAAGGGACTATCCCATGTCGGGCTCTCGGTCTTCGGTTACACTAGTGGAAAATTTCCACTTACCGAAGTCATAGACCTGCCCCTGGGATACAAGACCGGCCTCGCGGCAACCAGGCTGATTAACGAATACTATAAGAGGTTCAAACCGAAGGAATTTGACGAAGTGAAAGTCATGTATCTCCATGCAAATGGGCCCAACCTGGTCAACACTAAAAAACCGGTCAACAAACTCGAGGACCTCAAGGGGATGAAGATCCGGGCGTCCGGCACCGTAAGCAAAATAACACAGGCACTCGGTGCAACACCTGTCGCCATGCCTATGCCCGATACCTATGACGCCCTAAGCAGGGGCGTTGTGGATGGTGTCATATGTCCAATCGAAGCAATGGAAGGTTGGAAATTGGGAGAAGTGGTGAAGTATACCACCCAGGGCGGCGTGGCCAATTCCCTTGCTATGTTTGTGGTCATGAATAAGGAGAAATGGAATTCGATGCCTCCTGATATTCAGCAGATCATTGAAAAGATCAATGAGGAGTGGATCGACAAGGAAGGCAAGGTCTGGGATGAGATCGATGCATCGGGCAGAGATTTTGCGAGTAAAAGAGGGCATCAGATCATCACTCTTCCACCGGCAGAACAGGGCCGCTGGGCAAAGGCTGTCAGGCCGCTCCTTGACGACTATGTGAAGAGCATGAAAGCAAAAGGCCTTCCCGGAGATGAGGCACTGAGGTTTTGTGAAGAGAGACTAAAAACTTTACAACAGTAATTCTCGTAGAAACCTTGAGTAAGGAACGGCTCTCTTTTCTCCGGCAAGCTGTCCCGTCCACGAGACAAAGGGAGAGGGTTCATGAAGCGAGTACTTGAGGTCATAAAAGGAATCAGCCGTGCCCTTCATTTCTTTGCGGGCGTTGCGCTGGTCTTCATCGTGGTTCTTACATCGGCCGACGTCGTCTTGCGCGCATTTAAGAGACCTATCCTCGGAACATACGAAATCGTGGCATTTACGGGAGCTGTGGTAATTCTGTTCGCTCTTCCCCTCTCATCCTGGATACGGTCTCACATTTACGTGGATTTTTTCATTCTCAAGTTTTCTCGCAGAGTGCAGAACGTCTTCCAGGTCTCGACAAGGTGCATGGGGCTCTTCTTATTCTTTCTGTTCGGTTGGAACGTACTCAAATATGCGGCTGATCTGCAAAGAACCGGCGAAGTCTCGGTTACGTTGAAGTTGCCCTTTTATCCGATTATCTATGCGATGGGCGTCTGCTGTTTTGTGCAGTGTCTTGTTCTCCTGTGCGATCTTATCAAGATTGTTAGGGGGGAATATGGGGAATGAACTGATCGGGATTATAGGCCTAGCCCTGGTATTGCTTCTGTTCCTCACCGGCATCGAGTTGGGTTTCGCCATGGCGCTGGTTGGTTTTCTGGGATTCAGCTACATCATGTCACTCAAGGCTGGCCTGAACCTGTTAGCCAAGGATTTAGTTGACGCGACCGCATCTTACGGATTCACCGTCATCCCTCTCTTTATTTTTATGGGTCAGATCGCTTCACACGCAGGTATTGCAAAAAGGTTGTACAGTACTGCTTTTAAGTTCATCGGCCATATCCCCGGTGGACTAGCCATAGCCACCGTCATGGGCGCGACCGCCTTCAAAGCCATCTGCGGATCTTCGGCCGCCACGGCAGCAACGTTCGCCGGCGTAGCCGTGCCCGAGATGGATCGCTACGGTTATGACAAGAAGCTTTCAACCGGCATCGTTGCGACGGTGGGAACGCTCGGGGCCCTCATTCCGCCAAGCGTTACGCTCATTTTATTCGGCATGATAACCGAACAATCCATCGGCAGGCTCTTCCTGGCCGGAATTGTTCCTGGCTTGTTGATCGCACTTTTCTGGGTTTTTATCATCATTGGCTGGTGCAAGATCAACCCTTCTCTCGGGCCGAAGGGTGAACGGTCCACGTGGAAGGAAAGGATCGCTTCTCTGCCGGAAGTCCTTTGGGTCGGTGCTATCTTCCTGGTGGTAATAGGCGGGTTGATGATGGGGTATTTCACACCGACAGAGGCAGGCAGCATCGGGACTGCGGCGGTCTTCCTTTTGTCTTTCATAAAGAAAGATCTTACGATAAAAGCCTTCTTCAAAGCGGTGAGCGAGTCGCTGCACACTGCGTGTATGGTTATCATGCTCATCGTAGGATCTGCAATCCTCGGCCATTTTCTCGCAGTAACAAAAATTCCTATGATGGCGGCGGACTGGATCGTACAACTTCCTTTCAACAAATACATCATCATGGTCCTCATCTCGATGATCTATCAACTGGGGGGCTCTTTCATTGA
This sequence comes from Syntrophorhabdales bacterium, assembly GCA_035315185.1. Classification (GTDB taxonomy): domain Bacteria; phylum Desulfobacterota; class Syntrophorhabdia; order Syntrophorhabdales; family WCHB1-27; genus JADGQN01. Next base: position 34,977 of record DATFYE010000124.1, on the reverse strand, counting down.
TGATCTGGCGTTCATGGTGCTCGCCACCCCCATCTTTTATCCAGTCATCCTGAAACTCGGTTTCGATCCCATCTGGTTCGCCATGATCATTGCCATTACCATAATGATCGGTGTCGTCATTCCTCCGGTCGCCATTAATGTCTTTGTCGTCAAGAACATCACCAAAGTGCCATTCAGCGTTATCTACAGCGGCGTCTATCCGTTCCTGATCAGCCTCGTCGTTGTCGCAGCTTTGTTGTTTGTGTTCCCGCAGATAGCTACTTTTCTACCTTCGTTAGTGATGAAGTAAGTATTTTCTGACAAACGCGGAGGCCTTACGCGAGCGAGAAACTTGTCAGCCTCATGGCAGACATGCAGAAGGAAGAAATAACGGCAATGACGTTATCGCAGCAATCAACCTCTATCCGTAGTGGACAGGAGAGTGACCATGGCGAAGACACCGCAAGAACTCTATAAAGAACGGGAAGGACGGGTCCTCGACGCGATAGCGCTCAGGAAGCCGGATCGGGTACCTGTGGTGCTGGAAACAAGCTATTTTCCGGCGAAGTACACCGGGGTCAATTTTGATGTGGCCTGGAATGACTATGAAAGGTGGCTTGAGATCACCAAGAAGACAATAGAGGATTTCACACCGGATATGGTCCATACTTCTCCCTATACACCGGGCAACGTTTTCGAGATACTGGATATGAAAACACTGAAATGGCCTGGCCACGGATTGGGTCCCGAGTTCTCTCACCAGTACGTGGAGGGTGAATATATGAAGGTTGATGAGTATGACCTGCTCATCGACGACCTTTCCGATTTTCTGCTGCGCATCATCGTGCCGCGTTCATATGGCGCAATGGAACCGTTCAACAGGCTGCCGCCCCTGCCATCCCTCTTGGTCGGCCATTACGGCATAGCCGTTTTGGCTGAATTGCTTGCTACGCCCCCGATCAGTGAGGCAGTGGAAGCGCTTCAGAAGGCCGGCCGTGAAATGGCTGCGTTACGTCCCAAGTTAAGAATGTTTGTCGGTGAAATCGAGAAACTCGGTTTTCCTCAGTATGCGACGGCCTCTCTTCACACGCCCTTCGACGTGATATCGGACCGGTTCAGGGGCATGAAAGGCTCTATGCTTGACATGTATCGCAAGCCCGATAAGCTGCTCGCTGCGATCGACAGACTCTTGCCTATCCAGGTCAGCACAGGAATAACGATGGCCAGAACGAGCGCCACCTCCAGGGTATTTATGCCCCTTCACAGGGGCTCGGCAGAATTCATGTCGGATAAACAGTTCCAGACTTTCTACTGGCCCACCTTGAAGAAACTGATCTTGGCCTTTGTAGATGCAGGCTTGACACCCTGCGTATTTTTCGAAGGGGACTATACGTCGCGGCTCGAATACCTGCTTGAGCTGCCAAAGGGAAAGGTGCTGGCCCAATTGGACACCACAGACATCTTTAAAGCAAAAAAAGTGCTTAAAGATCACCTCTGTATCAGGGGAAATGTGCCCTCTTCATTGCTTCAGGTAGGCACGGTGCAGCAGGTGAAAGATTATTGCCAAAAACTCATCGATGAGGTGGGTAACGACGGCGGTTTCATCATGTCCCCGAGAAGTTCTATAGACGAAGTGAGACCTGAGAACTTGATGGCAATGGTTGAGTTCACGAAAGAATACGGGGTATATCGATAAGCTTCCCCGAATCACCGACCTTGAGAGGAGGATTGCGATGAAAAAACGATTTGTTTGTTCATGTTGTGCGCTCTTCTTGATAGTATTGCTCATCTTGATTAGCAAGCCTGGACTTGCTGCGGCTGAAACCTTTGTCCTGAAGGCGGTAACAGCGTGGCCCAAAACGGCGGTCGAGAACAAGATGGTCACCACCTTCACGGACATCGTGGATCAGATGGTGGCGAAGAAGTATCCCGGCGAGTTAAAGATTCAGTATCTCGGAGGACCGGAGGTCGTGAAGCCGGCGGACCAGGCGGAAACGTTACAGCGCGGCGTGATCGATATGCTCTTTACCGCAGGGGCGTATTATACCAACGTCCTTCCAGAGATAGATGCGTTGAAACTGACCGATTACACCCCGTCGGAAGAAAGGGCAAACGGCGCCTGGGCGTTCCTTAACGATCTGCATGAGAAAAAGCTGGGTGTGCATTATCTCGCAAGACTCGGTCTCAACGTACAGTTCCATCTTTTTTTGAAAAAACCGATAAAGACCGCCGATCTTAAAGGACTCAACATCCGGGTATCACCTTTGTACCTGCAGGCAATAAAGGGGCTCGGCGGGAATCCGATCGCAATGCCTCCATCCGACGTGTATACTGCCCTGGAAAGGAACGTGGTTGACGGCTACTGTTGGCCCATTGTGGGTCTTCGCGAATACGGGCTGCAGAAGCTGACAAAGTATATCGTGGAACCGGGATTCTATAGAGTACCCAACCCGCTCCTGGTAAACCTTAAGACGTGGAACAAGCTGCCCCAAAAGCTGAAGAACCTGCTTGACGAAGCATCGGTGGAGGCGGAGAAGAAGGTGGTGGCCGAGTTCGCAGAGCTCGCGAAGCAGGAACTTCCCATACTCAACAAAGAAGGTGTCCAAACTCTTGACCTGCCACCTGCAGAAAAGGAAAAGTTTCTCAAAATAGCATACGATGAAGGCTGGAAAGACATAATCCAGAAAAATCCCCAAACGGGACCGGAGCTAAAGAAGCTTCTTACGAAAGGGAAGTGAGGTTTCTGATACTCTCTTTCACTCGGCATCCGATGGTCTGTAGCCTGATTTTTGTACCCTCACTTTGTACTTGACGAAAAACAGCCCAGTTGGTATAAGAACCACAGGTAAGGGCTGCTGTCGTTCCTACATTTCGTGCCGTGTCATGGCGCTCGTGCTGTGCCGCTCGTTACGCCTAACCGGAGGGCAGAGCGATGATAGTGATAGGAAAGGATGCCTCAGGCCGGACAACCGTAAGACCTCCATACAGGCAGTCCCTCATCGAGACGATCCCTGGTTACCGCTGGAACTCCGCAGAAAAAGTATGTAACTCCATGTGTTCAAGAGAGACACCATCCAGGGCGGAGGTGCGCTATGGGCGATGATAAAGATAAGGGTTCATTGCTCCCTATTTCCACCGTGGCAGTTATGTTGGCCGCCTTTGGCGTGACCATGTTCGTTCAGCCCTTTAAGGGGAGTCGGCCGTTCGTACCCGAGTACCGTGAATCTTATGAGAAGGTCGACGCCAGGCTCTGGCAAGACCCGTTTCAGGCCGTACTCGATAGTCTGAAGGCAGGTGCAGCAGGTGATGGTGCCGGTCAAGTGGATATCGGTAATGGGGGACCAAAGGAACGAAGAGAGACACGATTCACCAGCGCCTATCTCGAAAAAATAGAGGATACGAAAAAAGTCGAGGTCCTGGCTGTTATGGTTCCGGGTGGACCTTACTTCGAAGACACGGAAGGTAGAATGCGCTTTCGGTATGCACTCCTTTCCGGGCTCAAGCGGGTCGGGTTTGTGAGTGACGACGCGTTACATGTTGAGTTCATCAAGATTGCTTCTCCAGACAAGAAAATTACACTGTCAAACATCATACCCATCGAATGGCTGGAGTATGAGAAGGATAAGAAAGAATCTGTTCTGGTGCTCTGGATAAATGACGATACCTTTGAAGGGACCCCTCTTTCAAAATTGGCTCATCTCTTCGACTACATCGAGAAAACAAAGAAACTACGCAGAATCAACGTCAGATTCAAGGTCATCGGGCCGGCCATATCTGGTAGGTTAGGGGAGATGGTCCGCGAAGTCTCGGACAATAAAACTGCAGGCTGGGGCAAGACCCTTGACGGCGTGAAAATCTACTCGCCCTGGGCAACGGTTGATAACGCACGTTTGCTCAAAGAAGCAACGGGTGAAATGGCATCCGACGAAAATGATGCTCGCGCCAAGATTAAGAACAAATTTAGAAACCATAAGATCACGTTGATCCGCACCATAGGAACGGATGCGGCTCTTGTCAAAGAACTGATCGAGGAACTCAAACGTCGACGCGTTGATCTCCGTTCCAAGAAGAGCCATCTCCTCTTAGTTGCTGAGTGGGATACCTTCTATGGTCGTTCGTTCAAAAACCTGTTCAACGAAGCCCTCAAAGAGACCCTTAAGAGTGACGGTGTTCCTGACAATAAGATTGACATTGACCAACGGATTCACTTCATCAGCTATTTGCGCGGTATAGACGGGAGTGTACCCGGGGAAAAGGGGGATCAGGATAAGAAGGACGGGAATGCTCAGCCCAAGAGCGATCCTTTAAGCGACATAAAAAAGCTGGAACAGCCCGTAGGCAAAAGCCAGTATGACTACCTGCGACGACTGGCGGCAGCAACGTACGAACTGAATGAGAACTTGCGAGCTAAAGGGGACGATGAGGAGATCAAAGCTATCGGCGTCATGGGCAGTGATTTCTATGACAAGTATCTGGTGCTCCAGGCCCTTCGCCAACAGTTTCCCGATGCCATCTTTTTTACCACGGACCTGGATGCCAGGTTCCTGCACCCTGATAACATCAAATGGACCCGGAATGTCATTGTCGCCTCGAACTTCAACCTGTCTTTGAGAAAAGATGCTGTTGTGGATGTGCAGGGTGAGGCGCCTCCTTTCCGCGATAATTACCAGACGTCCGTGTTCCTGACAGTGCTACGCGCCTTCAAGGATAAATGGACGTCTAACCTCGACGAAGATGTGGTAAAGTGCCTGAGCCAGTTCGCCGACGAAGAACGGAAAGGGAAGGCGTTGTCACCCCTCATCTTCGAAATCGGCCGTCATAAGGCGGTTTGCTTAACCGATCCCAGCGACACCGTTCGTCCGCAAAGGGAGCAGACCGTGGTTGGTATACGGTCGTATGTGAGGACAGCTCTCGTAATCGCCCTGGGACTCGTCGTGCTCTTCTGGACAAGCACCCGCATCAACAACTACGTGAAGCAGCTATGCCATGCCGAGGGCAAGTACAAAATAGTGGCTGTTGGCGGCGTGCTGCTTCTCGTCGTCGCTTTCGGATACGCCGTCCTTCGAATTAGCAATCGAGCGGACGAAGAGCCGTTCTCCGTTCTGGAAGGGATCAGTATATGGCCAGCCGAAATATTGCGTTTCCTGGCCTTCCTGCTGTCGGCTCTGTTTCTCTACCTGTCGTGGAGCAGCCGCGAAGCAAACAGAAAGCTTATTAATGAGAAGCTGTTTCGCATTAAGGAAGAGCCTGATCGGCCTTTACAGGCCAACGATACTAACGATAAGCCAGGAGAAACCAAACAAGGAACAAGGCTGAGAGACCTGTGGCTTGACTATGTGAGCCGCGATTCGGATCGACACCGGGTTTTGCGCGTAATTATTATTCTGATTTTTTACGTCCCGTTGTGCGGGTTGATCATAAGTTTCGATCCGCCGGTAAGCCCTGTGCGAGGAGGGATCAGCCCATGGATAGATCTCGGCGTGTTATCTTTTAGCTCCTTTTCCCTCGTAGTGGTCATCTTTTACGTCTTTGACGTGACCAGGTGCTGCCGTAGGTTCATCACAACGGCATCCGACAACATATCGGCCCTCCATCAATCCGGTGGAGATATACGAGATCAGGTCAAGAATCAGATGACCCTTGTCCGCTTGATCGCTATACGGACCGATACGGTCGGCAAGCTCATCTTCTACCCGTTTATCGTGTGGTTCCTGATGTTTGCTTCCCGTTTCGACTACTTTGACAACTGGAGAACACCCCCCGGACTGGCGGTGGTTATTTTCCTTGGGGCCATGTATGCCTGGAGTAGTGCATTTCTCTTGAGACAGTCGGCAGAAAGGGCCAGGACTTGTGCAGTGGATCGCCTTAAGGATTTGTTGCTTATTAACCTCGGGGATAAGAAGCCGAGTCCAGATTTGACTAAGCACATCGAAGCCGCGCTCGATGAGGTCAGATCCATGCGACAGGGTGCTTTTGCTCCTTTTACGCAGCACCCGATCGTACAGTCGCTCCTCGTCCCCTTCGGCGGCGTCAGCGGAATTTATCTCGTCGACTTCCTTGCAAAAATGAACTTTTGATGGTGGCAAGCGGGCTAGGAAGTCAGCGACAATATACGTAGCACGTGTACTCAGTTCTTCCCATCCTGTGCCCTAAAGACCGTGTAATGCTGGCACGTCGTGCAAAACACAGCATGATAGGGCGGCTCGGGAGTGAACACGTAATGGATCTTTTCTCTCGGGTAACATGTTGGCGGCGGCATGTGGGGACGCGTCGCGACTATCTGGTTCCCGCAGTTCGGGCAGATAACAACTCTGAGAAAACCTTCGGGGGTTTGAAACTTCATGTTATAGTGTGCCAGACTCACCGGGTTTGAGCAAGGGTGGTTTTTGATAGCAAAAATTAGTGGGTGGATGACCTGTCTATACGTCTTATTGGCGTGACCCTGCCGAAGACCTTGCCTGGCTGCGCCGGTGGTACTTCTCCTCGTATCTCTTGGGAAGGCTTGTAGGCCGTCGGCTCTATGTCTCTGCATACCTGTTCCAGCACGTCGCTCACGCTCTGGATGAGCTTGCGAGACAATGTCGTATCTGCCCATTGGCTCACGATAAACCCATAATCCTTCTTGCCGTTGAGCACGAGGACATCTCCCCGTCTTACCCTCTCCACGTACCATCCAGGGATCACAAGAACCGGCTGCACAGGTATAAACTTGCCAACGGCCTCAGTCAGCCACTGTGAGAGCCACTCAGCCTGCCTCCTCGCCTGATCAAGGTGAGTTGTGCCAATCCAGTCGGGAAATCTCAAGGTGCGCCCATCGTAGACAACCGTCGCATCAGAAGAGCCACGTCCTCTCTGAGGCTTTGACCGGCCCTTGGTTTCCACGGCAAAGACACCGTTGCGTCCGACCACCACGTGGTCGATGTTGAATCCCTCTGCGGGAACGTCATGGTACACCCTGTAGCCTTCGCTCATGAGGTTGTTCAGTTCCTGCCCCACAGCCATCTCGCAGTCCAGGCCGATGCGATAATTATGTCTCTCCTTGAGCAACCGCTGCACCTTCTTTCCGAAGTATAGAGTATAGGCCAGCCAGACCAGACCATAAATGATGCCAGTCTGGGCACCCTCTTTTGCGACGTTGAAATAACGTGTTGAAAGATAAGACGCATACAAAAGGAGCGGCGTGGCAGCCATCGTGGTCGCATAGCAGTCAATGTCGAGAGTAAGGTCCTCGATTCGCTTGAGCAGGGAATGACCTGGTACTCTCAAGAGGTCATGTGTTAGCGGGGATCGATAGCCCTTTCTTCGCGAGCTGTGCCAATAGAAGAGCCCCCAGAGGAGCGCAAGGGCACCAAGATATAGAGACAAAGGTAAGAGGCCGATGAGAATGGACATCATAGTTGTTGGCCCTTATTTTTCTTTATCGGCAATATTACGCGAGGAATAAGCTGCGACAGCTTTTTTGCTCCGGTGCCCGTGGACAAGGTCCGGGCCGTGTACAGGCGGCTGTGGGCCACGTGAAAAAAGGTCGTGTGAGGATGCAATAGCTCCATTGGCGCCAGACCGTCCGTGCGGGAGTTAGCCGGCGTGCTACTATGTTCGGAGGAAATCGAACCTTAAAGGTGATACAATCAGTAAGACCGTGAAGGCACAGGCATTTGTCGCAGTGCTACGGAGAGCCCGTGGGGCGTAGACGGGATTTGGAGGTATGCGACGCATGGAAAGAAAATTTAGCATTTCGTTTCTGTGCCTCGTTTTCGGAATTTTAATAATTACTTTTGCAGTAGCCCGGCGAGCCGAGGCTGTGCTCGGCGGATCGGTCGATTCGGTCGAGTCCGATAAAAGGGTCCTCGCGGCCGTGCGGAGCACCACGACGGTCCGGGATGGTTACACGGTTCACCAGTTCACCTCCGGCGCGACCGCGATACGAGAATATGTTTCGCCATCCGGCAACGTATTCGCGATCGCCTGGAACGGACTCACCCACCCCGATCTCACACAACTCCTCGGTGTGTATGCAGGCGAGTATGAGAACGCCCTGAGGGAGACTCCACGCAAACGCGGCCAGAGGGCTCTGCGGGTGCAGGCGAATCGGGTCATTGTCGAAAAATGGGGACATTTGCGGAACCTGCAGGGCCGGGCGTATGCGCCGGACCTGATACCTCCGGGTGTGAGCATTGATGAAATTAAGTAAGATACTTTTTCCTCTGGTGATTCTTCTGCTGCTGGCCGCTTGCAGCGGCGGCGGTGGCGGCGGTGGCGGGGCCGTCCCGGTGCCGAGCCCTCCCTCAATTTCCAATCTCCAGTTTTCCCCGACCTCGGCGGCCTTCAATAGCGGAACGGCAACTGTGACCGGTACCGTTGATTTCGCTGCTCCTCAGGGGAATCTCTCGACGGTCACCGTGACCACCTTCAATGCGACCGGTCAACAACTGTCGACGCAGACTGCACCTATCCAGGGTATGTCTGGTCGGACCACGGGGACCATTAGCGGGACCGCGCAATATGCCACGACTGCGCCGGGAGCCTTCTCTTTCCAGGTCTTTGTGACAAACTCTTCGGGTCTCAATTCTAACGTGTTAACGGGAAGCTTTGCTATACTCGGGTCCTCCCAACTACCTCTCCTGCGAGTAACGTGCTGCCCGTCACCGTGAACGGCTCACTCTGCTCACCGGCTACATCCGTCGGGTACATCAACAAGCCGTGTGTCGAGGTCACGGTCTGCGAACCCGGTACCGCGACCTGTCAGACGATCACCGACATCCTGCTGGATAGTGGCGATTCCGGTCTGCGCATTTTCAAACAGGCGCTGAGCGGCCTTACGCTCACGCAGGTGACGATCGGTTCCAACCCACTCGCTGACTGTGTCCAATACGGAGATGGCTCGTCAGTTTGGGGACCGGTGCAAGAGGCGGACGTGACGCTGGGAGGCGAGCCTACGGTTCACAATATGCCCATACATGTCCTCGACTCCACCTTTGGCACTGCACCCAGCGGATGTCGCAATGCATCCCAAAATCCATTAGATGCCGGATTCAACGGCATCCTTGGAATCGGCTCCTTCGCTCAGGACTGTGGTACGGCCTGTACAAGCATCGCGACAAACGGTATGTACTACACGTGTACTGGTTCGACGAGCGGTTCGACCTGCAGCGGAACCACGGTTCCCGTTCTCAACCAGGTTCAGCAACCAGTGTCGCTTCTCGGTTCGGATAACAACGGTGTAATCGTGCAGCTTCCGCCTGTTCCGCCCGGCGGATCGTCCTCAGTTGACGGCTACCTTGTGCTCGGGATCGGAACCCAGCCAAACAACGCTGTCTCTTCCGGGGTCGTCGCGTATCCAGCAGACCCGACTTATGGGGAGTTCCTCACAAACGTTGGCGGGACCGAATACTACAGTTTTATCGACACCGGATCGAACGGGCTCTTCTTCCCATCCACAAGCATCCCAAGCTGCACCGGTGTTAATTCGGTCTGGCTCTGCCCAGGGTCCACCATGACCCTTGCTGGTACCACGATGGGTTACTCCGGCTCGCCGAGCGGCGTAGTTTCATTCCAAATAGGAAACTTCAACAGCCTGATCGCCTCGTCCAACAATGTGTTCCCCGATGTCGGAGCGAATCAGCCGGGCGGGTTCGACTGGGGGCTTCCGTTCCATTTCGGACGAAACGTGTATATCGGAATCGAGGGAAAGACGGCGCCAGGTCTGGGCACCGGTCCCTATTGGGGATACTGGGCGTATTGAAGCGAGCAGCCGATAGTTCGGAGTCTTTAACGGGAATATAATTCCAGCAGTTTTACTACCAATCCTACCGGCACTGTATTACCTGGTCCCTTGAGAAGCTCACGGTGTCTCAACTTTTTGGGCCGGCCCTTCCTGCAGGTTGGGCAAGAACGCGGTCAGCAGGCCGATCGCCGGCAGGTACGCGCAGACGTTGTAGACGAAGCCGATGCTGGTCAGGTCAGCAAGCCGGCCGAATAGGGCCGCACCAAGGCCGGCAATGCCGAACGCCAGCCCGAAGAAGAGACCGGCGATCATGCCAACTTTTCCCGGCAGCAACTCCTGCGCATAGACCACGATCGCGGAAAATGCCGATGCGAGCACCAGGCCGATGATGATAGTGAGGGCTGTTGTCCAGAACAGGTTGACATGGGGCAAGAGCAGCGTAAAGGGCAGGACACCGAGGATCGAAACCCAGATGACATACTTGCGACCGATACGATCACCGACGGGCCCGCCGACGAAGGTTCCTACCGCGACAGAAGCCAGAAAGAGGAAGAGATGAATCTGGGCGTTGTGGAGCGAGACGTGGAACTTGCCTATTAAGTAAAAGATAAGATAATTGTTGATGCTGGACAGATAAAAGTATTTGGAGAAGATCAGCGCCACCAGAATTGCAATCGATCTCCGGACTTTCTGAGGTGATACGGGTGACTTGGCAGCATGCATCGGGCCGGCTTTGGCTTTGGGCGAGAGGTGCGCACGGTACCATAAGCTGACCGGAATGAGCAGGATGATGGTCAGCAGGGCGATGAGCGAAAACCAGGCAATGCTCGATTCGCCTCTCGGCACAACGATGAACGCGACCAGCAGCGGCCCGCAGGCAATGCCCACATTCCCGCCGACCTGGAAGAGAGACTGGGCCAATCCGTACCTGCCGCCGGAAGCCATGCGGGCCACCCGGGATGACTCCGGATGAAAGACTGAAGAGCCTATCCCGATCAACGCTGCCGCAAAAACAATCGCGTGAAGACTGGACGCAACCGAAAGTAACAGAAGGCCGATGAGGGTCGAGCCAAGCCCGATAGGCAGCGAAAAGGGTTTGGGGTAGCGGTCCGTATAAAGACCAACAAGCGGTTGCAGCAGTGAGGAAGTCACCTGTTGGGTCAGCGCCACAAGCCCTATCTGCGCGAAGCTCAGATGCAGCGAACTCTTAAACATCGGGTAGATTGACGGCAGCAGCGACGCCATAGAGTCATTGAGCACGTGACAGACTGCTATCGAAGTAAGGACTAAATAGACCGTCTGCTGTCCGACCGGAGACGGAAACTGCAGGGCAATGGCGCTCCCTCTGTCGTTAGGGCCCGCCGCGCCTTCTTCTCGTTTCCCAAATCCCTCGTAAGACATACATCCTCCAAATAGCAGAAGCGCAATAAGTGCGAACAACTATTCTAACCATTCGCTGGCGAAAAGCCAAGGCCGGAAGGGCATGGATTTTCATCTGCCGTCGAACGAAGGCGAGAGATTCACGCGTCCCGGCAGAACGCCCTTCAATCTGTGTAACCTTTTCCGGACAGTTCACGACTTTGTAAGATACGGATCGAACGATGCCCATAGTTCAGGTTTACGATGTCTCCGCTTGGTTGGTAACTGCTTACACCAATTTGCATTCAAGATGGACGACCCAGCCTTCGGCCGGGTATCCCCCGGGCAGCAGCGAGGAGCTGAGGGCACCATGAAAAGGTGGCAGGTAACGCTGGCACACCTGTTGATTGAATCAGAAGACAGGGCGTCATGGCTGGATTGTTTGTCATAAAAATCATCGCGGTAGTTCTGTCGGTTCTGTCCCTTTCGGCGGCAACATTCAGTGTGGCGGATATTCCTATCCCTGATGATTCGAGCCGGACATGTCAGGACGATGCAAGCTCGGTCGCTCTGGTCGGGTATCAAGTTCTCCTCCCTCTGTATAAAACCACGACGTATCTCTTTCACCAGAAAAGGCAAACCCCTCATCAATCATCAGCGATCTTCAGTCACACGTACCGGGGACCTCCCACCCTTTCCTAACTCGATATCTTGGTATGGCTGGCGGATGCAGATCCGCCAGGATGCTCGAGGCTTGCTGTCCCTTGGGCAATACTATAAGAGCAGACGTTGACACCACTGAATGCGGGCTCTCCATAGCTCGGGGTGCAAGAGGTAGGAAGAACAGAACACCATGAAACAAAAATGATAACGACAAAAATGAAGGAGGACATCAATGAAAAGCCTTATTGGAGCTGTTTTGGCTGTGATGGTTATAGTGAGTGCAGCATCCGCGGGTCAGTTTGGTCCGCCTGAACCGATGGCTGATACCGGCAAATTTTCGCTTGGGTTGGGGTACTGGTTCGATCAGTCTGAAATGAAGCTGGACAGCAGCCATCTCCTTGGCACGATGACCGACAAGTCTAGCCAGTATTACCTGCAGGGAAATTATACCTTCCTGAAGGACTGGGAGGTCTATGGAAGGTTCGGTGCGGCTGATATGAAGGTTGACAGTGGCGTTGGGAACTTCAGCGACAGTGGGGAACCGTACGGAACGCTCGGCTTCAAAGGCGTACTCTACCGGTATAACAATTTTGCCGTAGGACCGTTCATTCAGGGGAGTTGGTATGGCGACCACACAGGCGTCGCGAAGAATCAATGGGACACGAACGTGGGTATATCCGCCCAGTACAAGATACCCGTGGGTAGCTGCGACTTTACGGTTTATGGTGGCCCTTTTGCTTATTGGCACCAAGCAGACAGCCTGCTTGCATTCAGGCCGGTCGTAGCACAAGACGACATGAAACAGAAAAACAACGTTGGCGGGTTTCTCGGTGTGAAGGTCCCCATAGTGAAACAGAAGGTGTTCTTCACGGCCGAGGGTCAGCTGACAAACAAAGTTGGGGCAGGAGCCTCAATAGGTTACGCATTCTAGACAAAAGCAGCGGACATGCTCACTTCTAGTTAAGAGCTTTTTGAATGACTTAAAGCGGGTGCGGCAGCCGAGTTGATGGATTCGAAGGCCGCACCCGGGGGAGGAGTAAAAAGATGAGCGTAGCCGGACCGTATCTCCATGACGTTGGGCAGTTCGCCGACAAGCTGACCAGGGGAGTTCGCCACCCTCCTTTACGAGAAGCTTGCGGAAGGCACGGAAAAAAAGATCGAGTCTCCCGTCATGAGGCTTGTACTTATGAAGGAGGGGTGGACCTAGGGACCTATGGCTCCGGCGTTCCTGTCAAGTGGTCCCGTGTTTGTCTTTGCCGTCCAGTCCATTACATTTTCGTACTTGGTCACCTGCTGGGCTATCAGCTGTTCCAGTCTCGGCAGGTCGACCGTGCCTTTCTTCCACATATACTCCACCTCCGGCAAGGTGTCGGGGTTATACACTTTCGCAAAAACCTGGATATAGTCTCCGAGAACCTTCAGCCCTTCTTCCTTTTTCCCCTCCTTGAACAGAACGAGCGCTTTGTAGCCGGTAATGCGGAAATACGAGGTGCCAGGTTTGCCTGCGCGCTCAGCCTCGGCCAGGTACTGTGCCGTGGCCTGGAGGTCGTTGAGCTCGTAAGTTGCCGTGGCAGCGAGTGCCAGGGCTTCCGGCCGCTTGTCGGCCGTAGATGCCTTCAGGAAGGCATCTCTCGCTTCAGAATACTCGCCCTGCCGGAGTAGCTGCTTCCCGGTAACGATGTCGCGCTCGTACGTGTTAAACGTAGACGTGGATGAACAGGCAACCATGAGAAACACAAAACCTAAGATTCCCAAACCCAGGATTTTCCGACTACCGCGCATAATCCCTCCTGTTGACGACACCAAGGGCGCCATCGCTGTCTGATTTTATCCGGTGAGTCTATCACGACGTCAGTTTTTTATAAAGTCGTACCATGTGCCCAAAAGGTTACAAAAAAAGTTATTGTTCGCATTCACCGGAGTGTGCAATGTAACCTTTGCAAGGCTGCTTACGACTTTATCGACTACATGGCAACGCTCCCGGCACACGACAATCACAACGCAGACCATTTCGACAATCTGGTGGGCGGGAATGAAGAAGGACCGTTCAAAAGTATTCTATGCAGGAGGAGGGAGTATGTATAAAGGCGCAGTTCTATCTACAATCTTTTCTTCTAGAAGGAACCGTTTTTTAGCATCCATCGCTTGCGTGCTCCTCATGAGCACCGTGCCATTTGCGGGGGCCCACGCCCAGAATGTAAGACACACCGAAGGTAGATCCCCTGACCAGATCTTGGCGGACATGAAAAGTCGCCTTGGCTTGACCGAGGACCAGGAAGCCCGGATCAGGCCGATACTGGAGGACGAATTCGTAAAGCGGCATGCAATCATCGAGAAGTACCAGGGCCAGGGTCGCCAGGGCAGATCGTCCCTAAGAAATGAGCTGCAACAGTTGCGCAGCAGCACCGACCATCAACTTGAGCCGATTCTGACTAAAGCGCAGACGGAGGAGTATCGCAAAATGGAGGAAGAGGCACGGCAGAAAATGCGCGGAGGGGGCCACCGCCTGTAGTGTCCGGAAAGTGTTCGATAATTACGAAGGAGGGATGGACCTGGTTACTTAGCTCCGACGTTCCTGTCAAGTGGTCCCGTGTTTGTCTTTGCCGACCAGTCCATTACATTTTCGTACTTGGTCACCTGCCGGGCTATCAGCTGTTCCAGTCTCGGCAGGTCGACCGGGCCTTTCTTCCACATATACTCCACCTCCGGCAAGGTGTCAGGGTTAGACACTTTCGCAAAGGCCTGGATATAGTCTCCGAGAACCTTCAGCCCTTCTTCCTTGTTCCCCTCCTTGAGCAGAACGAGCGCTTTGTAGCCGGTAATGCGGAAATACGAGGTGCCGGGTTTGCCTGCGCGCTCAGCCTCGGCCAGGTACTGTGCCGTGGCCTGGAGGTCGTTGAGCTGGTAAGTTGCCGTGGCAGCGAGTGCCAGGGCTTCCGGCCGCCTGTCGGCCGTAGATGCCTTCAGGAAGGCATCTCTCGCTTCAGAATACTCGCCCTGCCGGAGTAGCTGCTTCCCGGTAACGATGTCGCGCTGGTATGCGGTAAACGTAGACGTGGATGAACAGGCAACCATGAGAAACACAAAACCTAAGATTCCCAAACCCGGGATTTTCCGACTACCGCGCATAATCCCTCCTGTTGACGACATCAAGGGCGCCATCGCTGTGTGATTTTTCCGGTTAGTCTATCACGACGTCAGTTTTTTATAAAGTCGTGCGATGTGTCCAAAAGGTTACGAAAAATTTATCGTTCGTATTCGAATGTTCACTGCTGCAGCTGAAAATTGGAGTCGGCGGTTCTCCATTTCCCAAGTTCCCGGCCGCCCTGTAACCTCTTTCTCACAACTCACGACTTTATCGTATAGAGCGTGCAGCATGGTTCAGGTTCAGCGTTATGATGTCTCCGCCTGGTCGGCAACTGCTTACACGATCGGGCGGCCAAGAGAAGATGAGGGGAGCCGTCAACCGGGGTATGCCTTGGCAGCTTCGGCACTGACGCAGGGATGCCCCCGGGCGTGAGAGAATGCTTCTCACCCGCAGACAACGAAAGGAGGTACGGAACGTGTTTGCTAAAAGAAGGATGATGGTTTTTTCCCTTGTGGTTACCCTTGGCCTCTTGTTGTCTCTGTCTATGGCCGTACAGGCTCGTGCGGCCCATTACTACGGCGGCGGATGGCACGGTGGCGGCTATTACGGCGGATGGCACGGATACTATGGCGGATGGCACGGTGGCGGCTATGGCTGGTACGGGTTCGGCCCGTGGTGGGGGTGGGGCTATCCTTACGCTTATCCCTATTACGGCTACCCATACGCCTCCCCCTATGCGTACTCTTACGGCTATCCGTACTCCGCTTACCCGTCTGCTGGTGCCCAGCTCCCGGTCCCGAGTGAGCCGCAGCAATCCTACTGGTACTATTGCCAGGATCCGCAAGGTTATTACCCATACGTGAGAAACTGCCCGGGCGGGTGGACGCAGGTAGTTCCGACGCCGCCCCAGTCGGGAAGGGAAGGTGTGGCACCATGAACTTGAAACGAGCTCTTCTGTTCTTCTCTCTTCTAGCAATGCTCTCGGGCTGCGCGACCATGCCAACGGGTCCCAGCGTCGCAGTGCTCCCGGGCCCTGGAAAACCGTTTGAGGTATTTCAGGCTGATGACGCTGTCTGCAGGCAATGGGCCCAGCAGCAGATCAACGGCGCGTCACCCAGTCAAACCGCCAATCAGAACACGGCCACCGGAGCGGTAGTGGGAACAGCGGTGGGAGCTGCGATGGGCGCGGCGATCGGCGCTGCCACGGGCAACGCGGGCGCCGGTGCCGCCATCGGTGGCGGGGCGGGCCTCCTCGGTGGAACCGCCATGGGTAGTAACGCGGGCGCTTCGTCGGAGTATCAGCTCCAGAGGCGTTACGACATCGCCTATCAGCAATGCATGTATGCCAAGGGGAACCAGATCCCCGGTTCTGCGCCTGCTCGGCGATCATATGCGCCTCCACCACCACCCCCACCGGGCTATCAGCAGGGACCACCTCCACCTGCACCATCGACAGGCTACCAGCAGGGACCGCCCCCCCAACCGGGCCCGTATGCGCCTCAGGCTCCGTATTCCCAATAGTATAGTTGCGCGGTGTGCCGGTCGGAGGGCCATATCCGGGGCTAGCTGTTGGGGCGCAAGCTCAAACGAGTCCTCGGGCCGGCAGACCATTATAGCGGATCACCGTAATGTAACCTTTGCAAGGCTGCTTACGACTTTAGCAGTTACATGGCAACGTTCCCGGCACACGACAATCACAACGCAGACCATTTCAAGAATCGGGTGGTAATAACTCGGTTCCCTTATTTACAGCCCGCGGATGCTGCCCAAGGAATATGCGGCTTTAGCTGCCCGCAAGGGCAGAGTAGAGCTCAAGAGCGAAGGACACCGTGAAAAAGTGGCAGATAATGCTTCTCGCGTTGTTTCTGGTTGGCCTGGTAGCCGCTGTCTTTGGTGCCTTGCCTGATAGTGATCCTGCACGGACTCAGAATTCCGCGAGTCGCCACCGCCAGTTTGGGACCTGTGGAGTCGACCTGAAGGTCAAAGGTGACGTTGGAAACCTGAGCGACGGTGCTGAACCCAACGGAACACCGGGGTTTACGGGTGCGGCATACCCGTATGAGAATTCTGGGGCGGGGCCGTTTGTCGAGGGGAGTCGGTATGCTGATTACAACGGTATTTTTAGCGGTCAGTTGGACGTGCTTAGCCTTGAGATTGTCGGGACCGATGACTGCTCAGGGAAGCAACGATCTCGAGCCAAAAAACCGGGAAAGAGCGGGGACGATATTGTGATCAGGGTTGCTGAATTTAGCAGTCTGGGCTTGCGGAACTGAGGCGAATATATACAAGAGCAACCAAGGCGACATTCTAAAGTGGTGGATGCAAAGGGCGGAGCCAGGCGAGGTAGAGGCGGCTCCATGGAGGGACCCTGAGCGTTCAGATAGCATACGAGTTTCGGACCGTTTTCGCGCTTCCGGGAAACGGGGTAAACAATGGCGATCATGGTCAACAAAAAACGAGTAGCGAAACTCCGAAACTACCTTCTGGCTGTAATTGCAGTTGCCATAGCGGTCATACTTGGCTTGGCTGTACAGTATTTAGTCGGTGTGGCCGCACCTTTCATTGCCTTCTATCCCGCGGTGATACTCGTCGTCCTCATCGGGGACGTTGGTCCCGCACTGTTCGCCATCACCCTCAGCGTTCTGAGTGCCACGTTTCTTTTCCTGGAGCCAATAGGTTCCATAAGGATCAGCGCCCCTGGCGACATCGCCGCAACGGTAATATTTTCTTTCAGCGGCGTTCTTCTCACGATCATCGCCCACCGGCTAAGGACAGCAAGGGCCGCAGAGGCGCTGCGCAAAGCCCATGGTGAGCTTGAACTGCGGGTTGAGGAACGGACCGCCGAACTCCAAGAGGCCTACGAGACCCTCAAGGCTGAAGCTGAGGAGCGTAGACAGCTCGAGGAGCAGCTCATTCAGTCACAGAAAATGGAGGCTATCGGTACCCTTGCCGGTGGCATTGCCCACGACTTCAACAATATCCTTGCCGCGATGCTCGGTTTCACCGAGATGGTGCTGGACGACGTTTCGGATAATCCGCACGCGCGGGAGAAGATGGAACGGGTACTCAAGGCCGGTCTCAGAGGGCGGGACCTCGTTAGGCAGATCCTCGCCTTCAGCCGCAAGAGCGAAGGCGAACGAGAAGAGATCAGACTTACATCCCTGGTTACAGAAACGCATGGACTGCTTCGGTCCTCCCTTCCGAGCACGATCCGAATGCCCCTTGCCATTACAGCGAACGACGATTACGTGCTTGCCGATCAGACACAGCTGCAGCAGGTTCTCATGAATCTCGCCACCAATGGGGCCCATGCTATGCGGGAAGAAGGAGGGGACCTCACCATAGGGCTATCTTTGGCCACCTTCTCTCACGGTAGCAGCCTTCCCGATCCGGACCTGAAGCCGGGTACTTACGTGAAACTGATGGTAAAGGATACGGGCACCGGAATCACAAGGGACGTGCGGCAGAGAATCTTCGAGCCCTTCTTCACGACCAAGGCGCCGGGACAGGGTACCGGGATGGGCCTTGCGGTTGTCTACGGCATTGTCAAGAGTCACGGGGGGGCGGTCACCGTGCAAAGCGAAGTGGGACGAGGATCCACCTTTGAGGTGTATCTGCCCCGGGCCAAGAAACCGGAAGCCAGAAAAGAAGAGGCAACGACACTTGAGCTGCCCGCCGGCACCGAATGGATACTCTTCGTAGACGATGAAGAACTGCTCGTGGAGGTGGCCCAAGGCATTCTCGAGAGTCTCGGGTATCGCGTCACTGTCGCTAAACATGGCTCTCAGGCCTGGAATCTGTTTCTTGAGGATCCCTTCCGGTTTGATCTTGTCATCACGGACCAGACCATGCCGGATGTCACAGGATTAAGCCTGGCCCGGAGGATGCTCTCGCTGCGCAAGGATACCCCGATTATCATTTGCACAGGTTACAACGAAACGATATCAGCTGATACGGCAAAAGAAGCGGGCATCCGTGCGTTTGTCATGAAACCCATACTGAGGAAGGAACTGGCAGAGACGATACGGCGCGTGCTGGACGGGAACAAGGCAGGGGGTAACCTTCCGTCACGCTTGTTGCTTTAACCAAAAGGGAAGAACGTCGTGGGCACCACTGAGAGAAACCGACCTTAGGCTGATAGTAATCAATAAGAAGGAGAGCCGTATGGACAGCTGCACTGCAAGAAAAGAAAAGACCGGAAGAGGAATGACGAGAAATCGCCGAGAAGCTACCCGTGGTGTCGGGAACCTCTTCTTCGAAATGAGCAGGCCTGTGGAGTCGCCGGAGATGCTCAAGAGTTGGGTCGAGTGGTTCCGGCGGTTACATATTCCGTGTGCCATCGCAAGAACGGAGGCAGGCTATACCCTGTGGCGAAAGGGTAAGGAGGTTGGGCGAAAGAGGTCGAAGGTTCCATGCGTGCCCATGGACATCGTCTGTTCATTCGGCTTCACCCCGCGGGAACTGAACCTGCTGAAAGAAATACAGCAACAAAGAGATGACGAAAGTTGCTCTCATACCAAGTTGCATTCAAAAATAGAGCGAGGCGCTCAAGCCGTGGCGAACGGAGGCGTACTGGAGTACGTCGGAGTGAGACGGGGCGCAGGCAACGAAGCTATATGAATGAAGGCAACTTGGTATCAGTCGTCCGAGGGATTTGAGGATTTGCCTCTCTCCCATTGGGAGGAGGCGCAGGAGGGACTCGCTGTTGACACTGCCGCTCTATCCTCTCCAGGGCAAAAGTAGGGACAACAGGAGCGCACGTTCGAGATGACCTTTGTTGCTCTGTTGGATATCATCGTTTTATTTCCCCTTGCGTGGGCATTTTATCTATTGTGGAAGGAGCGGCTTAAGTTCAGATCTCTTCTTCCCATCATCGTAAGCGTCGTCTTCCTGTTTGTCGCGAGGCTCTGTGAAGTGCTTGTGGAGCACCCCACGATACACATCTTCCGGCTGTTTGGTTTTCCCAGAGAGCCTTACGCCTTGATCGTCACGGTCATTGGTGGATTTGCTGACGTGCTGGGCGTTCTTTTTCTGGTGACAGGATTCGTTCAAACAATCAGAGTGCGTCGCGCCCAGGAAAAACTCATTCACGACCTGGAGTCATTGCTCCCGATTTGCAGCGGCTGCAAGAAATACAAGGCTGAGGACGGGACTTGGCATCCGATAGAAAGATACTTAGTGGATAGCGGATCGCCGGAGGTCACGCACGGCCTTTGCCCCGACTGTGTATCCAAGATGAGTGAAGAGTTAACATATTTGAAGGACCGGAATCATAGAGCATCGGCGGTGAAGACAAGATAGCTGTCAACACCACCTCAAGGAGCGTTTGCGCATGGCGACAACATTCACCGTATCCGTTCTTCCTTCACCGTTCGAGAAGGGCTTACTCAGCTGCACCACTATATATATTTCATCTATATAGCACTGTGAAGCTTTTCGAAGAGATTCATGGCGCCCGGCGGAATGCCCGCCAAACAGTGTAACCTTTCTTTCACAACTCACGACTTTATCTTATAGAGCGAGCAGTATGGTTCAGGTTCAGCGTTATGATGTCTCCGCCTGGTCGGCAACTACTTACACGATCATCCGTGCGGAGGGATGGTGCGGAGCGGTGGCGCCCCCAAGTCTATTTCCACTG
The DNA here is from genome assembly GCA_035315185.1 of Syntrophorhabdales bacterium. GTDB lineage: Bacteria > Desulfobacterota > Syntrophorhabdia > Syntrophorhabdales > WCHB1-27 > JADGQN01. The sequence goes on along the minus strand of DATFYE010000124.1, from coordinate 14,526 downwards.
CCACCGCCCGTGCTGTCCAAACATGTGCGGCTTCACCTGCCCCCACGGGCAGAATATATTTCAGTACTGGAGGGTACCATGAAGAAGTGGCAGGTAACACTTATCGCATCGTTTCTGGTCTGTCTGTCAACTGCAGTCTTCGCAGCACCGCCTGATCCCGGCCCGCAAGGCCCTCAACGCGGCTCAGGGGCATGGGGTCGCGGTGGATCCCAACAACACTTCGGGTCCTGGCTCAACCTCACCCAGGAGCAGAGGGATAAGATGCGCGAACTGAGAAACCGCTATGCCGCAGACACCCACGACCTGCGGTATGACGTCCGTATCAAGCGGCTGGAACTGCAGAAGCTTTTCACCGACCCGAAGGTTGACGATGCTACGCTTCTTGGAAAAGAGAAGGAGCTGAATGCTCTCAAGCTCAAGCTGATGGACCGGAAAACCGAACTCAAGCTCGCGTGGAGAAAAATCCTTACGCCGGAGCAGATCCAAAAGCTCGGCCAGATGCCCCAGCGTCACCGCCATCAGGGCCGTTAGCGACATGGTATCATCCGAGTCTGTTGTGAAGATGCGGGAGGGGCTATGAACAAGAGGTTACTGGGTGTGCTTCTCCTTACGGTCTTGCTCACGGTCCCTTGCTTTGTGGGATATGCTGCTTTGATGGATGGTGCACTCCCGGGTCATGACCCGGGAGACACGCCGGGTACCGTTCCAGCAGGCAGCGCTGTTGACCGCACTCCGCTGAAGCTGGCTCAGCAGCAGCCGCCGTACGCATCCCCTCCGCCCGCTCAAGGAGCGGGTGCCGGAGAATGGGTGGACGTACCCGGCCAATGGGTAGGAGGCACGTGGGTACCACCCCATAGGGCGTGGGTGCCGGCGAACTCCTCTCCTCCGGCCGCCGGAGGTCAATACGGCCCGCCTCCACCCCAGGCTCCCCCGGGATACGGTCAAGAGGGTCCAGGCGGGGGATACCCTCCACCCTCTCCCTACGCATTCCCCGCTGCCCCTGAGGTGGTTCCTGTCCCGGGATCTTACGTCTACTTTGTACCTAACATCGGCGTGGATATCCTGTTCTACCACGGCTACTGGTATCGTCCCTATAGAGGCTACTGGTATAGAGGGCTGTCCTACAACGGACCCTGGGTATATCTTCCCTCCCGAAGCGTACCGCATGTCCTCATCACGCTTCCACCGGGCTGGCGGAAGCTCCCACCCGGATATCATCCGATACCCCATGCTGAGCTGCAGAGGAATTGGGAACGATGGGAACGCGAACGGCACTGGGAGCATCATCACTAAAGAGGCATCTTCACGCAACGCAGCCGGTTTCTCAGAAGAATATTTCTGCCTCGAGAAACCGGCTGACAGCTACGTCAATGTACCGATTTGCATTCAAGTTGGAGACCGAGGCGGCAGCGAGGAGCTGACGCAGGCGTACTCAGAAGTACGTCGAGGAGAGCGACGCAACGACAACGAAGGTATACGCTTGAAGGCAAATCGGTATTAGACGCTCTGATTGATCTGAGAACCTGATGTGCTTCCGGTGGCTGTATTCTTTGACTGGTTGTATCGCTCAAGCAGAGATGCGAGGTCCTGTGGGCTTGTCGTGAGCAGGTTGATATTCTCGAGATCCTGCAGAGCCTGATTGTTCGTTGTCTGAGATTGGGTCGAACCGGAAGATGCTTCAGTGCTGTTCGTTTGTGTCTGTGTCTGATCCGCCGAAAGGATGGCCTGGATCAGGGTGGGATTATCTTTCATCAACTGAGCATTGGCTGCGGACAGCAGCAGGTTGTATGTGGAGTCGCTCGAGTCCGATCCCTGGCTGTCGCTCAACAGGCCGTAAAGAGAACTGTTCGATGCTGTAGACCCACCCAGGAGACTGACAATGTCCGTGATGTCCGTAGACCCTGGATCTTCGGCCTGGCTGCCTGCAGACTGGATTGGATTCGACTGCTGAGTGTTCAGCAAATTAGTCAGAAGAGAGTTACTGATGCTGCTAATGTCTGCCATGCCTGTCCTCCTAAGCTTTGATCTATTATCGACTAATTCGAGAGGAACTTAACCCTCTAAACTTCCTCCCTCACAGGCTCTTCTTTTCGCTTCGTGTATTGATCCTCCTCTCATAGCTTTGTTGAATGGAATCAGTGCTATGCGGTGACGCTGTACGGCATGTGACAAATTTGCCGGCGGGTTTTTCTCAAGCTTTGTCGTAGGACAATCCCGGCATAATTTTCCGTACCCGGAAATTCTTTCCTACGGGATGACTGCGACCCCACAGTTTTAACTCTCAGAGAAGAGACAAGAAGGCAGTCTAGGAAAACTTTCCGTCACCTAGAAAACCCAGTAGTCCTCGGTAGTTATTCCCCGGAAATGGTTCGAGCGCATCGTGGGAATTTACGATTCCTGACGTGGTACGCGGGTTGCACTTAAGGGGAGAGCTACATTCCCAAAAAGGAGGTGTAAAATGTCAGTCTCTGATATTTCCACAAGCACCAATATCTATCAGGACCGCATGAGTCAGATTCAGTCTGTCAGGCAAGATTTATCCAGCCTTACGACGACTCTGGCTTCGGGTGACCTCACCGGCGCGCAGAATGCTTTTGGCACACTGATGCAGGACATCGGGAGTACTAACGCTCAAAGCGGTCAGCAGACAGGGACTACCAGTCAGATCAGCACGGACCTTACGGCCCTTGGCGCTGCCCTTAATGCAAAGGATCTCACCACGGCCCAGTCAACCTATGCGACGCTGCTGCAAGACTTGCAGGTTGGTCAGCAGACCCAGAAAGCCCATCATCACCACCACCACCATCACGCAAGCGACGCGCAGAGCACAACGGATACTCTCAACACTGATCTTAAGACCCTCGGCACGGCCTTACAGTCAGGTGATCTCACCACGGCCCAGTCAGCCTATGCGACCCTGATGCAGGACATTGGGAATACGGCTACGCAGAGTGCCACCACGACGAGCAGCACCAGTACTCAAACTGTTGCAGCCAGCCAGAGCAGCTCAACATCGGCCCTGGTTGATGCGCTCCAGACCGCAAATGGGACCTCGCAGAACGGGTCCGTATCGTCAGTGAATACTCTTTTGCAGGCGCTGCAGTCGTATGCGCAGGTGGGCCAGTTCCTGAGCCTGCCGCTAACCACCGGGCTGTTCGCGGCAATAGGGTAGCGCACGTATAGGCGCTCACCCGGATTGAGAGCGAAGGGAGGTTATTCCATGGAACTTTCATGGTATGGTTCGCTACCATTGTGGGAATCCCTCGTCTTCTTTGGCAGCCTCTTCGTCGTCAATTTTCTTTTGTCTCGATTCATTGAGGGGATAATGACAGGAAAGAGCTTAAGAGAAACCTGCGCAAGTCGATAACCTAAGATGAGGATTCGAGCAGACAAAGGTCTCAGTGCGATGGTGGGGGCGGGACCAAGTCGGAATCCTCTTTATAGTACGCCCGTTGCTCATGCATAGGGTACATTTCATGTAAGGAGGCTCAAGATGTCGATTCCAAGCGTTTCGTCAGACCCCACCGTGTCCCAGAATTATGCATCAAACCCGTTTCAGCAGATCAGGAAGGATTTTACGGCCCTGAAGACAAGCCTCACATCCGGTGATCTCACCGGAGCCCAGCAAGCCTTTGCGACGCTGCAGCAGGACATGCAGAGCATCGGCCTGGCGGGGAGCAGCCAGCAGGCGGCGACGACAACCGCGACCCAGGCAAGTAGCCCGCTGGATGCTGACCTTAACGCACTTGGCACTGCCCTGAAGAATGGTGATACCTCAGGAGCCCAGCAAGCCTTTGCGACGCTGCAAAAGGACATGCAGCAGATGCGGCAAACCCAGGGTGGTCAGCAGACCCAGAGAGCCCACCACCACCATCATCATCATGGTGGCAGCACAGAGAGCACGCAGAATACAACATCTAACCCGTTCAGTGACCTCGGGGCAATAAGCAGCGCCCTTCAAAACGGCGATCTCAGCGGAGCCCAGAAGGCCTTTGCGACGCTGCAGCAGGATCTGGGGACCACGAGTACGCAGAATACAAGCGCCACTTCGGGTAATTCAACCGTAACCTCGGGCACTGACCTTACGGCACTCGGTAATGCCCTCCAGTCAAATGATCTCTCAGGAGCGCAGAACGCTTTTGCGACGCTGATGCAGGATCTTCAGAATTCGCTTACGACCCTTGGCGCCGGCACCAGCCAGGCCGTCGGCACCAACGTCAACGTCTCAACCTGAGAGCGATTTACACAAATCCTATCAACCAGGCAGAAGAATTTCCTATCTAGGATTTTTTTCTGCCTGGAATAATCTAAGCCTGCGTACTTTCGCTTTAAAAAAGTTTGATGTCTGCTATACTATTGTCAATAGCGCGTTTGGGCTTGAGAGTAAACTATGGCTAAAATACTTGCCCTGATACTTGCTGGCGGCCGCGTGGACGAGCTGGACGTCCTGACCTATTTCAGGCCGAAATCGGTGCTGCCTTTCGGTGCGCTCTACCGGATCATAGATTTTCCTATGAGCAACCTGATGAACTCCGGCGTAGAGAAGGTCGGCATTCTTTCTCAGTACCGTCCTTTGCGCCTGATCGGCCACATAGCAAATGGCCAGCCATGGGACATGGTGGGCAGAGACCGCTTTGCGACCATCCTCCCGCCCTTCAAGGGACGGGAGGCGTCCGACTGGTATAAGGGCACCGCGGATGCTGTGTATCAGAACATCGATTTCATCAAGATGAACCAGCCCGATCTCATCCTCATACTCTCCGGAGATCATATATACAAGATGGACTATCGGGCGCTCATCGACTTTCATCTGGAGAAAAAGGCTGATGTGACAATAGGCTTCACTCCTCTTCCTAAGGAAGGCGCTAATCGCTTCGGGCAGGCAACCATTGCAGGTGAAGACCGGAAAGGTGGAAGGGTCACGCGGTATGTGGAAAAGCCCAAGAGGGAGCTCCTCGATTGGGCGTCTCTGACCATTTACCTTTTCAAACCGCGGATCCTTTACGAAGCTCTAGAGGCCAATGCTACGAAGGAGTCCCATGAGTTCGGCAAGGACATCATTCCCGTTCTTCTCGAGAAGCATAAGGTCTTTGGCTTCAAGCACTATGGCTACTGGGGTTATACGAGAACCCTTGATGAGTACTGGCAGACTAACATGGATCTGCTCGAGAAGAGCCCGCGCATCGACCTCGCATCGTGGCAGGTGATGACCAACATGGCCGATCGCAACATCCGCGACTGCCAACCTACCATCGTAGGCTCGGCCGCCATGCTCGAGGACTCGCTCTTTTATTCCGGATGCACCATAAAAGGGACGGTCATTAGGTCTGTGCTCTTCCCCGGAGTGATCGTGGAAGAGGGTGCGGTGGTTAAGGACTCAATTCTTTTCTTCGACACAGTCATCAAGAAAGAGGCGCAGGTCATACGGACCATCACCGATATTGAGGCAGTTGTGGGATCAAGAGTAAAGATTGGCGAGGATTCTTCCGGCGCCCTCTCTGTCGTGGGAACGCGAACCTCTATTCCTGAAGGAACGATCATCCATCACGGAGTGACTGTCCACCCCTATCTGAACGGAGGCTGTTTCTCCAAGAGCGATTATGCGCCGGGCGAGGTGGTGAAATGAGGGACGTGGTGGCGGTCCTCATGGCAGGCGGTGTCGGAAGCAGGCTCAATATACTGGTACGCCACAGAGCAAAGCCCGCGGTGCCTTTCGGAGGTATGTATCGCATCATCGATTTTACCTTAAGCAACGCAGCAAACTGCGGCCTGTCGCGCGTCGCTATTTTGACCCAGTATAAGCCCCTTTCGCTCATGGACCACATTGGAGATGGGTCAGCATGGGATCTCTCCGGACGTACTCGATCAGTCAAAATCCTTCCACCGAAAACAGGAGAGAAGGATTGGGACTGGTATAAAGGAACAGCCGATGCTGTGCGGCAGAACCTGGACTTTATTACAAGGGGCGATTACAAAGAGGTACTCATCCTCTCCGGAGACCACATCTACTGCATGGACTATGCTCCTCTTGTCAGATTCCACCGCGACCGCAAGGCCCACGTGACCGTTGGCATGCTTCCCGTACCCTGGGAAGAGACGCAACACTTTGGGGTGGGAATCGTAGACCATCGGGACCGGGTGATCGATTGGCAGGAAAAGCCGCGCGCAGCTCGCTCAAACCTTGCGTCCATGGGTATTTACGTCTTCGACAGAAAATATCTGGTTCGGACGTTGCACGAAACCAAAGAGGAGGATTTCGGCCAGCACATAATACCAAAGGCGTTGAGTGAGGCAAAGGTTTATGGGTACTCCTTTCACGGTTACTGGCGTGACGCGGGAACGATACAGGCATACTGGGATGCGAACATGGATCTGCTCGATCCCGAATCTGTTCTGACTCCAGGGTTATGTACGGTCAGAACCAACCATGCCACGGAACGTATGTACTACGACCGTCCCCCAACACGGGTCGTGGACAGGGCAGAGGTTACGAATTCCCTCCTTTCCCCGGATTGCACTGTTCTGGGCCGAGTTCAGAACTCCGTGCTTTCGCCGGGGGTGAAGGTAGAAAAAGGTGCACTGGTCAAAGACTCAGTCGTGATGCATGATTCAGTCATCAGATCAGGAGCACGCGTGGAGCGGTGCATCATCGACAAGGAAGTGATCATCGGGCGCAAGGCTGCGGTCGGTATCGGAAATCCTTCAGTGCCCAACGCGACGTACCCGACTCACGTTTATTCCGGTCTGACGCTGGTCGGCAAGAGGGCGCTTGTCCCTGACAATGCGCTCGTGGGAACTAACTGCATCATTAGCTCGGGGGTGCAAGAGGAAGACTTCCGCAACGGATCGCTGCAAGACGGCCAGACGATAGAGAAATAGTTTTTCTGGACCCTCTCCCTAACCCTCCCCCCTTGAGGGGGAGGGGAGGGTGGGAGGTTAAATAAGTTAATGCGACCAGACAGACTCATTTTGTTGGATTGTGTTCATCCGCTGGCAGCGTGAAGTAAAATGTTGCGCCGCTATCGGGCTTTCCTTCTGCCCAGACGCGTCCCTTATGAAAATCGATGATCCTTTTAACAATGGCAAGGCCGATGCCCGTGCCTTCGAACTGGTCGGAGCCGTATAAGCGCTGGAAAACTCCAAAGAGCTTTTCTGCATCCTGCTGGTCAAACCCGACTCCATTATCTTTGACCCAGTAAAGGTTTTCGCTCGCTCCTGCAGAGCCACCGATCTCGATCCGAGCGATATCGCGGTACTTGGTAAACTTGAAGGCATTGGATAGCAGGTTTGCAAAGACCTGTCTTATCATGGATTCATCGCAATACGCGGGCGGCAGTTTTCCCATCTGCAGTTCGATTTTCCGCTCGGAATAGATGGCTGCGAGCTCTTCCAGAACCGCCCGAGCAACCTGTTCTATCGAGACAGTAGACAAGCCCATCTCCTGCCGTCCGAGACGTGCGTAGGCCAGGAGATCGTCGATAAGTTGATCCATTTTGTGCACGTCGCTTCTGATAAGGTTCAGCATCTGCAAGCCCTTCGGATCAAGACCATCCGCGTAATGCTGGAGGAGCCTCCTTGAGAATCCGTCAATTGCCATGAGGGGAATGCGAAGATCGTGGGAAACGGAATAGTTGAAGGCTTCCAGGTCGTGGTTACTCTTGTTCAACTCGCTGATTTTCCGCTCCAGCACCTCGTTCAGTTTGCGAATCTCTTCCTCTGCCCGCTTCTGCTCTGTTATATCGCGAAGGACTGCCAGGCCTGCCACTTCCCCTCTGAAGGAGATGGTCCCGGTGGAAGCCTGTATAGTGCGCACCTCTCCATCCAGTCTCCGAATCTTGTACTCCGCGATAGTCTCAACCGGGTCGCCATGCTCGCGGGCGAGGAGCCGCTCCTTCACCTTTTGGCTGTATTCGGGAAGAACGAATTGGTCAACAGGCAATCCGACTACTTGAGATGCGTCTTTGAGACCATGGATATCGAGAAAAGCTTTATTGACGAAGGCCCTCGTGGTACCGACGGTAATGGCGATGCCATCAGTAAGACTTTCGACCACAGCACGGTACAGCGCCTCGCTCTCCTCAACAGCGCGCTCAGCTTCCGCGTGTTGTGCTTTCGCCGCTTCCAGCTCTTGAAGCTGCGCACTAGGCTCACTTACAGAACTAAACGGTTTCCGTGATTTGGTTCTCTTGCTCACGCCTGAACCCCACGCAGCGCCGGCCCCATAAAAAGATTATACCACGAACAGAACAGCGGCTTTCTCCCGAACTTTGATCGTGATCCGAAGGTTGGATTGCTGACCGTGAATGTAACTTAATGCTATGCAGCAACTTCGCCCTGGCACGAACTCCCAGTCCCCGCGGTGCAGCCAAAGCAGTGATTACCGGTGGCGATCCGGCGGTGAGCCAGTTCGTCTAAGTTAAAACCTGAAACATGGCTTGGGGCCCCGTGGCAGACCGGAAGGCCAAGCATCTGGTTGAAGTCGCAGTCATAGAGCCTCCCGTCCCAGGCGACAGATAGCGTTGTCTTGCACATCACCTTCCCCAGGGCCGCCGGATTGAACGCGTTGACCAGGGCTGCCATGTACTCTTCGTAATTGTCCGTCTTCCACAGGTAGTCCCGATACCGGCCAATCGGCATATTCGTAATGCAGAAGAGATGATTGAAGGTGACGCCATGGTTGTGCAGGAGTGTGTGACGATACAGGGCTTCCAGGGCCGCCTGTGAACCCGGCAGGTACGCACCGCCGGGGTTGTGGACCAAATCGAGGATAAGATCGCTGTCGGCCTGCCCGTAACCTCGAGCATTGAGCCTGCGTATCGCCTCGATCAACTTCGGAAATACCCCGTCTCCCCTCTGGCGGTTCGTGACGTAGGGATCCAGGTGCGGGAGGGATACGACAACTTCTACCTGATTGTCGGTGTAAAGATCAATAAAAGACTCGTAATCTTTCTCAAGGAGAATCGCCCCGTTCGTTCTCACGAGCAGGCGCCGCTTCAGGGCGGCACATTCCGTGATAAACCAGCGGATATGGGGATGCATCTCGGGACTCCCGCCCGTAATATCGATCGCAGGTATGGGATGGCTCTCCAGGATCCTGAGGCACTGCTCCATTACCTCCTTGGGCATCATTTCCGTTCGTAGCGGACCCGCGTTGACATGGCAATGCCTGCATGCCAGGTTACAACGGTATCCGAGGTTGACCTGGAAAATACCGATTGCCTCAGCCATGAGCGGAGAAGAGACCCGATCTGCGAACGATGGACTCACGCTTACATCTCCTTCTTCTTGATGATTTTGCGCATCTGGGTGGTATGGGCCAATACGATCCCGGCCACCATAGCGGCTCCCACATGCTCGGCTTCCATCATTTCTTCCCTTGATATACCCAATGATAAGCACTGGTTTGTGTACGCGTCAATACAATACGGGCACTTCTGTGTTGTCGCCACGACCAGTGCGATGAGTGCCTTTTCTCGCTCAGTGAGCGTGCCCGCTTTCATGGCCTCGCCGTAATACTCGAAATACTTCTTTCCCAGTTCCGGCGCGTATTCTCCTATGTTCCCGAAATCCTCAAGATCCTTTTTCTCGTAGTAGTCGGCCACGGTGATTCTCCTTGTTGGGCAGGTAGGCACAGAGTTAGAGCCCCACCCTTGAGTTTTACATAAGTATATAGGAAGCAGGGCTTTCCGACAATGCCTGTCTGAAGTGTTTAACTGAAAACTTATGGTCCTGTCGAGAGAGGCCCGCATCCCGTTTTCTGACTTCTCTGGAAAGACCAGGCTGTGTGAAGGATAACAAGGGGGACCGAACGTTATTTAGCTGACAACCTTCGACGCTACAGACACTGATTTCGTTGACCAGGACAGCGACCGAGCGTAGACTGGTAGAGGAAATCTGTGCGGTGTAGTGCATAGTCGGGGGTTATGTGAAGACCTGCAGAAGGTGCGGCGAGGAATTCGAAGAAGGTGACAACGAGCACGAGCCGGTAACGGAGCTCGGCGATATGTTCGTGCAAAGTATGAGCGGATCGAGACCTGATGAGCTCTGCCCCAAGTGCAGGAAGGACCTGGCGGTGACCACTTTGCTCGGATTCGACCTATGAGACGTTCTTACACGGGTTCTTCCTGGCCTACTCCTGAGAGCTGGCACAAGAGGTGCATCGGATAAAGCTCTGAGCTATGCTGATCGTTTATCTGAAGGGAGGCGCGGTTGCAGTCGAAGCCCACGGGGATTTCCGAGAAAGTCGTACGGCTTCTTGACACGTATACGCTCATTGCTCAGAAGCAATGCCCCTCCCTGTCGTTCCTCATGGAGCGCTTCGGCATTTCCAAGCGTTCAGTCTTTCGCTACCTGGAGATCATCAACTTCATAGATCCGATAGAGTTCGACCACGAGAGGAACGGCTACAGGTTCACCAATGGTGACCGCATCAAGAAACTCACCTTGACCGAGAATGAACTCCTCATACTGATTGCTGCGAGTGAGGCGGTATCGCACCTCGGCGAGCCCCTGGCTGACAACTTCCGCAGCCTCGTGAACAGGATGACAGTGGCGCCCGCTGCCAAAGGCAAGCTGCCCATCATGGTCAAGATCCCGGAGGCTGTACGTACCGGGAAGGTAAAGGACTACTTCAACACACTCTCGGCCTGTGCCAGCGAGAAACGATGTGTTGACATGACCTACAAGGCGAGGAACGCCGGCAAGCCTTCTTCCCGGACTGTCGACCCTTATGGGCTGGTGTTCTATGAAGGCATATGGATTGTCACCGGGTATTGCCATACGAAGAAGGCCATACGAAGCTTTGCGCTGGACCGGATCACCGATCTCAAGGAACGATGGCGCTACTTCACGGCCATGGACGGGTTTGACCTCAAGGAATACCTGTCCCATAGCTGGGGCATTGTCGACGACAAAGAAGTTTCCCTGCGCGTAAGGTTTGCACCCGGAATCGCCGACTACATTTTGAGGAAGATATGGCACCCTTCCGAAAAGAAGACGGTGCTGCCCGATGGCAGCGTGGAGTGCACGTACACCGTTGCCGGCACCGACGAGATCAAGAAGTGGATTTACTCCTGGCTCCCCTACGCCGAGGTGCTCGAACCTGACTGGTTCCGTGAGCAGGTCGAGAAGGAGCTCTCCATATCGGTAAAAATGCATAATGGTGAAGGGTGACCCCTATACACCCTCAAAAAACTTCAGTATTGCGACATGCTTTGATATAATGCATGAACTGAGGGAAGGAGATTCGTGAAACCCAAGAGATACATCGTCTGGTCGAAAGAGAGAGTCGACCTTGGTAATCCGTTCCAGAAGAAATGGTATGTTCAGCAAGTTCTGGCTCACGGACGGGCCGAGGATGTTGCTTCGCTCGACTGGAACGAGGTGGAGAGCCTTCTTCCCGGCATGCAACTTCCGCCGCGCGTGAGAAGATTATGGGAGGACTACTTTGCCTTTGGGGGGTAAAGGGATCATCACCGCGGGCCAGAAGGACCTTCTCACCGCGTTCTCCGTCCTCGGGGACTCGCACCACTTTTATCTGACGGGGGGCACTGCTCTGGCGGAGTTTTACTTGGGCCACCGCAGGTCATTTGACCTGGATCTCTTTACTGCGGAAGATAGGCTGGTACTGCCGTTCAGTCGCGCCCTTGAAAAGAGCCTCCAAGGCCGCTTTGAGTTCAAGGTGGTGCGCCGTTTTGAGACATTTGTCGAGTTTGAGGTGGTCTGTGCCGGTGAGGCGATCAAGGTGCAGTTGGCGTACGATTCTCCTTTCAGGTTTGAGGAACCGCTGGACTCAGACCTGGGGATAAGGGTTAACGACTTCAGGGACCTTTCGGTAGACAAGTGTCTTGCCTTTTATGGCCGGGCGGAGCCGAGGGATGCGGTTGATCTCTTCTTTATCCTGAAGACAGAAGGCTTCGAGGAAATCAGCAACCTGGCGAGGCAGAAAGACCCAGGGTTCGACCTGTACTGGTTTGCCATAGCCCTGGAAAATGTTAAAGACTACCCCGATGAGATCCGGGAATGGCCGGTTGAGATGCTAACGGATGTTGACGCTCGTGAAATCAAGGAGCTTTTTTTGACGCTGGCCAGAAAAGTGATGCGCGATATCAGGCCAGCGGGTAACCCTTAGATCGCAACTCTTGTTCCCATCGGCCCCCTGAAGCATAGCTTATTTTTTTGTCACCAAACACCAACCAGCGCACACTAAACACTCGCCACCTCGCACGCACCACTGTCTTTTTGGTAACCCGTAACTCGCAACCCGTAACGTGCCTTTTTTCCCCGCTGACACCCTGCTGTCACTCTCGCCTGCGATACTACTCTATAGGAGCCTATAGGACTAAAAACGCCAGGAGGACGCTATGAGCACCGTTTGTCTTGTAAATGAACGTGCAAGTGAAAAAGTAAGCATGGACTGCGTTACCCGGAGAGAGCAGGCGGACTCCGTAACCCGTCAGGAAGAAGCCAGGTGGACAACGAAGCAAGTAATAGCTGCGTGCCTTTGGAGCACCCTCTTTGGACTGGGGTGCGGCTACGCATGGCTGCTTTTTCAGCTTGGCACGGCAGTGTGCCGGTGAGACCTCACCTCACCGATCTCGGCCGGGCGCCTTTCGCGCCTGACTTTGGCGCCTTCCGGGATCGCACGATCCTCAACGTACCCCAGGGTACGCCTCCGGTCGGCGACCCCTCGTCTTCGCGTCATCCATCGAAACTCGCCGCGGCCGTAAGTGCATTTGGTGTGTGATGTTTCACCGTTCTAAGTGGTCCTAATGGATGCAACCTCGAATTCATAAAACGCAAAGCAAGTTAAGGAAGTAAGCAGTAAATAGAAACCAAGGAGGAATGACATGCCCGCAAACGTTGGTGAGATGTTTTACTACGGCGAGGTTCCCTGGCACGGCCAGGGCAATAAGGTTGAGTGCCCGTTGACGGTGGAGGAAGCGATTCAGGCAGGCGGCCTCGATTGGGAAGTGGGCACTGTTGATCTCCAGACAGCGGAAGAACCGGCATCGCCCGTTTCGAACCGGATGGCGATCGTAAGGCTCGACCGGAAGCCCGGCAACTCGGGAAGAACGCTGGGCGTCACACACCGGGGTTTCAAGCCTCTGCAGAACCGCGAGGGAGCGCTCATCTTCGACGCTATCTTCGGTAGGCAGAAGGATGTCTACCACACAGGAGGATACCTGAAGAACGGCGAGGTAGTCTGGCTCCTCGCGAAACTTCCCAAGGAGATGGAGATCCTGGCTGGGGACAAGGTCAATCCCTACGCCCTCTTTACCAACAGTCATGATGGGACCATAGCGATAGACTTCAGGATCACGACGGCGCTCGCCAAAGCAGTCGTTTCCTGCGACAACCCAATATCCGTGAACTGGGCCATACTTGATTTTGCTTCAGGTATCTGCCGGATTAGACCACGTTACGATAGCTGTCCCCTTGCCCTTGGGTGTAGATTCGTGAGGGTCTCGTATGGCCAAATGCTGAGCATCGACGACAATCGAAGGGTTGCAGAAGCGAAAAGAAGTTACAGGGTTAAGACAAAGAAACCGACTGACTAATTGAGCGAAGGAGGGTAAACCATGCAGGAGAAACTCGAGACGTTTGCAGTATTTGCTTCCTTCATTCTCTCTGAACTTTTCGACAGTTTCCCCGTCTTATCAGGCCTCAATAAGCATGCGGCCTTTGAAAAGGCGGCACTTGACTTTGAGGGTCTTGGAGCTGCACAACGTGAGCTGTCTACCAGGGAAAGTTATCGGCAATTATTCTCGGGCCTCTTGGAGAGCAAGAATCCGTATTTGACCTTGGATCAGCGGCATGAGTTGGAAAAAACCCTGTCTCGGGAAGAGGGACTTACGAAGGACGACGAGCTCAGGAACAGGATTACGCAACTACAGGGGATGAGGGAGGAATTGGAGCAAATCTTTGACGGCACCGTTAGGTTCCTGGAAGCCGAAGGCTACATACGCGCACACGGGGACGAGGGAAAATGGCAGCTCACTGAGAAAGGCTTCGCACACCTAAACAAGAGGTTTACCGGAAGCTCCATTGCCAGTTCTGAGGATACGTTGATATCAAGAATCAAGGAGCAATTCTCAAATCCTTCCAAGCTCGCTGCGCAAAGCCTCATTCACATAATAGGCGCTATGGCAGGACACGTCCTATGACCAAGACTAGGGATAGGGGACAGGCATGAAATTATGCGTTTCCATCTGCAGCTGGGATCAAATCTTCGCTCTCCAGCTAACATCTGGGATCAAATCTTCACGCTTCACGTAACTCCTTTCGAATCCTTCCTATGATGTGATGATAGGGTCTTGGGACGCCCGGTTCATGAGCGCGACGTGCCGCATGCAGAGATCTCAAGGAGCATCTGGGGTCAAATCCTCACAGCCTGTTGAAAAACTACATTCGCACATAACCCAACCAAGGTGCAGCACGTAGCCATCCGACACGGTGCATGGCCCATTGCACACTGTGGCGCGCAGCAATGTGGGTTGCTACTATAGGGAACTGCGTAGCCCGGAC
>DATFYE010000123.1:0-8771 GCA_035315185.1 Syntrophorhabdales bacterium | reverse complement strand
GAACTCCATAGCCCTCCTCCCTAATACGGTTTCACGAGGTCATGTGCGCACAGCGTGTGGTTCCTCTTCTCCATGACCGATCCGTGACCCTTCTTGAACGATTTGAGGTTTAAGGCATCCGTGCCGAGCAGTCGTCTTACTGATTCCATTGGCAATCCTATCCCGTTCTGTTGTCGTTAGTATAAGCTGGAAGATTATCCCTTGTGCCTCAAGCGGAACGGCAGTTTCCCTATCTGCGCTCTCTGCAGAGCCGAGCATGGCGATGAATACATCAGTTACTCACCCGGCCGAAATTGCCACTGGTATTATAGCACATGGACCCGTCATGACTCCATTATGGAATGGGATGATGTGATTACACGGTTGGCAGTAACTGAGGACGGCTTCTGGGGACGGTAAAGGGAAGAATGGCACGGCGAAGCGCAGGTCACAAAGGAAGCGCATAAGATGCAAAGAAAATGCAAGCTTGGTATATTAATTGTAACGCTGAGACACAGAAGCCGGATTAATTGATAACTAAAGCAAAAAGAATATTTTGGTACATACCCTATCTTGTACTGTCTTCACTATTTTTATTGATCATCCTGGAATTTGCCGTAAGAGTTTTCTTCCCGCAGATTAATTACCAGGGGGTTCAAAGGTCCTTGTTCGTGGAAAATAAATTCGGCCAAACTATGGGGTTAGCGCCAAATTCATCAGGAGAAATCTTCGGTAAAGAAATCCATACCGATGAGTATGGATTTCGCCAGATGAATACTCCTGCCAAATACCATAAGTCGTGGCTTTTCTTGGGCGACTCAGTTACGTTCGGTGCCGGCATTGATACAGATCAAATATTCCCTCAATTGATTCAAAATGCATTTCCAGACACAAAGATATGGAATACAGCTGTTGTGGGTTATTCAGCTCCAAATTATCTTGATGTAGTTAAGGCCTTTTTACCTGATCACCCTGAAATTGAGAAAATAGTCCTTTTCTTCTGCTTAAATGATGTATATGGAAATCTATCGTTAAAATTCAATGTTTCGGCAAAGGAAAGGATCCTCTCTTTTTTGAGATCACATTCCAAGCTGTATTCCTTGGTTAAGAAGACGTTGCTTGATGCAAGTAAAATGTATGCGCTTTATGACATAGGGCTTTACAAAGAGGGTAATTCAGATCTAGATGAACACCTGAACGCTATAGTTAGTATAAAGTCAATAGCAGATAGATTACATATCGATTTTTTAGTAGTTATTCTTCCTTATGAATATCAGTTAAGAGTGGGAGGACTAAGAGCCCCCCAAGTTCTGCTGAAGAACTTCTTTGCAAAAAATAATGTGGCATCAGTGGACTTGTACGAAGAATTTACTCCGCTCAAGTCAGAGGATTATTTTTTGTACGGAGACCCCATGCACTTATCGACTATCGGGCATAGGACCGTGGCTAGGAAAATGATAGAAATACTGAAATAAGAAAGCCTGACAAGCGCTGCTCGCGCCAAGGACAAGCCCGAAACGGGCGCGCAGCCAACCAGGGACCCTCAATGCCTTGACTTTTAGTTACGGGCAAAATAAGCTGTTGCCAACGAACTGCCCCTTGTGCACAGAGGGTCGCCATTAGCCGTGCTCTTTAATTCTCATGAGTATCTTTTCCTGTTCCTCCCACTGACCCTGATTGTCTATTTTCTGATCAATCCATGGGCGCGATGGGCGCGGTCAGAATGTTTATCCGAGTTCTGGCTCATCGGTGCCTCGCTCTTTTTCTATGGCTGGTCAGAACCAAAGTACGCTCTGCTCCTTGTATGCCTGGTACTCTTCAACTTTTCGGTCGCTGCGGGGCTGAACCGCTTTGAACCTCGCCAGTCTGTGAAGAGGAAAATCCTTCTCATCTTCGGTATAGCCGCTGATGTTGCCCTTCTCGGATATTACAAATACGCCGATTTTGCCATTACGAATGTGAACTATCTTTTTCATGCTCAATTCCTGCTGCGTTCAGTCGCGGTCCCTATGGGCCTAAGCTTCGTTACCTTTATCCAGATATCCTATCTCGTCGACACTTACCGCAATCCCACGAAGGAATATGATTTGTTGACTTACGGGCTCTTCTCCACGTACTTTCCATATATCCTCGCAGGGCCCATCGTCCGTCATTCTGAGATTATGCCCCAGCTAAAAAAAGCAGCAAAGAAGGCGGCCGAGTACCACAATCTTTCTGTCGGCCTGTATCTCATCTCGATCGGGATTTTTAAAAAGGTGGTGGTGGCCGATCGGCTGGGCGAATGGGCCAGCGATGGATTTGCCGCCGCCCCACCAATGAACTTTCTTTATGCGTGGGTTAGCTCGCTCTGCTACACCTTTCAGATCTACTTTGATTTCTCAGGATACACGGATATGGCTATCGGTACCGCCCTCATGTTCAATATCAGGCTTCCCATCAATTTTAACAGCCCCTATAAGGCTCTCGATATTCAAGACTTCTGGCGGCGATGGCACATCACGCTGGGCCGGTTTTTGCGGGAATATATATACATTCCCCTGGGGGGAAACCGCGTCGGAGAGGCCCGGGTCTATTTCAACCTGATGGTCACGTTTATCGTATGCGGGATCTGGCACGGCGCGGGATGGACGTTCGTTTTCTGGGGCTTCCTGCACGGCGCGGCTTTGGTGGTCCACCGTGCGTGGAAGAAAATGGGTGGGAAGATGCCCACGTTCGTTGCATGGCTTCTGACGTTCAATTTTGTCAATATGGCGTGGGTATTCTTTCGTGCCCGTTCATGGGATGAGGCGCTCAAAGTGCTCGCAGCCATGTGGGGACTGAACGGGCTTGCCCTGCCGGAAGGCTGGGGTCATGCCTTGAATTTCCTCAAAAGCGGTTACATTCTTTTCTTGCCATGGAAGGAGATCATGCTGGGAAGCAGGGACGCATGCATATGGGTGCCCTTTGCCCTTGCCGTGTGTCTCTTCCTTAAGAACTCGAACCAGATGTCGGAAAACTTTAAACCGGTCTGGAGGTCACTGCCGGTAATTGCAGCCGGCGCATATGCTGCCCTTCAACTGTTCAGAGTCAACGAGTTTATCTATTTCAACTTTTAGAGGCTGAATGAACAACGAGAAGACGTGGTTTTACTCAGCGCTTGGAATAATAGTCCTGGGCTTTCTTATCGTGGGACTTGCCAATTACGTGCTCGATCCTTACGGCCTCTTCAGAAAAGACTTTTCATGGCAGTTCGTTGAGCCGAACAATGATTTTATCAAGCCGCGATACGTCACGGAGCATCCGCTTCGTTATGATTGCTTTGTTTTCGGGTCGTCCAGGGCGAACAACATCGATGTGAGAAAGATCAAAGGCTACAGCTGTTATAACATGTTCTGTAACGGCGAGGTGCCCCACGAACATCTGGGAAATCTGAAGTACATGTTGAAGAAGGGTGTGAAGATACGATTGGTCCTGGTGCAGCTCGACGATTTTTCCTTCAGGACAGATCCGGCCCAACGCTTGAACGATCCTTTGAGGCATCCGTACCCTCCTGTGCTGAATCAGCACCTGCTGCCGTATTATTTGCGGTACCTTTTTTCCCTTCACGCCCAGCACATAATGAGCCCTGTGATCGAAGGGTACTGGGGAAAGATCATGGGCAAGAAAGACACGCGGGTCGGCTACTACGACGTAACCAATACAGGCCAGATACTTGTTCCTGGAGTGGACAAGCAGATCGAGGAGAATGCTGACGCGCACAGGAAGGATCCGAGGTTTACGGAAAAGATAGAAGGCGCTACCGGTGACAATATGAAGGGTACGATTAACGATCTTACCCAGATGGTCCGGCTCTTGAAAGCTCACGGCATACGCTCCATTTTTTTCATGAGTCCCCCGTATAAGACCTGGTTCGTGGATCTGGACATGGATGCTTTCAGTCGTTTCGAAAGGGAACTGGCTAAACTGACCGACTTTTACGATTTCAGCGGGATCAATTCGATAACAAAAGATCCTTTAAATTACTACAATCCATCGCACTTTCGTGTCCCGATAGGCGACATGATGCTCGCCCGGATCCTTGGCGATAAAACGGTTCGGGTGCCGTCAGATTTCGGCGTTCTGGTTACCTCTAAAGATGTTGAGGCGCATCTCAGGGACCTCAGACAACAGGTCGCTGAAGAGGAGAGCATTCGCACGTTGACGCCAAAATAATCGTACTCTCTGTTGTCCCCGAGATATAGGACCTGCTTCAACAGAGCATCGAAGCGGAGGGGATATCCTTGACAGGGAATTCCGACAATGGTACAAGAAATTGTATACGAAACAGCATCTCATGCATCGGAGCTTTGCGCCGGTTACAGGGCGGACAGCCCGCTAAGCCTAATCTCTCGAAGCTTGAAGATATAAAGAATGTAAGAGGAGGTTAATGTATGCCAATGGACGGATTCACCCCGTACGCGAAGAAGGATGCAAAGAAGTATAACAAATTGCGGTGGTGGCTTGGTTTGACCTGGGGAGATATGTTCGACAAAGCCACTGACATCTACCCCGACAAGATCGGATTGGTCGACGGCACGGATCGCTGGACTTACAGGGAGCTGCGTGAGAAGGTTGATCGGCTGGCGATCAGCTTGATCAAGCTTGGCATCCAGCCGCGCGACTGGGTCCTCCTCCAGTTTCCCAACTGGTATGAATATATTGTGACCTATTTTGCCATGCAGAAGATCGGCGCTGCAACGCTACTGCTTATTCCCCGGCACAACCAATCGGAGATTAACCACCTGGCGAGCCTCACGAAACCCGTGGCCTGGGTTCTCCCGAAGCAGTACGGTAAGATTGACTACCAGCCGATAATCGACGATGTGTTGAAAGAGAATCCCCAGCTGAAACATGTGATGCAGGTGAGGGCGGAGAAAAACGGCGCCTACCCGACGCTCGACGAGTTGATCGAACAGGCCGAACTCACCCCGAAAAATCTCAAAGCGCTCGCCGCCAGAAGGCCCGATCCTGACGAGGTCTCCCATATCATGCCTACAGGTGGGACCACCGGCCTGCCAAAGGCGAGTGTACGGACCCACAACTCTTATATCACGAATGTCGAGTACCACGCCAAAGTCTGGGAGATCACGAGCAATGACACCCTTATAGCCATCACGCCCTTGGGGCACAGCATGGCGATGCACTGGGCGATCGGAGCAGCACTCCTGAATTATGCAAAGCTCGTGCTTCTTGACTCGACCCAAGGCGAGGACATTTGCGCCTGCATAGAGAAGGAGAGGGTGACCGCGGTGCCTTCCGTCCCCGCCCTCATAACCCGGATGCTCAGCGTGGAAGGCCTTGAACGATACGACTTGAGCTCTCTCAAAAAGATATGTCTCGGCGGAGCGCCCAGCACGCCGGAACTCCTTCGCAGCGCCTACGAGAAGCTCAAGTGCGTGGTGATCAATGCGTTCGGCTCTTCAGAGGGCACCAATATTTCCACGAGGCTGGGCGACAGCATGGAGGTCATACTCGGGAGCGTGGGAAGACCCGCCTGCCCTTACGACACGATCAAGATCATCGATGACCGAGGAAAAGAGGTGCCGCAGGGCCAAGAAGGCGAGCTTGTCTCAAAGGGACCGGGTATCTTTACCGGGTACTTCAAGTCCCCTGAAGAGAACAAAGAGATCTTCACCAAGGATGGATTTTTCAAGACTGGGGACAAGGCACGAAAGGATCCACAGGGAAATATCACGATCACCGGCAGGATCAAGGACATCATCAACCGGGGCGGCGAGAAGATCAGCGCCATGGAGATCGAGAACCGGCTGAGCGTCCATCCGGGTATCGATGAGTCTGCAGTCGTGGGCATGCCGGATCCGGTGCTGGGCGAGAGAATCTGCGCCTATGTGAAGCTGAAACCGGACGTAACCATCACGTTCGAAGCAATAATCGCCTTTCTCAAGGAGAGGGGAGCTTCGGTACAGCAGCTCCCCGAGCGCATCGAGTTCATCGCTCAGTTGCCGATGACCAAGGTGGGTAAGGTGGATAAGAAGGCCCTCAGGGAAGACATCAAGAACCGGATGGAGGGTTAATGGGAGGAGGACAGTACATGGCCTTGGAAGGTTTCGCACCGTACGCGAAAAGGGATGCCGAGAAATACAACAGGATGCGCTGGTGGCTCGGTATGACCTGGGGGGATGTCTTTGACAAGGCTACCGACCTCTACCCTGACAAAATCGGATTAGTCGATGACGTAGGCCGCTGGACCTATCGCGAGCTGCGCGCCACTGTTGACAGGCTGGCTATCAGTCTCATAAAGCTCGGGATTAAGCCGAAAGATAGAGTCTTTGTCCAGCTTCCCAATTGGCACGAATACATCTACGCTTTTTTCGCGCTGCAAAAGATCGGGGCCGTTACTGTCCTGTTGATCCCGAGACACAACCAGATGGAGATCAACCACCTGTATAAGCTTACAGAGCCGGTAGCCTGGATTCTTCCCAGGCAGTATGGCAAGATCGATTATCAGCCCGTTATCGAGGACGTCGTAAGAGAAAGCCCCGGCCTGAAGCACGTCATCCAGACAAGGAGCGATGGGAAAGGCCCGTATCTCACCCTTGAGAAACTGATAGAGGATGGACAGCTCACAAGGGAGAATCTTGAGGCGCTCGACGCACGAAGACCCGACCCTGATGAGGTTTCCCAGATCATGCCCACCGGAGGTACGACGGGATTACCCAAGGCGAGCCCGCGCACGCACAACTGTTACCTCAATAACGTTGAGTATCATGCGCATCGCTGGGAGGTCACGAGTGAAGATACCGTGCTGGTCATCACCCCTGTTGGCCACGGCATGGGTATCCACTGGGGTATCGGCGGTGGGCTGTTTGCCTACGCAAAGCTCGTGCTCCTCGACTCCGTGGCACCAGAGGCCATCTGCGAGGCCGTACAACGCGAGAAAGTGACGGCCATTCCAACGGTCCCTGCGTTGATTGCGCGAGTGGTCCAGTTGGAAGACCTTGCAAAATATGACCTGAGTTCTCTCAAGAAGATTTCTGTCGGTGGAGCGCCGAGCACGCCGGAACTGATCAGGTCTATTTATGAGAAGATGGGCTGCCAGGTCATTAATGGATTCGGTTCGGTGGAAGGCACGTGCGCCGGCACGCGGCTTGGAGACACCATCGAGCTGATCTGCGGCAGCGTGGGCACGCCCGTCTGTCCGTATGACGATCTGAAGGTTGTTGATACCGACGGGAACGAGTTGCCACAGGGCGTGGACGGAGAACTTGTCTCAAAAGGTCCCGGCGTATTCACCGGCTATTTTAAGTCTCCGGAGGAAAATGCCAAGACTTTTACCAGGGACGGCTTTTTGAGGACGGGTGATCAGGCACGGAAGGATCAGTTCGGCAACATCTGGATAACAGGCCGCATCAAGGATATTATCATCAGGGGCGGCGAGAACATCAGCGCAGTAGAAATCGAGGGCCTTATAAGCGTCTACCCGGACATCCAGGATGTGGCTGTAGTGGGTATGCCTGACAAGATACTGGGTGAACGGACCTGCGCCTATATCATACCTAAGCCTGGCAAGAAACCAACGCTGCAGGAGATCGTAGCATTTCTTAAAGGGAGAGGAGCATCAGTGCTTCAGCTACCTGAGAGGGTCGAGCTTGTCGATGAGTTGCCCATGACGAAAGTCGGCAAGGTGGATAAAAAGGCTCTGCGGGAAGATATTAAGAAAAAGATAGAAGGGGCCTAAAGCAGGTAAATCCATAGGACAGGAAAAGGATAGGGCAGGTAGAGGAAAAGACTGAAACGAAGGTTGAGAACGGAGATCAACCTCGACCTTCGTTCTTGTCCTTTCCTGTCACTTCATGGTATTCTTTTCCGTTCGGGGCGTGGCGCAGCATGGTTTAGCGCGCTTGCCTTGGGAGCAAGAGGTCGCTGGTTCAAATCCAGTCGCCCCGACCATCATCAAATAAATGATTTCAGGGGGTTACGTTGTTGGGACCCCCTATTTTTCCGTCACCAGACCGTCACCAGCTGGCCAAAGGTGTTTCGAGAAGAGACTCGGCGATCCTACCACGACTTTGGTTTTGCGACGGCCTTTCCGTTGGAGAGGATTACAGGATTAGGGAATTGATTTGAGATATAGCTCTGAGCGGAGATCGTAAAACACTGCGACGCCAGTTGAGCAAGTTCCTTGTTTTTCCGTCCGAATTGGAAACCAAAACAGATATGCTTTTGCGGAAACAGCCGGCGCGCACTCCGGACGGCTGGACAACGTTAGAAATAATCACAACATGAGCATCTTACTCTTAGGCTTGTGTGTGGCGATATTTGAGAGTGGACAACGGATTATTCTGTTGAGAAGCTGATATATACTGGTTGACACTGGGGTCTGATCTGATGGATAATTTACACGTAAGGGGATTCGAACATGAGGGCATTCTTCAGCCTTACGCTGCCTGTTACAGTCAAAAAGAAGGCTAAGATCTATATTTCTTCGTGTCCATGCCTTGACGTGTACTCCCAAGGCCAGACCGAGGAGGAAGCCGAAAAGAACCTCGGGGAAGCGCTGAAATTATTTCTCATCAGCTGCTATGAGCGGGGGACCTTGGACGAGGCGCTCAAGGAATGCGGTTTCGCTCCGGAAGCGAAGAAGACCTCAGGAGCCCAGGCAAGGGGCAAAAGCATTACAGTCCCAATTCCTCTTCATGCTAAGGGCAGTTGCGCCGCCGCATGCCGCGCCTGACCCCTGTCCACTGGAAAGTTCTCGAACAGATATTTCTTAAATTCGGCTTCGTTTTTGAACGACAGGTAGGTTCTCATAG
>DATFYE010000122.1:0-17917 GCA_035315185.1 Syntrophorhabdales bacterium | reverse complement strand
CGTAGCAACCGTAGGAGAAAGAGCTGACTGGAAAACAGTAGAAAGGTATGTCCAGAAACAAGGGTTACCAAAACAAGACCTCAGATCGTTACCGCTTTTTGAGCTTTAATACCCTGTAGCTTGCTACAGGGTCGTTTATTTCCTCCCATTTTTCAACGAAAGCCGGCCATGGTCAGCCCGCAGGCCTCTTAATGACGAACACGTTACACGGACTTTCCCGCAGCACGCGCTCTGCCGTGCTTCCAAAGAGCACGTGCTCAAGTCCGCTCAGGCCGTGGCTCGCCATCACGATCAGGTCAACGTTTTTCTCCTTCGTGTAACGGATGATCTCAATGTGCGCTTTTCCCCGGACCATTTTATGCTCACAGGAACCGAGCTCTTTAACGATCTCTTCACAGAGGGTTTCAAGGCGCTTTTCCATTTCAGTGCCCATTAGGTGGGCGACCCGGATGTAATCGCTCTTCGTATCAGAAGAGAGCTCAAACTCAGCGATGTGGCCTGCGTCCTGATAGACGTGGAGGAGATGAAGAGCGGCGCCATACTTCTTCGCAAGATCGATGGCGTAGGGGAGGGCCGCTTGGGCACTCTTAGAGAAATCGGTACAGAAGAGAATATTCTTATAGGTGACCATGGTTCCCTCCTTGGCTCATCAGAGCATGAAAATAGCAACGATCACAACGCCGATAAACCCTAACAGGGTGGGAACGAGATTGCGCCGCGCGATCTCCACCGGGTCGGTTCCGGTGATGGCTGCAGCAGGGATCACGGCCCAAGGGATGATTGTGCCTCCTCCCACGCATACGGCAAAAAACTGTCCCAAAGCGCCGAGGGTGGCGATATTCAGGTGCGTTGGTCCGCCCAGGGCCTGAGCCAGTGTCCCCATCAAGGGCAGGCCCGCGAACCCCGAGCCATCCAGTCCGGTGATCCCTCCAACGAGACCCTGGACAATGGCGACCGGGACGCGGCTCAACGGGACAGTGTTGGCCAGGGCCTGACCCAGGTCGAAGAGAAGTCCTCTCGCCCCCTCTCCGAACACCGCTTTCGCTGTTCCGGGAGCACCCATGAAGAAAAAGCTGGCGATCAGAAAAACCGGAGCGAAGATGCGCACCCCGAACATGAAGCCTGCCCGGGAATGGTCTGCCAGTTTCCCGAAGCCTTCTCTCCCGTAAACCCCGAGACCGACGATCACCATGATGAGTGCAACGGTCCCGCCGAGCAGGGCAGTGGCATCGCCTCCCCGCAGCTTGAAGTAGAGCATGCCAACGACGTCGAGAGCAAACAGGATGGCAATGACCCAGAGGGCCACACTTTTGAAGCCGGGAGCCGCTTTACTCCACTTATCTCTCTCAGCCGCGGCCTCCGTAGAGAGCTCGAAAGGAGCCCACTCTACCACTTTGCCGCCAAGGGCTTTGAGGTCTTTTTTCACCGACCGGAAGGAAAGCGGCAGGGCAATGATGCCCCAGACGATGAGCAGGGGAAGACTTTTTGCCATAATGTCAGAGACCGGCACGCCGGAAGCCTTCGAGGTAATGCCGGGTGCGCCCTGGATGATGAAGTCCGTAGTGAGGGCGCAGCCGTAGCCGAACATACTGATTGCCATTGCTGCATTGATCGGGGGCAATCCCGCCTTAACGGCTGCCGGCAGGAGAAGAGCACCCACGAGCGCGATCGCGGGAGAGGGCCAGATGACCCAGGCCACGAGCATGATCACAAAGCCCATCACCCAGAAGGCAATCGTGGGAGATTTCATCATCTTTCGAACGGGGCGAAACATTATCTCGGCGAGACCGCATTCCTCGAGCATTTTAGCCATGGAGACGATCATGGAGATTATTACGACCGTCCCCAGGAGTTCGCTGAAGGCGACATTGATCGAGTTGAATACAGCTTGGACGGCCTTCACCAGATCTCCGGTGATTACCAACGAGAGCACGAAGGAGCCGACAATGCAGATGAGAGGCGTATCCAGCCTAAATGCCATTGCGACGAGAACAAGGATAACGAATAAAGCGTAGACCCAATGTGCAGCAGTAAGCTCTACCATAAGTCCCCCCAAAACGGTTTCTTACTCAGAAACCAGTATTTCATCTTCAAGCTAAGACGCCCGCTAAGCCTGCCTCCTCAACTTTTTTGCGGATTGCTGTGGGATCGGTGAGATAGAGATTCTTCTCCAGCATCCTGTCAAAGTAGACCGAGCCGGAGAACGTATATTTGTAAGCGAGACCTTCTTCTGTCTCCATCCTGGTGCGCACGTGGCTTATGGCATCGCCGACTGCGAGTGTATCGGGCAAGACAAGAGGTTTCTCTCTCTTGATCCATTTGACCGCATTATGGCCCGCGAGTTCCCCTGTGACCATGGCTTCGGTTATACCGACCAGAAGGCCGGCCTTCTCCCCGGCGCAGAAGAGATTCTCAACGCCCTTCACCTTGAGCGCATCATCCCTGGGTGCCATGCCTATGTACCGTATCGAGTTGCCCTGCCCGCCGGCGTACGGGTCCTTGTAGCGCGCTTGTTCCATACCGGGAAGTTGCCGCAATATCTCCAACGGGAAAAACGGCACCATCAGTTTCGCATGGCCGTTGTCGAGGATCACGAGGTTCTCGCTGAATTCGGGAAGAGCATACTGCTGACAGGCTTTGATCTCAAGCTTGCCTTTCGATTGCAGCGCTGCAGGCACAGGGATCACGACGACTCCGGTCTTGTTTAGCGTCTCTACGATCTCACGGGATAGCGTTTCCTTGTGCACTTCACAGGCTCCGCTCATAGCGCCTATCCGGTCTCCCTTCCTCCCGACCAATTCGGTAACGCCGCATTTTGCTGTCAGGCTTGCCCGTCCGCCGAACGAGGGGCAGCGCAGGATGCACATAGCACAGCCGTTACCGTATTTGGTGCACTGTGCGGGAGGACCTGCCGTGCCTGTCGTATCGATAAAGACATCTCCTTCCACGCGCACCTTTTCATCTTTTGTTTTCCCGGTGACCGCCTTGATCTGGCCATCCTGCATCTCCGCGTCATCGATCCTTGTTACCAGCTGGATTTGTACGCCTTTTTGTAGGAGAAACTGTTTGACCACGGGTTCAATGATTGACGAATTGTACATGGAGGAATGACGGTGGGATGGAAAATCCATATTTTGGTGGAGCGACGTCTGATCCGTGAGACGGAAGAGATCTCCTCCGGACATTGCCAACATCTCCTCAGCGGCCGTGAAGCGACCGTTGTTACGCATGATGCCGCCCACCAAACCACAGCCGAGCAGCATATCTGTTCGTTCAAGCAGACTGACCTCGGCTCCTTGTTTCCTTGCGGCAATGGCAGCTGCGCAGCCTGCCCATCCTCCGCCGACGATTACGACCTTCATAAAAGTACCTCCTTACTAATTGCTTTGCTTATTCTTGTTTAGCCGCCCCGCCGCAGGGCGGCAAAGGGTTACGACCTGTCTCTTCCGCCTTCTTGAGCCACGAATAGACCGGAGGCAGTTCACTCAGTTCGGACTCGGTAACCACGTCGAGAAAAACAGGGCTCCGCGCGTTAAAAGCTTCATCAAGCCCCTTCTCCAGCTCCTGGGGCGTTCCGATGTGAAAGGCCTTGAGGCCGAAGCCTTCGGCAACACGGGCCATGTTGCCCGCCGTGAAATCGACTGACAAGAACTTTCCTTTGCAGTGGAGTGCCTGCAATGCCTTGATCCATCCGAAAGAGCCATTGTTGAAATGGATCAGCACAGCCGGGATGTTCAACCTGACGAGCGTCTCCAGTTCTCCTGCGGCCATGCCGAGGCTCCCATCGCCGAACAGGCCAACCACCCTTGTCCCGGGGCTGGCAAAAGCAGCACCCACCACTGCGGGGATGGCGTAACCGAGACCCCCGAAAGCTCTCGGGATCAGGAACCGGGAGCCACCGCCCTGTAGTTTCAGGAAGCGGGTAATATAAGGCGTAGGCGTGCCTGCATCAGCTATCACAATGGCGGGCGAGGGAAGACGCTGGTTCAACTCATGTATGATACGCTGCGGTTTTATGGGAACCGCAGGAGAATTGAGGGCCGCCCTCGATTCTTCCCAAAAGCGGACTCTTGTGCGGTTCAGCTCGCCTACCCACGGCGATGGCTTGCGAGCGCTGCCTTCCTGTTTCAACAGCTGGATAAGGTCTGTGAGCACGAGTCTTGCGTCACCGGCAATGTCAACCGTGTTTGCAAAGTTGTTGGAGAGTTGCACGGGGTCGAGATCGATCTGGATGATCTTGCGGGTTGGTTGGTAGGAAGGCAATGTCCAGCGGATGGTCGAGACAGATCCTCTTTTGCAGCCGACGTAGAGGAGCAGATCCCCTTCTTCTACAGCCTGGTTCGCGTACGGATGGAACCCGTTGTCACCGACAACGCCGAGTGCGAGTGGGTGATCGTCCGGCATGATTCCCTGGCCGGAGATGGTAGTGACGACCGGGGCTGCCAGCAATTCGGAAAGGGTGATGATCTCCTGGCCAGCCTGGGAATGGTTTGCCCCGCCACCGGCGATGATCACCGGCCGTGTCGATTCCAGGAGGTATCCTGCGGCCTCTTCCAGGTTTTTGCGGCTTCCCCGTGTGCGGTAGGCGGGATAGTCGACGCACTCAGTCTCTGAGAAAATCATTTGCGCGCCGCCGGAGAACTCTCCTGCGAGGATCTCATGCGGAAAGGCCAGGTGCACTGCTCCCGGTCTTCCGGTAGTGGCCACCCGGAAAGCCCGCCGTACCGTCTCCGGAATCTTCTCTACCTGTTTCAGGAAGCTCGACCATTTGGTCACCGGCTCAAAGAGCTTATGGTGATCGAGCGCTGTAATCGCTCCCTTGCCTTCATCGGCAAGAGAGATATCCGACGTAAAAAGAATCACGGGAATTGACGAGGCATTGGCTTCGGCCACGCCGGGTATGGAATAGAGCGCACCGGCACCGCTCGGGCATTCAAAGATACCCGGTTTACACATGATACGCGCATACGCATCGGCCATGAAACCGGCGGAACGCTCGTCGCGGGCCATGACGTGCCTGATGCCGGGCAGCGCATCGTGGATCGCTTCGTACAGAGTGAGGCTGGTATCTCCGGGTACGCCGAAGATCACCTCTACCTTATATTCGAGAAGCATCCGGACAAGGACTTCAGCGCCTCTCATATCGCCCTCCCACCGAAACGGATATGAGAATATTAGTATCTTTCACGCGGAAAGAACAGTCTTTTTTGTGCGAACCTGTCGCTGCCCGTTTCTTGCTTTTTTTCACCGCTGGCAATTCTTCCTGTTTCTCTAACGGCTTACTGCTCGCTGCTTACTGCTTACTTCTGACTGCCGCTCGCTGCTCGCTGCTTACTTGCTGCATCTATTTCATATCACGTCGAAGTTGATTCCCTGAGCGAGCGGGAGCTCTTTCGACCAGTTTATCGTACAGGTCTGGCGGCGCATATATGCCTTCCATGAATCGGAGCCTGACTCACGGCCGCCCCCCGTATCCTTTTCTCCGCCAAAGGCTCCGCCTATCTCTGCTCCCGAAGTGCCGATGTTCACGTTAGCGATGCCGCAGTCTGAGCCTCTGTGGCTGAGGAATCTTTCAGCCTCGCGGAGGTCATTGGTGAAGATCGCAGATGAGAGCCCTTGAGGCACGGCGTTGTGATAACTGATTGCATCGTCAATCGTCTCGTACTGGATGAGGTAGAGGATGGGCGCGAAGGTCTCCTCCTGAACGATGGGCAGATCAGCCGTGGCTTCACAGAGACAGGGAGTGACATACGTGCCCGCATCAAACAGGCCTCCAGAAAGCACGTCTCCACCATAGAGCACACGGCCGCCCTGCTGCTTCAGTTTTTGAAGCGCCGCCTGCATCGATCCGACGGCCTCCCGGTCGATAAGCGGGCCCATGAGTGTGCCCTCTTCGAGAGGGTTGCCGATAGAGACCTGCTTGTAAGCCTTAACGAGGGTGTCGCAAAGGGCCGGATAGATGCTCCTGTGGACGATCACGCGACGCGTGCTCGTGCAACGCTGTCCCGCTGTTCCCACTGCGCCGAAGAGAATGGCCCTCACAGCCAGATCCAGGTCTGCACTGGGGGTAACGATGATTGCGTTATTCCCGCCCAGTTCGAGGAGCGTCCTTCCCAGGCGCCTCTTTACTGCCTCCCCGATGTGACGACCCATGCGCACGCTTCCCGTGAAGGAGACGAGGGGGACCCGCCGATCGTTGATGAGGGTTTCTCCGACGTCATTGCCCTTGCCGATCACAACGTTGAGAATGCCCTCTGACAAGCCATTCTCTTTTAACACGCGCCACGCAATCTTCGAAGCCGCAATAGCAGAAAGAGAGACTTTGGAGGAGGGTTTCCAAATCACCGTATCTCCTGCGATGAGGGCGAGCATCGCGTTCCAGGCCCACACGGCCACCGGAAAGTTAAAAGCTGTGATAACCCCGATGGGGCCGAGTGGATGCCACTGCTCGTACATCCGGTGCAGGGGCCGTTCGCTGTGCATGGTCAGACCGTAGAGCATGCGTGATTGTCCCACGGCGAAGTCGGCGATATCGATCATCTCCTGGACTTCCCCTTCGCCTTCTGCTCTGATTTTTCCCATCTCCAGACTCACGAGGGCGCCCAGCTCCTTCTTGTGCGCGCGAAGGGCATTGCCTATCTGCCGCACAACCTCCCCCCTCTTCGGAGCAGGAGCCATCTTCCACTCCTCAAAGGCTTGACGGGCGCGGAACGCCACCTGCTCGTACTCCTCTTTGCTTGCGCATCGGATCCTGCTGATCACGCGTCCATCAATCGGAGACACGGACTCGAGCAGCTCACCCCTGCAGGGAAGCCAGGAACCAGTACCTGCGCCCGATTGCTCATCCAATACATCTAACTTCTTCAGAATCTCGTCCATATGTTTCACGTTTCAGCGGAGCAGACATTTCGTGCGTCCCGCTAAGGATGCCTTTCTTCACCCTTGATTTATGCTGATGTATCAGCGCTCATCTCTGATAACCGCCAAAAAAAAATTTGTGTTGCACAGTTAAATTAAGTTCTCTATCCGTAAAAGTCATCGCCACGCTTGT
Organism: Syntrophorhabdales bacterium; assembly: GCA_035315185.1. Lineage (GTDB taxonomy): Bacteria > Desulfobacterota > Syntrophorhabdia > Syntrophorhabdales > WCHB1-27 > JADGQN01. The sequence goes on along the minus strand of DATFYE010000122.1, from coordinate 10,866 downwards.
TCTTGGATCCCGCTACCTCAACCCTTGTCCGGGCAGAACTACTCTGTCTTGACAAAGTATAGTACACGTGGCCATTATAAGACATGATAAGCAGGGGTGAGCAATGACAGCGAGGTTGGTGAAATCCCCGGTTCCAGAAGGGGCCTACTATTTTTCGGGTAACGAAGCAGCCGCGGAAGGCGCGCTGGCAGCAGGTTGCCGCTTCTATGGCGGTTATCCTATCACTCCTTCGAGCGAGATGATGGAGCGCATGGCAGCGAGGCTCCCAGAGGTTGGAGGAGTTTTTATCCAGATGGAGGATGAGATCGCTTCAATCTCCGCAGTGATCGGGGCCGCGTGGGCAGGCGCAAAGGCGATGACAGCGACGTCCGGCCCCGGATTCAGCCTGATGCAGGAGGCCGTCGGTTATGCGGCCTTTACGGAGACGCCCTGCGTCATCATCGATGTGCAGAGGGCAGGCCCCTGCACCGGGCAGGCGACCAAGGTCGGTTCGGGCGATATCATGCAGGCCAAGTGGGGTTCTCACGGCGATTACCAGGTGATCGCTCTTTCACCCTGGTCGGTCCAGGAGATGTATGATCTCACGGTCCGGGCTTTCAACCTGAGCGAACGCTTCAGGGCGCCCGCCATCCTTCTGGCTGATGAGGCAGTGGGCCACCTGAGGGAGACAATAAAGATCGCCGCGCAGGTGGAAGCGTGGGATCGAAAGAAGAAGAAGGGCGGTTCTCCTTTTGGCACGACCGAAGAGGATGGCGTACCCCCGATGCCTGCCTTTGGAGAAGGGGAGCGTCTTGCAGTCACCGGCTCGACCCATGATCCGTACGGGTTCCGCAAGACGGATGACCCCGACGTCCATGCGCAGCTAGTTGCGCGTATCAACGACAAGGTATTGAAGCAGAGAAACACAATCGTGGAAACAGAACCCTACTTTCTCGAAGACGCAGACGTAGCGGTCATAGCTTACGGATTCACCGCAAGGACAGCACTCTTCGCGGTCAAACAGCTGAGGAAAGAAGGGCTGAAGGTTGGTATGCTGCGCCTCAAGACCCTCTGGCCTTTTCCTGAGGAGGCGGTCAGCAAAGCCACGGCTGCGCTGGAACGCGTGCTGGTCCCCGAGATGAACCGGGGCCAGGTAGCCGGTGAGGTGAGAAAGTGGACCTCCTGCGATGTTGTTTCACTGGGTCAAACCAACGGTGAAGTCATTCCGCCCGACCGCATTCTGGATGGGCTGAGGGGGATACTGAGCAGAACATCAGGGAGGATCAGCAGATGACCAGGGCGCTGGAACAGTATATCCGGCCGGGAGTGAAGTCGACGCCTTTCTGCCCCGGATGCGGTCACGGCATCCTGATGGGCCTCATCTTGAGAGCCATCGACGAACTGAAGATGGATATGAACAAGATGCTCTTTGTTTCGGGCATCGGCTGCGCCGCCTGGATCCCGAGCCCCCATTTCGATGGTGACACGCTGCACACCCTTCATGGAAGGGCGCTAGCCTTTGCTACGGGAGCGAAGCTTTTCAACCCCGACCTTCATGTCGTGGTCGTGAGCGGTGACGGAGACCTCACATCGATCGGCGGAAACCACCTGATCCATGCGGCGAGGCGCAACATCGACATCAAGGTTATCTGCGCAAATAATATGATCTACGGCATGACCGGCGGTCAGGTCGCTTCCACGACGCCTGTAGGAAGAAAGACTGCGACAACCGTGGAAGGCAATCCTTATCGCCCCTTCGATCTGTCACGCCTCGTCATGGGGGCCGGGGCCACCTATGTTGCTAAGTACTCAGTGACCCAACCGGTCGCACTTATCAATTCGATCAAGAAGGCGTTACAGCACAAGGGCTTCTCTTTTCTTGAGGTGCTCTCTCCCTGCCCGACGCAGTTTGGAAGAAGGAACCGGCTCGATCGGCCCGAAGATCTGGTGCGCGATCTCATCGAGCGGTGCATTCCTGAAGAGGAGGCAGAAGGGATGAGCGAAGAGGAACTCGCGGAAAAGATAATCACCGGGGAGCTGTTGCCATGCCCAACTCAATGAGCGGAAGGGGAAGGATAACACAGATCCGCTTGAGCGGATTCGGAGGGCAGGGAGTGGTTCTGGCCGGTCTGTTGCTCGGAGAAGCCGGCGTCGCAGACGGGAGGTATGTTGCCGGGTCGAACTCGTACGGTGCCCAGGCCAGAGGCTCCGGCTGCAAGGCGGAAGTGGTCTTTTCCGATGCTCCGATTGATTTTCCGCACCTGACCACGGCAGATATCCTGGTGGCCATGTCCCAAGGCAGTTACGACCAGTACTGCGCGGACATGAGACCCGAAACGGGCTTGATACTTTACGACCAGTCTCAGATTACTCCGAAAAAAGACCTCGCGGTGAGACAGGTGGGAATCCCGGCAACCGAGTCTGCTCTCAAGAAATTGAAAAATAAACAGGTGGCCAATATCGTTCTTCTCGGCGCCCTGATTGAGCTGACAGGCGTTGTCTCCACCGAGGCCATAGAGAGAGCAATGGAAAAACACGTAAATGAACGCTTTCGGAGGCTCAACCTCGAAGCTCTCGAAGCAGGAAGGCAACTCGGGAGGCAAACCCCAGGGCGGACCCAAAGGTAGACTTATGGTTGAGGGAAGAACACACAAGCCGGTTATTGAGCCCGATGCCTGTCAGACCTGCAAGGCCTGTGTCTGGGGGTGTCCTGCCGAATTTATCCCCGAGTACCGCAAAGAGGTGCACAGCCTCCGCGGAGCGCTCTACAGCGGCCAAACATGGAAGGCCCGCCGCGGGGAGAAAAGCGGCCTGCCGCCCTGTCAGGAGGCATGCCCTGTTAATCTGCAAACGAGGCTCTATACGCGGCTTATCGCGCAGGGAAAATATCTCGAAGCCCTGGATGTGATCAGGGAGGAGCTTCCGTTCCCCGGCGTCATAGGGCGCATCTGCCATCATCCGTGCGAAGAGGCGTGCCTGAGAGGGGAAAAACTGGATGACGCGATCTCCCTGTGTGAGCTCAAGAGATTCGTTGCCGATTACGAAGTGGGAAAGCGGGAGATACCTGTTCCGGTTGCGGGAAACCAAAAAGGAAAGAAAGTGGCTGTTATCGGCGGTGGACCGTCGGGCATGGCCTGCGCACTTGACCTGAGGAAGGCCGGCTACGCGGTCACCATATTCGAAAGCAACAACAGCCTGGGCGGCACGCTCTACTGGGGAGTTCCTGCCTACCGCCTTCCGAGGGAGGTGCTCGAACGGGAAATTTCTCTCGTGGCAAAAGCGGGCGTTGAAGTGCGTTACAGGACCAAAGTGGGTAAAGACATTTCTTTGAATGAGATTTACGATTCGTACGATGCAGTCTACATCGCGTGCGGTGCGCAGCGGGGTGCGAAGTTAGGTGTGCAGAACGAAGATGCGAAAGGAGTGATCGGCGGTGTTGAGTTTCTGAGGCGGGTTGCTGACAACGTGCCTGTAAAAATTGGCGATCGGGTGATCGTTGTGGGTGGGGGCAACGTGGCGGTTGATACGGCACGCACCGCAAAGCGACTCGGTGCGAAGCACGTGACGATAGTCTGCCTGGAAAAGCGGCAAGAGATGCCTGCGGGCGAACTGGAAGTGGAGCAGGCCCGCGAAGAGGGGGCGAAGATCATTGCACGCTGGGCGCCAAAGAGGATTAACACGCGGGCCGGAAAGGTAACGGGCATTAAACTGATGCGGTGTGTATCTGTTTTTGACCGCGAAGGACGGTTTAATCCCTCCTACAACGAAAAGATCACGAAGACCCTCGAAGCGGATACGGTAATCGTGGCCATAGGCCAGGCGCCGGACGTGGCGTTTCTGAAAGCCCTCGGAGGTATCGAGATGAGGCAGGGTGGCTGGATGAAGACTGATCCGGAGACCCTTGAAACTGTTATCCCCGGCGTCTTTGCAGGAGGAGACGTGGTGGCAGGACCGAGGATGGCAATCGATGCCATCGCCGATGGAAAAAAGGCGGCTGCATCGATCGACCGATATCTCTCGGGGAACCGCTCCGCAACGGGCGAGGCTGGCAATGCTGAGAAGAGAGAAGCCAGCGGAAGGAAAACCTGATGGACAAAGAATGTGAAAAGAAAGTAGAGGATCGGCCCAAACGGAGAACGCTCCCTCCTAAAAAACGGAAAGAGAATTTTTCTCCTGTTGAGAAGGGGCTGACCGAAGAAGAGGCGTTGCAGGAGGCTCGCCGCTGCCTTGGATCTCAATCGTGTGAATCGTGTAATGTCTGTAGTCTGCTTTGCCCGGATCTCTGCATAACCAGGGATGAGGCGAGCGGAGCGGTACTGATCGACCTGGACTACTGCAAAGGCTGCGGCATCTGCGCCGCAGTCTGCCCAAAAGGCGCCATCAAGATGGCTCTTGAAGAATAGGTTTCTCTAGGAGAGCTAAAGATTCCTTGGTCTGGGTAGACCTCCATCCCGCCGAGATGCAAAACGACAATAAAACTCCCGCCTGACACTCAAGTCTCCACCCTACGTCACGCAAAGCCTACCGGTACTCTTACTGGGTGGTACTATACCGATTCGCATTCAAGATGGAGACCTAGGCGGCAGCGAGGAGCCGACGGAGGCGTACTCAGAAGTACGTCGCGGAGAGCGACGCAGCGACAACGAAGGTGTACGCTTGAATGCGAATCGGTATTGCTACATCTGTTCGCCTGCCCGAATCGTCCAGAAGTCATCCGCAAGGTTCCTATTACCCAGGTAGTCGTAGGGTATGGTGAAATAACCCTTCATGCCCCAGCCGTCACCCCACGAATTGCGGACGATGAACCGCTTCTGTGCATCATTGTAACCCACGCCCACAACAGCGTGGCCACCCATGACCTTCTCATTCGGCCCGGGCATATTCACAATGCCGGTCTGTGCGACCTGCTGGGACTCAAAGCTCTCGTACACCGTGAAACCAAATACGAACGGGAACCCGTCAGCAAGACAGGAACGCATCTCGTCCACGGTGTCGATCCTCTGGTAGGATGTGATTTGGTAGTTGAGCGCCTGTTTGTAACAGGCCGCTGTGGGCTTTTTCGTAAATTGCTTGATGATATAGGGCCAAAGCTTCTCCGTGCAGGCCCCCTGTTTGGCGAGCGTCTTGATGCCGTCACGGATCTGGGCGCCCGAGTCCTGGTTCACCGTATGCTCGATGACCCGTTCATTGTAGTACACGAAGAGCCGGCTCATGTCGTTGAAAGGCTTCTTGTCCTTGATCATCAGGAACTCCAGAGCCCCGACCAGCGCGTTTGCCGTGCAGCTGCCGAGCTGCCCCTGGTCTTCGACCGGCGAACAGGTCGGCCGCAAGTCGACTGAAGAGGGCAGTGTTGCAGGTATCCTGTAGACCTTCCGGAACATGATGTCACGTTGGTCAGGGATATCAGGTGTCCACCCGTAACGCTTTATCTTCCTGATAGTGTACACGCTTGAACCTGGCATCGCATCCTCCTCCTAAATGGGATTTGTGGTCCTACGGAAACCCCAAAGGTATTAATGCTTCCGTAGTATCGTAACTTAAGCACTCATGCCGGATATGCAAGGGGGTACCCGAATAATTTGACGTCTAGGGCCAAGAAATCAGGTTGGACATTGCATCGTTCGCTCGCCCTTGGCGATCAGTGACACAGTGTGCGCTTCATGTCTGTTCTATCCTTAATCAAACTGCTTCTCATTAATACATTTGTCAATACCCTCACAAGCGCCGGGCGCGCCACACCCGTCCCATTCCTCATTTATCGATCAAATGCAAACGCCCTGCCAGCGTCCTCGCTCAGGTCTCGTTATTGGATTGACCAGTTATAATAAAAACTTGCGTGGCGAGGGGCAGAATCTCAAGGGACCTGGCACCTCCCATTTACAGGAAAACGTCCCCTATGCAGGACAGACCACACAGGGTGTCCTCAAAGTAGAATCCAGGGCCTGCCGATTAATTCCCCCTTCTTGCTACTAAGTGCACTCAGCCCTGCATGATTACGAAGATATGCCGGGGCCCCGCGGGCCAACCTGGATTATAGAAACTTCCTCCCCATCAATCAGGACACTTCCTACTCGATGGGTCAGACCCGTGTTGCCCTCGGCAGTCACTGAAACTTTTCCCTCACCCTGATCCTGTTTGACGGAAACGGTGATCCACGGATACCGACTTCTTGCGGTGAAGGTGCATGTTGGTGCAGAGGCCTTCACGTAAACTTCTGCGGTGCCGCCGGAAAGCTGGAAATGGATAGTGTCTGGCGAGACGGAGACTGTGCACGAGGTGTCCTGGCCATAGCACGTAGCGCTTACGAGAATGACCAGGAGCATAATGCAGAGCACCACCGGTCTGTTTACTCTATCTAGTCTGTTTAGTCTCATACGTATCTCCTCCCAAGAACCTGCTCTCTGTTTTGCAAAGAATCATTATTGATGAGCTAGTCAAACTATAAGCAGTGGGTGGCTGAATATCAACCGGCAACAGGGCTGGTCTAACCAGATAAACTAGAGAAACTAAAGAAACCAGAGAAATCAAAGAAACGCGGAGCGCCTTATTTTTTGATTCTCTCTTCGAGCAGGGCGCTCAGGCGCTCCAGGTGCTGCTTCTCTTCTTCCGACAAAACGCGGAAGACCCGTGAGGAAGGTTGATCTTTAAGCCTCAACTCCATGACGAGATAGAGATCATAAGAATTCGTCTCCAGGGCGAGCGAGAGTTCCAGTATTTCAGCAACACTCTTTTCCTTTGCCCATTGCAGTGCTTCGGAGACGCGCATCCCCCCCTCCATGATGTCGTCTTCGTTCTCCACCAAGATTATCGATTTTGGGAATCCATCGTTCGGCGGCGCGCCTACGAACTCCCTGTAGAGATCGAGAAGAGTGGCCTCATGGCGCTCCTCGGCGCTTGCCAGTTCTGCGTACAGGTCTGAAATATCGGGCTCGCTCAGGCTGTGACTCAGCTCAGTATAGAATCGGCGAGTGCCGTTTTCGAGGAACCACGCCAGAGCCGCCATCTCTTCGGGCTTTGTGGCAGGCAAAAAATAAGTAATGCCTGATTCCGGCGTCTTCTCTGCGACCAGGCCCTTCCATGCCCTGATCCCGCCTTCCATGCTGTAAACCTGCTTGAAACCTGCACCCTCCAGAGTGGCGGCAGCCGCCCGGCTGCGAACGCCCGCAGCTCAGTAAACGACGGTGGGCTTTTGCGGGTCGAGCTCAGTCAGGCGTTCCGGCAGCTCATTGACCGGTATCAGCCGCGCGCCCGGGAGGTGGCCCTCCTCGTACTCCCTTGGTGTTCTGACATCGACTAGGTTGTATTCATCTTCTCTGTTCTCATTCAAGAATGTGCGCACCGTGTCAGGCGGCCATGTGGAAACACGCTTGAAATAGTCAAGAATTTTCATACCCCACCTCCATGCCAGTTTGCCTTCATTCATATAGCGTCGTTGCCTGCGTCGGCACGACTCCGACGTACTTTATGTACGCCTCCGTCGCTATCCTCCTGGTCGCCTTGCTCTATTTTTGAATGCGAACTGGCATAGCTCTGTATTCCATAAGAAGTCATTTTATAAGGTCTGACATCTCCTCTCGCTCTCCGGAAACCTGGAACATTTTCATGAAACGCCGGTCAATGTAATCCTTCAGCAGAAAGGCCAACCGGCCATCCCAGACCCAGTTCTTTTTCCAGAAGATGCCCCGGCCATCACCCATGTTGAAGATCAGCAGATAGTGAGGCTGAGGAATGAACCTCATCATCTCTCCGCCTTCGAGAGCGGCTTTGAGGTTGTGAAAGAGGATGGGATTCTCTCTCACCGCGTACACGCCTACCTTCGCCAGCGTATGCCCTTCGAGGCTCGCGCAGTCTCCGCCGGCGAACATGTCGGGATGAGCAACGCTCTGGAGATACGCATTCACCAGTAAGCCTCCATCGGGTCCGGTGGGAAGTCCCGACTCAGCAAACATGGGGGCAGGCCGGATACCTATCGCCACGAAAGCCAGGTTGAAGTCAAAGGTGCTCCCATCGGTCAGGTTCACTTTGTCCTGCTCAATCATTTTTACAAAGCTGGCTTCAACAATCTCCACGCCCCTTCCAGTCAGGGAATCGAAGGCAAGACGGCGCACTTTTTCCGGTGCGCCCGGCATAAGCTTCTCGCCGGCTATAAGCACGATCTTTCCTTTGCCACGATTTACGCTGAGAAGCCGCAACAGGTTTGCGCAGACCTCGACCCCAGCCGGACCGCCTCCGATCACGACATAATTCCAGGTGACGCCCTTTTGTAAGGCCTCCGAGACCGCATGCTTGGCCCTCAGGAGATTGACTACGGGTTTGACCGTGACGATGTTACCCCGCTCTGAACTGGCAATTGATGCAACAGGCACCTCGCTTCCCGTGTTGAACGAGACCACATCGTACGCGACGTTCCCGCCGGAGCGCAAAAAGAGCAGACGTCTGAGAGCGTCGATCTTCACCACCTTGTCTTCGATGAATGCGGCGCCCTGATTTTCGGCCATCTTCTTAACATGGAAGCGCACCTCCGAAGGATGATACGTACCGGAGAGCATCCCCGGACCCATGCCGGAGTAATAGTGGTACGCAGAGGCACTTATGAGCGTCACGCTGTGCCCCCGCTTGGTGAACGAGGAAAGGTTTTTGAGGGCGGTCAGGTGCGCATGGCCTCCGCCGACGAAGACAAGATGTTTACTCATACCGTCGTTGGTTTCTCTAACCAGAGAAACCATTTGGTCCGAAGGCGAACTGGCACTAGTGTGACCCCCAGACTTCTTGCAAGCGCTCGTCACGGCCGCAGTTGTAACGGTAGAATTTATAGCGGATAGGATTCTTCTTGTAGTAGTGCTGATGATACTCTTCCGCAGGATAGAACTCGGACGCGGGAACAATCTCCGTGTAGATAGGGCCTTTGAAACGGCCGGATTTTTCCAAGGTTTTCTTCGACTCCTCAGCAAGCCGCTTCTGCTCTTCGTTGTGATAGAAGATGGCGGTCCGATATTGATTGCCGACGTCACAAAACTGCTGGTTCTTCACGGTCGGATCTATGTTGTGCCAGAAGACGTCAAGGAGCTTTGTGTATGTGATCTTTGCAGGGTCATAAACGATCTGCACAGACTCCGCATGGCCTGTCATGCCTGACGAGACTTCCTCGTACGTGGGATTCTTCTTCTGGCCGCCCGTATAGCCGACGGTCACCGATAAGACGCCTTCGAGCTGGTCAAACGGATGTTCCATGCACCAGAAGCAACCTCCGGCGAACGTCGCCTTCTCTGATTGCGGAGAGTCGGCACTCTTTTCCGGCGCTTGCGGAAATGCAAGGCCGAGCGAAAGAACGATCGCGCTTGATAACGCAACAAGAAGCAGTTGAGATTTCACAATATGCTCCTCTCTCTTACCCCGGCAGCTACTGTAAGCTACCGGGGATACGAAACAAGGTTAATCGAGTCCTCACTCACTCCGGCCGGGAAAGGTTCATGCCTTCTTCATGCCTGTACGTATGAAACTCTTCATTTCTCCTTCACTCATCGCAGGCATGTTGGGATGGTCCTTCTTAGCATGCTTTATCCCTTCCATCATGATCTTCTCCACGGCTTCGCCGTCATCTTTTGCATCAACCTTTATCTCGTAGTTGCACGGGCCTGGACACGTAAACGAATACTTCATTGAGGATCACCTCCCTCCCTCAATCGGTTGGGCGATAAGTCCAGACGCGTCGCTGAGATCTTTCGTCCCTGTTCTTAGTCTAAGGTTCAAATTTCGTATGTCAACAGCCTCGTGAACTTGGACATTTACACATCTGGACCGACGGGCGCCCCGCGACGAGGCGTCCTGCGGCCAAGTCTTGACAAACCGCCGACCGGGTAATACTATCGAAAGAATGCTCACGTGGCGCTGAGAAAAACACTCTTGAAGGAGAAGATCGAAAAGAGGCAATTATCCATCCCCGTCGAGGGGAAGGGGCAGACTTCGGGGATTCTCTCCATGCCTGAAGGGCCCCACAAAAAAGCAGCGATCATCGTTGCGCATGGCGCTGGCAACGACATGAACAACCCCTTGCTGGCGAGCTTCGCTGACGGGCTTGCAGCATCCGGCTATCCTGCGTTGCGCTTCAACTTCCTTTACAAGGAGCGTGGCAGCAAGGCACCCGATAGTGAAGAGACCTTGATAAAAACATGGCAGGCTGCGTACCGGACGCTCGAGCAGGTTACCGGTCTCGATATCGGTGTGCGGATGGCTGCGGGAAAATCGATGGGTGGTCGCATCGCATCACAGATGGTTGCGGATGGGCTCTTACGGGTGGATCGACTTGTATTCCTCGGATACCCGCTTCACCCCGGAAACAACAAAGAAAAACTTCGCGATGCACATCTCTACCGGATCAAGATTCCCATGCTCTTCTTCGCGGGAACGCGCGACGCTCTCTGCGATCTGAGCCGGCTTGAAACGGTGTTGAAAAAACTTCCCGCTGCCTGGGAAGTTTACACTGTAGAAGGAGGAGATCATTCCTTCCACGTGCCTAAATCCATCGGAATGACAGACGAAGATGTCCACCGAAAGATAGTCGAAAAAACCCTTGACTGGCTCTCGCAGGCCGGCGCGTGAGTGCTGCAGTGTGGGCATGGGGCCGTTGGCGGCGCATAGCTTCTAAGGCTTTAGAGATTGGTATTGTCAAGAGTTATATGAAGAGTTATATGAAAAATGCGGAGCGCGGCTCAACCTTTCCTGAGCGAAGCATTGCGGAAGTCTCTCGGGACCCGTCTTACGTTCGGAGGGAGCGGTGCGCAGTGTGGGGCGCATGCCGAGGACTGTCTGAGCGGTAAGCCTGCTGTCGACAGCAGGCGTGCGCGAGTTCCACAGGCAAGCGGAAGGAGAACTTAGAACGGGTGAGAG
>DATFYE010000121.1:0-5817 GCA_035315185.1 Syntrophorhabdales bacterium | reverse complement strand
GCCTTTTCCGTAACGCTCACCACCATGACTCTTTATCACAGCAGCTTACGGTGGTTTGAAGCCAGCTCCTGTAAGCCGACTCCGAGGGACCTACCCTCATCTCTCCTGTACTTTGTCGTGGCACACTTGCACCTACTACTGCATTTTTGGCTATGGTGGCCACGTCTCCCCCGAGTTGCGATGCCTCAAGCACCAAGCCTCTTGAGGTGTTCTTTATGACCGCAGGCAGGCGACCGCTTGCTTCGGCTACTCCACCGATAGCGCCCTTGACCGCGTTTTTGGCTGCCACACCTGCATCGGCCCCCACTTCGGAAACCGCACGGATGGCGCCCCGCGCTGCTTCTGCTGCAGCCTCTTCCGACGACACGGTAATGTCCCTCGTCCCCTTTATGGCGCCCACGATGGCGCTCTTGGTTACAGACCCCACGTCGCCGCCGATCTCTGCGCTTGCCTTTACCGCTCCGTGAACAGCGTCGCGAATCATATCGGCAGTGACGGTGCCTACCTCATGAACGCCCTTGATAGCGCCGATTATCGAATTCTTCGTAACTGTCGTCAGATCTGCCCCAATCGCTCCCGCTGCCTTAATTACTATCGATATCGCCCCGCCTACAACGGAACTGACTGCAATCTGGACATTCCTTGCCCCCTCCAGGGCCTTTACTATATTGGCGCTCACCACGTCGATAATTCCCACGGCAGCTTCTGTGGTACCCTTTAAAGCCTCGGTTATACTGTTCTTAATTGTCTCACCAGTATTTTTTTCCATGATGATTCCTCCTTGTCCATGTTGTTTTCTTGGTGCCTCCGGGTGGACTTTCACCCGGCATTTCCCTTTACCGCCCACCCTGGGTTTCTTCCTGCTGCGACGGCTCAGTTCCTCCACAACTCCTCCAGGTTTCTGAAACTACTTGCCCCTTTTCTTGCCCGCCTCCTCGGCCTCGCCAAAAAAGGCGGTCCGGTTTGTTCGGCGTTGCCCGGTAGATGCGCACGATGAAGCTGCCAACCACTGCGCTTCCCATGGATCTGAGTATCATGGGAGCATGATAACGTAGACTGTGTGACAAAACTGTGACCTGAGAAGAAAAGATTTCGGAGCTGTTGAAATATAACCGGAGCGTGCTTCTCTGGTAGAAGAGAGAAGGAGTGAGGGACACACGAGAAGAGGCGCCGCACACCAAAGACTCCTTTCACGCACAAGAAGACTCGTGATTAATGCCCGTGCTATTTTTGCTGTAGGTCTACTGCCGATGATATCAGTGATCCGCTGTACTTGTCAATCAACAATCTTGGTCGTGAAAACAATCCTTTGCATAAGGGGTCCAGTCAAATGTGCCAGGCTATGCTGGTACATCATTGCCACCAGTAATGTTCGGTATCTGGCTGGTGGGTGACACGCTCACTTCCAGGAAGGAGTTGATGCTCTGCTATGCCCACCAAATTTAACGTTACAGTCAAGCGGTATCATCCTCTTTTACGAAGGAATCCACCTCAAGTAACCAGGCGCTTGGGGCGCCGGCTGCGTGCATGTTGTTCCAAGCAATGGGCGGCGTGGTTGTGGGTATTCCGATGAAAACGGTCACCAATGAGACGGCGAGCAAGGCGCACCGTTTTTTCATCGAAGACCTCCTTTTCGTTCCCGCCTATTTGTTCTGATTACCCGGTGTCGGTGTCTTCAGGTCGCGGATCATCTCCCCTATCCTGACGTATGCGTCCTCCAAGTACTTCGCGGTATCGGCCGAGTTCCTGTAAGTAGTCTCCAGCTCCAGCTTGGCCATCAGGGCCTTGAACCCGGGATCTGTCATCGACTTGCGGAAGGCGTCGTCGAGCTTGCTGACGATCTCCCGGGGCGTTCCTTTGGGTGCGGCAAACATGAAGACCGTCTCATTGATGAAATCGTAGCCCAACTCCCTCATGGTGGGAACATCGGGGAACGTCCTCGACCGCCTTTCCCCTTGGCTTGCAAGCAACCGGAGCGTGCCGTCCTGCGCGTAAGGGATGAGGTCGCCCGAGCCGGAGTCGGCTGTCACGTGGCCCCCGAGGAGGGCGGTAAGGGCAGGCGCGGTGCCCGGATAGGGCACGTGGATCAAGTTGACCCCGTCTTTCTTAGCGATGTACTCCATGGCAAGGTGCATGGGCGACCCTATGCCCATGGTGCTGTAGGTCACCTTTCCGGGGTTGTTCCTGGCGTAATCGACTAATTCCCGCAGCGTCTTCCACGGGGAGCTCGATTTTACGGCGATGTACGACTGGGGCGATGCATAGTGCATGATGGGCACGAAGTCCTGGCGGCTGTACGGAACGCTTGTGAACTGGGGTATCCTTACAAAGGTGGTGCTCGTCGCGCCTAGAATATTGTAGCCGTCGGGCGGCTTCTTCGCCACGATCCCCGCAGCGACCGCGCTGCCGCCCCCGCCGTTGTTGGTAATGACGAAGGGCTGCCCCAGATACTTTTTCGCTATGTCAGCAAGGAAGCGCTCCGTGATCTCCGTCGTGCCGCCGGGTGAGAAGCCGATGAGGAGGTTTATAGGCTTTGTAGGATAGATCGATTGCCCCCAGGCAACTGAGTACAGCGCGAAGGAGCCCACATATAGGAAGGCCAGTGCAAAGAGTCTGAACCTGCGTGTTCCAAGTCGCATAAAAACACCCCCTGTTCGTGCTTGTAGGATCAGTTGTCTTCGCGGCCCGTGCCAGGTCGCTCCTAGCGGCCCCCCGTGTCCCCTCTGTTGGCTGGAACGCCTAGTTTACCACAAGAGTTAGAGCGTTAAAAGGAAGACTCTCGATCTCACGAAGACTGTTGACAGGATCACCCGGATGCGGGTCGGGGTCATCAAAGAGCAAATCTTCCAGCTCTATACCGTTGTCCATTGCCAGTTTAAAGGTATAAGGTTTGGAGCATAAGACAGATTGCGCCTTTCAGGGAGAAGCAGATGAAAGACTGCTTAAGATCTCGATGAATGTTAGGCCGTTGCGCACCTTTGAAAAACCCGTTCAGTTCATGACTCCCGAACAAGAGGGTACTGAGCCGCCACCTTCTCCCAGAAAACGATGAGTGGTCGATCGCCGCGGATAGCAGACAACGTGGCCTGTCGTTTGACGCTCACCTGTCAAAGATATTCATTGACAGGCCTTCTTCCCCTATGGTCGAATCTTATTCTACCGTGTACCTTTTATCGTGGGTAGATCGAGCTGAGAGCAACGGAATCTAACTGTCGATCAACACGAGCCTCAGTCTTGCGGCCCGTAACACTATATATAAACGTCTTTATAAGGAGGGAAAGATGAGTCGCACTAAAAGTATTGTTGCTCTTTTGTCAGCAGTTGTTATTGCGTCCGCCTTGAGTGGGACCGTCGCGGCGGCGGACAAAGTTACCACCGTCGCCGATGTTCTCGTGGCGCTCGACGTCATTACAGGAGGCCGGGTGATCATAAAGGCGGAAACACCGTTCGGTACCGGGAACCCCTTTGTGGTGACGAAGCATTCGAACATCCCGGGCAAGGCGGTCACCGAGACCCCCGGGCTCATTGTCGGGAACCCGAAGATGGTGGTTCGCAAGCTTGCCGTGGGTATGACCTGTACGGAGAGCGAAATCGAGCTCGCCGGTGCGACTGGGGTCGACGCGCTGGTGCTTCATCACCCTGTTGCTGATGCGGCAAGCAGCGGAGGCGTGCCGCTCCGCGGCTACGTCGGCCTCTACAATCTGGCCATCTTCGAGGCGCACGAGGCCTTCCATGGCCGACATCCAGGCATCGGGATAATCCACGGACACGTGCCCTTCAAGACCTACATCGCGTACGGTAACGTGCCGGGAAATGTGGTCTTCATCGGAAAGCCTCTTCCGGAAGTCAAGAAGGCTCAAGACATCGTAGACCGCGTGAATGCCTTTGCCGACCTCTCCCGCGAAAAGGCGATTCTGGAGACGGAGCGACAGCAGAGGCAGTCTTCTGGCCTTCAAGAGACCAACATAGCTGCAGCTGCACAGATCCTTAACGGATCCCCTGACGATCCGGTAAAGACCGTCCTCCACATCTTTCCGCACACCGGTTTTACCACGGAGCAGATGCGTGAGCTCAAGAAGGAGTACCCCGACATCAACACGGTGGTGATGTCCATCAGCCGGGTGAGAAGGGACCATCCCCTCGTGCAGACGGCCAAGGAGCTTGGGCTGACCGTGGTGCTGGGAAATTCCCACGCTCTGGAGATTGTCGAGAACGGCATTCCTTTGGCCTATGCACTGCAAAGCCTGCTGCCGGAGGTAGAGGTGGTTATCTTCCGGGAGCGCGTGACCTCCGCGCCCCTGGAACAATTTGGCTCCAAGGTTATGCGGGATTACGGCAAGGACATGGCCACGAACTATCTCCTTCCTAAGAAATAGGCTCGACTCTCGATTGTGTTGCGACTAACGGGGGTGCGGTAAGGCTGCACCCCCTCTTGTCTCGATTACCATAACATTCTATTGAAAAGAGGGATTTGATTTTGAAGAGTCCAGAAGTATCAAATGCGGCACCACTGGCCGTACGTCTTCTGTAATGCACCTCGACAATAACGTCTCATTTTCGAACTATTGGGATCAATAAGGCCTTGCGGGTCGCGGGGACCCGAGCGCGCCCAAAACTCTCTACCCGGGTCGCCGCAACGAAGGTATACGCTTGAACGCGAATCGGTGTTAACGGTTTGGGAGACGCTTCAGAAGCTGCGCTACAATCGCGTCCCCTTCGTGAGGGTCTTTGAGGCCCACGACTCCCACCACATACTTGCCTGATTGTTGCAGAACCACACCCTTGTAAAGAGGATCGATTACGTGGAGGGCCGTACCTCCCTTATCAATGGAGACCTGCGGTACGGCCTTCGACTCTTTCAGGTATTTTCCATACTCGGTGAAGATGCCTGAAGCCGCCTCCTCTGACTCGCCTAACATGACTACCGACTTTGCCTGCTCCTTCCCGATCATTACCTCTCCGGTAAAGCCCCTTCCGAAGAAGGAATGACCAAGGAGACCGGAAGCGTAGTATCTCTCTGTCAGAGGAACAGCTTCCGGCACGTTGAGAAAATCTAGTTCTCTGGGTTTTTGCTTACTGTCAGGCAGATTGCGCGAGATCGCCTCAGCACAGGATCGAAACAGAGGTCCTCCTTCGGTGAGGGCGCCTGAGGCCTCAATCTGGATGAAATAACGGTCCTGGTAAAACATGAGCTGCGATTCGTCAAGGAAGCCTTCTGCTCCGGCCTTCGCCTGCTTCAATGCCGGAGTGCGGTAATTCGCGTAGATGCCGAAGGCATCCAGCAACGATCCCATCTCAAAAACATTCACCACGATACCTATGTCCTTGTCGCCCGGTTTCGCGTACATCACCGTGGCAGCCTTACGGAACCCGTAAGGCATATAGAGCTCAGCTTCCCCGTCGATGTACTTATAAAGGTTTTCCGGGTTGTACGTGGCCACCTTACCGTCCATGGACCAGCCAGCCACGCAATCTGCCGGGAGAACATTTTCAAGAGCCTTTTCAGCTGCACGTAACGGTGAGACAATGGAGAGCACAGCCGTCAGAATCAATAAAGAGCGCATCATCCGGTTCGTCACGCAAAAAGACTCTGGGCCCGACGCATCTTCTGGGCGATATTCAAGCCATTGACGCACTGGGCCACGCATTCATCGCAGGACGAGCAGAGAGACGCCGTAGGAACTTCATCGAACGTAGCCTTTGCCAGCGCATACTCTTTATAACCTTCGGCATACATGAGGGCGCGGTTGATGACGCTGATGGCCACGCCATTGGGACAGCCGTCTTCACATTCCCCACACAGCCTGCAGTAGTAAG
>DATFYE010000120.1:0-106309 GCA_035315185.1 Syntrophorhabdales bacterium | reverse complement strand
TCCTGTAAACATCGCTGGATACGCTGTACTTCTGGCTATTCTTTACCGGGAGAGGATCTATCCGCGCCTGGGCCCGAAAAATCGACGAAGTACATAGGAGTCGTCTGTGAACCTTTCGGAAATGCTTGCGCGAAACGGGAGAATGTACCCTGATAAGGTTGCCCTGATCGAGCGTGTGCCGAGTAAAGGGCTCAGAACCGAGATCACCTGGAAAGAATTCGACGCCAGGGTGAACAGAATCGCCAATGCCTTAAGAGATCGGGGAATCAGGAAAGGCGATATGGTTGTGCACTGGATGATGAACTCAATCAAATGGCTCGAAGTATACCTAGGCATTGTTCGAACAGGAGCAATCGTAGTTCCTCTTAACTTCCGATTTAATGAAAAAGACTTCAGGCATTGCGTGCAAGTAGCTGAACCCAAGCTAGCCATCGTTGACGAACAGTTCGTAGACAAGGTGCGGAGCTCTGGAGGCCGGACTCTGATCAAAGACAGCTATATAGTGAATGGCAGGCAAGTGCCCGATGACGCGGAGGGCCTTGAAACGATGATCACCCAATCCTCCCCCGGCCCGATTCACGTCTCGATAGAGCCGCACGATCCGTGCGGGCTCTATTTCACTTCGGGGACAACCGGTACCCCGAAGCCCATTCTATTGACGCATAACAACATGGAGCACGCTGCTATCATAGAGGTTGTACATGGTCTTCGGACAAAAGGCGATATCTTTGTAATTCTCAAGCCGCTTTACCACACCGGGGATTTCATACACTGGCTGTCGAGCCTGATTCTCGGCGCAACCGCGGTCATCCAGGGCGATAAGATCACGCCGAAGGCGATTTTTGAGGTGATGGAAGAGGAGAAAGCCTCGGTCAACATGCTCCTTGTTCCCTGGATTCAGGATATTCTAACGGAGCTGGAAACGGGCACGCTTAAGAAAGAGAATTATGATTTGAGCCACTGGAGGCTGGTAATGACCGGTGCCCAGCCGGTTCCGCCAAGCCTGGTAAAGCATTTGAAAGAGGAATTCCCCAGCATGCTTTTTGAGGAGAACTATGGACTTACTGAGGGCACAGGGCCTCAAAGCATCCACCTGGGTATCGAGAATGAGCACAAGGCTGGGTCGATAGGCGTGCCTGGTTTCAACTGGGAAGCGAAGGTCGTTGACGAGTCAGGAAGAGAGGTACCTCAAGGTGGGGTTGGTGAGCTTCTCGTTAGAGGAAACGGCGTGATGAAGGAATACTACAAAAATCCTGAAAAAACGGCTGAGACCATCAAGGACGGCTGGTTGTACACGGGAGACCTGGTAAAGATGGACAGCGACGGCTTTTACTGGATCGTCGACCGGAAGAAAGATTTGATAATCTCCGGGGGCGAGAACATTTATCCTTCGGAAGTGGAAGAGATCATACAGGCCCAGCCGAAGATACATGACGTAGGGGTAATCGCTCTTCCGGATAGCAGGCTGGGTGAGGTTGTTGCCGCAGTGATCAAGCTGAAACCCGGTGTGCCAGAATCCGACGAGACAGAAAAAGAATTATTCCAGTTTTTTGAGAAAAACCTACCCCGGTATAAGAGACCCAGGCGGATCATTTTCGATGAGGTGCTGAGAAATCCCACGGGTAAGATAGAGAAAGTGAAGATGAGACAGAAGTACCTCGGCAACCATGAGTCCTAAGCGCAAATAACTATCTGTGCATGGCAACCCTTGTGCCATCCTTGCACAAAGAAGATGAAAGTATTATAATTTACAATTCGTACCGACTTGGGTACGCACAACAATGCCCACACGATGGATAAGCATCACGACATGTTTGAACCGCCCGAAAGCTCCCCCCGTCTGAACCATCTGTTTTCCCGTCGTCAGATCTTGAAACTGGGCGGCATTTCAATTGTGGGGGCATCCGCGCTCGCTCCCCTTCTGGCTCGAGGTGCATCAACGCCGCTGATCATTATGGAGAAGGCCCAGGGCATCGTGATCGCAGACCCGGCGACATGTGTGGGATGCGGCCGTTGTGAGCTGGCCTGCACCGAATTTAATGACGGCAAAGCCGCGCCAACGCTATCGCGGATTAAGGTTGACCGTAACATCAACTTCGGCCCCGACGCTCTGTTTGCGTGGCGGGAAGGACAGGGCGCCTGGGGAAGCGGCCTGGTCGTCCAGGACGTCTGCAAACAGTGTCCTCACCCTGTCCCTTGTGCCAACATCTGCCCGGAGGATGCGATTGTGGTAGCACCTTCGACCGGCGCACGCATGGTCAATATGGACAAGTGCACAGGCTGCAAGATCTGCCTGAAGGCCTGCCCGTGGGAGATGATCTCCTTTGACCCGGATTCGCATAAGGCGACCAAATGCGACCTGTGCAACGGAAAACCGAAATGCGTCGAGGCGTGTCCCGCCGAGGCGCTCAGCTACGTATCCTGGCGTGATTTGACGGGGAAGATCCCTCCGCGTGTCTCCACCACAGCGCGGCCGCAGGGCGACAGAGCCACTGCCTGTTTTGAATGTCACCTGCCCGGTCAACGAAAAAGTGCGAGCCCAAGTGCGCGGATGATTCCGGGAGCGGCTAAACCGAGTCTATTCTCCTCCAGGCCTGACTCCACCTTTAGCTGGATCGATCGGCTGGGCACTATCTTCCTGCCCGTGGTGGTCCTCGCGGTAATTGTGCATGGCGCGGTGCGGACCCTGGTGAAACGATGAAAAAAACCTATCTCCATCCCCTGCCGCTCCGGGTGTGGCACTGGGTCAACGCTGCTGCCGTCACACTGCTCCTCGCTACCGGCATCCAGCTTCGTCTGGCCGGGATCCCCGACCTGCCGTCCCACAGTACTGCGCTCCTCATTCATAGATATGCGGGCTGGACAATGGTTGCCTCCTGTGTCTTCTGGCTGATCTACGGCCTTGCAAGCAATCATCTGGGTCGTCATTACAGGTTGAGAAGACGGGATATCGAAGGGATCTTCAGCCAAACAAAATTTTATGTCTGGTCTATCTTCAAGGGAGAAGAGAATCCTCACCGGCCGTCGCCCGACGAGAAATTTAACCCTCTTCAGAAGCTCGCGTACGGCGCCGTCATGTGCATCTTCACGCCGGTTCTCGTGGTCACCGGCCTTCTCTTCAGCGATATACTGCTCGTGCGCAAATATATTCTGGCCTGGAACATCGTGAAGCTTCTCGATGCTATCCATGTCATTGGCGCGTACCTGTTCGTCCTTTACCTTGTTGTCCATGTCTACATGGCTACGCTCGGTCGGACGCCGCTCTCCCATATAAAGGCAATGATCGTGGGCTACGAGGAGGAGCACGATGCCTTGCCCTATCTGGAGTGCAGTAGAGAACAGGAAGGAGAGAAGGGCAATGGCTAAATACGGAGGCTGGGCCGGGAAGGTGCTCCACGTCGACCTATCCACCGGCCGTAGTTGGACCGAAGATACGATAGAGCGGTATAAGGACTATCTGGGAGGAACCGGGATAGGCTACAAGGTTATGTGGGACGAGGTACCTGCGGGAACAAAGCCGCACGATCCGAATAACAGGATCATTTACGCCGTCGGACCGCTGGCCGGGACCGGTGTTCCCTGCAATGGTCGCACTGCCATCACCACCCTCTGGCCGACCTGCTGGCCGCAGCCTCTGGTCGCGACCGGACACATGGGCGGGCAGTTTGCCGCCAAACTGAAATACGCGGGATACGACGCGATCGTCATCAAGGGCAGGGCAGACCGTCCTGTCTGGCTGTCGATCGTAGACCAAAAGGTGGAGATCCAGGATGCGCGCCGCCTCTGGGGCCAGGGTATTCGCAACACCACCCTGGCAATCTCGCAGATCCTGGGGCCCGAGGCGGTAGTGGCCGCCATCGGTCCGGCGGGTGAAAATCTGGTCCCTCTGTCCAATGTCATGAACTCAGTTTCCCACTCTGCCGGTGGAATCGGTTCGGTGATGGGTTCCAAAAACCTCAAGGCCATCGGCATCGTTGGCACCGGCAGCGTCCGGATTGCAGGCGACAAGGGCGAGTGGGAGAAGCTGATCAAGTACCATCTCTCACTCCTTGGGGCGAACAACCAGCACGTCGTGCCGAGCGAGCCGCAGCCGTGGGCGGAGCTCTACAACCCGAGCACGCGCTGGAAAGGCGGAAAGGGACGCGTGTGGGGAGCGGCTCCCCGTCCAGTCGCGACAGGGACGTGCGAACCCCACAACCTGAACAGGATCGCCTACCGGACGAACAGTGCGGCTTTCTTCCTCGGCGACGAGGCGTGGCAGTATACGGTTCGCGGATCAGGCTGTACAAGCTGCCCCATCAGGTGCCACGCCGTGATCAAGGTCCCTTCCGTCTCAGCGAAATACGGCATCCCTGACGTGGGGCAGAATACGTGCGCCGGCCTCAATTTCGGCCGCGCCTTCTTCAAAAAATTCCCCGATGGGCCAAGGGGCCAGACCAACATCGAAGCCTGTATGGTAGGCATGCATCTGGCCGATGACCTCGGCATCTGGTGCAACTATAGCCAGTTGCAGCGCGATTTCCAGAAGCTCTACTATGAAGGCTTCATCAAGAAGAAGCTAAGCGAGACCGAATTCAGGAGCTACTCGTGGGACAAATATGAGAAAGGCGATCCGGCGTTTCTCTTCGAGCTCCTGCCGCGGATCGCGGCGAAAGACGGGGAACTGGCTACTGCGCTCGGGCTCGGCACCGGCTATCTTCTGGAGCGCTGGGCCATACCCGAAGAGACGTGGGGCAAAGATCACGAGATGGCCTACTGGAAAATGGGGCACCCGAAGCATCATTCGTCGGAGGACGCCGGTCAGTGCGGAGTGCTGATCAATCTGCAATACAACCGGGATGCTCAGTGCCATTCGCACTGCAACTTCGTTCGTAACGGACTGCCGCTCTCGATACAGAAGCGCCTGGCCGCTGAAATCTGGGGTTCGCCGGATGCCGTGGACGCGGCAGGGGCGTACACACGCATGCATCCGTCAAAGGCCAGGATGGCAAAGTGGTCAGTGCTTCGCAAGGAACTGCACGATTCGCTCTCTCTCTGCAACTGGATGGGCCCCTGGATAGCCTCGCCGCTCAAGGAGCGCGACTATAGGGGTGATGACTCCATCGAGTCGATGCTTTACAGCCTCACAACGGGAGACAGGAAAAGCCGCCAGGAGCTGGACCAGGTGGCGGAGCGGATCTTTCTCCTCCACCGGGCGCTGACGATACGGGACATGAAGACGAGCCAGATGCGGCAGCGGCACGACGTGGCCCCTGAATGGATCTTTGAGGATCCAAAGGACAAAGCGCCCTTTTCGAAGGGAACGATCCGTATGGACCGAAAGGACATACAGGTGGCCATCGACATGTTCTACGAGGAGATGGGCTGGGATAGAGCTACCGGCGCGCCGACTTCCAAAGCATACCAAAGAGTCGGGCTCCGCGACGTGGCCGCCGAGTTGGGTAGACGAAACCTTCTGCCCGATGTAACATAACCATTAAGAGTGGGAAACGCGGTGAATAGCAACATCACGGACGAAGGAGCGGCGCCGGCCGATGCACTTGCGGCGATGATTCGTCACTGCAGTAAATCCGGTCGTCTCATCTCGGAATTTGAGCTTCGTCGGCAGTTTATCGAACAGCACCAACCGCCCTCCACGGACCAGGACACCGATATTCTTTCCACGCTTGCAAAGACCCTTCAACAGTACGGCGATTTACACGAGCTGCCGTCAGACGATGGTGCTCGGTATTACTATTCCTCGCAAGACATGACTCAGGCATACGCACTAATGCTCCTTAAGAAATTGGGCGACCCGGCTCGCCTCATCGCGGAAGTCATCCGCCAAAGCTCCGCCTCTTACCCGAGACCGGTTCCGCTTGATATGTTCACCAACCCGCCCTTCGATCTTACGCGCGAGCAGGTCGTGGACTGTCTGGAACGCATGACCGTCGAGGAGGAGTACCGCGATATTTCCTCCACCACAACATCGGCATCCACCATATTCCTCTATTCGACTCTCCACCTGGAGCCTGAGTACGCTTCCATGCTCGCAGAGTGGTTTGACGTGGGCCAACTCGAGAATCCCTGAGCGGTAACCGTCTTCTCGTTCGACAGCCTGTGCAGATCCTTACGGTGAGAGCGGAATTATTTTCCTACCCGGGGCCTCTCTGAGGACCCCGCACACTCATGCTTGTATGAGCAAAAGCTTACTACCCGAGCCTTTTCGGTGAAAGCAGATCGATGGCACACTCCATGCACTGAGGGGTCCTAGCGCAGAAGCAAACCGGATGAGAGTCGGAGGAAAAGGAACTCTTGATCATCTGTCGCAACTGTGGCAGCTGCAGAATAGTGGTCTCGCGGCGGAAAAGCTGCTCGGCAAGGTTGACAGGTATAAGGAGTATATGATCAGCAAGGACGCAGTTGAGAAGGCCCGGACAGCGACGCATCAGGGAAAACGCAAGCGATCCCGGACGAACACCCAAGCCGGCTCAGCACAAAACCTCAGGCAGGGAAAAGCGCGTGCGGACGCCGCTACACCCAACCCGACCTCGACACGCCAAACGGGCGTCCAGAGTACTTCTCCCGTAACCACCGCGGTTCCGCTCCAGCCACTCAGCAAGTACAAACAGGTTGCAGAATCCGATCAGACGACGGAGACGGAGAACAAGATAGTCGTGACAGCGTGACCGGTCTTTTAAAGCAGTGATCGTTACCCCTCTGCACTGACCCGGGGAATCGCCAACTCTGACCACCACCCAACAGTAAAAAGTGATAGCGAGGCCGGAGATGGTCGACTTTCGCGGCTAGCTTCCTGAACAGCGCAACTTTGCTTTTTCAATTTTGCTTTTCCTGTTGCACAGCCTTCTTTTAATTGGTAATAATGTGGGGTATGACTGGATGAAAAAACAGCAAGGGGGAGGGTTGGAAGATGAAGAGTACGAAGAAGAACTGGCTAGTGGCGGGATTGAGTTTATGCATCAGCATCTCTTTTCTAACGGGCTCGGGCCTGTTCGCGGCCGAGAAGCCTCCTATCAAGGTAGGTTTGCTCCTGCCCTATACCGGCAACGTGCCCTTTCAGACGAAGGGGGTTAATGATGGCGTGGAGCTCTATTTCAGTGAGATTGGTCAGAAGGCAGGGGGGCGGGCAATCCAGGTGGTAAAGGAGGACGACGAAAACAATCCGACCGTGGCTCTAACCAAAGCGCGGCGGCTGGTAGAGCAGCAGAAAGTGCATTTTATAGTCGGTACGGTGAATAGTGGGGTCGCACTGGCCATCCACGATTATCTCCGTAAACAGAAAGTCATCCAGATTAATCCTTGTGCTTTCACCCGGGAATTAACATCGCCGCAGAAAGCCAGCCCGAATATTTTCAGGGTTGTTGAAACGACCGATCAGACCAATTACCCCATGGGAAGTTGGATGATGAAGAACACACCCCATCGTAACGTGGTCATAACCGGTTCCGATTTCTCCGCGGGGCACCACTGCGTGGAAGCCTTTAAAGCCGGCTTTGAGGAGGCTGGTGGAAAGGTCATCAAAGAGGTCTATGCCAAATACGGTACCATGGATTTCGCTCCTTTCCTGGCCGCAATCGACGCGAAAGGGGCGGACGCTGTTTACTCCTGGTGTGCCGGAACGGACGCGGTTCGCTTTGTCCAGCAGTATCAGGAATTCGGTTTGAAGAAACGACTTCCCCTATTCGGCTATGTAAGCATATCAGACGATCCCTATCTGGAAAGCATGGGGGACGCTGCGCTCGGTGATATCACCCCGACTCATTATCCTATCACCCTGGACACCCCCAGAAGTCTTGCCTTCCTGAAGGCTTATCAGGCGAAATATGGACTTCCTTCTCAGTACAGTGAGACAGGATATGTCGCAGCGCAAATGATCGGGGCCGCGGCCGAGGCCCTGAAAGGCGATGTTGAGAATGTCGACCGGGTCGCTGACACACTACGGAAAGTCGCACCCAGCATTGAAACGCCGTCGGGCCGTCTTGCCTTTGACCAGTACAACCAAAGGATCGTTGATGTTTACGTAGTAAAGGTGGAAAAACGGCAAGGAAGGATCGAAAATGTTGTCATTGACAGGATTGGGAAGGTAGCTCAGGCAGATGTCTGGAAATGGTGGAACAAGTAAGAGACCCATGCAGGACAAAAGAAAGGGAGCAGCAAAGAAGCACCTGCTCATAATCTCCCTGCTCCTCATCATCGCCGCCTTTGGAGCCTTCTGGCAGGTCACGCGCGGCGATTTCATTACGCTCGATGATGCGGAGTACGTCACCGACAACCGGCATGTTCAGGACGGCCTTACCGTGGAGGGGATCCTCTGGGCGTTCGCCACCGGCCGTGCCGGAAACTGGCATCCCCTGGCCTGGATCTCCCACATGGTCGATGTGCAACTCTTCGGGCTGCAACCGGGATGGCATCATCTCACCAGTCTCCTGCTCCACCTTGCCAGTACGCTCCTGCTCTTTCTCGTCCTCAACCGGATGACTAAAGCATTCTGGCGGAGCGCCTTTGTGGCGGCTCTCTTTTCCCTTCACCCGCTCCACGTAGAATCGGTCGCCTGGGTAGCGGAGCGCAAGGATGTCCTTTCCACCTTCTTCTGGATGCTGACGATGGGACTGTATGTCTCCTATGTTGCCCGGCCCGGACTGACGCGCTACCTCGCCCTCATCCTCTGCTTTGCCTTGGGCCTGATGGCGAAGCCCATGCTCGTCACCCTCCCCTTTGTCCTGCTCCTTCTGGACTACTGGCCCCTTCGGCGCCTGGAGCAGAAACCGCCTCAGGAACCCTCATCCAAGGATAAAAGCAGAACACGTCCGGTAAAGGCCCCTGTGCAGCCGACAGGTCACTGGCCCTTGATTCGTCCTCTCCTTATAGAGAAGATTCCTTTCTTTGTCCTGATCGTGCTCTCGAGCATTGTCACCTACCTTGTCCAACAGCACGGGGGGGCGGTGCGGTCTCTTGGGGCCCTTCCTGCGAGTGCCCGTGTGGCTAATGCCTTGGTCTCCTACGCCACCTACCTGGTCAAGATGCTCTGGCCTGCGAAGCTTTCCGTGTTCTACCCCCATCCAGGGTGGTGGCCGCTCTGGCAGGTCCTGGGCTCTGCAGCACTCCTCATCGCTATAACGGTGCTCGCCATCAGGGGTGCGAAGAAACGCCCCTATGCGGCCGTGGGATGGCTCTGGTATGTGGGAACTCTCGTCCCGGTCATAGGGATAGTGCAGGTGGGCAACCAGGCCATGGCCGACCGGTATACCTATATCCCCCTGGTCGGGCTCTTCATCATCATCGCATGGGCCGTTCCGGAGCTCTTCGAAAAATGGCCCTATCGAAAAGAGGCCCTCATCGCGTTATCGGCAGCGTGCCTCCTCTGCCTCTTCCTCATCACCTGGAGACAGGTCGGGTACTGGCGAAACAGCATCGCCCTGTATGATCACGCCCTGGACGTTGCCGATGCTAATAGCCTTATCCATAACAACCGCGGTGTTGCCTACACAAACCTCGGCAAGTACACCGAGGCGATTGCAGATTTTGGCCGGGCTATCGAGATCAACCCGAGGTACGAGGCGGCTTATTACAACCGGGGGGCGGTCTATGGCAGCCTCGGCAAGTACACCGAGGCGATTGCAGACTTTGACCGGGCTATCGAGATCAATCCGAGGTATATTGAGGTCTATACCGACCGCGGTGTTGCCTACACAAACCTCGGCAAGTACACCGAGGCGATTGCAGACTTTGACCGGGCTGTCGAGATCAATCCAAGGTATGTTGAGGCCTATACCAACCGGGGGGTGGCCTATGGTAGCCTCGGCAAGTACACCGAGGCGATTGCGGATTTTAACCGGGCTATCGAGATCAACCCGAGGTATGCGGAGGCCTATTACAACCGGGGGGTGGCCTATGACCGCCTCGGCAACCGTGAGCACGCGATTGATGATACGAGAAGAGCAGCACGGCTTGGCCATGAAGGGGCAAGGAACTCCTTGAGAAGCCACGGGATAGACTGGTAGCAGAGGGCCTTGCATCCGGTCAATCATGAGGAATCGCGGAGGCCGCTTTATTGCGGTTATTCTTGAGTCGTTGAGGTGGTATGTATCAGAAGAAAAAAGTGGTGGTCGTGATGCCGGCCTACAATGCCGAGGCGACGCTTCTCAAGACACATGGCGAGGTGCTGGAACAGGATTATGTTGATCTCGTCATTGTGGTCGATGACGCCAGCAACGACGGGACGGTAAACCTTGCGCGGGGGCTGCCCAGGACCAAGGTTTTCGTGCATGAGTCAAACCTCGGCTACGGCGGCAATCAAAAGACCTGCTACCGACAGGCCCTCCTGGAGGGTGGTGATATTATTATCATGGTGCACCCCGACTACCAATACACGCCAAAGCTCATCCCCGCATTCGTCTCGATGATCGGCAACGGACTCTATCATTTTGTGCTGGGTTCGAGAATCTTAGGCGGTCACGCCCTCAAAGGGGGAATGCCCTTGTACAAATACATCTCCAACCGGGCATTGACCTTCGCTGAGAACCTGCTGACCGGCGCGAAACTTTCGGAGTATCACACGGGCTACCGCGCCTTTTCGCGTTCTCTGCTGGAGAAGGTGTCCTTTGAAAGGAATTCCAACGACTTCGTCTTCGACAATCAGATGATCGCCCAGATCCTGTGGCTTGGCTACACCGTTGCCGAGGTCAGCTGTCCGACCAAATACTTTCCGGAGGCTTCATCCACCAACTTTTCCCACAGCCTCAAATACGGATTTGGCTGTCTGGCAACGGCGCTCACCTATCGGATGGCGAAGATGCATCTGATCCGACCTAGGCTTTTCGCGGGCAAGGAAGGATGAGACGCATCTCGAATTCATGAGAACCTACACGAAGCAACTTCTGTTGCTTTTCCTGCTAATAGCAATCGTAACGGCAGTGCATCTCTCCGGCCTAAGCAGGTACTTCACGTTCGCAAGCCTAACGGAGCACCGCAGCCTTCTCGAACAGACCGTGGCCAGACACTATGCGTTGTGCGTGCTGTTTTACATACTTCTCTACATCGTGACGGCCCTCGCCGTACCAGGCGCCCTGATCCTTACGGTCGCGGGGGGCGTTCTCTTCCATACCTTCCCTGGCGTGATATACGCAGCTTTCGGAGCTACAATCGGCAGCCTGCTGTCATTTCTTTTGTCGCGCTATATACTGGGCAACTGGTTACAGGCCAGGTACGAGGCCCAATTCAGGCAGTTTAACCGCGAGCTCAAACAGTACGGCTACCTTTACCTTATGACGGCGCGGCTTATCCCCGTCTTTCCTTTCTTTTTAGTAAACTATTTATGCGGCCTCACACGGCTGCCCCTCTGGACCTTCACCTGGGCTACGGCCGCGGGCATCTTTCCCGCATGTCTGGTCTATACCTTTGCAGGAAGCCAGATAGGAAGCATTTCATTGCCGAACGGTGTGGTCTCACCCCGGCTGCTCCTCTCCTTTATCCTCCTCGCCACACTTGCCCTCCTGCCGATGCTGTCTAAGAGACTTAGACGCCGGAGAAAGGGAATCGCCACTACGGATTCGGACCAAGAACGAAGGGGTGGTTCTTGAATCTTGAAAGCACATCGTTCAAAAGCGGGGATCAAACATAACCTGTGAAATTATTGGTGCCGAAGGGGGGCTTTGAACCCCCACGGAGCTAAGCTCCATCGGATTTTGAGTCCGACGCGTCTGCCTGTTCCACCACTCCGGCCCGCCTTATTTTATGCGGTTTCTCTATCATCTGTCAATTGTCCCTGACCCCAACTGCAGCAGAATTGTAGCAGCGGTCTAAGACCTCGACGGATGATCTCAAGCTTTCCGGGTAATGGTGCGAATACCGCATGGTCATAGCAATCGTTTTGTGCCCGAGCAACTCTTTGACCTTGTACAGATCCACCCCATTCTGGACAAGCCTGGTCGCAAACGTATGGCGCAGATCGTGAAAGTGAAAATCTTCGATCCTTGCCTTTTCAAGCGTTTTATCAAACGCAGCCCGCAAACTTCTGACAGCGATAGGAAACACCTTACCCGAGATGTCCCTAACCTTGATGGCCCCGAGTGTGCCCTGCAGCGTCTCTGAAATAGGTATCGACCTCTTCTCGCCGTTCTTCGATCGCTCGATCCTTATAATTCTCTGCTTGCCGTCGATATCCCTCCAGGTAAGCGCCAGCAGTTCCCCCCTCCTCACACCTGTGTGAAGAGCAGTGATGAGCAAGGGCCTCAGCCATGACGATTTGTCGCGCAGTTCAAGAGCGTTTCCTGCTCCTCGGGAGTCAACCACCGCGTCCGAGCATTCTTGTTGCCCACCGAGAAGCTGAGGCTGCTCACCGGGTTAATCTTGAGCCATTGCCACTCTTACTGTCACCAGCAGGGTACTCTCCTTCACCGCCTTCATCCTTTTTCGCCGTGGACCTCTCATGACCCCCTCCTTAGATTGCTTGCTGGAATACATAGCTGCGATAAGGAGGGTATATAGTCTTATTTCCTCGGCCAGTTCAAGCCTGAACTAGAATATAGCAAGCTGGAATGTTGAATTCTTACTTTTTTCTTTTCGAGCTACATTACAAGGCGAAATGGTGACCTCACTCTTTCTGCGCCCGATTAGGATTGACAGATAGTGTTCGGAGAGATAGCATTTTAGAAATAATCAGTTGGTGCGCCGGACACCAGATAGGGCAAGAAAGTGGTCTGTTGCGTCGCGCCTGCACCGGGGACGGTGGTCGGTGGTGGACACATCGAATGCTAGTGCGCACAGAGCCTCCCCTGTTTGTGACAAGGCAGAGATCCTGGATTTGGAGGAAAGGTCAGAGCAGACGTGATGGGCCTCTAGGGAACCTGCAACGCGAATCACAAGGTGGGTGACATTTTCGGTGTGAGCACGCATAATACCGCCGGCATGTGCGGCTGGCTCTTTCACGCAATGTTTCCGACGTTGAACGTCATGCAGTTTGACGGCACGTGCCACTGGGTGGTGGACAAGGCGATTGCCAACTGTCCGGATGCTTACAACCTGCTCACCATAAAACTGACCCGGGCTAAATAGGGCCTCAAAAAGGAGAAAAAGATGACGACGGTGGCGTACAAGGACTTAAGGCAATTTCTTTCCATGGTGGAGGATTTCGGCGAGCTCAAGAAAATCTATGGGGTCACATGGGACAAGGACATGGGGGGCATTACGGAGATTCTTTACCGGGAGAAGGCTGAGAAGTCGCCGGCCCTCCTCTTTGACCGTATCCCCGACTACCCCGAAGGGTATCGCTGCCTTTACGGTATGCTCAGTTCGCCCAGAAGGTTTGCATTCTCTCTGGGCCTCCCTCTGCCCAAAGAAGACGGAAAACTGATGGACCTTCTTCTCGCCTATCGAGGAAAAATGAAAGAGATGCAGCTCATACCGCCGCGTTACGTGGAGACAGGACCGGTGATGGAGAACGTCATGGAAAGGAGTGACATCGACCTGTTCAAGTTCCCCGTGCCGCTTCATCACGAGCTCGACGGAGGCCGCTACATCGGGACCGCGGACGCGGTCATCACCAGGGATCCGGAAGAGGGCTGGATCAACGTTGGTACCTACCGGATACAACTCGTGGACAAGAACACCTGTCTCTGTTATATCTCGCAGGGGAAACAGGGCAGAATCCAGCGAGACAAATGGCTCGATGCGGGCAAACCGTGCCCGATCGTGGTTGTCATCGGGGTCGACCCGCTCCTTTACAATGCGGCCCGCAATACGGTCCCCTGGGGCACAAGCGAGTTCGACTACGCCGGTGGATTGATGGGCGAACCCGTGGAGGTCATCGAAGGTAAGTATACCGGTCTCCCCATCCCGGCGCGTGCGGAGATCGTGCTCGAGGGCGAGGTAGTGCCTGACAGGCTCCCCGAAGGCCCCTTCGGCGAGTGGAATGGTTACTATGCGGGAGGGCAGAAGGCAGAGCCGGTGCTCAAGGTAAAAAGAGTGATGTTCAGGAATAGTCCGATACTCACCTGCGCTGCCTCACAGAAGCCCCCGCACTCCCATCTCTTCGAGCGCTGCTTCATCCGCTCGGTAGCTCTCTGGGAAGGCATCGAGAAGGCCGGATGCCCCGACGTGAAAGGCGTCTGGGTGCACGGGGCGGGCTCAGGACGCACGTTCAACGTGGTCTCCATCAAGCAGCGTTACTACGGCCACTCGCGACAGGCAGGTATGCTTGCCTCCCAGATACCGCCGAGCGCGTATATCGGCCGGTTCATCATCGTGGTAGACGACGACATCGATCCCTCCAACCTGGAGGAGGTGATCTGGGCGATGGGTACCCGCTGTGATCCGGCACAGGATATCGAGATCACGAGGAAGTGCTGGGGCAGCCGCCTCGATCCTTTGAACGAAACAGATGCTCATTATAATTCGCGCACCGTCATCGATGCGTGCATACCCTATGAGCGGATCAAGATATTTCCGAAAGTTGCCCAATCGTCCCCAGAGCTGAGAGAGAAGATTTTCAGCCAGTACGGGAACCTCATGAAGGAGCTTATGACTGGAAAGTAAGGAATCTCTATGAGTGATGCCAAGCAGGAAACAGCCCTCCAATCCTGGGCTCGCCCTGACGTGAAAAGGTTTTTATGCGTCTTGTTATCAGTTCTTTTAGGGCTAGTCGCTTATTGGGGTCCGTTCGCCTCCTCACCGACCGCAAGCAAGGCGCTCGGAGTGACCATTTTCATGCTGGTGATGTTTATTACGGAGCCGATTCCGTTGGGTGTCACGGGGCTACTGGGGTGCTGGCTCTTCTGGATCTGGGTCCGTGTCCCGGCGGGTAAAGCTTTCATCGGTTTTACCAACGACGCCCCATGGTTCGTCTTTGGCGCCCTGCTTCTCGGCATCATGGCCGAAACGACGGGTCTGGCCAGAAGATTGGCCTACAATCTTATCTGCCGGTTGGGCAGTAACTATTCAGTAATCCTCGTAGGTATGATGGTGCTCAATTTCCTGCTCACGTTTCTCGTGCCATCCGGGGTGGCCAGGGTCACGCTTCTCTGCACCATCTCGATAGGGATGATACAAAGTTACGGCATGGCCAAGAATAGCAACATCGCCAGAGGTCTCATGCTTGCGATGACCTACCAGGGGGGCCTGTATGACAAAATGATTATCGCCGGAGCTGGCTCCATACTGGCCCGGGGACTGATCGAACAGTTCGGCAAGGTCAGCGTATCCTACGGTCTGTGGTTAATCGCGTATCTGCCGGGTGTCGTGCTGACCATAGTGGCCAGCTGGTATATTATATTAAAACTTTTCCCCCCGGAAAAGCTTGTGCTGGAAGGAGGCGCGGAGTACTGCCGTTCTGAGTTAAAGAAGATGGGGCCCATGTCAGCGGGGGAGATTAAAGCATTAATCATCATGTTGTTGGCTACCTTGCTCTTCGCGACCGATTTCTTGCACCACATCAATGCTTCGATCATTGGTTTGGGGGCGGGCTTGGTCGCGTGCCTGCCGATGGTTGGCGCGTTGAAGAGCAAAGATTTCAGCAAGGTCAACGTCTCGATCCTTCTCTTCCAGGGTGGCGTTCTGACGATGGGATACGTGATTTCCGACACCGGAGTCTTAAAGACGCTCACCGCAGTCCTCTTTAAATGGATGACCCCCGTACTGTACAGCTCCTCCTTCCTGGCGGCCCCGCTCCTGTATGTGTACGCCAACGTGTTTCACTTGTTTCTGGGCAACGAGGGTTCGATGGTCAGCGCGACCATGCCGGCCCTGATGGACTTTGCCCTGAAGAATGGCTTCAACCCCGTTACCCTGGGCATGGTCTGGGGGTTCTCGATAGGGGGTAAGGTCTTCGTGTACCAATCATCCGTTCTGATCGTGGGTTACGCGTTTGGTACATTTACCGCTAAAGATCTATTTAAGCTGGGTATCGTGCTCTTCTTCGTCGAGGCGTTTATGCTTATGGTACTGGTGCCGCTTTACTGGCCGCTTATCGGCCTTACATTCAAGTAGAGGTAGTGAGCAGTAATCAGCTCCGTGTAAAATAAAGCTCAGGAAGGCTGGGGTCATGAAGCTGAATCAGCGGCTCTGCGAGCTTGGTCGACGTGGAATCGCTATGTCATCGCCTGATGACGTCACGTCTCCGGTCGAGTAGCAAGATCCCGAAGTTATGCAGGCAGACACGCGTTCATCGTCGCAACGGCGCACGCAGGCGACCGCCGCTAAAGACAGTCGTTATTTGTTTCTCTTCGTAATGTTCACTTTTTGTAGTGTCACGCCGATGCACGAATAGGTGTTACGTAACTTTATCCTCGTCGCAGAATTTGAAAAAAGCGGTGGGGCGTGGTTCCTGCGCATAGCAGGCTGAAATGCGCAACGCCACCATTTTTCCACCATTTTTCTCGACATTGTGTATTATTAGTGGTAATCCATAAAAATGGTTTCCTCGTGAGAATAAACAGACTTTAGAAGCATAAGGGAGGAGTATATGTCGCGGACATATAAAGATCTGAGAGAATGGATTTCATTAGTCGATGATCTGGGTGAGTTAAAGAGGATCAAAGGCGCCGACTGGAACCTCGAAATGGGGGCAATCACGGAGTTGCTCGGGAGAGAGAGCCCCTACCCGCCGCCCGCCGTCCTCTTCGAGTCGATACCCGGCTATCCCGTGGGCTTCAGGACCATCTTTGGGGCTACGGGCTCTGTTCAGCGCGCCGCCCTGACGCTCGGCTTTGACAACATAAGGAACGGTACCGAGCTGGTGGCAGCCTACCGGGGAAAAACAAAAGATCTGAAATCTATCTCGCCAAAAGTTGTCGAAACAGGTCCCATTTTCGAGAACATCGATTCGGGGGATGATGTTGATCTTTACAAGTTTCCGGTACCAATGATGCACGAGATAGACGGAGGCAGATATATCGGCACGAACTGCCTGGTCATCACCAAACATCCCGACGAGGGGTGGGTCAACCTGGGAACCTACAGGGTCATGGTTCACGGGAAGGATCATACCGCCTTTTTCATCTCTCCGGGAAAACACGGTCGTATCCATCGGGACCTCTATCTTGAACGGAAGCAACCTTGCCCTGTGGCAGTCTGCGTTGGCCACGATCCTCTTCTCTTTCTTGCGGCGGGTAACGAAATACCTTACGGGCTCTCCGAGTACGAGTATGCCGGAGCCATCAAGGGTGAACCGATCGAGGTGGTGCTGGGAAAATACACGGGCTTACCTATTCCGGCAAGGGCTGAGATTGCCTTCGAGGGTGAAGCGGTTTGGGATGACCGGAAGAAGGAGGGTCCTTTTGGGGAGTGGACAGGTTACTACGGGAGCGGAGCGCGAGAAGAACCGGTGATCCGGGTCAAGAACGTATACTATAGGAACAACCCTATACTCACGTGTTCAAGACCGAGTCGTCCGCCTTCAGACTATTCATTCAGTAAGGGAATCGTGAAATCAGCTCTGATCTGGGAGGAGCTTGAGAAATGCGGGGTACCCAACGTGAAGGGTGTCTGGTGCCACGAATCAGGCGGCGGGCGGCTCTTCAACGTCGTCTCCATCAAGCAGACATATCCCGGGCATGCCCGCCAGGCGGCCCTCATCGCCTCGCAGAGCCATGCGGGCGGATACCTGAACCGGTTTGTGGTGGTGGTCGACGAGGATATTGATCCGTCAAATCTCTTTGACGTAGTCTGGGCCATGTCCACCCGGTGTGACGTCGCGGAAGACATTGATATCTTGAGGAAGTGCTGGAGCGGACCTCTGGACCCGGTTATCCCGAAAGGGATGAAAGGTTTTAACTCCAGGGCAATCATCGACGCATGCCGGCCATACAACTGGAAAGATGCGTTTCCGCCTGTGGCTGAGAATAGTAAAGAATTGAGGGACAAGACCTTCGCGAAGTGGAAGGATGTTCTGGGATTGGGTTGATGAGTTCCATGAATCTCTCTGTAAAGAGGAGAAAAGAGATGGGAGCAAGACGTGTAACCCCTCTTATGATAATAGTTGGTTTCGTCATATGTTTTGCGCCTACCCTTTGGGCCGCTCCTGCGCCCATCGATTTTTATAAGGGCAAGGTGATTGACTACATCGTTGCCACCACTCCGGGAGGGGGGTACGATGCTTACGCCCGGCTGATTGGCCGGCACATGCAGAAATATATCCCCGGGTCCACGATCGTCGTGAAGAACGTTCCGGGAGCCGGTCACATCATAGGGGCCAATGAGACCTTTTTCGCCAAACCGGATGGCCTGACCATTGGCACCTTCGACAAGGGTTTGATCATTTCCCAGCTTATCGGGTTAAAGGGGGTCAGGTTCGATATGGCCAAGTTCAACTATATTGGAAAGGCGACCTCCGAGCCACGGGTCCTGGTCGCGGCCAAGAAATCCCCTTACAAGACGATTAAAGAGTTCATGGAAGCCAAACAAACGATCAGGATGGGCACTTCGGGCGTGGGGAGCTCGGGCCATAATGAGACCCTTATTTTCATCGCTGCCACGGGTGCCAAGCATCTCAAGGCCGTCCCCGGTTACCCCGGTAACGACTTGAATATGGGATTGATGCGTGGCGACGTGGATGCCACCATTAATTCCTACGACAACATGTTCACGTTTATCAACGAAGGGGAGGCCCGGGTCCTGCTCAAACTGACCAAGAGACCCATAAGAGGAGTCAAGGGCGACATCCCATCGGTTTACGACATCGTCAAGGATGAAAACGGACTGAAACTCCTGGCGCTGGTGGACCAACTCGGTGAACTTGGCCGTTTGACGACCGCTCCGCCGAATACCCGGCCCGAGAGGCTGGCAGTACTCAGGGAAGCTTACAAGAAAGCCCTTACGGACCCGAACCTGGCCAAGGAAGGTCATAAAGCAGGGTTCGAGTTCGATCCGATGTACGGCGACGACGTGACGAAATTAGCACAGGAGATCATGAACCAGCCCCCGGCGAACGTCGAGTTGCTTAAAAAGATCCTCGGCAAGAAACAATGAGCCACCGAGATTGCGGGCAGATCAGAGGAACGAATAAAGGGATGATGCTGTGTTCGATGTTGTGATCAGTGGTCTTTTTTCGGTCCTGAGTTGGCCGGCCGTGGGATATATGCTCCTGGCTATCCCCATCGGACTGATATTCGGGATGATCCCGGGATTGGGAGGTCCCACGTCACTCGCGCTTCTGATACCGTTCACGTTCGGCATGGACCCGGTCTCCGGGTTTGCCTTCTTGCTGGGTATGCATTCGGTGGTTCACACGTCCGGCTCCATCCCGGCGATCCTCTTCGATACTCCGGGGACGGGCCCCAACGCGGCAACGTGCATCGATGGTTTTCCCATGGCCCAGAAAGGGGAGGCGGGAAGGGCTCTCGGGGCCGCGCTGTTTTCCTCCATGGTTGGAGGCGTGATCGGGGCCGTCTGTCTGGGCTTGGCCATTCCTATCGTGAGGCCCCTCGTTCTCTCCTTTGGGCCTGCCGAATTCTTCATGCTCTCCGCTCTTGGCCTCACGTTTATCGCCCTCATGAGCGGCGATTCCATATTGAAGGGCCTTATGGCAGGAGGAATGGGTCTCATCATCTCTTACGTGGGCATGGATCCGCAGACAGGCGCGATTCGCTTCTGCTATGGCTGCCTCTACCTCTATGAAGGCCTTTCCCTGGTGGTCATAGTCGTCGGCCTCTTCGCCATGGCCACGGTCATCGAGATGGCGGTGGAGGGGGGAAAATCGATTGCCGGCGAACAGGCCGTCACCGTGCAGCAGAAAGGAGGAGGGGTCATAGACGGCATAAAGGACGCGATCCGCCGCTGGACCTTGGTTGTGCGTTGCAGCATCTTGGGCGCACTGATCGGGATGTGCCCCGGCTTGGGCGGGGATGCCGCCTCTTTTTTCACGTATGGGCACGCGGTGCAAACCTCCAAACACAAGGAACTCTTCGGGACAGGGTTTGTAGATGGCGTCATCGCGCCGGACAGCGCTCATAATGCTAAGGAGGGAGGCAACCTCGTTCCAACTCTCGCCTTCGGAATCCCCGGGGGGGCTGCCATGGCCATCCTGCTGGGTGCGTTCCTGATTTTCGGTGTCGTTCCGGGAGTGGAGATGTTCACCAAGCACCTCAGCCTCGTCTACTCGATGATCTGGGTGCTGGTTATCGCTAATATCATCGCCGTCATCATCTGTCTTCCTTTCGCGGTGAAGCTCGCGAAGGTGACGTTCGTCCGTACCTCGCTCATTATCCCGTTTATCGTCGTGTCGGCGGGCATGGGCGCCTATCTCACCACCAGGAACCTTGGCAACCTTGTCGTCGTGCTGGTAGCAGGATTCCTCGGTTACGGGATGAAGGTCTGCAAGTACCCCAGAGCACCTCTGCTCCTCGGTATCGTCCTCGGGAGGATTTCGGAGAGAAATCTCATGCTCGCTCTCGATCTTTACGGACCTAAGTTCATCTTTCGTCCGATCGCCTTCGTGCTGTTGCTTATCATGATTGTCACCGTCTTCTATCCGATCATCTCGAAACGGCTCAGGAAGACCAAGACCACGCCGACGCCTGCTATGTGGAGAGGTTAATGCCATGAAGCTAAAAGCCAAAACCTATTTTGATATTTTTTGGGTCATCTTTTTTGGCGGTATCTTTATCACAGCCCTGTTCCTCGAATTTGAGGCGGCGCTCATCCCGCTGCTTGTTTCCGGACTCTGCTTCATCTTCGCGGTCAGTAATTTAATAATCGGCCTAGTAAGGACGGGCGGGAAAGCTGCTGCAGCAGCGGAGACCCCTTCGGGTCTGGAATTGCACAAGAAAAAGAAGCAGAAAGTGGATCCGCGGGTAGCTCAATGTCGGTTCTTCGTTATATCTTCCTGGTTGGTTGGTTTCGTGGTCGGAACCTATCTTTTCGGCCACTACGCCGCCATCCCACTTTTCACGTTTCTGTTCCTTAAGTCACGAAAAGAGGGCTGGGTGATGTCGGCTACGTTTGCGGTGGTACTCTTCGCCGGCGTCTATTTCGCCATCGTTGTCGGTGTCAAGACGCCCCTTTACGAAGGTTTGTTGCCCGCACTCTTACTCGGCGAATGACGAGTAGCTCCGACCGGGCGTGACGTACAGGGTGTTTGGAAATTTTGTCGGGAGGTGCCCGATGGAAAAACGTATTTACGAGCTGAATGAATCAGATTGGGAACCACTTCGCAAAGACATGACGACGGGCATTGTAGCATCGCCTTTGGTTCCGCCGGGAACTCCTATTATCAATACCATGCTTGTCAGGGTGGCGCCGGGTGGAGAATTTGCTGCCCACCGGGATCCCTACCACCACATCTTTTATTTTCTTCAAGGACATGGAGAAGGTTGGGTGGCGGAGGAGGCCTACCCGATCAAGGGGGGTGTTGTGGCCGCAATCCCGGCAGGTGTAGTCCACGGGTATAGGAATCTGGCCGAGGAAGAGATGGTCCTCATTACGCTAAATATCACTGCTGGAACGAAGTGACAAGGTTGCGGACATTCCACAGCTTCTGGAAGTGTGAAAATCCCACTTGCCTCACAGAGTTGCGCATTATAAGTGCAAAGAAAGCATTGATTATTAGCTTAATCCAAAGGAAGTTCCACCCGCAATGTACCCGGATAGCTGGATCAGCTACCTCAAGGAACGCACCTCCTTCTAGGAAAAGAAGGACCGCGGGGCTGCATATACCATCACCTTTTGAATAGATAGCGCATCGGTGTTTTCATATTGACAGACCCGTTAAGGTATAATAGGCTTTGCTTAAGAATAGCACCTTGAAATGGCCTTCGGTCCCACGGGCAGGCTATGTGAAGCATTGCAGCAAAGGAGGAGGTCAGACAGACCATGGCAAGGGAAGCGACCGCACCGGTCAGGGCTCCTAGGGGCGTTCCGCGGTTGAGATGGTGGTTCGTCTCCATCCCCCTCTTGCTCATCGTCATCATCGGTCAGGTAGATAAAGTAAGCATCTCCATCGTCATCGCGAACAAGAAATTTCTCCAGGACATGCTTCTCGTCGGACGACCCGCCGTGACGGGTCTGCTCATGTCGGGTTTCTTTGTCTTTTACGCTACATCCCAGTTCTTTTGGGGATACGTGGTGAGGAAGTTCGGTCCCCGGGCGTCCGCTATTTGCGGGCTGGTGATGTGGGGCGGGACCCTCGTCCTGAGCGGCGCCGCCCACACCGTAGGCGCCCTGATCACTGCGCGATGCCTGCTCGGTATCGGCGAAGGCTTCCTGTTTCCCGTGGCCAATACCTTTGTCGCCAACTGGTTTCCCTTGAAAGAGCGGGGGCGGGCCAACGCGGTCTGGCTGAACGGCATGACGATCAGTCAGGTGCTGTCCGGAGCCCTGGTGGTCGGCGTGATCGCTATGGGCGGCTGGCGCATGGTTTTCTACACGTTAGCGGGCCTCTCCATTCTGATCCCGCTGCCGCTCGTCATCTTCCTCATGAAGGACAAGCCCCGCCAGCATTCCCGTATCAGCGACGAGGAGACGACTCTCATAGAAGAGGGGTCATGGGCAAAGTCGAAGGAGATTCCAAAAACGGGGGTGAAGGGCAGCGGGATCTTCGGCAATTATCGTTTCTGGCTGATCACGGCGGCCTGGTGCGGGCACGGTATGTTCTTCTATGGCTGGACCACATGGATGCCCACCTACTTCCAGAATGCACGTCACTTTCGTTTCCAGACGGCCGGCTACGTCTATTCCTTCTCTTTCCTCTTTGTGCTCCTCGCCATCTTCCTCGTGGCCTATTGCTCCGACCGGCTCATGAGGAGAGCCCCTTTCGCCGCGGGGGGTTTCCTGGTGGGCGGCATTCTCATCTATGTGGGCGGCAATTTGGTGGTCAATCCCTATTCCGCCCTGGCGGTGCTCATCGTCGCGCTCTGTTGCATACAGCCATCCTTTACCATGCTCCAATCGCTCCTGCAGAGCATCCTGCCGGAAGGCTCCATCGGTGTGGCCACGGGGGTGGCCGCTTCCATCTCCTCCTTCGCGGCTGCCGTCGCCCCCACCCTGGCCGGCTTTCTTCTCCAGGTGTCAGGCTTCGGCGCGGTAATTATCTATCTGGCGGGATCTGCCTTCGCTGCCGGCGTGATCGCTGTTATCCTCGCGGCGGAAGGGTATTGAGGACGGAGGTAACATGAACATCGATCAGTTTTTAGAATTGGCGCGAAAGAGGCGTAGCATCCGGCAGTTCAAGCCGGACCCTGTGCCGGAAGAACTTATTTGGAAAATCCTCGAGGCGGCGCGTTGGGCCATGTCGGGCGCGAACGGCCAGCCGTGGGAGTTCATTGTTGTCAGGGACCGAAAGATCGTGAAGAAGCTTTACGAGGCAGGGGCCGAATCGGAAAAACAGACGGCGGCCATAGAGAGCAGCAGGACCGACGAGATGCGTCAGCCCTGGTACCGGAACCTTCCCGATTCTATTCCGCCTTCAAGGTTCAGTAACGCCCCTGTCATCATCGCAGTGCTGGGAGACCCGAGGACGGCGCAGGCTACCACGCTCAACCGGCTGACCGACCGCCGGTGGGTGGTCGACGAGAATATAGCCAACGCGACCCAGATCATCCATCTGGCCGCGGCTGCCTGCGGTCTCGGCTCACAGTGGGTGACGGTCGACCGCTATTACGAGGACCTGATCCGCCCGGCCCTGGGTGTCCCCGCCATCCTGAGAATTTTCAGCTTGGTCCCCATCGGGTACCCCGCGATGGAGCCGAAGAACCCGTACAGGCGTGACCTTCAGGAAATCGTGCATTTCGACACATACGATATGGCAAAGTATCGCTCCCATGAGGCAGTTCAGGCGTTTATCCGCGATCTCAGGCGGCACTCGCTGCCTGCCTATCCGTTAAAAAGGCCGGCGCGCTAGATGGACGCCCGTCGGTCGCCTTGCCGGATCCTTCGGTGGACAGCCCCGCTTATTGCGATTTAAAACTCCTTTAGGGCGCAGGCCTAAGGAGAACCTCCGTTCCGCCGACTATTTCCCTTTTTTCGGGGAACAGAACTGACGTGTTAGGCTCTGCTGGTGCGCGATTGCCACCTGTAATGGCGAATGGGTACGGTCAGCGGAGGAAAATATAAGAAACGCGAGCTCAGGAAGAACTAAGTGACAAAGTCCCTACGGAAAGGCGGGGTGATAGTTTACCTGAACTGTAGCAGAATTGTAGCAGAAGGCATCTCAAAGTACATGAATAGATAGAAAATAACGGAAGGAATAGAAAGCCGATTTCCCTTACTGTGACAACGTTTCTCTTAAATATCCAAGCTAGAGCCCGATCTTAGAAAAATGCCACTTTTAGCATTTTGAGTCCGACGCGTCTGCCTGTTCCACCACTCCGGCCACCATTATTCTATGCGGTTTTTCTGCGGTCTGTCAATTGATCTCTTGCCGCGCCGCAGTGCCAACCGCCGACTTGACGACTGCAACTCAGCCATTCTCTTCTTGAAGCATATGAGGCCCGGAGCGGGTCTGTTCCGGGTCAGTGCGGCTTCGACGTCAAGACGATTACGCAAACATGTGCATGGATGAGATGAATGACATCAATGATAAGAGCCTTGGCCTGCCGGGCGCACAAAAGAAAGGGGGCCGAGCGGGCCCCCTTGTGAAACAGCGTGAGATTTTTTTTAAAAGAAGTACTGAGCGGCGAAATGGAGAACACTGAGGTTGCCTGAGTTCTTCAACGCGTTGGCCGGGATCGCAACTACACCGGTTGATGTGGCTATTGCTCCCGACACGGTGAGTGGGTAGTGGGTCTGGATGTAAGAGTACTCGATGCCGAGCCTTACCGCAGGGTTCGGATCGTAGATCAGGTTGACCACGTAGTTCACCTGCTTGTCAACCGTGGTTATTGGAGCGTTGGCTAAGGCCGACAGATCTCCGAGGGTGACATAGCTTGTCGTGGTCCCATTTCCTCCACTCGTCACCGCCACGGTGGAGAACCCGTTCTGAAGGCCGGTGTTGGCACTGCTCGCCGCGCTCTTCCTGATCTGCGCCTGGCCGTAATAGAAGCCTGACCAGAGGGTGTCGGTCCAGTAGAAGAAAAGCTCGCCCCATCCACCCGACACAACCGGCGCGTGGTAATCGGATTGGCCCTGGAACCCGCCGGTGAACGAACCAAGGTAAGTGCTAGGCAGGTTGCCATAAGCCCTGTTGTACGAGGTCATACCGCCGAAGAAGGGAGACGGAGGGAAGAGCTCGCGCGCGTTCTGACCTGTGAAGCCGGAGCCGGCGAAGCCGAGGGAGTGGGCAAGCTTGCCAGGGGCTTTTTCAGGAATAATCGGGATGTAAGTCTTGAATGTGAGCAGCCATGTCTGGACATTGCTGCTGTCATATCCGGCCCTGTCAAAGAACTGGCCGAAGTTGCTCGCCGGGGAGCTGGTAAGGCCGCCGAAGCTGCTAGGGGCAAGGTCTTTTTCCCGTCCCCAAAGGCCGCCCAGGCCGAACTGGAGCATCCACGGTCCGATCTTACCGCACGAATCCGTCTTGTAGTTTAACTCCGCGAAGACATCCGGGATACTGCTGTAGGTTGCCTGGTCAAGGGAAACGCCGTTGGTAGGCGTGCCGCCGACTCCCTTAGTCGCATCGTATGGCGACATCACGCCGGCCGTGACTGAGAACGTCTTTGTTGCCTGCCATACCCCGTAGATCTCCGGCACAAAGTAACCTTTGTTGAAAACGCCGAAGTCGCTCGTCGTCAAGAGGCAGAAGCAGGGCATGACGCCCGGAACCGACCATGTCTGGCCTGCCACGATGCTGAAGGTCGGCCAGTCGAACTTCATGAATGCGTGCCTCAGCCCGAAGCTGCCGTAAGACTCGACTTCTGACCGGGTAGCCGCATCCTGGCTGTACACTGCCTGTCTCGCGAAGTCGCCTTCGATAAAGGCCGACGTCTTCGCGCCCCAGGTGTCAGGGCCTTTGACGAGGAAGTTAAGCCTTGTTTCGCCCGCGCCCCAGGTGAGGGAGTTGTTACTGGCCCGCGCACTAACCCAGGTACCGCTATCTCTCTCAGCAAAGGTTGTGAGCGGGTTGACCGTCTGATTCGCCCACTGGACATCCAATTTCACCATACCGCCGATGGTTAGATCCCATCTGCTGTCCACGCTTCCGGCATAGCTCATTGCAGGGAGGGCGAGCATTACAGCAACAAACAAAATAAGTACCTTTTTCATGCTACCTCCTTCTCTTAAATTTTAGATACCAGCAAGAGCCTGGATCCTACTGCAAAAATGCGTCTCACCTCCTTTCCCTCCTTTCATTAAAGCTTTTTAATCTTACTTATAACAACCTGCACACAGCCTGTCAAGAAAAAAATTAAATATTTTTAATAAAAGTTTTGGCCGCCTCCACGGGGGGGGTAAAAGAATCACCATCTCTCCTTTACATCTTCTCCAAAATAGAGTAAAAATGAGGCAGAAAGGAGTCGTTTATGGAGCGTACAAACCGCATGGATCCCAAGGAAAGAATGATACTGGCCCTCGACCTGGAGCATTTTCAGGAGGCCCAGAAACTTGTCAAGGAGTTCAAGGATCAGGTGGGCATGTTCAAGGTCGGCAAGCAGCTTTTCACCCATTGCGGTACGAAAATCATCGACTTCATCAAGATAAACAAGGCAAAGGTCTTCCTCGACCTGAAATACCATGATATACCGAATACTGTTTCCAAGGCCGGAATAGAGGCCATGAAACTGGGTGTGGACATGTTCAACGTGCATGCATCAGGGGGTTTCACCATGATGCAGGAAACGCGCACCGCGCTTCACGAGGCGTCAAAGAAGCTCGTGTTGGAGCGCCCCAAGGTCATCGCGGTCACCGTATTGACGAGCATGGACGATGGCGAATTGCAGAGACTGGGGCTCAACGTGACGGCGGCTGAATGGACGCGCAAGCTCACCTTACTGACCAAAGAAGCCGGCCTCGACGGTGTCGTAGCTTCGGGCCACGACATAGAGACAATCCGGTCCCTCTGCGGGAAAGACTTCATCATAGTCACTCCGGGGGTGCGCATCGGCGAGGGCAAGGAGGCCAAAGACGACCAGAAAAGAACTATCACGCCCGCAGAGGCTGTCCGGAAAGGGGCAACCTATATCGTGCTGGGCAGAACGGTGCTTACGTCAAAGAATCCAAAGGAGACGCTGGAGCAAATCGAAGAGGAGATAGGACGTGCTTCTTCTGGACAACAGAAATAGCATCCTCGAAGCCTTACGCACCCACCCGGAGCAGGCAAAAAGAATATGGATCGAAGCCGGTTACGAGCGGGCAGCCGACACGGTGATACGAGAGGCTAGAAGGCTCGGTGTCTCTTTCCGTGTTCTTCCTCGCGAAGAGTTTGCCCGGCGTTTCAGGGACAATCGATCGCACGTCTGCCTCGAGAGAGAAGCATTCATTTACCGGGAGCCGGACGGCCTGGTAAAGCATGTTGTAAAAGAGCTCGGCTCAATGCGAGGCCCTTTTTTCGGCGCCTTCGACGGGATATCGGACCCCCAGAACCTGGGCAATGTGCTGCGCACAGCGGCTTGTTTCGGGATGGACGCAATCATCCTGCCGAAAGACAGGTCATGCGGTGTTACTGAAACGGTGACCAGTGTGGCCAGGGGCGCAACCGAGCACATCGCAGTCGCACAGGTGACCAATCTGGCGAGATACCTTGAAGCCATCAAGAAAGAAAACGTGTTCTGTTTCGGCCTGGACGAGCGTGGCGAGAAGGCCCTCTGGGAGCTCGATCTCACGATCCCACTCTGCCTGGTCTTCGGAAGGGAAGAAGGTATGCGAAGGCTCACGCGCGAGACCTGCGACGAAGTCGCCCGCATACCGACAGCACCGAACTTCCCCAGCCTCAACGTCGCAACGTCATTTGCGATTGCTGTCTACGAAGTAGTGCGGCAGAGAAACAAGAATCAAAGTTGAATTAGTTTGATTGGTTTAATTGGTTCTATTGGTTTGATTGGTTTGATTAGTTGAACCGATTCTAACC
Organism: Syntrophorhabdales bacterium; assembly: GCA_035315185.1. Lineage (GTDB taxonomy): Bacteria > Desulfobacterota > Syntrophorhabdia > Syntrophorhabdales > WCHB1-27 > JADGQN01. The sequence continues at coordinate 78,381 of DATFYE010000120.1, read as the reverse complement.
AACGAAACTAATTAAACCAATGGAACCAATTAAACTAGGTTCTGTAGGAGGCGTTTATCTTGATATAGTCGAAGGTAAGATCGGTTGTGAAAAGATCGTACGCTGCCTTCCCGTCGTGAAGGTCCACGACGAGTTCTATCTCTTTCTTGTCCATCAATTTTTTAAGCTTCTCCTCGGAAAAAGGCACCTCGACGCCGTCAAGCGCCAGGCGTTCCCCCTGCACCTTGATCTCCATGCGTTCCGGCCGGATAGCTACCCCGGCATCGCCGGCCGCCGCAATGATTCTTCCCCAGTTAGGATCGCAGCCGAAAAATGCCGTTTTAACGAGCGGTGAAACGGAGATCCTGCGCGCGAGCTTTGCGGCGATTTCTCTTCTTTTTGCTCCGGTAACGCTGATGTGGATGACCTTCGTCGCACCCTCTCCGTCCCTGACGATCAGAAAAGAAAGCTCTTTCATGACGCCCAGGAGTTTCTCCTTGAATGCTGCCATGTCAGACACGGGCACTCCTCTTCTCCGCGAGAAGACCATCACCGTGTCATTGGTGCTCGTGTCTCCGTCCACGCTTATCCTCTCGAAGCTCTCCCGGCCCATTGCAGGAATCAACCCCTTCATCTGTTCGTCCGGTACAGCGCAATCAGTAAAAAGGAAGGAGAGCATTGTCGCGAAAAGCGGATTGATCATGCCCGCACCCTTCGCAACGCCCGCAATGCTCCCGCCGCTCCTGCCAGGGACAACGGCCTGCACGAGCTTGGGATAGGTATCGGTAGTCATGATAGCCCTTGCGAGCTGCTCTATATTCTTTTCCTTGAGGCCTCTGACCAGCGGAGGAAGGGCAGCGATTATCTTCTCCACAGGCAGCCTCTTCCCGATGACGCCTGTGGATGCAAACAGGATCTCGTCCTCCTTTATGCCAAGCTGCGAAGACAGTGCCCCGGCTATCTCCCCGAGATCACGCACTCCCTCGACACCTGTGCACGCATTGGCGCATCCGCTGTTGACGAGAAGAGCCCGAACCGCGCCTTTCACCTTTTTCTTGTTGTAGAGGATGTGAGCTGCCTTGACCCTGTTTCTCGTGTAGAGCGCAGCCGCATGTGTCGGCTCCTCGAAGTGGACGAGCCCCAGGTCAAGCCCGGAAGGCTTGATGCCCGACGCCACTCCGGAAAACTGTATCCCTTTCAAGCGCTCACTGCCTCCCGCAACATTTCTTGTACTTTTTGTCTTTGAACCGTGACCCTTGCCCCTTCACCCGTGACCCTATGCAACCTTACTGCTTCCCGCAGCATCTCTTATACTTTTTGCCGCTGCCGCAGGGGCAGGGGTCGTTTCTTCCTATTTTCTTGCCTTTCTGCTCTCCACCGTCCGATCCGCCCCCTGGCCCGTCCGATCTGTTCATGAACATGACGGGCATTTCCGGCTTCTGGATCTCCTCGCGGGCCGGTTGAATGGCGAAGAGTTTTCTCACGGTGTCCACTTTTACGCGCTCCAGCATGTCGAGGAATATCTCGAAGCTCTCGCGCTGATATTCGCGGAGCGGGTCCTTCTGGCCGTAACCCCTGAGACCTATGCCTTCCCGCAAATGGTCGAGCGAGAGCAGATGCTCCTTCCAGTGCACGTCGAGAGAGCTCATCGCAATGTACTGCTCAATGCTGCGGAGCGTCTCTACCCCGAATTCCTTCTCCTTGGCGTCGTACGCGGAGAGCATCTGTGTTTTCACCGCTTCGAGCAAGCCCGGCTTTGTCATCGATTTGATATCCTGGTGATCAAGGTCGAAGTGGAGAAAGAAGGTCTCGAAGATCCTGTTCTTGAGCGAGGCCATGTCCCACTCCTCAGGATAGACCTTTTCCGGAGCGTACTCGTCAACGAACTCCTCGCAGAGCCCTTCAACCATCTCAACGACGCGTTCCTTCATGTCGCCGTCGCTCAGCATCTCCTTGCGCATGCCGTAGACCGTTTCGCGTTGCTTGTTCATCACGTTGTCATACTCGAGGAGATATTTTCTTATCTCGAAGTTGTGCCCTTCGACCCTTGTCTGGGCGTTCTCAATGGCCTTTGTGATCAACTTGTGCTCTATGGGCATATCTTCGTCCATGCCGAGCTTGCCGAGGAGCGGCGATATCCTTTCAGAGCCGAAAATCCGCATGATCTCATCTTCCAGAGAAACGTAGAAACGGGAAGACCCCGGGTCTCCCTGCCTCCCGGCCCTGCCTCGAAGCTGATTGTCGATGCGCCTCGATTCGTGCCTCTCCGTGCCGAGTATGTGCAGACCACCCAGCTTGATAACTGCTTCCTTTTCTTTTTCGCAGATCTTGCGGGCTTCCTCCTGGGCCTTGGCGCGCTCTTCAGTGCCTTCTTCCTTCCCTTTGGCGAGAGCCAGCGCAAGAAAGGCCGGGTTGCCTCCGAGGAGGATGTCAGTGCCCCTGCCTGCCATGTTGGTCGAGATGGTCACGGCCTTCAGCCGGCCCGCCTGAGCAACAATCTCAGCCTCGCGTTCATGCTGCTTCGCGTTCAGTATATGGTGAGGGACCCCTTTGCGTTTGAGCATCTCAGCCAGACGTTCCGACTTGTCTATGGACAGGGTACCGACAAGAACCGGACGGCCCATCGCGTACAACTCCTCGATCTCCTTGGCAGCCGCTTTGAATTTTTCCTTTTCCGTCCGGTAGACCACGTCAGGATGATTCGTGCGGATGAGCGACCTGTTGGTCGGAATGACAATCACGTCAAGGTTGTAGATCTTCTTGAACTCCAGCGCTTCAGTATCAGCAGTACCGGTCATGCCCGCGAGCTTCTTGTACATCCGGAAAAAGTTCTGGAACGTGACCGTGGCGAGCGTCTGGTTCTCCCGCTCTATCTTCACGTTCTCCTTGGCTTCCAATGCCTGGTGGAGGCCGTCGCTGAAGCGTCTTCCCGGCATAAGCCTGCCGGTAAATTCATCGACGATGATTACCTTCCCATCCTTCACGATGTAATCAACGTCTCGTGCGAAGAGCTCATGAGCCTTCAGGGCCTGGTTGATATGGTGGAGAAAGTCGACATACTTGGGGTCGTATAGATTATCGACCTTCAGGAGCCGTTCGACGCGCGCCACGCCCTCTTCGGTGAGATAGGCGCTTTTCGCCTTCTCGTCGATCTTGAAGTCATTCTCTTTTTTCAACTGGTAGATGAGCCTGTTGATCTTGTAGTACTTGTCGGTCGACTCCTCGGCCGGTCCCGAAATAATGAGCGGGGTTCGTGCCTCGTCAACCAGGATGCTATCGACCTCGTCGACGATGGCATAGTTAAACTCCCTCTGGACAAACTCCTCGAGTGAGTACTTCATGTTGTCGCGTAAATAATCGAAGCCAAACTCGTTATTGGTGCCGTAAGTCACGTCGCTGGCGTAGGCTATTTTGCGCTCCTCGTCATCGAGATCGTGCACGATAACGCCGACGCTTAAGCCAAAGAACTTGTAAATGGGACCCATCCAGTCAGCGTCTCTTCTGGCCAGGTAATCGTTCACCGTCACGACGTGGACCCCGAGTCCGGTGAGCGCGTTCAGGTAAACGGGCAAAGTGGCAACGAGCGTCTTGCCTTCGCCTGTTGCCATTTCAGCGATCTTTCCTTCGTGTAGAACAACACCGCCGATGAGCTGAACATCGAAGTGGCGCATATTCAGGGTCCGGCGCGCCACTTCCCTGACCGCCGCAAAAGCTTCAGGCAGAAGCCTTTCAAGCTCTTCGCCGTTCTCCAGACGCTCCTTGAAATGTGGGGTCAGCGCTCTCAGCTGCTCATCAGTGAGGCCCTGTATCTTCGATTCCAACCCGCTCGTGGCTTCCACGAGAGGCTGGATTCGTTTCAGCTCCCTCTCATTTTTTGTGCCAACAATCTTCTTAAGAATCGTAGTGATCATGGGCAAAATTTTACCATAGGGGACGCCGCTAAAGCAAAACGGGCGCCGGTGAACGGGTCAGGGGTCACAGGGCATGGGTCAGGGGTACACCAAAAAATTAATGCGTACCACTGTGGATTTTTCTGGTGATAAAAATAAGCGTGTTGCCTCCCAGAATCACTTCATTCTTGAGCGTAAGATCGTATCTGTGCCTTTTTCTCGATTCCCGTGAAGAGAGAATAGCTATCAGCTTCAGAAAGCAAACAAACGGGAGCAAGAAGTATTGCTTCATCTTCCGCTTGTCTCTCAATATGCGTTTTACCTCCAGATGATTAATGGCGAAAATCAAGTCAAGAATCGTTACGTTCAGTGGTGAGTTATGCAAATTGAAGAGGTTTGAGCCCGCGTTTTTATAATCATCGATTGTTTTCGGTTTAGTGACGTAGCCCTTCAGCAGATACTTAAAACGTTTCTCTATGTTGGAGTAATTGGGAATGCTGAATACTCCGATACCTCCGGGCTTGAGCACGCGTGCGAATTCCGAGACCGCCCGGTATGGATCAGTCATATGTTCCAAGCCGTCCACGCAGCAAACATAGTCAAATGACTCATCGGGTGCGCCAATTTCACGGTTGAGATCCATGAAGATGCATTCGATATCTCTTAGCTTGAATATGGCAGGCTCGATCTCTCCGCAAACGACCGTATAGCCCATCCTGCTGAGATGGGTGGCCAGGTGGCCGTAGCCGGCAGGAGCATCGAGCAGTCGCCCCCTTTTCTGCGTCGAGAACCACTCAAGGATGACTTTATGGATGCTCTCCCGTGCCTTGGGGACTATCCCTTGTGCTTCATCACTATCGCGCTCAGTTTTCATTCTTTATTCTTCGCTCGCCCGCGGCCCTGCCTCATTACTTTATCTGTGATATCTTGTAACCTCTAAGAGTGTCTTTCACAACTCGTAACCCGTAACTCGTAACCCGTAACTCGTAACAATTCTTGATCTTGCCCCTTGACCCTGTCTTTCAGTCGTGCGCTTCGGCCCAGTTCTTGCCTGTCCCGAGCGAGACCCTGAGGGGCACGGCTAAATCAAGCGCATGCTCCATCTCATGTTTTACGAGCTCTTTCATTGCGGAGAGCTCTGATTCCTTCACTTCGAACACGAGCTCGTCGTGTATCTGTATGATGAGCCGTGATGCCATTCCTTCCTCTTTCATTCTTTTATGGATCTTCACCATTGCCAGTTTGATAATGTCTGCTGCAGTACCCTGCAAAGGTGTGTTTACCGCCGTTCTTTCACCGAACTGTCTCACTGCCGTATCAGGATTACGGATTTCCGGTATAATCCTGGTTCTGCCGAGCAGCGTTTTCACAAATCCCCGCTCCCGCGCAAATTCCAGCGTGGCATCGATATACGCCTGAACGCCTTTGTGACGCTGAAAATAACCGTCGATGTAGATCTGGGCTTCCCTGGGCGAAACGCCAAGTTCCTTGGCAAGGCCAAAACCACTTATCCCGTAAACAACGCCGAAGTTTATTACTTTTGCGGTTCTCCTCATCTCAGATGTAACCCCGGTGGGCCCGACGCGGAAGACTTCCTGGGCGACCCGGGAATGGATGTCTTCGTCCTTCGAAAAAGCCTCCAACAGCAGCTCATCTCTCGACATGTGGGCGAGCACTCTCAGCTCAATCTGAGAGTAATCGGCCGACAGCAGAATGAAGCCATCCTCAGCAACGAATGCCTCGCGTATCTTCCTTCCTTCATCTCCCCTTATAGGGATATTCTGCAAGTTCGGGTCAGAACTGCTCAGCCTTCCTGTTGCAACGACCATCTGGTTGAATGACGCGTGGATGCGCCCCGTCTCCCCGTTTATGAGCAAGGGCAGCACATCGATATAGGTGTTCTTCAGCTTGCTCAGGGTCCGGTATTGCAGCACCTCCGAAGGCAGCGCGTGGAGGGGCGCAAGCGCCTGCAATACTTCGGTGTCAGTGGAATAGGCAGTCTTGGTCTTCTTGACCGGCGGAAGGTTCAGCTTATCAAACAGAATGCGGCCGAGTTGCTGCGGAGAATTGATATTGAATGTTTCTTCCGCCAGCTCATAGACTCTCTTCATTATTGTATTGAGACGTTTGTCGAAGTCGTTGGAAAGCGCAAGCAGCGCCTGTCTGTCTACCTTGACCCCGTAAAATTCCATCTCCGCAAGCACGTCAACGAGAGGCATTTCGACGTTCCTGAATAGGTCCAGGAGTCCGTCCTCTTCCATCTTTCTGGACAGGACCTGGGCCAGGTCATGGAGAAGAAAAGCCCGCTCTTTCAGCAGTTCATCGGGGCTACCCCCGGAAAGATCACTGTCGAGAAACTCCTCCAGAACGCCATCAATGGCGTATTCTTTTCTCAGCGGATTGATCAGATAGGAGGCCAGCATGGTGTCGAAGCATGTATCCGGACTTGTTGCTTTAGCCTTCTTGGCCAGGACGAGGAGGGGTTTAAGCCCGTGCACGATGACCTCCTTTGCCGCGGCCATAATTTCAAACAGCTCCTTCTCCGCCCGGGAGAAGAAGACCGACTCGCCGTCTGATGCTGCAAACGCATCAAGATAAACCTGGTAAGCGCCCTTTCCACTGAGCTCGACTGCTGCGGAAACACGCTCCTTTTTCAGCTCCCCGATAGCCCCTTCCTTCCATTGCCGTTTCCCATTGCCTTCCTTCTTCAGTTCCCGGTAAAGGTTCGTAAATTCGAGCTCTCTGAAAAGCCTCCGCAACGCGGCCGTGTCCTGCTCTTTCATCGTGAGATAGGAAACCGACTCGCGCAGCGGAACATCAAGGCGGATAGTGGCCAGTTTCTTGCTCATGAAGGCATTATCCCTGTTGGCATTGAGCTTAGCCTTCACCGCTTCTCTTGTTACCTTGTCGAGATGCTCGTAAATCTCCTCTATCGTGCCAAGGTTGCTCACCAGCTCACGCGCAGTCTTTTCACCGATGCCCAAAACACCCGGTATATTGTCCGACGTGTCACCGCAGAGCGCGAGAAAGTCCGGAATAAGCGCAGGCTTCACACCGAATTTCTCGGTCACCTCCTGTTCCCCCAGGACAACGCCCTTCATGCTGTCAAGCACGAAAATATTCTCTGAGACGAACTGCATCATGTCTTTGTCGCCCGTCACAAGATAGAGCTCGACATCCTTCTCTTTCAACTTTTCTACCAGGGTGCCTATGACGTCGTCGGCTTCGAAGCCCTCCTCTTCCACTATGGGAATGCCCATGGCTTCAATAATCTTCTTCACGTAGGGTATCTGCACAGGCATGTTGGAAGGCATCGGGGGCCTCGTCGCCTTGTACTCCTTGAAGATTTCTTCTCGGAAGGAGGGCGCCTTGGAGTCGAAGACAGCTATAACATCATCCGGCTTCTGCTCATTGAGCAGTTTCCTCAGCATGTTTGTGAAGGCATACGCGGCGTTCGTCGGCAGACCTTTGGAGTTGGCAAGGTACGGAGTCGCGTGAAAGGCGCGGTAAAGATAAGAATGCCCGTCGATGAGAAATATACGTTTTACAGCCATATAAGACCTCGTTACGAACAAAAACCTGTTACGAGTTACGGGTTACGAACAGAAACGCGTTACAAGTTACATTCATTGGGCGGACGTATTGACGTTTTGAACCCGTAACTCGGAACACGGAACTCGGAACAGCAGTCTGCTCACGCGTTCGTGGGAACGTAACTGCAGTACGGTTCCTCCTGCAGAACGTCACCCTTCAATTCCAGTGCGCGCGCTCTGCACCCGCCACAGATCTTCAGATACTTGCAGGGTCCGCATTTGCCCTTGTAACCGCGAAGATCACGGAGCGCATTGAAGACCGGGGAGGCTTCCCAGACCTTTTGCACCCCTTCTTTCCTCACGTCGCCGGACGCCATCTCCAGATAGCCGCAGGGTTGGGCAATACCCTGGTGGGAGATGAAAAGAAAGCTTTTTCCCGCAAGGCAGCCTGCGCTCTTCGGTGTATCTCCCTTTTCCTTGACGATGCGGTAGTAGTGCGGGGCACAGGTCACCTTCATCTCCAGCTCACTCTTTGTCTCCACGGAATAAAGCCAGTGGAGCACATCCTCGTACATCCGCGCGTTAAGCTCCTCACCCTTCAGTCCCTCGCCTCTACCCACGGGCACGAGAAGAAATACATGCCACGCAACGGCCCCGAGGCTTTTGACAAGCTCGTAGATCTCTCCCAGGTTATCAACGTTGAGACGGGTCACTGTCGTGTTGATCTGAAAGGGAAGGCCGACCTTGTTAAGAATCTTTGACGCATGAATCACTGCTGCAAAGGAGCCTGTGGCACCCCTGAAGGTGTCGTGACGTCCTGCATCTTTGTCGTCGAGGCTCATGGAGACGCGCATGATCCCCGAATCCCGCAACCGTTGCGCTATGGTTTCGTCAAGCAGAGTGCCGTTGATTGCGATGACCAGCCTGAGCCCCTTCTCTCGGGCATACGCTATGATTTCAAAAATGTCTTCCCTCAGCAAGGGCTCGCCCCCGGTGAGAATGATAGTAGGAGTCGCGAAGGAGGCAATGCTGTCTATTACCTTCTTGCACTCGGCTATGGTCAGCTCATTCTCAAAGGGGCCGCAGCTGGCCCGCGCCCGGCAGTGCATGCAATTGAGGTTGCAATTACGCGTCAGCTCCCACGCAACCATTCTGAGAGGGGGTCCGCCGGCCGCCTGCGCAGTTTGCTCCCGCAAGGCGCTGCTTCCATGTGCCTCGTTTTTCATGACCCATGACCCCTGACCCTTGACCCTATTGTGCCCGTAGCCATTCTGCCAGATCCTTTGCAAAGTAGGTGATTATGATGTCCGCGCCGGCTCTTCGTATGGCGAGCGTTGATTCTACTACGGTCCTTTGATAGTCGAGAAAGCCCATGGACGCGGCAGTCTTTATCATCGTGTATTCGCCGCTCACCGAGTAAGCCGCCAGAGGCCTGTTGATCTCTCTGCGCGCAAGAGCAAGTATATCAAGGTAGAAAAGTGCCGGCTTCACCATGATGATGTCGGCCCCTTCCTCCACATCGAGTTGGATCTCGCGCAGTGCCTCTCTCTGATTGGGCGGATCCATCTGATAGCTCCGCCTGTCGCCGAACTGCGGTGTCGATTCCGCTGCGTCCCTGAAGGGACTGTAAAGACCGGACGCGTACTTGGCCGCGTAACTCATGATAGGAATGTGATTGAATCCTCGTTCGTCGAGCAGCTGCCTCACCGCCCTAACCCTCCCGTCCATCATGTCCGACGGTGCGACAACATCAGCTCCCGCTTCCACCTGAGCAAGGGCCGACCGGGCAAGGATTTTCAGCGTTTCATCATTGTCCACATCACCGTTTTTGATAATACCGCAGTGGCCGTGGCTCGTATATTCGCAGAGGCAGAGGTCCGTGATCACGAGGATCTCCGAGCCAAACCTCTTCCTGATCTCCCTGATGGCCTTCTGCACAATGCCATTCTCGTCGAAAGCTCCGCTACCTATCTCGTCCTTCTGCTCTGGCACGCCGAAAAGGAGCACGGCCGGAAGAGACAGGTTAATCACCTGCTCAATCTCCTTGAGAAGTCCGTCGATTGAAAACTGATAGATGCCTGCCATCGATGGAATCGGAACGCGCTCTTCCGACATCTCCTTTACGAAGAGCGGATAGACCAAGTGCTGCCGTGAAAGTTCCGTCTCCTGGATCAGCCCTCGCAGCTTTTCATTTCTTCGCAGCCTTCTCGGCCGATATTCGGGAAATCGCATAACAGCACCTTCCGTTGCAGTGAAGTAGGGGTCTATTATAGCATGAAAAGCATGTTACGGGTTTCGGGTTACGAGTTACGCGTTGAAGGACTGAAGGACTAAGGAGACCACGTACGATGGTCTTTTGAACGCGCTAACCCGGAACTCGTGACTCGTAAAGAGTCTTTGCCCGCAACTCGTAACGGATCTTCTAACTTGTAACAGGTCTTTGCTCTTAACCCGTAACTCGTAACGACCTTATTTACCGGACCGCATTCAGGAAAGCGAGCAGCCCCAACACCATGACTATCGTACCTGAGATCCGGTTTACCCAGCGTATGGTCTTCTGCGTTAGTCTTCTGTGGAGAAGGCTCACGCATCCGGTAAGTAAGAACCACCAGAGCACGGCTCCGGCCAGTACACCAACGATGAGCAGCGTCAAGGAAGGATAGTCCTCACGTGACAGCGTGACCCCGAGGCTTGTAAAGACGGCTACAAAAAAGAGAATGGTGACCGGATTAATGAGGGTAAGAGCAAATGTGGACAGATAGATGTGGGCGAGGTCCCCGCCTGTGTTGGCGCAGGATTTCTCTTCGGGCTTCGAAAAAAATATCCTGAGCCCGAGAAATAGAAGACCGCAGGCACCGACGAAGCTGATCCAGACGGCTTGCTCATCGAGGAAGCGCGAAACAAAGGTGAAACCAAAGCCTGCGATGATGCAGAAAACCATGTCGGCCGTGGCTGCCCCGAGACCTGAAACAAAGCCGCGCACTCTGCCTTCTGTCAGAGAGCGGTTTATGCAGAGCAACCCGATAGGCCCTACGGGCGCCGAAACCGCTGCGCCTATGAGGAGACCCTTAAAAAAGAAACTCAGATCCATGCCGACCACGTGGCCTCTGGTTGGGGTAGACTCTATCAGACCATTCGTCTTTTTGTCAACGTGACAAGCAGATCGTTACGCACTCAGTCTTCCTGCCTTGACACAAAACCCCCTTTTTGCTATCGTGGTACAAAGCCGCAGGACAAACAAAACAGATGGAGATAATAGAGATTGACAGGATCGACCGGACCGACACGAGGTTCTGCGTTTCATTTCCCCTTGAAGACCCGCTGCTCTTCAAGTCAATCAACGCCTTCGGCATACGCGTGCCTCTTTTGTTGCTTGATACAGCGCCCCACACCGTGGTGACCGGCTTCAAAAGACTGGATGTGGCATGTCGCCTTGGACTGACGACGGTTCCCTGCAGCATCAGAAGCATGAGCGAAAAGGATGCATTATTGACCGTCCTCAATGACAATATCACAAGACCCCTCAATATGGTCGAGGGCGCGTTGGGCGTTGAGAAGATGTGGGGCCTGCGTCTCCCCGGAGAAGAGATTTATGCAATGATGACGCTCCTCGGCCATGAACCGCACGAGAAGCTTCTCAAGAACCTTTTGGAGATCGCCCGTGCCGACCGGCAGACGAAGGAGTTCCTAGTCAAACACCGAGCAAACATGACCCACGCGGAGCTCCTTCTCGGATTCAGTAGTACAGAGCGGAGCGAGATAATCGCACTCCTTTGTGACATGCATCTCACCTTCAGTCAGCTCAGAGAGATCTTACAGCTCCTGCTCCTGGTTAAGGTCAAGGGAGAAAGAATCCCTTTCGAAGAATCTCCTCGCGCTACAAGCCCGGATGCATTGAAGCTTTCTCTGAAAAAAAGAACCCATCCCATACTTTCGACCTTTGAGCAGCAGCTAAAAGAGATACTTGCGAAGGCAGCCCTTCCGCCAAAGATTTCGGTGAAAGTAGACCCCTTTTTCGAGAAGGAATTCATAGACATCGACATTAGGGCCCGCAGCGTCGATGACGTTGAAGAGACAATCGAAAGCCTGGATGGCCTCATCAAGAACGGCTGGTTGAGGAGTATATTTGAACTTACCAAGGGTACACACAGAAACTAAGGGGGACTTGGTCAGGAACTGCCCGGGGACCAGGAATCACATCTGTTGCGGCTACAAAACGATCGATCTTGTAGAGGGCTGTAGCCTCTCTTGCTCGTACTGCATCCTGAGGGGTTACTTGAATGCCCCGCATATAAAGATTCACGATGACCTCACGTACATACTGGCCCAGGTTGAAGAAAAGATGGATATAGAGAGCGAGCATATCTTAAGGTTCGGAACCGGCGAGCTGGGTGACAGCCTGGCCCTCGAGAGAGAGCTCAAGCTCCACCGGCCGTTGATCGAGTTCTTCGGCCGGAAGAAGCGGGCGCTGCTGGAGCTCAAATCGAAATGGGCTTCTATCCGAACCGTGCAAGACGTTCTCAATCCTTACACAGTTGTCTCTTTTTCCCTTGCCCCTCCAAGAATCATCGCGCAGGAAGAGAAGAGGACAAGCCCGCTCCACAGGCGGCTCAACGTGCTGAAACAGGTGCAGGACCGGGGAGGCTTTATAGGCCTCCACTTCGACCCTATCATCATTTACCCCGGCTTTGAAAAGGATTATTTTTATTTAATCCAGGATATCAGCAGGATTCTCGACTTGAAACGGGTGATCTGGGTGAGCATGGGCCTCCTTCGCTTTATGCCCAAGCTTTACACGCTCTTCCTCCTCGAAGGACGGCGTAATCTTTTACACGGTGAGTTTATCCGGGGCGAAGACGGTAAGTACCGGTACGTGAAGGCCGAGCGTATAAGGGTCTATAAGATGCTTTACGAGCTGCTCAAGAACAAAGAAGAGAGTCTCTTTATCTACCTTTGCATGGAGCGGCCGGATATATGGAAAGAAGTGACAGGTATGGACGTAGCAACCACCGAAGGTCTTACCGCGCTCTTCGATAAACGAGTGAAAAATTTCTATGGAGGTGGCTTATGAGATTCCGGGAAAAGGTCGTATTTATAACAGGTGGAGCACGAGGGCTGGGAAAAGCACTTGCCAAAGCCTTTCTGGACGAAGGCGCATCTGTGGGCGTTAACGGAAGAAACAAAGAGAGTCTTGCCAAGTTTGAAGACGAATTTAAGGGCGCTTCTGTGCTTGCGCTGCCGGCTGACATAAGCATTTACGAAGAGATGGAGGCCGCCCTGAAAAAAGTTGTCGAAACCTGGGGAAAAGTTGATATACTCATACACAATGCCGGGATCGTAAATCCGCTTTCACCGTCAGATAAGATGAAGAAAGAGGATTTTGACAGGACGATCGACGTCAACGTGAAAGGAGCATTCTACGTGCTCCAGGTCTTCGGCAGGAAGATGCTGGAACAAGGTTCCGGAAGGATCGTTAACATTTCGTCGCAAGTGGCATTGTACGGAGAAAAAGGATTCCTGCCTTATGCCATAAGCAAGGCCGCTTTGAACCTTATGACAACAACACTCTCCTACGAGTGGTCAAAAAAAGGCGTGACCGTCTGTTCATTGGCACCCGGATTCATCAAGGGCGGAATGAATGAAGGTCTGATCCGAAAACAGCCATTCGTCGACCACCTGTCCGCCAGGACGCCGCTCGGCAGGATGGCCACTGTTGAAGAGTTTGTGTCTACGGTTCTTTTCCTTGCTTCTGATCAGGCGCAGTATGTCAATGGAACAACCGTAGTGATGGACGGAGGCATGACAGGATACGCCCAGGAACCACTTCTCGACATGATAACAAAAGGCAAGTAGCGTGGATATCGTCCCCTTTGTTCTGTTGACGGTCAACTCGCGCTTCGTCATGCGCTGGGTATGGGGCGGCCTGGTATTGCTCATCCCTGTGGTTAATTTCCTGTCGCTCGGCTACCTCACCAAGACGTCAAACCTCCTCATGATCGGCGGCATCGGCCTGCCTACGTGGGAAGAACGGAACGAAATCTGGAGGGACGGGGCAAAGCTTTTCTACATTTTTATCCTTTACGAGGCGTTGCCCAGCTTTCTTTTTTCCTGCGGTTTCTTTCTGGCAAGCTTTGGTAACTTTATCACTGCGTTCCTCGGCTGGATCCTCAAGTGGGCAGCGGCTTTTGCCTTCGTTGGTTGCTCCTTTTTTCTCCCCTTCGGCTTTTGCGCCTTCGCGGAAAACAAGGACGTTCGGGGCGCATTCGAATTTGAGAAGATAGCTATTGCAGTGAAAGAGGTATTGGCCCACTATATCCTTGGCTTCGCCCTCACTGCAGTTTGCCTGTACGCCACATACAAGCTGCACCGTATTCCCTTTCTTTTCGGGTTTATTCTTTCATCAGTTCTTACCTATTACGTGTTCCTCGTGGCTGCGTACTTCTTCACACAGCTCTACCGAGGGTCAAGCGCCTCCGCAGTAAAGACAGGAGAATAAGGGGGGGCTTGATTCCTTCGGTCCGCATTGCCCGGCCGGTTGAATAACCAAGCTATTTCCTGTAAAATGTACCCTGTCTGGACGGGCATTGTCAGCACGAAGATTTGTACGCATGAGCCAATCTTCAGCGGCGGTAGCCTATAAAAAAATAGGAAAGAGATAAAACAGGTTGAGGAAAAGACAACGGCGAAGGTTGAGAGGAAAGCCTGGTTTCTTCTTTCGTTTCTATCTTAACCTTCGCTTTAGTTGTTACCTTAACCTGTTCTATCTGTTCCCTAGTTGTTCAGACAGGGGGTGAAGCACACTATGACGAAGCGAGCACTCATCACAGGCATTACCGGACAGGACGGCTCGTACCTTGCAGAGTACCTGTTGTCAAAGGAATATGAGGTCCACGGCCTCATCCGAAGGGCGAGCACTTTCAACACCGGGCGTATAGACCACATCTACACAGACCCTCACACTCCTTCTGCCAGGCTTTTCCTGCACTATGGTGATCTCTCTGATTCGGGGCAGCTTGCAAACCTCATTTACAACATACAGCCGGAGGAAGTCTACCATCTTGCTGCTCAGAGCCACGTGAAGGTCAGTTTCGATATGCCTGAATACACGGGAGATTCGACAGCCCTGGGAACGACCCGTCTACTTGAAGCGATCCGTCGAAGTGGCATCAAGACCAAGTACTACCAGGCTTCCTCGTCTGAGATGTTCGGGGCAGCCCCGCCCCCGCAAAGCGAGCAGACGCCATTCCATCCGAGGAGTCCGTACGCCGCGGCCAAGGTCTACGCTTACTGGATGACGGTAAACTACCGCGACGGGTATGGCCTTTTTGCGTGCAACGGCATTCTGTTCAACCACGAGTCTCCGCGACGGGGAGAGACCTTTGTGACGAGGAAAATCACCCGGGCTGCAGCGAGCATACTGGCGGGCAAACAGCAGAAACTCTACCTTGGCAACCTCGATGCAAAAAGAGATTGGGGGTTCGCTCCCGAGTACGTCGAGATGATGTGGCTGATGCTAAGCCAGGAATCCCCGGACGATTACGTCGTCGGGACCGGCAAAAGCGTTACCGTACGAGAGTTCATTGATAAGACCTTCAGTTACCTGGGTGTTGAGCTGGAATGGCGCGGGCAGGGCAAAGAGGAAAAAGGGGTCGTGAAGAGTACGGAAGCCCGGTGGGCCGACCGGTTGAGACAGGGCAGCACTGTCGTGGAAATAGATCCCAAGTACTTCAGGCCCACTGAAGTCGGATTCCTTCAGGCAGACATAACCAAGGCGCGAACAAAACTCGGCTGGGAGCCGCGCGTCTCCTTTGATGAGCTGGTCAAGATCATGGCCGATTATGACGCCAAAGTCGTTGGCATAGAACCCCCGGGCGAGGGGATCAAAGCGGCTGTCTGCCGGGGATTCACGTATACGAACCACGATTTCGCCTTTTACGAAAATATCAGGGAGCGGTGTTAATCAATACGGACGAAGCGAACACCCGCGAGCGGGTATCCGGATGAAGCGGATATGCGGAAGAACAGAGTTTGTATTTCCGCATCTACGCTTCTTCGCATCATCGCATCCACTTCTGTAGGTACCGAATGATCAGCAAGGACGAAATTATATTCGTGGCCGGTGGAACAGGCATGGTGGGAGCTTCTCTCATCAGGAGGCTCGTTGCTGAGGGGTACACAAACATTACCAGTAACTACCACACACGCAAACCCCCATCCACTCTTTTGTCATCGGTCACCCACGTCCCTCTTGACCTGACGCACCAGAGAGAAACCGAACAGTTCTTTGAATCAGCGCGTCCTCGACACGTCTATCTGGCTGCTGCACGGGTTGGGGGCATCCTCGCTAATGAGACCTATCCTGCTCAGTTCATTTACGACAACATCATGATCGCAACTAACGTGATCAACGCAGCATACAGGTTCGGCGCGGTAAAACTGCTTAACCTCGGTTCTTCATGCATCTATCCAAAATTCGCACCGCAGCCGATGAAAGAAGAATACCTGCTCACGGGCCCGCTGGAGCCAACGAATGAGGCGTACGCGATAGCCAAAATCGCGGCTATCAAGCTCTGCCGCTACTTCAATGAGCAATATGGAACAGACTTCCTTTCCGTAATGCCCACAAATCTGTACGGGCCTCATGACAACTATAACCTGGAGACGGCGCACGTTTTACCGGCCCTCATCAGGAAATTCCACTTGGCTAAGCTACTGAGAGCCGGAGACTTCCATACACTGAGGACTGATCTTAAGGCATGTTCCCTGGGCTTCGGTCTGGACGACATGCTGCGTATCGATGACAATGATTCCATCAGGTCAATACTTGAATCGGCTGGAATTACCTCCGAATACGTCATGCTCTGGGGCAGCGGCGAGCCCTACAGGGAATTTCTGCACGTCGATGACCTGGCGGCTGCCTGTCTGATGCTCGTTGAGAGGTACGATTGTCGGAGAATCGGCGAATTTCTGAACATAGGTGCTGGCGGAGACATGCGGATAAAAGAGCTGGCCCTCCTTGTCAAGGATACTGTGGGCTTCGAGGGTGAGATACGCCATGACCCAACAAAGAAGGATGGGGTGCCGAGAAAGCTTCTCGACAGCAGTCGTGTCAGAGAACTCGGCTGGTCCCCCGCAATAGGCCTTGCTGAGGGCATACGAAAAACATACGCATGGTACGGCAGCAGCATAACAGCGACTAAACGCCCATGAGGTGAATCAGTGTTTTTCGGGCTAGACTCGGGGATCGAGTTCAAAAAGGGCTTCGAAAAATTTTTGATGAACAGGATCGAGACGTGCGGCAATCAATTCCCAATGTGATTTGGTGGGATACGCCACGGCCGGCATCGTTTGCCTGTCGACTGCATTCTCCCAGAATGACCATTGCTTGGTAAAGAGAAATCGACCTTTGCGGTCCACAAGATCATAATATCTCTTGATCTGATTCATCTTCATTTCATGAAAGCTGCTGATGTTTATAAATAAATCGATGGATTTGTCGGGCACGAGCTCGAGTTGATGCGGGAGCAGAAAACATATTTGACTTGTCATAAATGATTCTTCGATCTCACAAAACTGCTCGAATCGACAGTATTTCATGATCTTCTTGTCCGAAAATACGTTGCCCAAGTACCACTGTGAGATGAACAAAGCCGGCGGTATATCCACGATGATTAATTTCTTGTCGGGATGCAGCTTCGCAAACAGATACATGAGCCGCCCGTACCCTGCTCCAATCTCAGCCACCCAGTCAATCTTCTTGAATTCATCCCCGAGGGATGTCCTAATATATGCGTACTCCAGGTAGGAATTACATACATCCTGGCTGATCCTCTTGTTCTTATACCTGCAGATAATAGGATTTCCTATTTCGGGCTCCTCCACCGTCGAGAGAAGACCAAAGGGATCGGTTTGTTGGACGTAGTCGTAAAGCCACATCAAATAGATTCTGTAAATATTCTTTTCCCAGATACTGACCCGATGATCACCGTGTCCAAGGGTCTTGCTGTGCATTTCTTCTATGGAGCCCGAAAAGAGTAAGCGAATTAGAAGGGGATCCCTCGCAAGGCTTCTAAAGTATCTCCGACAGAGTGTCCAAAAATAATCATTGTTAAACCATACCATCCAGTTAAAATAATTGTTATTGACGCTCCTCTTGAAATTTTCCAGACCGTCTTCTTTAATCCAGTTGGTATTTTTCTCATTTATAACCTTCCAGAATTCAGATGGATGGTATATATGCGGCCCCATCAAAAAATCTTCAACAAGTTTTTCCAAACAACTATATTCATCTCTGGCCATAAGCTAAGTTCACCCACGATTATTTTATTGCAGTTGTGGAATAAAATTAGCAGAATAGGCAGGGTAAGTAAAGCAATAGAAAGGGGCTTCCCATCACGGTACTTTCAACGCGATGGTTTCAAGATCTGACACATGGGGCATTCTATTCGTTTATTTCCGTTCAAGACTCGGCAGGCTAATGTACGGCAGCACCACTTAATTAGTCCTCGACTATTGTGTCAAAACTGCTAAGATAAGGTGAATTTGGCCAAAGCATGAGCATACGTGAACCACAAAGAGAAGAATCAGTCAGGGCCCCGGGCCCGAAGAGCCGAGAAGCTATCAGCGTGACAGCTATCCGCCCCAGTAAAGGCTTCTCTTCGCTCGGGCTGCGAGATCTGTGGGAATACCGGGAACTTGCCTACTTCCTGGTGTGGCGGGACATCAAGGTGCGGTACAAACAGACTGCTATCGGCGCTGCGTGGGTCATACTCCAGCCTCTACTGACCATGCTGATCTTCACGCTGATATTCGGTATACTCGTTAGGGTACCTTCCGAAGGTTTGCCCTACAGTGTATTTGTTTATACGGCATTGGTTCCGTGGAGCTATTTCTCGGAGGCTGTAAGCCGGGGGGGCTTGAGCCTTGTAGCCAACACCAACCTGATCAGCAAGGTGTATTTCCCACGTCTTGTCATTCCTATCAGTTCTGTCGTCACACCCGTCATCGATTTCGTACTCTCCTTCTTCATTTTGCTCGGCCTGATAGCCTGGTTCAACATAAAGCCGACTTGGGCGATAGCGACACTCCCTGTGTTCCTTCTGCTCACCATAGTCACGGCGTTTGCCGTCAGTATTTGGTTTTCGGCCGTCAATGTGAAGTATCGTGACGTTGGCTACACCATACCTTTCCTCATCCAATTCTGGATGTTTGCGTCCCCCATTGTATACCCGATATCCATCATACCGGCGAGATGGCGACCTATTTACAGCCTAAACCCGCTTGTTGGTGTAGTTGAGGGATTCCGGTGGGCCCTCCTTGGCAAAGAAAGCCCCAATTTTTGGGCGATGGGGATTAGCGTCGCGGGCGTCCTCATCCTGCTGGCAGGCGGCATTCTCTATTTCAGGCGAATGGAGCGGACCTTCGCGGACGTGATCTGATGGGCCAAAGCGCGATCATTGTTGACAGCATCTCCAAGCAGTACACCATCGGGCCGACGCAGGCCTATCACACATTGCGGGATCAGTTTGCCAATGGCTTTAAGAGGCTCTTCAGCCACCGGCCTGTGTCGGGCGATGCAGAGGACAGTATTTGGGCGCTGAGGAATGTCTCCTTCGAGGTAAAACAAGG
The DNA here is from genome assembly GCA_035315185.1 of Syntrophorhabdales bacterium. Lineage (GTDB taxonomy): Bacteria > Desulfobacterota > Syntrophorhabdia > Syntrophorhabdales > WCHB1-27 > JADGQN01. The sequence continues at coordinate 59,351 of DATFYE010000120.1, read as the reverse complement.
CGAGGTGATGGGCATCATTGGACGCAACGGATCCGGAAAGAGCACGCTGCTCAAAATCCTTTCCCGCATTACCGAACCGACCGAGGGTGGTGCGGAAATCCGTGGTCGCGTCGCATCCCTGCTCGAGGTAGGGACAGGTTTCCACCCTGAACTGACAGGCAGGGAAAATATTTACCTGAACGCAGCCATCCTGGGTATGAGGAAATCGGAGATCAAGCGCAAATTCGACGAGATACTTGCCTTTTCAGAGGTGGAACGCTTAATAGATACGTCTGTAAAACATTACTCGAGCGGCATGTATGTGCGCCTTGCCTTTGCTGTGGCAGCTCATCTTGACCCGGAGATCCTGCTTATTGACGAGGTGCTTGCAGTAGGCGATGCACGATTCCAAAGAAAGTGCCTCGGCAAGATGGAAGAGGTTGGTAAAGAAGGTCGCACCATCCTGTTTGTTAGTCACAACCTGGCGATGGTCGCTTCACTATGCACTAGCTGCATTCTTCTGCACGAAGGCCATTTAGTCAGATCAGGCCCGGCCAGCGCGGTAATCCAGGAGTATAGCTCTGATGGGTCCCAGGTACTCGGCGAAGTCGATTTCCGCAAGAGCAACCGAAAGCCGGGTGACAATACAGCGGTCCTGCTTAAGGCCCGACTGTCAAATGAAAGGGGGGAGGTAATTACCGAGACCCCAATCGACAAGCCCGTTTTCCTTGAAATGGAGTATGAGGTACTGGTTCATGGCGCACACGTGACGCCTAATTTCCACGTATTCGGCCCTGGCGGAGTTTACACCTTTGTCACAACAGACTCTGTAGTCGATCCTCGCGCACTGCTAAAAACCGAGCCCGGAGTCTACCTGGGGCGCTGTAAAATTCCTGGCAATTTTCTTAACGATGGTATCTACTATGTAGGTTTCGCACTGAGCACCGTGGAGACATTGAAGGTGCACTTTTACGAAAAAGACCTACTCAACCTGAACGTGGTCGATCCAATCGAGGGAACCATCACAAGGGGCAACTACTCCGGTTTCATGCCCGGATCAGTACGACCGGCTCTCGAATGGGAAAGTGAGCGTATCGCATGAAAGTCGTCATTCTTGCAGGGGGTATGGGAACAAGGATCAGCGAAGAGACGGTTGTGAAACCCAAGCCGATGGTTGAGATCGGGGGCAAACCAATCCTCTGGCACATCATGAAAATCTATTCCCATTTTGGCTATAACGACTTTGTCATCTGCCTCGGCTATAAAGGCTATATCATAAAGGAGTACTTCTCCAACTACTTCCTCCACATGAGCGACGTTACGTTTGATGTGGAGCGAAATACGATGGAAGTACACCAGAGACACGTGGAGCCGTGGAGGGTCACACTGGTCGACACGGGCGTCGATTCGAATACCGGAGGCAGAGTCAAGCGCATCGCCCCATATGTCGGTACAGAAACGTTCATGCTAACTTATGGTGACGGTGTTGCAGACATCAACATAGACGCACTGGTGAAGTATCACAGAGCGCACGGCAAGCTGGCCACGGTGACTTCGACTCAGCCCTCGGGCCGCTTTGGGGCACTCATCTGTGACTCAGCAAACAGGGTTACTTCTTTCCAGGAAAAACCGGCCGGAGACGGTTCATGGATAAACGGGGGCTTCTTCGTTTTTGAACCCGCGATCTTCGACCGATTAGCCGGCGACCATACGGTCCTCGAGCAAGAGCCGCTCGAAGGGTTGGCTCGCGACGGAGAACTCGTAGCTTACAGACACAGCGGTTTTTGGCAGCCAATGGACACCTTGCGGGACAAGCTCCACCTTGAAGAGCTGTGGACAAGCGGCAAAGCGCCTTGGAAGGTGTGGGAGTGACCGCGTTCACGACACCGTCGTGAATGCGCGTTACGGGTTAGAAAATCAGTTACGAGTTGCGTGTTAAAAGTTACAGGGTTCAATAGTTGATGTGTGTAACTTGCAACGGCTTTGCTTGTAACTTGTAACATCACCTCGCAACGTCTAATGAAGTTCCTACCAAACACTTTACACTAAACACTTAACACTAAGGTTTTGCAGTGGACGCAAGCTTCTGGAAAGGCAAGAAGGTTTTTATTACGGGTCATACCGGTTTCAAGGGGTCATGGCTCTGCATCTGGCTCAGCATGCTCGGAGCCAAGGTTTTTGGTTACGCGCTCAGCCCGCCTACGGTGCCCAGTCTCTTTGAACTTGCCCGCGTCAGCGAACTGGTTCAATCGGTTATCGCCGATGTTCGTGACCTGTTGTCACTACAGGATGCCCTCGCGCTTTTCGAACCGGAGATCGTCATCCACATGGCGGCTCAGCCGATCGTTCGCGACTCGTACGAGCGACCCGTGGAGACGTATGAAATAAATGTCATGGGGACTATCCACGTTCTCGAGTCCGTCAGAAACAGCACAGGCGTCAAAGCAGTAATCAATGTGACAACAGACAAATGCTACGAGAACCGGGAACAGGACTGGTCTTATAGGGAACATGAACCTATGGGAGGCTACGACCCTTACTCCAACAGCAAGGCCTGTTCAGAGCTTGTAACCTCCGCATACAGAAGCTCTTTCTTCAATCCGAAAGAGTATGCCACGCACGGTGTGGCTGTGGCATCGGCCCGCGCGGGCAACGTTATTGGTGGCGGTGACTGGGCCGTTGACAGGCTCGTCCCGGATTGTATCAGGGCCCTGCTCAGGGGAGAGAAGGTTCGGATAAGGAATCCTCATGCTGTCAGGCCTTGGCAATACGTGCTGGAGCCCCTTTCGGGTTATCTCCAGCTGGCTCAAAAGCTCTGCAAAGAAGGCATCCGATACGCAGAAGCCTGGAACTTCGGCCCGCCTGAAGACGATGCCAAACCCGTAGAATGGCTCGTGCAGAGACTCTGTCAAAAATGGGGAGGGGACGCGGGCTACATGGTTGATCACGGGGAGCATCCCCATGAGGCGCAGTATCTGAAGCTTAATTGCGCCAAGGCCGCCGCACGCCTGGGATGGCAGCCTCGCTGGACCCTGGAACAGGCCATTGATCGCGTAATCGAGTGGACAGAGGTGTACCGGAAAGAAGGAGATATTCGCGCGATCTGCGCTAAACAGGTTGAAGAGTACTCCGGGATCCTGAATCTATGACTTGCAGGTTCTGCGGTAAGGAAGATACGTATAAGTTTCTCGATCTCGGGAGCATGCCGCCAGCAAATAGGTTTCTGACCGAAGCTGAACTCACCTCAGTTCAGGAAAAGGCATATCCTCTCGATGTCTATTTCTGTGATGTGTGCGGGCTCGTCCAGATAGGGTACGTCGTACCCCCCGACGAGCTATTCAAGGATTATATTTACGTCTCTTCAACATCTGACATGATTCATAGTCATGCCGGTTGTCTCGCCACGAGCTTCCGGGAAAGGTTCGGCCTGACTGCGGGCTCTCTCGTGGTTGAGATCGCCAGCAACGACGGGACCGTGCTTCAGTCTTTCAAGAAGCTGGGAGTGAGAGTTCTCGGCGTGGAACCCGCAGGCAACATTGCAAAGGTGGCTGTTGACGCTGGAATCGAGACACTCAACGTGTTCTTCGACGAGGAGTCTTCGGCCTTGATCAAGGCCCGCAACGGCAGTGCCGACGTGCTGCTCGGCCGGCACGTTTTTGCTCATGTTCCTATGATACACGGATTCGTAAGAGGATTGAAAAACCTCCTCGCACCTCTCGGTGTTGTCGCGATCGAGGCACCCTACATCATCGATTTTGTGGAGAAGACAGAGTTCGACACCGTCTACCATGAGCACTACTCTTACCTCTCCGTTCGCTCCATGTCCTATCTCTTCGGCCTTCACGACATGGAACTCTTTGATGTGGAGCGGGTGACAATCCACGGGGGTTCCATCATCTATTTCATCGGCCACAAGGGTGCGCATCCTGTGAGCGCGAACGTGGCACGCCTGACGAAGGAAGAGCTGGATAAGGGATTGGGCCGTAGAGACACCTACCTCCAGTTCGCACAGCGAACTGCAAGAATTAAGGAGGATCTCACAACACTCTTACGAGACCTCCGCGCATCCGGCAAGAGAGTGGCCGCATACGGGGCTCCGGCCAAGGGCAATACCCTCTTAAACTATTGTGGCATAACCACCGATCTTGTCGCCTATACCGTTGACAAGAGCCCATACAAGCAGAACCTTTATACGCCCGGAGCGCACCTCTTCGTCTATCCGCCGGAAAAATTATTGCAAGATCATCCCGACTACGTGCTACTCCTCGCCTGGAATTTTGCTGATGAGATCCTTGAACAGCAGAAGGCCTATTGCGACGCCGGGGGCAAATTCATCATACCCATACCGCAAGTAAGAATAGTGTAACGTGCCCAGTGTAGACTGAGATTACATCGTCATGATTTTCACTGAAACTGCCATTAGGGGTGTTTTCATCGTTGATCTGGAGCGGATGGAAGACGAGCGGGGATTCTTTGCCCGCAGCTTCTGCCAGGAAGAGTTTCGGGCCCGCGGCTTGAAAACAGATATCGCCCAGTCGAATGTCTCGTTCAACCACAGGCAAGGGACACTCCGGGGCATGCATCTGCAGGTAGCCCCCAAGGCCGAGGCGAAGCTCGTCTCCTGCGCCCGCGGGGCGGTTCACGATGTCATCGTCGACCTTCGGCCCGACGCTCCCACATATTGCAAGTGGATTGCCGTCAGGATGACTGAGGATGACAGAAGGGCTTTGTATATCCCTAAAGGGATAGCTCACGGTTTTCAGACTTTAAGGGATAATACTGAACTTTTTTATCAGATGTTCACGTCTTACGCTCCCGAATGGCAGCGTGGTGTAAGATGGGATGACCCGGCGTTCGGTATCGAGTGGCCATTACGCAACCCAACTATGTCGGAACGGGACAGAAACTACCCACTGTTCAACCGTTCAAAACCGGTGCTTGGTGGCTAGTGTTTAGTGTATGGTGTATCGTCTAACAATTAACCTCACGGTATGCAGGTGAATGGGTCTGCTCGATTGATGTCGTCACATAGCCGATCCGAAACTATTCGTTTTTTTACTAAACACTAAGCACCATACACCATTCACGCTCTTCATTTTATGAAAATCCTTCTCATAGGTAAGACCGGCCAATTAGGCAGTGATCTTCTGCGCAACAACCCCGGGCACGAGATTTACGCCCCTGCTGAAGACGTGTTCGATATCACGGTGCGGGAGGCCATAGACCGGGAGATAGGCGGCTTCAAGCCGGATGTTGTGATCAACACGGCGGCCTTTCACGATCTACCCAGATGCGAAACGGAGCCTGAGCAGGCCTTCAGAGTCAACTGCGTTGCGGTGCGGAACTTGGCTCTGGCTTGCAAAGAGATCGGCGCCCTCTTCGTCACATTCAGTACGGACTACGTCTTCGGCGGCGAGAAAAGAAGACCCTATCTCGAGGATGATCGCCCCTCGCCCCTGCAGATGTACGGCATATCGAAACTTGCCGGTGAGCATGCCGCATGTGCCGCCGCCCCTGAGCACACCGTCATCGTGCGAACCTGCGGGCTCTATGGCAGGCAAGGAACGTGGGGCAAGGGCGGCGGCAATTTCGTCGACAAGCGGATCGAGGATGCCAGAAGCGCTACGAGGCTTGAGATGGGCTCCGACCAGGTGGTCGCCCCTACGTGCACAGATGATCTGAGCACTGCGGTTTTCCAGCTCATTGAACACCAGGTCCTGAAAGCAGGCATATATCACCTCGTGAACGAAGGCGAGTGCACATGGTACGAGTTCACCAAGGCAATCTACGAGATGACGGGGATTACCGTCGACGTGATACCGGTCGACAGAAAGGGCCTGACCGGAACGATGCGGCGCCCTCTCTATTCGGTACTGGCGAATACAAAGGCAAAGGAGATAGGGGTAATCCTCCCCCGGTGGCAGGACGCTTTGGCAAGGTATCTTAGGAGCAGACCCAATAGGGTCTGATAATGGCTAAGCGAGCACACCAGCACCGAAATTATTGACAGGAGCTAAGATGCAAAAGCAAAATGTAACGATCTACGAACCCTATTCCAGGCAAAAAATCGGTTTTCTGAAGACCTGGATATTGATGGTAAACAACATCGCTTCTTCGCGTCAGCTTATTTATCAACTGTTTAAGAGAGATTTCTTCGCATCTTACAAGAAATCCTTTCTCGGAATCAGCTGGATCATTCTCGGCCCCTTATTTGGCATTATTTCCTGGGTGTTCATGAATGCCACAGGAATACTCAATCCGGGCGATGTTGGCATCCCATATCCCGCGTACGTCCTGCTAAGCACGTCCATCTGGGGTCTTTTTGTCGGCTTTTTTACAGCAGCACAGGGGACATTGGGTTCCGGTGCGGCTTTCATTATGCAGGTCAAGTACCCTCACGAAGCGCTTTTGCTGAAGCAGATGGCACAGCTCATGGCAAACTTCATCATAACTTTTTTGCTCAATGTTGCAGTTTTGATAGCCTTTGGAGTGATACCCAGTTGGAAGATAGTCTTCTTCCCGATCCTCATCCTCCCCCTGTTCTTCCTGGGAGCCGGGATAGGATTGGTTGTGTCGGTCGTAGGGGTCGTCGCTGCAGAAATACAAACGGGCGTCAATCTTATACTCGGCTTTCTCATTTATGTAACGCCCGTAATCTACGCGCCTACCTTCCAAAACCCCGTTCTACAGACCATCATCAAATGGAATCCGTTGACATATCTTATTGGGATTCCGCGCGACATCATAATCTATGGAAGGGTCGATCACCTCGACAGATTTGTAATCACTTCGCTGGTATCACTACTTGTTTTCTCGTTTTCGTGGCGACTTTTCTTCGTATCTGAAGATAAAGTAATTGAAAAGATGATCTAGGTAGTCGCATACTGGAGAGAGGGCGGATATGGCAGTTGATACGATGGAAAAGAGGATGAGCGAACGCGAATTACCGCGTCATCGTGAGAGCGATGTGGTGATTGAGGTAAATAATATCTCAAAGAAGTTTTGCCACAACTTAAGACGAAGCATGTTTTACGGGACCATGGATGTGGCGAGAAGCATGTGCGGGATCTCTTACAACCGCGGATGGCTGAGAAAAGCTGAGTTCTGGGCATTGCAGAACGTCAGCTTCGATCTGAAAAGGGGTGAGACCTTAGGGATAATTGGACAAAATGGCTCAGGCAAATCTACCTTGCTTCGCTTGATTAACGGCATTTTTCCGCCTGACATCGGCAAAATCACTGTCAGAGGAAGGATGAGTGCGCTAATCGCGATCGGAGCCGGCTTTCATCCTCACATGACAGGACGTGAGAATATTTATCTCAACGCTGCCATCCTCGGCATGACAACGGAAGAAATAAGGAGTCGGTTTCATGAGATCGTCGATTTTGCCGAAATAGGAGATTTCATCGATGCTCCCGTAAGCACGTATTCTTCGGGCATGTACGTTCGTCTTGGATTTGCAATAGCGGTTCATTGCTACCCCGATATCCTGTTGGTCGATGAGATTCTTTCCGTCGGTGATTTGACGTTCCAGAACAAGTGTCTTCGTAAGATCTTTAGCATTAAGGAACAGGGAACTTCGATAATCTTCGTCTCTCATGCCATTGATAGCGTCCGCATTGTGTGCGATAGGATATTGTTGCTGGATCATGGCGAAGTCGTGCATCTTGGCGATAAAGATGACGGGATAATGAAATACTACTCATTAGTCAGGGGCATCAAGCTGCAGAGCCTCGAACACGAAAAAGAGGCGGAGAGCGCCCACAGTGTGCTTTCCGATTTCATAGATCTCGGGGGCGTAGGCATAATCGGCAAGGACAACACTATAACAAAAAGGATCGGCTACGGGGAAGACATAGACGTATTCTTCGAATTCACGGCCAAGAAGGACATAGACACCCCTTCGATGGCGATCGGGATCAAGGATGACCGGGCATTCAACATCGTCTATGCGTTCAACCTCAACTACGGAGTAACGATTCCTCCTCTGAAAAAGGGAAACAGTTACAGGCTCAATGTGAAGTTCAAGAACCCGAATATTAAGCCGGGCGTCTACGGGTTCAATCTCCTGATCGCCGATGCCAGGTCAGAAGAGCTCTACCTCCACGCCCTGAACAAGAAATCGGATGGCTTCGAGATAGAGGATCACCAGGGCCTCTTCAACTTCGCGATAGACGGCAATATGTACACCATGAACGCGGTCGTGGAACTGGAGTCGGAGTGGCATTTCACCGAAGTGGATCCTTCTGAACACTTTCTGACGGAGTCTGCAATTAATGGCTGACGTGCCTCCGGACAAGCCTTTCTACCTCGGGATCATCCCCGCCCGTTCCGGGTCGAAGCGGATGCCCGACAAGAACATCAGGCCGCTGGCCGGGATGCCTCTCATCGCCCACACGATAAAGGCCGCGGCCGAGTCGAAAAAGATAGTGCGGACAGTGGTCTCCACCGACAGCAAGCGGATCGCGGGAATCGCGAGAGAATGGGGGGGCGACGTTCCCTTTCTCCGGCCTGCCGAAATAGCGGGGGACACGAGCTCCCCCGTAGAGGCGATACTCCACGCGGTCAATGCCATAGAGGCAGAAGGCCGACATGTGGACGCCATCGTGCTCCTTCAGCCGACTTCCCCCTTGAGGACCGCATCAGACATCGACGCTGCTATCGACCTCTTCGAGTCCACGGGAGCAGACACGGTGACATCCGTTCGACTGGCATCCGAGCACCCCTATTGGTGCTGGACCGTCAAGGACGGCGCCCTCCATCCATATTTCTCGAGAGACCTCATGTCCATGGGGAGAGAAAGCCTGCCGCAGGCATATGTCGAAAACGGCGCGGTATTCGTCGCCAAACGGTCGGTGGTCGCGGGAACGAGCATATACGGGGACAAGGTCGTGCCCTACATTATGAGCCTGGAGTCTTCCGTCGACATCGACATGCCGGACGACCTGGTTATGGCGGAATCTGCCATCGAGCGAAAAGGAGCCCGGAAGGGGTCCAGAGGCAGCGGGCGAGGCGTATGAAACTGATAGGCGGAGAGATCCACCATCCCGGCGAGGGCCTGCACACGTACCTCACCGATTCTGGCCGTTCCTCTCTGAGACTCATCCTCGGAAGCGGGCTCAAAGGAAAGAAGTTCCTTCTGCCCGATTTCCTCTGCAAGATCATCCCCACCGTCTTCGACGAGATGGGGGTCGAATACTCCTACTACAAGGTGCTGGAAAACCTCTCGATCGATCTGGAGAGCACACGAGGGAAGGATTTCGACGTTCTCTACCTCATCAACTATTTCGGAAACACACACGATGTCTTCGACGGTCGATTCCCGGAGACGACAGTGTTTCTGGAGGATTGCGTCTTCTCGCCCGTGGTGGACGCGCCGCCCGGCATACCCCATTGGGTGGGTTTCAACAGCTTCAGAAAGATGTCCTTTTTGGCCGACGGGAGCCTTGTGAAGTCGAGTATCAGGCTCAACGAGGAGATGATCAGGAAGGACGACGCACCCTTCTCGCACATGAAGTACGAAGCCAAGAGGATGAAGCACGAGTATCTCCACAGTGGCAGCTTCAGCGAGGAAGAGTACCTAAAGCTCTTCAACGAGGCGGAAAGGTGCGTCGACGCGCAGAACACCGTCTTCTCCATGTCGGGCCGCAGTCTCGCCAATGTGCTCGAGTTCTACCGGAACATGGAGGGAGAATATGCGGCCCGGACAAGGAACTATCAGGCGCTCGACAGGTTCCTGGGTCATCTCAAGATCAAGATAAGGACGAACTATTACTCCCTGTACCCGCTATGGGTAGATCACCGGGATGAGCTAAGGGCCTACCTCTTTTCGCACAGGGTGTTCCTGCCGGTGCACTGGCCGAACTCGGGTTTCCAAAACAGCCTTTACGATCACATCATTTCCGTCCCGGTCGATTCCCGGTACGACGAGTCGGACATGGAGCTGGTCGCGGACCTCATCGTCCGCTTCTACTCCGAACGCTCCTTCGAGGCTCGAGAGGTGTCATGACGAGAAGAATCGTCTCCGTAACCGGAACCAGATCTGATTACGGGCTTATGACCCCCGTCATGCGGAGCATTGTGGATAGCGGCGATTTGACCCTGGAGTTGATCGTCAGCGGGATGCATCTTCTGCCCGAATTCAAATCGAGTCTCGAGCAGGTTCGCAAGGACAACTTCTGCAAGTTGCACATTGCCGGCACCACCCTCGGTGAGGACAGCGGGCAGGCGATGGCCCAATCCCTCGGCCTCTCCGTCTTTACCTTCTCCTCGATCCTTGCCAATGTGGGTCCCGACATTCTCCTGCTTCAGGGCGACCGCGGTGAGATGCTCGCAGGAGCGATTGCTGCTGCGCATATGAATATTCCTATCGTACACATGTCGGGTGGGGATTACAGCGGCTCTATAGACAATTCAATCAGGAATGCTATTTCTATGTTTTCCCATGTTCACCTGACTACCTGTCGCAAGAGCACTGAGCGACTACTCGCTATGGGTGAGTCCGTTAATCGAATATTCGAGGTCGGCGAGCCTGGACTGGATGTCATAAGAAACATGACATTTGTGTCTCCGGAGGCAATGCCGCAAGAATTGACGCTTGATCTGACTAAACCGATCATCCTCGCCACTCAGCATCCTGTTACTACGGAGGCAGATCAAGCTGCCTGGCAGATAACTCAAACACTTGAAGCTCTAAAAGAATTGGATATCCAATGCGTATTTACATACCCGAATTCGGACGCGGGCGGACGAGAGATGACACGAGTTCTGGAATCGTACAGCCAAAACAGATTCATACACATCGTGCCAAGTCTGGGATCAGAGAAATACTTAAGTCTAATGAGGATCGCATCCGTTATGGTGGGTAACTCAAGTAGCGGCATTTTTGAATCTCCATCCTTTAAGATCCCTGTAGTTAACATTGGCACGCGACAGTACGGAAGGCTCACTTCAACGAACGTCATCAATGTCGGATACCCTAAGGAGGAGATTGTATCAGCTGTCCGATATGCCCTTGAAAACCGGAGTTTCCGCGATCAACTGAAGGACTGTATCAATCCGTACGGCGATGGTACCACAGCAGGGAAAACCGTTGATATCCTTCGACGCCTGCTGATTACCTCTGCGTTGCTGGCCAAATGGATGCGATCAGAAGAGAGCCTTCTTTCGGAGAGCCCTGGTGCAGTTTAGTGTCTTATCAGGTGAGGAATCTGATCAATGGTTTTCGTTTGTCCAGAAGCTGGAACCCGAGGATCGTGATATACATTTTTTGCCTGAGTACGCAAGGGTCTATGAGAAGACCTACGGCTATGAGCCTTGTCTGGCATACTGCGAGGATGGAAATGATTTTGTCATTCAGCCTTTTATGAAGCGCCCATTAAACGGACTTCCCTTTTTGAAAGAACAGAATGTTGAAGAGCGATATTACGATATCGCCAACGCATATGGGCACGGCGGCCCCATTAGCCGGTCTGCTGACTCACATCGCGCGAGTCAGTTGTTGGAGGATTTCGATCGGTATTTCACTGCATACTGTTTGGACAATAAAATAGCCTGTGAATTTACCAGTTTGCACCCGTTACTCGAAAGACAACGAATTTTTCTCGATCTCAACCTGGTTTCGGCGACGAGACAGAAGGAGATCGTTTATATTGATTTAACCGTATCTGAGAAAGAGATTTGGGGAAACTTACGCAAGGGCCATAAGAGTAGCGTAAAAAAAGCCGTAAAGAGTGGCGTCCGCATAGAAAAGATGGAGCCGACAGCGCATAATTTTGGTATTCTCAATCGGCTGTATTACAGCACCATGGAGCGGAACAGCGCAGCAGATAGATGGTTTTTCCCGGAGAGATATTTCAGGGACTGTTACGAGCAGCTTGGGAAGGAGAGAATTTCTCTGTTCGTCGCCTATGTGGGCAGTGTTCCAGCGGCAGCGTGTATCTTGATGCATGATTTTGACACGATCTACTATCATTTCAGCGGATCGGACGAACGGTTTCTCAGCCATGGCACGAATAACCTGATGGTCTACGAAGTGGCGTTGTGGGCCAAACAAAAAGGGTACAGGCGTTTTTTCCTGGGCGGCGGAGTATCATCGTCTTCACAAGACTCCCTGTTTATATTCAAGTCGGGATTTTCTGAGAAAAGGGCACCACTCTATACCTATGGGCGTGTTCATCATAGACAGACTTATGAATACCTGTGCTCGCTAAAAAGAACACACGAAAAAGCCGCACTCGGCGCCGAGATTGCGTCTGATTACTTTCCACTTTACCGACGGTAACGCGAGTTTCGTATGAACTTCGACTCCAGAGATTTCAGTTTCCGAGATGTCGACAAAACAGTCGTAATTGCGGAAGTCGGCGTAAATCATAATGGCGACGTTCAAATCGCAAAAAAGATGATCGAGGCTGCCGCAAAGGCAGGCGCCGAAATCGTCAAATTCCAGGCCTTCCGTTCCGAGAAGGAGATCAGCAGGTTCGCGGCAAAGACCCCGTACCAGCGCGAGACCACAACAGATAAAGGGTCTCAGCTGGAGATGTGCAAGGCGTTGGAGCTGAAGGCTTCCGACCTTGTGGAGCTGAAGAACTATTGCGGCAAGCTGAATGTACCGTTCCTGTGTGCCGCATTCGACTTTGACAGTGTCGACCTCTTGGTGGATCAACTAAAGGTTGAAACCATAAAAGTTGCTTCAAGCGAGGTCACGAACATACCCTTTTTGCACTATATCGGTTCAAAGAAAAAAGGCGTTATTCTCTCGACCGGGGCAAGCACTCTGCCTGAAGTGGGGCTGGCGATCGAGGCGCTTCAGCAATCCGGGTGTCCTGAACTGGTGTTGTTTCACTGTGTGTCCAGCTATCCGGCTCCTCACGCGGAAGTGAACCTTCGGTGCATGACAACGTTGAAAAACTCTTTCGGTCTGCCTGTTGGTTTTTCAGATCATACGATCGGCACAGCTTCTGCAATTGCCGCCGCCGCACTTGGGGCGTGTGCAATAGAAAAACACTTCACGCTTGATCGGACAATGGTTGGACCCGACCACCGAGCATCTGTCGAACCTCATGAGCTGGCGGAAATGGTAAGCAGCATCAAGATCGCAAACCTTTCTCTCGGCAGTCCTTTTAAACAACCAGCTCCCTGCGAGTTGCAGAATCTCGCACTGATCAGGAAAAGTCTCGTAGCCGCCCGCAATCTAAGAAAGGGGGTTAAACTGACGAGGGATATGATAGAAATCAAGAGGCCTCGTGGAGGTATCGAACCCTCGGATCTGGACAAAGTGCTGGGTCGCACCCTGAATAAAGATATTGATGAGGATATGTTTCTGACTTGGAAAGATCTGAAGTGAGCGGACGATCAGCATACGATGCACTCGCTCCATACTACCGACAATATGCCCAGAGAAAGTCTGCCTATCTCAACGCTGTGGATCAATTTGTCCTGAGTCGTGTTCCTTCCGGAGCGAAAAGCCTTCTGGATATAGGTGCTGGTGATGGGGTTCGCGGTATGGGCCTTGCGCGACAGTTGAGGATAAACTACACGGTACTCTGTGATAGCAGCGCAGAAATGGCTGTTCATTGCAGGGAGCAGAGCCCCAATGAGGTCTGGGAGTCGGCAGTTGAGGAACTGCCAGACACTGAAGCACGCTTTGATGTCATAACCTGCCTCTGGAACACGCTGGGGCACTTGGCGGGTCGGGCCTACCGCGTGAAAGCTTTGACGAAGATGAGAAATCTCCTAACAGATCGTGGGAGGATATTCCTTGATGTCAACAACCGTCACAATGCGGCGGGCTATGGTTGGTTAAGGGTTTTTGCCCGTATCCTCGTCGATGCGTTGCATTTCGATGAAAGACGTGGGAATGCTACGTTCGACTGGAAGATAGGCGATAGGGTATTTTCAGGGACGGGACATCTGTTCACGCCCCGTGAGATAGAGTCGATCATTAAAGAAAGCGGTCTGTCCATCCTGGAACGGAAAGCGATCGATTACTCTACGGGAGCCTTTTCTGACTCGTTGCTCAAGGGGCAGTTGGTCTATATGGTCGCGCAGCACTGATGTTCATATGATGATTAAGTAATATCTGGAAGTAAGCAATGGGTTGGGATCCGGTATGGGAAAGAATATTCAGGGAACGATCAAGCTGGGGTAAGTATCCGCCTGAGGAGCTTGTCCGATTCATCGCACGGAACTATTACCAGGTTGAAGATCGCAGAACTGTCAGGATACTCGAAATCGGTTGCGGTCCCGGGGCCGGCCCGAGCTGGTTTATCGCGCGGGAGGGGTTTACGTTCTCCGGTATTGACGGTTCTCAAGCTGCCATTGATAAGGCACGACAGAGATTTCTTCATAATGGCCTGGAAGGGGAGTTTGTCTGCGGACCGATCAACACGCTTCCCTGGAAGAATGGAACCTTTGATTGTGTTGTCGACGTTGCCTGCCTGCAACATAATTGCGAGGCGGATACATGGAAAATTATCGGTGAGGTTTATCGCGTCATGAAAACTGGAGGCAAACATTTCTCTTTGACATCTAAAGCCAAGTGCTGGGGAGACGGTACAGGTCTCCGTGTTGATGAGACAAGTTGGCGTGAAGTGGCTGAGGGGCCGTTCTCCGGTATGGGGATAGTGCGTTTTGCCACCAGAGAAAGCCTTGTCAGGCTTTACGAGGAATTCAGAGAGCTAAATTTCGAGTATTCCATTCGTTCAGCGGACAGCTGTCGGTACGAAATAGCAAATTGGATCGTAACCTGCATGAAATAGCACGGGGTAGCTCTGATGAGTATGATCGAAAAACAGCTGGAAAAATTTATGATCAATAGTACAAGCACAATCCGCCAGGCCATGGAGAGCATTAATGACAATTGGCGAGAGGTGACCCTCGTTAAGACCGATGATGGACGAATCATCGGCACTATTACGGATGGAGATATTAGACGGGGCCTGCTCAGAGGACTGACGATGGAGTCACCGGCCACCGAGGTGATGAATCGAGAATTCGTGTTTGTGTCGCCCGAAATCGGTCGAGCCGCCGTGCTTGATATGATGAAAGCCCTGGTTATTCGCCAGATGCCTATCATAGACTCATATGGAAAACTCGTCGGCATCCATTTTCTTAATGATCTTCTGGGAACGGAAATCAAACCGAATATCGCAGTGATAATGGCCGGTGGTAGAGGAACTCGACTTAGACCATTAACCGAGAGCTGCCCGAAACCTATGATACAGGTAGCCGGAAGACCTATACTTGAAAGGGTTTTGCTCCACCTAGTCAGCTATGGCATCAGAAAGGTATTCATTTCGATTAACTACATGGCCGATAAAATAGAATCCCATTTTGGTGACGGTTCGCGTTTCGCCTGCTCAATAGAATATCTGCGGGAAGAGAAGGCATTGGGTACTGGAGGAGCCTTGTCTCTCTTACCGAGGGACATCGAGCATCCGATTGTCGTCGTGAACGGTGACCAGCTTACCCAGGCCGATATCGGGGAACTGCTCAAGTTCCATGAGCAGGAACAGGTTATTGCAACAATGGGCGTCAGACACTATCAGGTGGAAATCCCTTTCGGAGTTGTAAAACAAGAAGGTCGTAGACTGCTCGCATTGCAGGAAAAACCAACCGATCACTACCTGGTGAACACGGGCATATATGTGCTGGATTCCGAGGCGGTCTCCATGGTGCCCGACAATACGGATTTCCCCATAACAGCCCTCTTCGATCTCTTAGTCGACCGCAAGAAGCCCGTTGGCGTCTACTATATCGAAGAGGAATGGATTGACGTCGGTCGACACGACGACCTCCTCAAGGCAAACGGGATCGTCTTAGATTGAAGAGCAGACACTGAAGCGGTTCTTGTGATTACCGATAAAATAGGGGCAGAATCTGAGTCTCCAGGTGGAATCGAAGCGGCCGACCCTCTGTCCCGATGTATTGCCTGTGGTAACTCTCAATTCAAGATTGAGTACAAGGTGACCGATACCAATCAAGGGGTGCCGGGTGAGTGGAATCTTAAGGTATGCGAGGCCTGTGGTTTAGGCATGATTGATCCGCTCCCTACTCAGAATGATGTCACATCGTTCTATGTGGACCAGTTTTATGCCGAAGATGGTAAGCGCTTTCAGGGCTGGGTTGAATGCCTTCGGGTGGCACTATCCTGGTTGCGTGGAGTGGACCTTAAACGTGTAGTTCCTGGGAAGGGACGTCTACTCGATTTCGGTGCCGGGTCTGGTCATTTTGCCAAGGTCCAAAAGGCGAGGGGATGGGAAGTTTACTCAGTCGATCCTTACAGCAGTAAGGCTGATTCCAGCGATCGCTGCAAAATGGAAGGTGACCGGATCAAGTTGGAATTCCCTGACCATTACTTCGATGCTGTTACCTTATGGTATGTGATTGAACACCTGCGAAATCCTGATGACGCCATTGCGGAGTTTAAACGCGTTCTGAGACCGGACGGCGTTCTCGTACTGGCGCAACAGGACTTTGCAAGCGTGCAAGCCCGACTGTTTGGACCGCGATGGCTCATACTCGATCCCCCTCGACATATCTGGCAATTTAGCGAGAGAAGCTTGCTGAAGCTGGTCGCGCGCCATGGTTATAAAAAGCGCTTTATTTCGCACGCGTCAATTGAGCTCGGGCCTTACACAATTCTCCAGAGCACTTTGAATTGCCTGGTCGGCAACAAAAACTACCTGTTCTGTCTTCTGAAGAATGGTCGTCTGCGTTCAAAGGGCTATCATAAGAGTATTCCATTGGGTCGCGCTATTGTCAGCGTAGCTCTTGGAATCGCACTGCTGCCGCTTTGTGTTGTGTTTTATTTCTTGTTATTAGCATTCGGATCAGGCGATGTCTTTACCCTTTATTTACAGAGTGAATGACGGCCCTAGATGGTTCGGGCATTGCGCCGGTGCAACCCAGTTATGTTGCCAAAGGCGAGCAAACTTGATAAACGATGGGTATGACGTCTGAAAAAAACTATGGGAGTTCAAGGGGTGCACTCGGGGCTGTAGCTGTCGTAGTGCCTCCTGTCGTATGCCATGGTTTGGATCCCCATACGGGTATTCCCTTCATGCCGCATATAGCCGCCCATTTGGCGGGGGCCCTCACACATGGAGGGAGGGAGATTCAGGTTATTGATTGTTTTGGGTTGGACCCCAATGAGCGTCGGATAGCCGGTGAATTCATGCTTATGGGAGTCACCGAAGAGTGGGCGGTCAATCACCTGTCCGAAAATGTTGCGGTCTGCCATATTTACTGCCGGACTGTCGCAGAATTTGTCGCTGTTGAAAGACTGATCGAGTTACTGAAGAAAACGAGACCTCATATTAAGATATGCCTTTTCGAGAACGTGCATGCAGTTACTTCATATTCGTTGCGCCACCTTGCGACCGAGTTTTTGCACAAAGGAGCGGACTGTATCATTATGGGCGACCCGGAGGACCGCGTCCTCGATATAACTCATCGCCTCGAGAACGGTATTGCTTTGGATGGTATTGATGGAATTGCGTATCGGGAACGCGATAATACCATTGTCAGGCCTGTTAAGGAATTAGTTAGTGACCTTGATGCCCTGCCTCTGCCCGCGTGGGAAAAGTTCCCGTTACAGGGGTACTGGCGCGCCGGATTCGCGCATGCCCCCTGTGTGCGGGGAGAACGATTCCTACCGATCCTCACCTCTCGCGGGTGCCCCTATCACTGTACCTTCTGCATTGCGCCGGAAGTAAATCCAAAATGGAGGGCGAGGTCGGCCTCAAACGTCGTTGACGAAATAGAGCATTTCTATCGGACCCTCGGCGTTACAGATTTTCATGTTTCCGATCTCAATCCTACGGTCAGCGAGAAAAGAACGCGCGAGATCTGTCAGGAGATCATCAGCCGTCGACTCCCTGTAACGTGGAAGCTAGCACAGGGCACCAAGATCGAAACCATCAAGAGCGAGGAGACGTTGGAATTGATGGCCAGGTCGGGCTGCAGATTTGTGTCCTTTTCACCTGAGAGCGGCTCGCAACGGTTGCTTAAGATCATGAATAAACCATTTGACCATGAGCATGGTTTGCGGATGGTTCGCAAGATGAATGTGCTTGGCATCAGGACGCAAGCGGTATTTCTCGGTGGGGTACCGGGTGAGGAGCGCGCGGATCGTGATCAGAGCGTGCAGTATGCAAAAAAGCTGATTCGCGCGGGCGTCGATGAAATATCCTTGGTGATTTTTGCACCATTGCCGGGAGCAAAGCTCTCGTCGGCTATGAATGATTATGCCCACCTGTCACAGTGCACTCCGTCGCCATCGTGGCGAAAGGACTATCGCGCGCTTAAAGCATATAGATACAGAATGTACCTAACCCTTTTGGTGTTTAAGATGCGTTATTATCCTCAGAAATGCTTACGAGAAGCAGTTTCGTTGCTGACCTGTAGATTTGAAACAAAGATGGAGATGTCTTTATATAAACAGGTTAAATTGTACATATTACGCTATTTTCCCTGGATGTTGCGGCATTTCGATGCTGATGCGGAGATGTCAAGAGTCGGGTAATCCCATCTTAAAGGTTGTAGCGACACGACGGATGAATTTCTCACTGGGAACCTATATTTGCATTGCCCGGCCTCGTCACTGGGTAAAGCATGTGTTTATTATTCCTGGAATCGGCGCAGCTCTGCTCCTCGTAAAGAACATCGAGCATGGCATCGTATTGCGGTTAGTAATGGGTTTTGCCAGCGCGTGCCTGATTGCATCAGCAAACTACATTATAAATGAATGGCTGGACGCCAAGTTGGATCGTCATCATCCACTCAAATGCCGCCGCCCCGGAGCGGAGGGATTACTCTCCCCGCCGATAGTTCTTCTTGAATATGTCATGCTTTCAATACTCGGCCTTGGCCTCGCGTTCGTGGTCAATGAACTTTTTTTCTTTGCCTCCAGTGCATTCATTCTTAGCGGGGTATTCTACAATGTGAAACCTTTTCGGACGAAGGATTGTCCCTATCTTGACGTAGCGACGGAGGCTATCAACAACCCCATACGCCTCTTGCTCGGTTGGGCGATGGTATCGGGGGTTACTGTGCCGCCGTTGAGTCTTCTAGGCGCTTATTGGCTGGGAGGAGCCTTCCTCATGGCGGCCAAGCGCCTTTCTGAGTACAAGTTTATCATAGATTCGAAAGGATTCGAGGCGCCTGGTCAGTATCGGAAATCTTTTCAACACTATACCGATGTTTCACTGCTGGTCTCCTGTTTTGTATACGCAATAATGGCAAGCTTCCTGTTGTCGGTGTTTCTCTTGAAGTACAGGACGGAGCTTATCCTCAGTTTTCCTTTGTTTACCCTACTCTTTGCATATTATTTACATATGGCGATGCAAAGGGAGTCTGCCGCCCAGCGACCGGAAGAATTGCACAAAGACAGGGGTCTGGTTATTATCCTGATGCTTTTGATTGCCGCGCTGACAGTCCTCTCATTCATTGACATGCCTTGGTTGGAAACGATTCTCCAAAGCCGTTTTACTGAAATTCATCTCAAATGAAGCCCAAAACCGAAACCCGGGTTGGCTGGAAGAATGTTCGAGGGGTCATATTTGATGTTGATGGAACGCTTTACGATCAACGCAAACTGCGGCTAATGATGTTGCTGGAACTTGGTAAATGCCTGTTCCAGGGTGGAATCACTATCCGCGATATCAGAGTGATAAGGCATTTCCGTAAGGTTCGTGAGAACCTGGCAACGAAAGAGGCGCACGATGTTTCCCGGCGCCAATTAGTCACGGTAGCCAACGCTTTGTCCGTTAGCCCCGAACGTGTGGCTGCTCTCGTGGAGGCCTGGATCTATCGGAAGCCTCTGAAATACATGTCGGCTTGCCGCTTTCCTCGGGTGGATGGGTTCTTCGATGCCCTCAGAACACGGGGGGTTAGAATCGGCGTATTTTCGGATTATCCTGCAGAGGAAAAGCTTACGGCCTTGAGTCTACAGGCTGACGCAGTTTGCTATTCCCTTGAGCCCGGACTGCACGGACTCAAGCCCCAATCGCTCGGACTGGAAACCGTTGTCAGAAGACTCGGTTTAGATGTTTCGGAATGCTTGTTCATAGGGGACCGTGCTTCCCGAGACGGGGAATGTGCGCTTCGGGTGAGTATGCCTTTTCTCCTTTGCAGGGGACGAGACTTCTATAAGGAGCTGATGATCGATTTTTTACAGCCGCAATGAGCCCACAGGACTCGCGCAGCATTTAAGGCCGTGAGCACAAACTGATATGGTCCGTATCACAGTGCAGAAATCTGAAGAAACAAAGAAATTTTACGACGATTTAGTTGAAGGCAAGGTATCTCGTGCTTTATGGGGAAAAGAAAGGAGATTTTCGCCAGAAGCGATTGCCGCCAAGCAGTCGGTGTTCAAGTATTTTACGTCTGTCGTCGCCAGATTTTTGTCTAAGTCGGATAGTGTTCTTGACCTGGGTTGTGGGCCGGGCGGCTTTCTTTCCTTAGTCGCGCCACTCTGTGGTCAGGTCACGGGAGCGGACATTGCACCCAATTTCGTTGATGAATGTAATAACCTCATTGAAGAGAAACACCTGAGTAATGCCTCCGCACTGCTGATTAGACCTGGCGTACTTCCTTTCCGGAGTGGCAGCTTCGACAGGATCATTGTGGTGGATACGGTACACCATCTTGAAAATACTACCGAGACTTTTGGTGAGGTATCGAGGGTCCTGAAAAAGGAGGGGCTGCTCCTAATATTCGAACCAAACAAGTTGAATCCTGCTCTATTAGTCATGTGCTGTCTGGACAGGAACGAACATGGTCTGCTCAGGCTTGGCACGCGCAAGAAGTATCGCGAATTACTCGGTGGAAGATACGATATCGTTGCCGATGAGTACAATGGGCTTTTGATAGGCCCGAAAAGTCACGTGTCACTCTTTCTGGCAGATGTGTTCAATTCTTCCATGTTATCGCCGATATTAGGGTGGTTAAGCCCGAAAATTTTCATTGTGGCGAGGAAGAGGCAGAGTGCATCGTGAGCGATGCCGATGATCCAGTGAGCGCTGGCCGTTACAGGTGCAGGATTTGTAAATCGTCCAACGTCAGGCGTATAAGAGAAGGGAATACTGAAACGTTTCTTCAAAGCAATGATTTCAGGATCACCGATGATAGATACGGTCTCGTATCGTCCGTATTTGAGTGCGCTGATTGTGGTTTCCTTCAGTGCCTGGATGTTCCGGACACCACGGCTTTCTACCGCGTCCTTGAGGACCCCGAGTATGAAGCCGGTCGGAAGGAACGCATGCATCAGGCTAGAATGATTCTGAACAAGACGTTGAAGGTCATAGGCGAGAAGCCCGAAGTATTGCGCCTTCTTGACGTAGGGGCCGGCAGCGGAATACTGCTGGAGGCAGCTTTGGAACTCGGTTTTGAGGCCGAAGGGGTTGAACCGTCCGATTGGCTCAGACTGACAGCGCGAACTCATGGCTGTAAGATCGATGCAGATGTAATTCCACACCCGGATATTCGGGGTCCCTATGATATCGTCACGCTCATCGACGTTGTTGAACATGTCTCAGACCCGTTTGAGATCATAAAGAATGCAACAGTATTACTAAGAACCGGCGGGAAGGTAGTAATTGTCACGCCTGACGCGAAATCGGTAGCGGCGCGCATCATGCGGTGGAAATGGTGGCATTTCCGTATTGCCCATGTCGGATACTTCAGCAAGGAAAATCTGAATTACATATGTATGCAATTGGGCCTTAAAGTCCTCTCCATATCAAGACCGAGTTGGGTATTCAGTCTTGCTTATTTACGGGAGCGCCTTCAGCAGTATTTGCCGAAGTGGCTCGTGCCATCCGAAAAACTGTGGATGCATAAAGTCACATTTGGGCTGAATCTAAGGGATTCCTTGATGATTGTGGCAGAGAGGCAATGAAGGGATTCAACCTGCCAGCAATGTGTTCGGCCGCTCAAAAAACGGAAGGATCGGTGGGCGTTATTGTCGGCCGAAGCAAACGATGGACGATTTTTCTGGCAGGCATCTTATTTTGCATCGTGACCGTGATATTGCCTGAGCTATTTCCGGCGATTCATGGTCGCCAGGGTTTTGACTGGACGCCTGTACATTCACAGAACTATCGTATTGGGGATTTGTACTATTACGCGGCTTGGCTACGTGAGGCGGTTGACAGTGGTTTTCCGGTATTCAGTCCCAGCGCCAAAGAGCTCGCAGGCCAACCGCTTATCGAAACATGGCGGTGTCTCGGTATCGGTTTGGCCGCCCTCCCAGGACATGTTATCACCGACATCAGGACGCTCATAGTCTTCGACTATGCCTTTTCCGCGGCGCTTTTCTTCTGTGCGGGCTATTTGTTTGCTTTTGCCCTAACGAGGAATTGCTGGATTGCATTGAGTACAGGGGTTGCGGTCCTTTTCATGACCGATCGATTGTGGGTTCCCATACCGGGACATGCCGAAAGCCTCGCGGGTCTCGGAAAATGGATGGCAACATCGTATCGAATCGCAATTGCAAGTCTTAAATATGCCTGTCACCCTGAGGAATACGACCTGTACGGCAGCACATTCAGATTTATCAATATGTCTTTCTCCACCCCAATACTTCTTTTCTATTATTTCATGATCATTCTGGTTTACAGGCAAAGCGATTTCAAAGTGATCGTACCTTTGGCGATGTTCTCCCCCTTGATGTCTTTTACCTATCCAAGTCATGCCATAGCCGCCTATGGACTGGTGACGGCATTTTCCATTACCGCACTCTATAGACGCAAATGGAGAGCCTGCGTAACATTTGTTTCCATCGGAACGGCAACTCTCCTTTTCTTGGAAGTGATAAAATACAGACAAATGATGTCGGAACTTCTTAGTAGAAGCCAACTGTGGAACAATATCTTCGCAACGGAAAAGCTTGTGCTTCTGAGCCCAGAAATAGGATATGTTCTGGCGGCAATACTATTCAACAAATACCTGCTTACCTTTCTCGCGATGCTCTACCTGGCAAGGAATCAACCCCTGTTAGTGGACATCGTAGCGGCGACGGGTATGGTTGTCGTTCCTCTATCCGGTGTTTATCTCTTCAACATGCCGCAATTATGGGGGCGCTTTCTCGGAAGGGGCGTAGATCACCTCTGGTTTATGCTCCTCGTCGTTGTCGTCGGGAACGCGCTTCGCCGCACGATAACGGGACTGCGAACAGGGGACGCTCGAACCCAAACCTTTCGTGATGTCTGTCGAAGGACGTTCAGCGGGATGGCAATTGGCATGTTTCTCATCCTGTTTCTTTTACCGGGATACGGTTTTACACGGCTTGCAGTACAGACAGCTTCCGACGGAAGCCGTTTTATCCCGAAGGAGACCATGGAGGCATACCGCTGGATGGGGACCCACCTCACCCATAAGGCTGAAGTGGCAACGCTGGACTGGGAAGACATCACCCTGTTGCCCATCTATACGGATCTGAACCTCGTGGTCGGACACTCCGTAATCGATGGCCGCAGCCCAACCGAAGAGCTCAAACGATTTGTGGAAACCTGGAAATTTCTGGGATATGACAGGCTTCAATTGGAGCACCTTATTGACCTGGGCCCTACTGCAGTTAGAGGCCTGTTCGAAGCGAAAATATCTGCCCATCTTCCCTATCTTGCGGAGACCGAATTCGCTGCATCCCAGTTTATGATGGGGATACTTTACTGGCCTTATGTCCATGAAGTGGCGGGCATCAAGATCGTCAAAGACGAGAAGTGGGGTAGAATATCTCCTGCGTTCCGACGGTACGTGCTGGACATATATGATAGCGCGGAGCCAGGCGAGTTTATCCGTAGATACAAAGTGAATTACGTTATCATGAGCGCCAAGCAATTGATGTCTCCGGGGAGCCCTAAGGGGGTGCGACTCCTGCACAGGACAGGCACCCGTTCCATATTTGCTCCTGCGTCATAATCGGAGGGTAACTTGCTCATCCTCGTGCGAGCGGTCGATCAGATGGAGGTAAAGTATTGATACAGATAGGCGTCGTTGGAGCAGGACAACTCGGAAGCCGACACTTACAGGCATTGGCTTTTTTGAGGGAAGACTGCGTTATTCACGTGGTTGACCCGAGCGCCTCGTCGCGCGAATTAGCATTGAAACGATTCAAGGAGGAGACCAGCCGAAGTACACAGATAAGAACAGAATTCCCTGTCTCCATCTCCGAACTGCCGGGCAACTTGGATATCGTTATTATTGCAACAAATTCGGATGTTCGCCGTCAGGTAATCGAGCAACTTCTTGAGCACAGCCGGGTGAAGTTTCTTATTCTGGAAAAGGTACTCTTTCAGAAACTTGACGACTACGATTCTATCCGAAAGCTTCTGGAGACTCACAGCGTGAATGCATGGGTGAACTGCCCGCGCCGTGAGTGGCCTTCGTATCGCGCCCTCAAGAGAAGACTTTTCGGAAAACAAGTCTATGGAGTGTATGTGAGCGGTTCGAACTGGGGGCTTGGATGTAATTCAATACACATCATAGACCTGATCGCCTTCTTGTGCGGCAAATCAGAGTATACTCTCTCTACTGAATTGCTTGACCCCTTCCTGACGCCCTCCAAGCGATCCGGTTTTATGGAGTTTACCGGCATCCTCAACGGAATGTTTTCATCCGGACCCTGTTTCAGCATTGCTTCATATGCCCAAGGAACTCTTCCCGATATTATCGAAGTGTGCGGGGATGGATTTAGGTGGATTATCCGTGAATCCGAGAAGAAAATATGGGTTTCATCGGATGCAGACCAGTGGCATTGGCTGGAGGAATCTTTTGATGTGCCCTATCAAAGTAAACTGACCAACCTGGTCATCGAGCGGGTTCTCCAAACCGGCGAATGCGATCTACCTACCTACCCTGAATCCGCTCTTCTCCATAAGACACTCCTATCTGGTTTGCTGGCACATATGACAAAAATCGATCCCGAGAGGACCGCGAATCTATGCCCAATAACCTAAAGGTACTGTTGATTGGGGCGGGCCAGATGGCTTTGGAATATGCCAAAGTACTTGCGGCGTTGCACATTCCCTACGATGTCATCGGCAGAGGAAGGAAGTCTGCTGACGCGTTCGCTGCTGCCACAGGTGTTTCCGTTCTTGGCGGTTCGCTTCATGAATACATCGATGAAAAAGGTATTCCGGATGCCACGATCGTAGCCGTGAGTATGGACCAGCTCGCACGCGTCACCAGAGACGTAATTTCTTTTGGTGCGAAGCATATCCTGGTAGAGAAACCGGCCGGTCTCAACGCCCAGGAAGTTCGTTCAGTGGGGAGCGTCGCCGGCGAGAATGGGGCAAAGGTCTTCGTAGGCTATAACAGGCGTTTCTACGCATCGGTTCTGAAGGCTCTGGAGATCATAAAAACGGATGGAGGCGTCACTTCGTTTCACTTCGACTTCACCGAATGGTCACATACGGTAGAAAAACTGCAGCATCCCCCGGGGATTCTGGAAAACTGGTTCTTCGCGAATTCCACTCATGTTATCGATATGGCGTTTTTCCTAGGCGGACGGCCTAAGGACATTTCGTCTTATACGGCGGGTGGCTTATCGTGGCATCGAACGGCGATTTATAGCGGGGCTGGAATTAGTGATACGGGTGCACTCTTCTCGTACCATGCAAATTGGTGTGCCCCCGGGCGCTGGATGGTTGAGGTGATGACGGCCCGACACCGGCTGATATTCAAGCCTTTAGAAAAACTGCAAATCCAGGAGATTGGCAGCCTTGCAGCAGATTTTGTGCCCATTGACGATGCGTTGGATACCGGTTTTAAGCCCGGCCTATATCGGCAAACAGAAGAGTTCTTGAATCAGCGGAGCGGAATCTTGCTCGATATTGACAACTACATCGGGAACTTAGAGGTCGTCGAGGCTATTAACAAACATGCGCCCGCAACGGCGGCTGCAGACATATGACAAAGACTATTTGTTTAGTATATGCCATCTCCCCAATTCACGCCGTATCTGCCATCAGTGCAATATTGACGCGCCGTGCATCGTCAAGGGTGAGTGTCGTCATTTTAGTGCACTGGCCTGGAGCGGAGGCAGAACTGGTAAAGGAGCTTACAGACATTATTGGTGCCATGCTCCAGGCATTCTCCTTCATCGAAAGAGTTGTCCCCATAACAAGTGCCGCTATTTCAGACGTATTTGCTGAGAAGAGCATGAGGAAAGCCACGGTGCGTTTCAAAAAAGTAATAGGGGTGGAGCACGCGGATGAACTCTACTACCCTCATGATGTGGTTGGAATGCTGTATCAAGCTCTATCCACGGTTTACGGTAAGGCCCGCCGGATATGTTTTGGTGATGCGATGGGGGAGGTCTTCGAGCGTGAGGTGCATCTCTCATATCTCAATGCGAGCAATGGTTCAACTCCTCACGCGCCTACAGGGTTTCGCGCATTGTTAGCAAATACCTTTGACAAAGGCAGGTCGATTTGGCGTGAACAGGCCCGGGATACAAACGGCAACATTGTTCTGAAGGACTTTCCTCCCCATGAGGCGGCTCTTATTCTGCCGGTTGATCAGTCAGGAAATTTCTTGAAAAGAATCGAGTTAGTCGTACCCAATAAAAATACCGTCTTGGACGTACTAGGGAAGTGCGTTTCAAGCGTAAGAGAGTTACGACAGTATATAGATGACCTCTTGCTCAGATATAGCAACGAGGACAAGTGCATTCTTCTTACCGACAATCTCGCGGAGGGAAACTTTATTGACTTTGACACAGAAGTAGAGATGTATTGCACCATGTTGAAGGAGTACTGCGCGCCGGAGAGCATTATTTTTCTCAAGTCTCATCCGGGAGAAAGTCTTCCAAGGAACGAGGCGATTAGGGGCAGGCTGTCGGGTACGTTTCGCGTCGAGGAACTGGAACGGCGATTCAAGCGTTATCCTATCGAGATGTGGAAGCCCCTCGTGATAAATAGCAAGGTCATTTGTCTCTCTTATCCTGTCCTTTCACTAAAATACTTGTACGGAGTGGATGCTATCCAGCCAATGGATGAAGCCTTCATCGAAAAATGGTTTCCTGAATGGACTTGGGCTTCTTTCAAGAACTCCGCCACGCTCTATATGGAGCCGCTCAAGCGGCTGGGTGGGTGGGACGGAAGAAGCGTGCTCTGGTCGGGAAGTGTCGCAAAACAGTAAAGGTCGGCAAAGCATGACTGGAAAAATCCTAGTGACTGGCGCTGACGGGTTTATCGGATCTCATTTGATCGAGAGTCTGGTGCACAGCAACTACGCCGTCCGCGCATTCGTTTACTATAATTCCTTCAACTCCTGGGGATGGCTGGATCACCTCGACGAGGAGACGGTCAGGTCAATCGATGTCTTTGCGGGAGATGTTCGCGATCCGTACGGAGTGAAGAGGGCGGTAGAAGGATGTGAAATAGTTCTGCACCTGGCCGCGCTCATCGGAATCCCCTATTCCTATTATTCGCCTGACAGCTACATTGATACAAATATCCGCGGCACGCTGAATATCCTGCAGGCTTCAAAGGAATCCGGCGTCAGAAAAGTAGTCCAAACCTCCACCAGTGAGGTGTACGGCACTGCTCGCTTCGTACCTATTACCGAAGACCATCCCATGAGTGCACAGTCGCCCTATTCCGCGACTAAAATCGCTGCTGATCACCTGGCCCTGTCCTTTTATCATTCTTTCGGCACGCCGGTAGCCGTGCTAAGGCCCTTTAACACATACGGGCCGAGACAATCTGCGAGGGCCGTTATTCCAACCATCATCAACCAGATCCTGAGCGGGAAAAGGGCAATACAACTTGGATCGCTTCACCCCACGAGGGATTTCAATTATGTCGAGGACATAGTCCGCGGCTTCATTGCAGCAATCGAAAAAGATGCGTGCATTGGAGAGGTAGTAAATCTGGGGTCCGGCTACGAGGTTTCGGTCGGGCAAACAGCCGAGTTGATCGCCGAGATAATGGGGAAAAAGATAGACGTAATCGTAGACGAACAGCGGATCCGCCCCGAGAAAAGTGAGGTGGAAAGACTAATAGCTTCGAATGCTAAAGCAAAGCAATTGATCGGATGGCAGCCAGCATATGGTGGTATTGAGGGCTTTAGACGGGGACTGGAGAAAACCATTGAATGGTTTTCAAAACAGGAGAACTCACGGAGTTACAAAACAGACATATACACTATATGAAATCGTCGCGAGCCGAATCTATAGTATCCGTGCTTAGGCAATGTCTTCCAACGACAGAAAAACCCATCGCGCTTCACGAGCCTTGTTTTTCCGGCAATGAATGGAAGTACGTGAAGGAATGCCTCGATTCGAGCTGGGTCTCATCAGCTGGACCCTTTGTAAATCGGTTCGAGACCATGCTTTCTGACTTTACGGGCATCAATTACGCTGTTGCCACCGTGAATGGAACAGCTGCTCTTCATGTGGCCCTCAAGGCTGCCGCGGTAAAGGCAGGCGACGAAGTTCTGTGCCCTACCCTGACGTTCGTCGCCACGGCGAATGCAATAGCTTACTGTAATGCCACTCCCCATTTTGTCGATAGTGATGAGAGAACCCTTGGCGTTGATCCGAAAAAGTTGGAAGATTATTTAAGGCTGGTATCGACACTAAGGGGAGGGGAATGTTACAACACCGCCACCGGGCGTCGGGTAAGTGCATTGATTGTCCTTCACACTTTCGGTCACCCTGCCGACCTCGACAGCCTCAAAGAGATTTGTGATCGCTTCAGTATTGCGCTGATAGAGGATGCTGCACAATCGATAGGTTCCTCTTACAAAGGCAAGCACACCGGCCATTGGGGGATTGCTTCCGGTCTTAGCTTTAACGGCAACAAGACGATCACTACAGGAGGTGGGGGTGCTATCCTGACAAACAATCAGAATATCGCCACCTATGCAAGACACATTTCTACTACCGCCCGGTTGCCGCATCAATGGGCCGTCTTTCATGACGAAATAGGATATAACTACAGACTACCCAGTATCAATGCAGCCCTAGGCTGCGCGCAACTCGAACAACTGTCTTCATTCGTAGAGAAGAAGCGGTTGCTCGCCGAGAAGTACCGTATTGCATTCGAGGGAGTCGAAGGAGTCAAGTTCTTCACTGAACCATCCTACGCACGGAGCAACTATTGGCTGAATGCGCTCTTGCTTTGCGGGAACAACGGAGGGGAGGAAAGAGACCTGCTATTGGAGTTGACCAATAACGACGGCATAATGACAAGACCTGTCTACGCGTTGATGCACAGACTGCCTATGTTCAGGGATTGTCCTCGTATGGACCTTTCCTCAGCCGAGAGTCTGGAAACTCGGTTGGTAAACATACCAAGCAGCCCTTCACTCGCGTGACGATCCCGTAGTACCGCATTCGATGAGGAACCTTCCGGTTATGATCGAGAAGCTGATAAACAGGTTCGTTTCAAGAAAAATCGCAACCGCCACACCTGAGAGTACGTATGCCGATCGCTGGCGCGTTTACGGAGACTACGTGAGAATTCATCCTACCGCTCTCATTGACCCGGCTGCATCGATCAAATTATCCAATCCCCCTTTTCCACCTGAAGCATGTCTAGAGATAGGAGAGTATTCGCACATCTTCTGCACCTTCGGTTTTCTCAGACCGGGGGCACGAATCAAGGTCGGAAAACGTTGCCAGATCGGAGCGTCCACTCTCATAGCGGCGCAGTCGATAGAAATAGGGGACGATGTACTGATGGCTTGGGGGATCACCTTGATGGACACCGACGCACATTCCCTCTTTTGGGAGGAAAGGAAGAATGACGCGATCCAATGTTACAGGGACTACTTGGATGATAAGGACAACTTCGTAAAGAACAAAGACTGGTCGCACGTTGAAACGGCAGGAATAAAGATCGGTGACAAGGCTTGGATCGGCTTCAATGCGGCGATCCTCAAGGGCGTGACAATTGGCGAAAGATCGGTGATAGGGGCGTGCAGCGTGGTGACCGAAGACGTGCCTTCTGATAGCCTCGTTACCGGAAACCCTGCCAAAATCGTCAAAAGGATCGGCAACGAGGGGCCAAGGTGAGCAGACGCGCTAGGTTCGAGATGAAATGGATTCAATAGAAGAATGGTGGAGTGATTGCCACAACACGTCCGGTTCGTTCTACATCTCGGATTACGGCGGTCCTTCTCTGTGGAAGTCGTTAAATATCTACGACCGAATTACCCCCGGTAAATACGTCTTAGAAATCGGCGTCGGTAACGGCAGCGACGTACGGGAGTTACATGCCAAAGGCTTGAAAGTTCATGTTTTGGATATCACCCCCACAGCCCTGCAAAAGGTTGAAAACATTACAGAGGGGCAGTGGATCGCATCCCGTATCGAGTTCCTTCCCGAAGCCAAGTTTGATATTGCCATTTCACACCTGGTCACGCAGCATCTAGGCAACGAAGCATTGGCGAGGCAGATCAAGTTCGTTCTGCGGTCGTTAAGACCACATGCTGTCTTCGCCATGCAGTTCGCCGATCACATAGACGGCGTGAAAGACGAATTCTATGCGGAGGATTTGGGTCTCCAGCAGATAGGGGCGGTCAATCGAAACGTGAGAATGATGCAAGAAATAGTCAGAACGGTTAATGGTAGAATAACCTGGTTGTCACGGCCCCAAGACTTCCCCGACCAGAAGGTTCGTTGGTTCAATATCCACATCAAGAAAAATCCGCTCAGATGGGGTGACATATACCGGAAGGCGTTCAAGTCCCGTATCCCTTAATCCTATGTGAGCAACGTGTTGCAGTTACCCAAAAGAAGGACCTTCTTTTCGTGCAGTTTGCAGACTGGTTACCGGTTCACTCTATCGAGCCGCTTATTGAAGACCTTGATGGCGTCGGGGTCTCCTCCCGTCAATAGTCCTAAGACGCAGTCGGTCGAGCGATGTCTGAGCGAATACTGATCACGGGAATATCGGGTTTCATCGGTAGTTCTCTCGGAAGGTATTTCGCTGCCAGGGGAGCTCATATTACAGGAGTCTCAAGGCGGGAGATTCTCAGCCCTTTTCCTTCCGAAAACATCAAGACGGATTATGAAAGAACCGAAATAGCGGACGTGGTGAAACGCTTCCGACCTGACGTAATTATTCACGCGGCGGGGCCTTCTTCCGTGAGGGACTCCTTCGAACACCCCACGGAAGATTTTTCGAAATCGGTAGTCCTGTTTCACTCGCTGCTTGAAGGGATACGGAAGTCTGAAATGAGGCCACTGGTCATATTCCCGTCCAGTGCAGCCGTCTACGGTAACCCTGCCTCACTTCCGGTTTCAGAGTCAGCGCCCTTGAAACCCATTTCCCCCTATGGTTATCACAAGGTATTATGCGAAAAGCTGGCGGAGGAGTATGCGATAATCCACAGCATCCCTTCCCTCGTAATAAGGCTGTTTTCTGTCTTCGGTCCGAGACAGAAGAGGCTTCTTGTGTGGGAATTGTTTGACCAATTCCAGAACGGAGCAGAGGTGATTGTCCAAGGCACCGGCGACGAATCGAGAGACTATATACACGTTGACGACTTTGCGAGTCTCCTGGAACACATACTCCCGAAGATAGGGAAGGCCCACTTGATCCTTAATGTTGCCAGCGGCACCGCAGTGAGCGTGAGAGAGATCGTACACTACATCAGAGAATGCCTTAACAGTGCTGGTTCCGTCGCCTTCCTAGCGAAGACACCACTCGGGGATCCTCTGAAGTGGCAGGCCGATGTGGCCCTTTATGAGGCGCTCACAGCAGAGAAGGTTGACCTGGATTTCTTATCCAGACTGCGGTCTTGCCTCCTTGAATGGAGCACATCGACAACGAAGCCGCTTCCTCCCGTTCCGGACTCGAAAGACTTTTTCGAAGGATAACAGTCAATTTGGTGGTAAAGAGTCTGCTCAATCTCCTCACTGGTGCAATGCGGCAGAAGAAAGATCCAGGGCTCCCGGGGGCGAACCGCGATCTGAGAGAGATGGCCGCGCTCGTGGCCGAAATGGCGAGGAGCGGCGTCGGCACGGACGAGTGCCTGGAGCTGGGCTGTCTGCCGATGCCGGTCCATTTCTATTCCCCGGTACCGAATATTCAAGATCTTGAAGACCGCGAGGTGTGGACGAAACGAAGCGGTCTTGCAGGCATAGACTTCAGACCCGAGGCTCAAAGGGATCTGCTTCTTCGATTGGGAAGAAGCTTCGGCAACGAGTGCAACTGGCCTTCAGGCGCGACGACGGACCCCCTACAGTTCTACACGGGCAACGTCTCCTTTGGTTTCGGCTGTGCCGCAGCCCTGCATTCCGTCATTCGTGAGTTTAAGCCGAAGAGAATAGTCGAGGTGGGCTCCGGAAACTCCTCACTCATTATCTCTGAGGCCGTCGAAATGAACAAGGGCGATACGCAACAGGAGTGCGAATACACAATCGTAGATCCCTTTCCGGCCAATTGCTGTTGTCAGCACGGCTTGCCCGGACTCACTGCCCTCATACAAGAGAGGGTAGAATTGCTCGACGCCGCCATCTTTAGCAGGCTAGAGTGTAATGACATACTCTTCGTCGATTCCGGCCACACGGTGAGAATTGGCGGTGATGTCAATTTCCTTGTACTGGATATCTTGCCCCTTCTCGCTCCGGGGGTCCTGGTCCATTTCCACGATATTCCTTTTCCTTATGAATATGATCGATCCTACTTCACCAATCCAGCTTTTCGTGTTTTCTGGACTGAATCGTACCTCCTGCAAGCCTTTCTTTCGTTTAATGAGCAGTGGGAGATTCTCTTGGCCATGAACTACTTAATGGCTGAACACATGGCGGAGTTTTCCGTCGCGTTCCCTCATCTTCCCGAGAGGCTTGTCAGAAGTGGCAGCTTTTGGATTCAGCGCAAGAACAAAAAGACTTGATGGCGAGGCCGTTTCCGCTGATTTCGAAACAGAAAGGCTGAGCTGATTCCCGCACGTCACGGGTCCATGCTTACGGCCGGGCCCGAAAAGTAAGGGAAGTCGCCTATCCTGTGAAGGGACTTCCGAAAAACGAGAAACCCATAGTTTTTCAAGGAAGGACCCGGCTTGGCGATCCGCTGAAGTGGCAGGCGGACGTGCCCCGGTATGAGGCATTAGCAAAGAGAAAAACGAATCTGGATTTCTCGTCCAGACTGCAGTCCCGTCTCGTTGAATGGAACGAATCAAAGTGAAGCTGCTCATTGTAACGGAAACAGCAAGCATTCATGCGGCCCGATGGGTAAACCAATTGAAACATACTGGATGGGACGTCCACGTGTTTCAGGCTGTGGTTAGAAACGGTGGCATTCACTCTGAATTCGACTTCGGCGTGTTCCATGTTCCACAGCCATGTCCCAGGCCGGAAGCTTTACCCGTGCACTTTACGCTACCGGAAGACGCGGGGCTTATGGATGGCTTAATGAAGCTGGAGGCAACGCGGCCCGGTGTGATACAGGCCCTGCATGAGCATTATCTGGAAAATCTCATTCGACGTGAAAGGCCGCATGTCATCCATTCTCTCGGTCTGAATATAAACTGGACCAACATGTGTCTGCCCCTCTTGAGGGTCAAGAAATCTATGGGCGAGGAGTTCGGTTGCCCATGGCTCTATTCCAGCTGGGGGACGGACCTCTCCTTCTATCTTCAATTAAGCGAGCAAAATCTTGCTGATGTAAAAGCGGTTCTGGAGAACTGCGACTATTTGATCACCGAGCACTCACACGACCGAATCCGAGCAAACGAACTGGGGTTCAGGGGCACATTCGCCGGGTACTTTACCGGATTTGGGGGCATTGAGGAGAAACCCGAGAAAGAGCCTATGCAGCCGACGTCTGCGCGCAAGACAATTCTCCTAAAAGGAAGAGACATAGCGGACGGAGATCCGGTTGGCAGGGCTTCAACAGCAATTCAAGCTTTCAGGTTCTGCCAAGATGTGTTGAAGGATTATCGCATTGTGGTCGCATCAGCCTCCTCGGCGAAATTAATGATGGAGGACATCGCTATGCTCACGGCCACCACCGATCTGAGAGTTCAGTCCCTGCCTTACCTGTCCTCAAAGCACTTGATGGAAATCTATGGCGCTTCGAGGCTCTTCATATCTTTGACCGTCAATGACGGAATACCAAGGAGTCTTCTTGAAGCAATGGCACACGGGGCCTTCCCCATTCTCGGAAGGCTGGATTCGCTATGCGATTTGATCAGTTCCGGAGATAATGGTTTGCTTGTTCCGCCCGAAGACTCTGAAGCGGTAGCGGACGCCCTGCGCAAGGCGTTGACCGATCATGATATGGTAGACGCCGCTGCTCGTAAAAACCGTGAAATCATCAAACAAAACTTCAGTGATGAAGTTGTAAGACCACGAGTGCTTCAAATGTATGAAGACCTTGCGCGGAGTCAACGGCAGACAGAAGAAATCACGGTCGATGCGAGGGCGGCTGTGGGCACAGAGCCGTCAGCATTATTAAGGCTGATCGAACAAGCGATCGCGAGACGCAGCGAGACGGCTCTTAATTTAGTCGAAAAAGTCGCCACGACCGACAGACACGGACTTTTCGAATTGGTTGGTTATACCATAGAGCTGGGCGATCCGAAAAGCTGTCAGCTGTTGTCAGAAGCTATCTCGCGGAACGACAACAGGACACTAAACCGGCTCAGGAGCGCCATGGCACAAAGCAATTCTGGCGGCGTTGACTCTGTGTCGGGACCGATCAAGCATCGGATAGGAACCAGGAGGCTCGTGAAGTTGGATTTGGGAGCCGTCTATCGCAGGAGTCTCGCTCTGTGCCGTCACTACGCGTTCGCGTGCTATGTTTTGTTTACCGATCCAGCCGACTTTATAAAACGTACAAAAGAAAGGATATCGAAACTACCGTAGCCTCTTCTGATGCCCGTCCGAATCGAATGAAGGGCTTAAGAGTGCGGATTTGAGCTAAAACCACGCTAGGCATTTTCCGGGAGAGCTGCAATCCAAGAGACATTCAATGGAAAGACGCGATTCTCTAAAACTGGTTGGTATTCTCTTTGTCTGGCTGTTCGGCCACGTGTTGATCCCGGTCGCCGCCGTCGTCTATCCCATCACGAAGGCCGTCCGCAGTGTACGGACATTTATTCGGTTCTCATATGCCGGAATTCATTTGCTCCTCATCGGGCTCCTCATCGGGCTCCTCACGCGGCTATCTCGACTGTCTCCAGAACGAAAAAAAGCTGCCGAGGCTGAGAAGAAGTTCGCGTTCGTCTCTCACGTGTTGCCTCCCGAATGGTCCGGCCAGGCGGTGGCGATCAAGCGGCTTCTGGAAGGGGTTGATGCATCGGACTATTGTCTCATCTCTTCGCAAGACTATGCTTCGGGCCTCCATGGTGATTTCATAGGCCGCCTTCCCGGTACCTACTACTGGCTGCCTGTCGAATGGCAAATGCGGTCTCGGACAAACTACAGCATAGTGCGGTGGGTCAATTGGTCCTTGGCTATCCTGGCCCGGGGGTTCCGGATCGCCTGTATGCTCTTCGCATCAGGCTGCAGAACGGTCATTGCCGCCTCGGGGGATCCGATCGATTTGCCTGCGGCATATGTAGCCGCTTGCGTCACAGGCGCCCGCTTTGTTCCTTATCTTTTTGACGATTTCACCTACCAGTGGCCGCTCGATGACGGGAGGAAGGAGGCACGGCTTGCAGAGAGCATCATCTTTCAGAAGTCAAGCAGAGTGATCGTTCCGAACGAGTTCCTGCAACGAGAGATCCATCGGCGCCATCCAAGAGTACGTACTGCTATCGTAAGGAATCCAACCGGAGCCTCAGCAGTAACAGAAAACCCCGCTTACAGTCGTGATCGGCGACAGAATACTCCCAGAATTATCACGTATACCGGTGCGATCTATCACGTTAATTTCAAGGCTTTTCAAAATCTGATCGTCGCGATAGATCGGGAGGGGATGCCCCCCATAGAACTCCACCTCTACGCCGCGCAGGATAAGACTTGGCTTGAAGATAGGGGGGTATGCAGCCCGCGTATCGTTCTGCATGGCCATGTCCCGTCTGAGGAGGTTGGCAGGGTCCAGGGGCTTGCGGACATTTTGTTCCTGGCATTTGCCTTTGACTCGGCGATACCGGAGCTTGTTACTACTTCGGCGCCCGGAAAACTCGGGGATTACCTGGCCACCGGGGTGCCAATCCTGGCTCATGTTCCGGGAGATTGTTTCGTGGCCTGGTATCTGAACGAGTACAAATGCGGTGTTGTCGTAGATGAGGATAGCCCTGAAGCCCTCGCCCACGGCATTCAGAGTCTTTTGACGGACACCGCCTTGCGATCTGGCCTGCGGGAAAACGCTCTCAACAGGGCACGCGCGGACTTTGATCCTTCGGCGACTCAAAGGGCTTTTCTGTCAGCCATTCGTGCCAGTAAGTGAAGCATTTCCTCTCCCCCGTTGTTCGTTTCCTTGCTATTTTCATTGATTGATCGCGGCCTGAATTAGCAGACCGACATGCCAAGGATGTACTAATAATGAAGATTTTGCTTTTGACCGGGATGCCGCCATGCACCAACTATACGGCGGGTTTGGTACTTAATCAGCTCTGTTCGTTTCTTCCGGAAGGCTCTCTAGGATGCTTTTCCGTCCTTCATCCAGCCCATAACCCGGAGATTCCGGAACGATGGACGCGAATACCCCACGGGGAGCGGCAGAGACCAAGGGAACATTGGGGGCTAACGCAATCGGAAAGGCTGCGCTCATTCATTACGGAGACCTGCGCGGGCAAGGCCCGGATTGGTTCGTTGGCACGAAGCGCCATCAGTTTTGGAAAGGACTTCGGGGCAGATCTTCTGTGGTGCATTCTGGAGGGTCAGACCCTCATACGGATGGCAATTCCTGTCGCCAAAGGTCTCGGCATACCCCTTTACACGCAGGTATGGGACCCTCCGGGTTGGTGGTTCCGGGAGCACAGGATAGACCTTCTCACCGCTCGCAGCGTTATGAATCACTACCACAAAGCTCTTCGCTCAAGCGCGTGTGTGGCAGCAGCCTCGTGGGCTATGGCCGAAGAATACGGCAAGGATTACGGGATACGGGCCGTGCCTGTTGTCCCTGGCCTCGATGTGGGGCTTGCACAACCGGCAGCAACCGAAGTCCACAAGAGCTCGGAGCTCCTCATTGGTGTCGCGGGCCAGCTCTATGCGTCCGCCGAATGGAAGGCCCTGATCAGTGCACTCGATTCCGTTCACTGGAAAATAGCAGGTAAGGAAGTGCGAATCAGGTTGCTGGGCCGCGAATTCACCATGATTACCCACAAAGAGGCGCGGGTCGAGTTTCTGGGCTGGCGCTCCCAGGAGGAGACTATCAGGCTGTTGTCGGAGGCGGACATCCTCTACTGCCCCTATTGGTTCGATCCTGTTTTTGAGACGGAGGCCCGCCTCTGCTTTCCTTCCAAGTTGATCACCTATCTTGCGGCCGGACGGCCGGTGCTTTTTCATGGCCCAGCCTACGCCTCACCTGCTCGATTCCTTGAGGCACACAACGCAGCGGTATTCTGCAACTCGCTTGTTCCATCCGAAGTGGCTGCAACCCTGCAGCTACTCGTCTCCGACAAAGATCGGTACAGGCAGGTGGCACAGAGTGGACGCGCGGCATTCGAAGAGCACTTGACGCTTGTAGCGGCGAGAAAGTCTTTTTTCGAATTTCTCGGCTAAAGCGAGTAGATAGGATATATCCACCGTGCTGTTCAGAAAACCCAGAAAGGAAAGCCGGAGGCACCGATAACATGGCCAACATCGACATAAGAGAGCTTTTCAACGGATCTTTGGTGGACCTCGGGAGTACGTCCGGAGCGGAGTTTGAGGGCATTTATTCACCCGTGTACAAAGCAGAGGAAGTCAATCGATTTATGTCGGAATACTACGAAAGCCCTGAAAGCGCCCTAGCCCAATCGCAGAAATTCGACATGACCGGTTACTACTTCGACCTCCTCTCGGATGCCCTTCAGATATTGAAATATCAGGAGCCCGATAAGCCTCTGACAATTCTGGATATCGGGTGTGGATTCGGAAGCGCGACCTTTCCTCTTCTTGATCTCTTTCCTAATGCAAGCGTCGTGGCCAGTGAACTGAGCATTTCCATGCTGAGTATTCTTAGGAATAAGCTTCACGAAAAAGGACTGGATCGAAGATGCATTCTTATGCAACTCAACGCGGAGGAGCTAGATTTTCGTACTGAATCATTTGATTTTATTGTTGGAGCCGCCATTCTGCACCATCTTTTTCAGCCGGAAAAGGTTTGTGCCCACTGTTTCCGGATCTTGAAGCCGGGAGGGGCAGCTGTTTTCTTCGAACCCTTCGAAAACGGATATGCCTTGATGGGTCTCATATACAGGGAAATCCTTGCCAGAAACGCAAAGATGCGAATCCGAGGTAAACTCACACGAAAGCAGGTTGGGTACTTCCAATCGACCGGCTCATATTGGCGACAGATGAGGTCTAAAGAAAAGGCGGGCCCGTTTTTCGTCGGTGCAGATGACAAATGGCTTTTCACTGAACATTACCTCCAGAATTTGTCCGAAATTTATGGGTTTGAGAAATGCGTCGTCTTTCCGGCGGTTAAGACCAAACGTCCTTTCGAAACGCTTGCCAAGGTACACTTCGAAGGAAATGGCGTGGGAAACCTCCCGAATTGGGTCTGGGAAATCATCAACGACTATGAGG
Source organism: Syntrophorhabdales bacterium (assembly GCA_035315185.1). Lineage (GTDB taxonomy): Bacteria > Desulfobacterota > Syntrophorhabdia > Syntrophorhabdales > WCHB1-27 > JADGQN01. The sequence continues at coordinate 20,734 of DATFYE010000120.1, read as the reverse complement.
ATTCCTTCAGTGATGATCTAAAGATGCGTTTGTTTACGGAAGCCGGCATAATCTTGAAAAAGGCCTGACAGGTTTGGCCGGGTAGCGACCCGACCTTCTCTCTTTTTTCCGTCGATTCCGACGCTTCTGGTGGGTTAACAAAAGAAGATGAACCTCCTCTACATAACAGTGGCCGATCTGAGCCCTTGCAGCGATGAAAAAGTCTTTTTTCGAATTTCTCGGCTAAAGCGAGTAGATGCCACATTTCCATGGGCCTCAAAGCTGCGTCTGGGCCGGAGACTGAGGGCGCTTACCCACCCTAACGTGGAACCTAAGGGCGTGCGAATGGAAGAGTCCCATCGAAGATAAGGAGACAAGAATGGAAACGATAGAAGAATGGTGGAACAGCTGCCATAGCTCCAAGACAGACCATCTTTCACCTGTTTCAAAACTTTCTTGCTCGTACTTCGTTTCAGATTTTGGCGGTCCTGATTTGTGGAATTCCTTGAACATTGCCGATCGGATATATCCTAATGCGCTGGTTCTGGAAATCGGGGTTGGCGGCGGAAGAGATATAAGAGAACTGCACGCCAGGGGCGTAAAGGTGCACGTACTGGATATCACCCCGGCCGCATTAGATAAAGTTCGAGCATTTACCGAAGGACAATGGCTTGAACCCCAGATCGAGCTCCTTCCTGAGAACCGTTTTGATATTGCTATTTCTCATCTCGTTACTCAACATATCAGCAATGAAGCGTTATCGAGACAGATCAAGTACGTTTTGCGGGCGCTGAAGACAAATGGCGTCTTCGCCATGCAGTTTGCTGATCGCATAAAGGGGGTCGATAGGACATCATATGAGGAAACCTTGGATGCACAAAAAGAGGGCGGGGTCTGTCGTAGCCTGGAGATGATAGATGAATTAGTCAATACTTCGGGCGGTAAGATAACCTGGGTTTCCCTACCGCAGGATTTCCCTACCGGTGCTCGTTGGTACAATATTCACATAAGAAACAAGTCGTTCACCCGGCTCAGCAAGTGGGGCGATATATGTCGAAGGTTATTGATGAGGTAGATTGCATGGACCACGGCTGTAACAAGAAACCTGACGACTCCCTTTCACCAAGGACTTTGTTATTCTATTCTTTCACAGATTCCGACGCTCGTTGTGAGTGAACAAAACAAAATGAAACTCCTATACATAAGTGTGACTGATCTCATGGGGCAGCAGTTCAATGGCTACCTGCTCCATGAGTCGATGAAAAGCCTCGGACACCAATCGGACATGGCTGTAGCATGGCGGCAGTCAGAGAAACCTAGAATCCATGTGATACGCCGGGGAGGGACATCGGCTCTAGACCTTATTCTGACCCGCCTTGAACAGCGCCTTTCCCTCTATGCCTTACTCCCCGTCTCCACAGCAAGACTCTATTGTTCCTCCTACTATAGAAATGCAGACATTCTTCATCTCCAGCTGATCCAGTCTTCATCATTTTTCAGCCTTTTCAACATTCCCATCATGAGTCGAAGGCGTCCGGTGGTGTGGACTCTACATGACCCGTGGCCCATGAGCGGGCATTGCGTTCACCCTTTGGACTGCAATCGATGGCTGACCGGATGCGGCGAGTGTCCAGATCTTACTGGTCTGTTTCCTATCAGGAAAGACACGACAGCCTTCCAGTGGCAGCTGAAGAAGTGGGTAATGGCAAATTCCCGGCTGACTCTCGTCGTCGCCTCGAAATGGATGTATGACCGCGTCCGGAGGAGCCCGATACTCTCTCATCTTCCATGCCACCTGATCCCTTTTGGGGTGGATGCGAATATCTTCAAGCCGCAAGATAAGTCAGCAGCCCGCCAAGCGTTAGGCATCCCCCATGACGCTCATGTCCTCTGTTGCCGGGCGACCAAGAACTATGACTATAAGGGCACCATCTACATAGAACACGCGTTAAAAAGCGCAAACCTTAGTAAGCCAACCTACGTTATCACGATGAATGATAAGGGTGCCCTCGACTCTCTGCGTGACAGGTATCGCCTTATGGAGTTCGGCTGGATAGAAGACCAAAAAAAGATCGCACAGATCCTTGCTGCTTCCGATCTTTTCCTCATGCCCTCGATTGCAGAGTCTTTTGGCATGATGGCTGTAGAATCGATGGCATGTGCCACGCCCGTTATCGCCTTTGACGGCACTGCCCTCACTGACACCATTGATGCACCTCATTGTGGAATTGTGGTTCCGTCCAAAGACCATGAAGCTTTTGCACATGCAATTCAGGAGTTACTGGAACAAACGGAGATGCGACAGGAGTTGGGCATGCGTGCTGCAAACCGGGTGAAGAACGAGTACACGCTCGAACTTTATCTGAGTCGCCATCTCCAGCTATATCAGGATATTCTGTCCAAGAGTCAGTAATGCTGGCAGTTTCTTCTTGGTCCATAAGAGCATCAGATGGCAAATGATCCCCTCGTCTCCATCATCACCCCTGCCTACAACCGGCAGCCGTTTATCGAGGAGACCATCTTAAGCGTCATCGGGCAGGACTATCCGAATCTCGAGTACATCGTGCTCGACGACGGCTCCAAAGATGGTACCAAGGAAGTCCTGGCAAGATATGATGGCCTTATTCGTTGGGATTCCCATGCAAATATGGGGGAAGCAAGGACTGTCAACAGGGGCTTTCAAATGGCCAAGGGAGAGATACTCTGCGTCGTAAACTCCGATGACCCCCTCCTCCCTGGAGCAATCAGTTGTGTTGTCGAAACTATGATGAGGCATCCGGAAGTCCTTGTAGCCTATCCAGATTGGGATATGATCGACTCACAGGGTAAAAAAATATCGCACAGGCAAACATTCGAATATAACTATGTAAACATGGTCCGATGGTTCCATTGCGTGCCTGGCCCTGGCGCATTCTTTAGAAAATCCGTCGTGAGGGCGTTGGGAGGGAGAGATGCTCAGTTTCGTTACGTCTCCGATTTCGATTTCTGGCTGAGGGCAGGCTTAATAGGTTCGTTCAAACGCGTCCCCAAGACCCTCGCAACCTTTCGTTGGCATTCAGATGGGGCATCGTCAAAGGATCAGGGTATAGCGATGGCCGAAGAACACATCAGGCTCGCAAGAAAGCTCTTTTCGATGCCGAATTTACCACCTGATGTGGCAGCGGTCAAGCGCGAGGCCTTTGGGAGCGCCTATTATACGGCCAGCCTGAACTTGGGCGATTCGTCGCCCCGGTTGAAAAAGTGGTATTTTGTGAGAGCGCTGGCATCGGCACCCTCCAAGTATCTCTTTCAAGAATACCGGGAAAGACTTCTCTTCCCTATTTTATCCGCGCTTATAGGGCCAAAGGCATACCTGGTCCTCGTGCCATTCTGCAAGGTGTTTCCCTTAAGAGAAGGAATGAGATGTCCCCATTAAGGGTAATACTCTTCATTTAACTAGCTTTATCCAAAGCAGCTGAAAGGACAGACAACGTCTGTTGGCGCTATAGCAAATTGCGTAGAAAAGGAGGACAGATTGAAAGTTTTAGTAACAGGCGGCTCTGGTTACGTTGGCGGCGCGGTAACTGATATACTCGGAGACAGCGGTCATGAGGTACGTGTGTTGGATGCCTTGTTGTACGAGGAATGCTATCGAAAACCGGGAAATTTCGTTTACGGCGATGTAAGGGATCACGGTCTTTTGCTTCAACAGCTCAAGTGGGCGGATGCAGTGATCTGGCTGGCAGCGCTTGTGGGGGACGGGGCGTGTGCACTCCATCCTGACGTCACCCTTCAAATCAACCAGGAATCCGTTAAATTTCTTGCCGAGCATTTTGATGGCCGCATCGTTTTCTTATCCACATGCTCTGTCTATGGCGCGCAAGATGGCGAACTTGACGAAGAATCGCTCTTGAACCCGCTGTCTGTCTATGCAGCGACCAAGCTGGCAGCCGAAGGATATCTGAAACGGAAGAACGCGATTATTTTCCGCCTAGGCACTCTTTTCGGTGTGGGCGACCTTTTCTCGCGCCTTCGCCTCGACCTCGTCGTCAACACATTGACCGTCAGGGCGTACCAGGATGGGCAGATCACGGTCTACGGAGGAAATCAATTCAGACCGCTTCTTCATGTGCGCGATGCGGCCCAGGCGTGCGTCGATCACTTGACCACCACGCACACGGGTATATTCAATCTTCACCGACAGAATGTGCGTATAATCGATCTTGCCTACCAGGTGAGAAATCATTTCCCGGATATGGTTATCCAGCCCGTGGACATAAAATTCCAGGACGCAAGAAATTATCGGGTTACCAGCCGCAAGGCCCAGGAGACGCTCGGTTTCAAGCCGAGATACTTGATTGACGACGGCATTGAGGAGATCAAGGAGCTTCTGATCACCCATCGCCTGAAGACGGTAGATAACCCTCGCTACACCAACCAGGCCTTTCTCTCGATGTTCAACACACACAGCTTGTATGGGGGAGGAGCAAATGAAAAAACAGAATGAGACGCCTCGGCTCATAGAGGGCGGGCTTGCTGTGGATGATCGAGGTCAACTCTCGTTCGTAAATGATTTCGACTTCGCCCTGGTAAAGCGATTCTACTTGGTCTCCAATCATGCCTCGGGCTTTGTAAGGGCCTGGCATGCACATAGACATGAAGCGAAATATGTATTTGTCACGAATGGGGCCGCCATAGTCGGTGCAGTTCAGATCGACGATTGGGAGCAACCTTCTAAAACGGCCCAGGTGCATCGTTATGTTCTTTCCGCAAAAAAACCTTCTATCCTATATGTCCCTGCCGGATACGCAAATGGTTTCAAATCACTGACTGATGACGCGGGCATTATATTTTTTTCTACCGCATCGATCGAAGAGGCAAGGAACGACGACGTACGGTATGATGCCCACTACTGGGATATCTGGAACATTATTGAAAGATAAAATAACGAAAGGAAACAGAAAGAATATGGCGATGAGAAAAGCTTTGGTTGTTGGGGCTTCCGGTATGTTGGGTTCCATGGTCACGGATTTTTTATCGAGGAACCCCCAAGTAGAGTTGGGGGTAACGGTGCGAAATGACACGCTAGCAAAAAAAGGGCAGAAGTATTTCCCGGAAATAAAGTGGCACGTTTTTGATGTAGAAAAAGACAGTCCGGCGTTGCTCCATGAAATCATCAACAACTCGTCATGGATTATCAACTGCATAGGTAAAACCAAACCATATACCCACGACGATAATCCTGAGGAGATAGAGCGAGCTATAAAGGTGAACGCCCTTTTCCCTTACGGACTGGCAATGGCTGCTCAAAGAAAGGAATCAAGAGTCGTGTCTATTGCTACCGACTGTGTGTTCTCGGGTGAAAAAGGCGATTATGTGGAAAGTGACAAGCACGATCCTCTCGACGTGTACGGGAAAACCAAAAGCTTGGGGGAATGTTACCTAACGAACGCATACAATCTGCGCTGCTCTATTATCGGGCCCGAGCCAAAAAGCTATGTCTTTCTACTCGAGTGGTTCAGACGACAGGCAAAGGGCGCGCAGGTAAACGGATTTACCAACCACCACTGGAACGGCGTAACGACCCTGCACTTTGCGCAGATCTGTCACGGCATCATCAAGAACGACCTCGATCTTCCCCACATTCAGCACGTGATTCCGGGTGATACTATCTCGAAGGCTGACCTCCTCCTGTGCTTTGCGGAAAGTTACGGGAGACCGGACATCACGATCACCCCGGTCAAGGCCGCGACCGTGGTCAACCGGGTCTTGTCGACGGAGAAACCCGATCTGAACGAGAAGATATGGAAATCGGCCGGATACCATTCCCCTCCGACGGTTGCCGAGATGGTTACCGAGATGGCCCGGTTCAATTTCAGGATGGAGGCTGTTTTCTCATGAAAATCATGACAATTCTAGGAACACGGCCTGAAATAATTCGCCTGTGTCTCATCATCAAGAAGCTTGATAGCCTTTGCGAACAGGTGATTTTGCATACGGGCCAGAATTACGATACCAATTTGAATGACATCTTCCTTGAACAACTCGAAGTACGCCGGGCCGACTACCATTTCGGAGCGAAAGGTACATTTGGCGAACAGATAGGCACCATTTTAGCAGAGAGCGAAAGGGTGATGATGAAAGAGAAGCCTGACAGGTTTCTCGTCCTGGGCGACACAAACAGCAGCCTCGCAGCGATCATGGCAAAGAGGCTCCGTATCCCCGTATACCATATGGAAGCGGGGAATCGCTGCTATGACGACCGCGTTCCGGAGGAAGTCAATCGACGAATCATTGATCACAGCAGTGATATTCTCATGCCTTATACCGAACGAAGCCGGAAAAATCTGCTGTGCGAAGGTATCCCGGGCGACCGCATTTATGTCACCGGGAACCCGATCTATGAGGTGATTAGTCATTATGACAGCCCGATACAGGCATCCAAAATCCATCACGATCTCGGCCTCGAAAAACAGGCATACTTTCTCGTCACGCTGCATCGAGCCGAAAATGTCGATATTGCGGAGCGCCTCACAGGTTTTATCACTGGCCTTGATCTCCTGGAACGTAAGTACGGTTTACCCATAATCGTCAGCACCCATCCCCACACCAGGATCAGGATCGATTCCCTTGGTATCGACTTGCAGAACCGCAGGATTCGTTTCTTGCCACCCTTCGGCTTTTTCGATTTTGTCAGTCTCGAACGCAATGCCGCCTGCGTTCTGAGCGACAGCGGCACGGTCCAGGAGGAATGCTGCATCTTCGGAGTACCGAATGTAACCCTTCGAGACGTGACCGAAAGACCGGAAACCATCGAATGCGGCAGCAATATGCTGAGCGGAGGGGAACCCGAATCCATTCTGAGATGTGTTAGTACGGTACTTGGTAAGGCCGGCACCTGGTCGCCGCCTTCAGAATATATGGTGACAAACGTCAGTGAAACGGTAGCGAAAATAGTCATGGGCTACAGACTCTGAGAGCAGGGGGAGGTGGTTAGGTGTCCCGAGTCTCAGTCATAATCCCCTGCTTCAATGATGGGGCATACATCGATGAAGCGGTAGATTCCGTTCTTGCTCAGACGTATCAAGACTTCGAGATTGTTATCGTGAATGACGGATCCACAGACCCACGGACCAATGACATTCTCAGCAACTATTCCCGACCTAAGACTAGGGTCATTCAAACCACCAACCAGGGGGTAGCCAGAGCGCGTAACCGGGCTATTGAGGAAGCCAGCGGAGAATTCATACTGCCCCTCGATGCGGATGACAAGATAGGGAAGGAGTACCTGAAAGAGGCCGTGAAGGTGATCGATGGGGATCCTGATGTCGGGATTGTGTACTGTCTTGCCGAATTCTTTGGTGACAAAACGGGCCTCTGGGAGCTTCCGCCCTACTCGCTTGAAGGCTTGCTTTTGGACAACCTGATTTGTAATTGCGCACTTTTCAAAAAAAGGGACTGGGAGGCAGTCAACGGGTTTAACTCTAACATGAAATACTGTTACGAAGACTGGGAGTTCTGGCTTTCTCTGGTTGAACTGGGGAGGAAAGTGTACAGAATACCCAAAGTGTCATTCTATTACAGAATCACCGATGGGTCTAGGCAGAGATCAGCAACCGAGGAACACATGGTTGATATGCGTGTTCAGGTGTTTCGTAACCATGAAAATCTGTATTTAGAGAATATACGCGTCAACCCGCGCCCGTTCCTGATGGGTACGGTAAACCATCGGATAGGTCTGGAGGAGATACTCAATTCGAAGACCTGGAGATGGACGAGACCTCTGAGGACTGTCGCCTCGCTTTTTTGCGGACGCACGGAAAAGTGAGCCGTGCCCTTGAACGTAATCAGGCGGTGGTTTCCTTCCTTGAAAAGCGATGCCGCTCTCGGGCGGGCCACCTGTCCGCGTTGCGGAGATACGTCACCTCTTTATTTTCAGACAAAGGACTTCAACCGTAAAATTTCAGAGGAGACTTTTACCTATTATCGCTGCCCTTCCTGCCACCTGATTTTTCTCTCCCCCATTCCCTCCAACCTCGGAGACTACTACCCCGAAACTTACCATTCAGGGACGCCCACGCTCGGCGAGATACAGATAGCGGCTCAGACGGAACAGTACAAGATCGATTTAGTCAGCTCGTTCGTCTCTTCCGGCCGGCTGCTCGAGATTGGCCCGTCCTGGGGCACTTTTCTCTATCTGGCCAAACAGGCAGGCTTCGAAGCCGAGGCCATGGAGATGGATGCACGATGTTGCCAGTTCTTAAGCGAGCAGGTTGGTGTTCGCGCAATACAGGGGAGTGATGTGGACAAGCGCTTGAGGCGGGAAGGCGGTTACGATGTCATTGCGCTGTGGCACGTGATCGAGCATCTGAGCAACCCCTGGAGTACACTACCCGCGATCGCAGAAGCGCTCCTACCCGGTGGTATAGCCGTAATTGCGGCCCCAAACCCTTCGGCTATCCAGTTTCTGATCCTCGGACGTTTTTGGACCCATGTTGATGCTCCGCGCCACGTAGAATTAATTCCCGCTTCTCTGCTTGCCGAAAAAATGGAGTCACTGGGCCTGGACACCATACTGAACACCACCACAGACAAGGGGGGTCTCGGTTGGAACAGTTTCGGATGGGAATATTCCCTGTCCAACTTTTTTTTGCGCCCCACCTTGAAACACTATGCCCGAAAGGCAGGAATCATGGTAGGTCACCTTCTTAAACCCCTTGAGGGAATGGAAGGCTACGGGAGTGCCTACACGCTAGTTTTCCAGAGGAAGAAATGAGGTTCTCTATCCTGCTCCCCACCCGTGACCGTCTGAATCTGTTGAAATACGCGATTGAGACGGTCATCAAGCAGGACTACGCTGATTGGGAAGTCATCGTGTCGGACAACTGTTCGAACGAGGACGTCGCAGGGTACGTCCAGTCACTTGCCGATCAGCGGATCAAATATTATCGGACGGATCGGTTTCTTCCCGTTACGGAGAACTGGAACAACGCCCTTCACCGCAGCACCGGCGACTACTTTATTATGCTCGGCGATGACGATTGCCTGATGAGAGGGTGTCTCTCGGCGTTGCACCGTCTTATTAATGAGCACAACGAGCCCGATTTCATCTACATGCGGGCTTTTCTTTATGCATATCCCGGCGTCTTCCCCGATTCACCGGATGGCTTTCTCCAGACTAACGGGTGTGCACCGTTCTTTGTCTGGTCCGACGAGCCTTTTTTTCTCGAGCGGAGCGTCGCCCTTAACGTTGTCCACATGTCTATGGATTTTCGTTTGCCGCTAGAATACAACATGCAATATTCTGTCGTCAAAAAGAAGTTTGCTGACACCCTGGACGCCCCGTTCTTCCAACCACCCTACCCGGATTACTATGCCACTACTGCGCTTTTCCTCAAAGGGAGCCGGATCCTCATCTGCCCCACACCTCTGGTGACAATTGGCATAAGCCCAAAGTCTTTCGGCTTTTTCTATTACAACGATCACGAAGAACAGGGAGTAGAGTTTCTCAACAATCTTTCCGTTCCGGAATCCTTAAAGCACTTGGAGCCACTTCTATTGCCGGGGTCCAACATGAATACCTCGTGGCTGCTCGCCATGGAAACCATCAGGATGAATTATGACAAAGAATCCAAACTTCGTATCAACTACAGGCACTACAGATCGCTGCAGGTGCTCCACCTCTTTCAACGATATTACCAAAACCCGAGGGCCTTTGCCGGGCTTAGGAAGGAGCTTCTTGGTCGACTCTCGCCGACGGAGCAGCTCTGGTACCGCATGTGGCTGAACCTCACAGGGGTTATAGCACATTTCTTTGGCAGGAAGGCGGTCGACGCGACACTGAGGTTGCTCGGCCTGGAAAGTCCCTATCCAGCATTCGTACCTTACCGCTGCCCGAGTCACTTCCAAAACATTCTCGAAGTGTTTGAGCGGGTAACGCCTGAATTGGGCCTCGCTCATGCCTGCAAACCGCAATCCAAGACTCGTTCTGGAGAATAAAATTGGGCATTGTAACATCTGCAGCGTCTCTCTCCGGGAGGCGTGCTGATAATTGCCACCCCGAATCCGGATTCGCTGCAGTTTCGTATTTTCGGTCCTTATTGGTTCCATCTTGACGCGCCGCGCCACCTGGAATTGATCCCGTCCGCCTTGCTTGATCACGAGATGGATAGATTAGGCTTGGAGAGACTCCCGGTGACATACGTTGACAAAGGAAGCCTGGCCTTGAACTCTCCCGGATGGGAAACATCTATGATCTCTTTGCTGGCGCAATCGCCGTTAGGAGCACACGCCCAAAAAATCGGCCACTGGATAGGCAGAGTGACCGGATTCCTGGAACAGAGAGATGGGCTGGGTAGCGCCTACACTATGGTTTTTAGAAAAGGCGACGACCGGGCTACCGAAGGAAGCTAAGTCCGACCCATCGCGAAGATCATGTTGGGAAAGAGCTATACACCAAAGCTCATACCCGTAAACCAGCTCAGATCCACTCCGGGCCTAGCACCGGACCGATGGGAATCAGTCGGGTCCGATCCCGAGTTCCGGTTGGAGCAGATCCCGCACGGTTGGGTAAAACTGAGCTTCATCGCGTCATCCGAGACCCCCGTCGACTTCACGCTTTACGTTTACGGGGAAGACGGATTTCTCAAGGAAAAGATTGATGTAGGTTCCGTGTCCGATAAAGAAAAGATTTATACAGCACTCATGCTGCTCGATCCCGACGTGTCCGCGCTGCGGCTGGATCCCGGCAAGTTCCCTACCCGCTTCCTCATAAAACGTCTAAGATTAAAGAAGCTGACAGAGATTGAGGTTCTCGGCTGGACCTCGTGGAACTATTTTTGGGAAAGAGAGAACCTTTCTTTCCGGGCTTTCTTCGGGGCATTACTGGGAGCCCTCTCAGCATTACGGGAAGGTGGCCGCAGAGGGCTGCGCGCCCATGCCCTGGAGCGGATCGAAGCAGTCGCGGCCATTCAGAAGCACCATTACGGCCTGTGGATAAAACAGCATACACCAACCGTTGAAGAGCTCCAGAAAATGGCGCGGCATTCAGTCGAACTGCCGCTCAAGCCCGCCTTTTCCATACTGATGTCGGCGCGTGACGCGGAAGAATACTCCGTTAAGCGCTCTGTTGAGTCTGTCCTTACCCAGGCTTATCCTTATTGGGAGCTCGTTATCGTGGATGATGACATCACCAAGCCCTCAATCATGAGAATCCTTCAGTCATATGAAGCCAGAGACCGGCGCATCAAGGCAACAGGCTGCGCCGGATATGGTCAGTTATCAGCTACCCTCGAAGGAGCCCTCTCGTTTGCAAAGGGTGATTTTGTCTGCCTGATGGAGAACACTGACGCGATCTCCCCCGACGCCCTGTTCGAGTTTGCTCGCCTCCTCAATAGTCATCCACACACGGACATGATATACAGCGACGAAGATAGAATGGACGCCAACGGGGGACGATTCGAACCTTTTTTTAAGCCTGAGTGGTCGCCCGAGTACGTCGAAGCCTTCATGTATACGGGCCGCTTTGCCTGTTACCGGAAAGAGATTGCAAAGCGCGGTGGGGGCTTCCGGAAAGAATATGAAAGCGCGTGCGAGTACGATTTCCTGCTCCGCTTTACCGAACAAACCCAGAAGATTGGCCACGTCGCCAAGATTCTGTACCACCGGAGCGTAAGCCGGACCAATGCTGCAGCACCCTCAGAAGAACCGGGACAGCGCAAAGATGATCTCGCGGTCAAAGCTCTGAACGATCGGTTGGAACGCCTCAAACAGACGGGAACTGTGATTTCCGGCGACTATCCTGGCTGCTTCGACCTGAGGTACGACGTCATCGGCAACCCATTAGTCTCGATCATTATTCCGTCCGCGGGAAAAAGCGCAAAACTCATGAAGAAAGAGATCGACATGCTCTCTAACTGTATAAACAGCATTACTGACAGATCGACGTATGCTAACTACGAGCTTGTCGTCGTCGACAACAACGATCTCACGGAGCATACTATTCAAGCAATCAGGCGGAGCGACTGCAGGTTCATCCATTACGAGGGGGAGGTGAATATCGCCGCAAAGATGAACCTGGGAGCGCGCCATGCCTCGGGGATGCACCTTCTTTTCCTCAACGACGACACCGAGGTCATCTCCCCCAACTGGCTCGAAGTCATGCTCCAGCTCTGCCAACGACCCGGCGTAGGTGTCGTAGGGGCCAAGCTCTATTATGAGGACATGACAGTTCAGCACGCCGGCGTTGTGCTGACCGAGGAGGGAATACCGGTACACGTGCTTCGCGGTTCAGGCCGCGCGGTCCCCGGATACTTCTGCAGTTCCGTAGCCAACCGGAATTACCTCGCCGTGACCGGCGCCTGCCTCATGACGACAAAGGAGGTTTTCCAGGAACTTGGCGGCTTCAACCAACTGTTCTCACTTACTTGCAACGACATCGATTACTGTTTGAAGGCTCACAAGGCGGGATACCGTGTTGTCTTTGCTGCGCATGCCGAGCTCTTCCATTATGAAGCAAAGACGCGGGGCAAATCGGCTTCCGAGGTGGAAATGAAGGAATACGAGCTCTTCAAGAAGTCGTGGGACTTTCAGGGTAAGGACCCGTACTACAGCGTCCACCTCGAAACAAATCCCCCTGATTTTAAGTTGAAGATCTGTAACCTCCAACCTGTAAGACCCGACTAACATAGGCAGGATGCGTCTCACATACCTTGATGAGAACGCCGACCCAACGGGCATCAAAGGGTGCCGAAATTAACCACGGATGATACGCGTTGCATACGATGCGGCCGTGCTTGGCGCAGGCTACTATAATCCGAGGGGAAGAACCGGCGTCTTTACGGTCACGGAGAACGTCGCCGTGCAGCTTCTCGCTCACCGTGACGAATGCGAACTGACTCTCTGTGCCAGTCGCAACCTGGCTGAAACCGCAAGATTCATAGAGTCCAGCGCCCGCTTCCACGATGCGCACCTTCCCCTGTCTCGACCATGGACAGAGATATATAAGACCTGGCGCAGGCTTGATACAGGGATCGCAAATACCGGGCCGGGCTTGAAGCGCTTACTCTTACGCTGCATGAGATTCTCTCTCACGTTTACTTCAGTGAAACTCCTCGGCCCCATCTTGGGATTGGATCCGGAGGTACTCCGGAGGATAGACATTTACCACTCTTCCTTTTATCCGTTTGATCGCCGGGTAAGGAGTGCGGCGCGCGTTGAGAAATTCCTGACGGTCTACGATCTTATCCCTATCCTGTTCCCCCAGTTCTTTGGGTCGAGGGAAGGCGGTATGCTCAAGCAAGCATTCAACGATGTGAGTCGTGACGGATGGGCTCTGTGTATCTCTCAGTCGACCAAGAATGATCTCTGCAACTACCTGAAAGGTCTCGATCCCTCCCGAGCCTTCGTCACGCATCTGGGCGCCTCAAGTGATTTCTATCCCTGCACAGATCCTGAAACGATGGCATCTGCACGAGCGAAATATGCCATTCCGGATGCGCCATACCTGCTTACGCTTAGCACGTTGGAGCCGCGGAAGAACATCCACCGTGTGGTCAGATGCTTTGCCAAAACGGTGCTCCAAGAAAAGATTGACGACCTGTGCCTGGTACTGGTGGGAACAAAGGGCTGGGATTACGAGAAGGTCTTTGAGGAATTAGACCGGTATCCGGCTTTGAGAAAGCGCATTGTCCTTACCGGTTATGTGGACTTTGAGGATCTCGCCCCTCTGTATAGTGGTGCGCTGGCCTTCGTCTATCCCTCGTTCTATGAAGGCTTTGGGCTTCCGCCTCTGGAGGCAATGAAATGTGGCGTGCCGGTGATCACGTCCAACACGTCTTCCCTCCCGGAAGTTGTAGGCGACGCGGGAATAATGATTTCCCCCACGGACGAAGATGGGCTATGCCGCGAGCTGCTCACAGTTATTCGAGATTCTGCGCTCCGGGCTCGCATGTCTGAACGTTCGCTCGCAAGAGCAGCTCTGTTCAGTTGGGGAAAATGTGTAGAAGAAACCATCAGAGCATACAGGGTTGCCATCAATAGTTAACATGACGGGGAGACCTTTGCGAATCATAATCGACGCACAGATGCCCGGCGACGGGAGCAGGGGTGGAGTGCAACAATTTACGGCGAGCCTCATCCACGCCCTCGGTCAGCTTGAAGACGGCACGGAAGAGTATATCGTGCTGGGTCCATCACGAGACAACGCTTGGCTGGTTCCTCTTATCGGTCGCAACCAGAGGCTCATTGCAGCGCCGCGACCTTCGCTGGGCAGCCCCGAACATTTCAAACAGATGCTCGGGCCCGTTCGTGCCCCGTTGGCTAACCTTTACCGAAAGCTGCAAGTACTCCTTTCACACCCGCTCGTATCCCCGGAGACGCCCAGATCGACAGGGCTCCACGAATCGCTGGGGGCAGATGTACTCCACTTCCCTCACCAGGATTTTATCCTCAGCGACCTGCCGACGATATATAATCCGCACGACTTGCAACACCTGCATTTTCCCGAATTTTTTACAAGACAAGAGATAGCTTTGCGCGAAGTCGTTTTTCGCGAAGGATGCGCAAACTCAAAGGCAGTTGTCACCGAATCGGCGTGGATAAAAGAGGATATCAGGCAGAGGTACGGCCTCGAGAAGGAAAAGATGTACGCGATCCTCTGGGGGTCCCCGACAGAACTTTACGAGCCTGTCACCTCCGAAATGCTTTCTGAGACAAAGAAGAAGTTCGCGCTCGATTTACCATTCGCTTTTTACCCGGCTCAAACATGGCCCCACAAGAACCATAAGCGCCTTCTCGACGCATTTGCCCTACTGAGACAGGAAAAAGGGTTTGATCTGAAGCTCGTCTGCACCGGAAGCAAGAATTTTTTCTGGCCCGAAATAAAACGTCACCTTGAGGAACTGAAACTCGGTGGTCAGGTATCCTTCCCCGGTTTTGTAACTTCTGTCGAACTGAAGGCCCTCTACCGGCTAGCCAGCTTCATGATTTTCCCCAGTCTTTTCGAGGGCGGTGGGTTCCCCATTCTGGAAGCGTTCAGAGAAGGCGTGCCGGTTGCCACCTCAACCGTCACTTCCGTTCCTGAGTACGCAGGAGATGCCGTTTTCTTCTTCGATCCGAACTCCGTGGAGTCGATTGCCAAGGCACTTGAACGTATGTATGCTGATCCATCGTTAAGGGAGGATCTCGCGAAAAGGGGCTCGGATAGGATAAAGCTCTTTTCATGGGACAGGACGGCACGGTCGTACCGGGCCATTTACCGAAAGGTGGCAGGGGAAGCCTTAAGCGACGAGGAAGAGCTGCTTCTTCAGGACAAAAGGTAATCAAAACCGGGACAATAACAACGAAACGCAGGCAGCCGAGTTGGTGACAGAGGGAGAGACAAGGTGAAGAGAGCGCTCATAACCGGTATTACAGGACAGGACGGTGCTTACCTAGCACAACTTCTTCTTGAGAAAGGCTATACTGTTGTGGGGCTGACCAGAAATGCCTCACACGGTAACCTGAAGAACCTCACCTACCTGTCTATCGACGGACTTGTTGAAATTGTGGAAACAAACCTTCTCGATCTTTCCAATATCATACGGCTGCTTGAAAAATACGAGCCTGACGAAATTTATAACCTTGCGGCGCAGAGCTCGGTAGGCCTCTCCTTCGATCAGCCCATCGGCACCCTGGGATTCAATATCACGAGCACCGCAAACCTACTTGAGGCCATGAGAATTCTCCATTCAAAGGCCCGCTTCTATCAGGCGTCGAGCAGCGAGATGTTCGGCAAGGTCCCCAGAGAGGAGCTCCCCATCCATGAGGAGTTCAGCTTTCATCCGGTGAGCCCTTATGGAATATCAAAGGCAACGGCTCACTGGGTAACAGTCAATTACCGGGAAGCTTACGGACTCTTCGCTGTATGCGGCATTCTCTTCAACCATGAATCAGCTCTGAGAGAAAAGAATTTCGTTACGAAAAAAATCCTCAGCACTAGTGTGCGGATCAGTAGGGGAATGGCTGAGTATATCACTCTCGGCAACCTGAGTGTATGCAGGGACTGGGGGTACACACCGGAGTATATCCGGGCCATGTGGATGATGCTTCAGCAGGACAGACCCGAGGACTATATAATCTGTTCCGGCGAGCCTCACAGCCTCGAAGAGTTCGCGACCGCGGTCTTTACCCACCTGCACCTGGAGCCGAAAGAATACATCCGGATCGATGAGGGGCTTTACAGGCCGGTTGAACTGAACATCATTTACGGCGACAACTCAAGGGCGCGCGATAAGCTTGGGTGGCACTACGACATCAGCTTCGATCAGTTCATCGATATACTGATAAAGGACGAGGCCAAATACCTTGACTGGGAGTTGAGTCACCAATAAGTGCACGCCGCGCTGTTGCGGGCGGACACTTATCGCACGGTTGTGGGGATTCACCCCGGGATGACGCGTGCGGCCAAAAGCTTAACAGATAGGATATTGGATGACAGATGTCTGCGTCACTCATTTGATTCGGCGCGCCAACGGTATAGATCCAGTGGCGCGTTTTTTCGAATCATACGAAAGAAACCCTGCGGGGCAGCAGCACAACCTTCTCGTAATCATGAAAGGCTTCGAAGAGAATCGGGTTCCCCCTGCGTATGAGCGGTTGCTCGCCCCCTTCCCTCACCAGACCTTCTTTGTACCTGACACGGGGTTCGATATCAGCGCATACTTTGCGGCCGCCAGCAACTTCGACCACGGCTTTTACTGCTTTCTGAATTCCTACAGTCTCATTCTGGACAAGGACTGGCTGCAAAAGTTGTATCATCACGCCCTGAGAAAGGATGTGGGGATCGTTGGGGCAACTGCCTCCTGTGAGAGTTTATATTCAACGGTGAAAGCCGACGGATGGTCTCTGATTGGGGACGGAGCATCTATCTTACAGCGTCGGCGCCTTCTTGTTGAGCTGATGGCCTTCAAACGACATTTTCCGACATTCCCTAACTACCACATCCGCACGAACGCATTTATGCTGCGCCGAGATCTCCTTCTCAGGGTTAGCCCTGGAAGCATGCAACGCAAGATGGACGTCTATCGGTTCGAAAGCGGCCGGCGGAGCCTCACGCGCCAGATCATAAAGGCGGGGTATACGCCCCTGGTCGTTGGGAAGGACGGTAACGCTTACGAAAAGGAGGATTGGCACAGGAGCCTTACGTTCCGCCAGGGCGATCAGAATAATCTTCTGGTTGCCGACAACCAGACCGAGGCTTATGCAGTAGCTGATGCCCAACTCAAGTGGAGATTGTCGCGGATGGCGTGGGGCGACAAAGCGGACCCTTTTGATGACCAGGCCAGATCATCCTCTCTGAGACCTCTTTAATGGCGCACCCTTCTATCAGTATTATCACAGTCGTGCTAAACGGAGAGAACTGTCTCGAGCAAACAATCAAGAGTGTCCTGGGTCAGAATTACCCGGCTAAAGAATATGTCGTCATAGACGGGGGCTCAACGGATGGTACACTCAACATCATAAACAAGTATGCAAGTCAGCTTACCCAATGGGTCAGCGAGCCCGACCGAGGCATATACGATGCAATGAACAAGGGGGTCGATCTCGCTTCAGGCGATTGGCTAATCTTCATGAATGCCGGAGATGAATTTTTCGATGAAGAAACGCTCATGAAAACAGCGCGATACCTCACTGACGACGTAGACCTTGTGTATGGCGATGCTTGGTTTTACGGTACCCGTGGCAGATTGCTGACCTGCGACCACCTCAAGATGAGGGTCATCCACCAGTCACTCCTTTACCGCAAGCGCCTTCACGAAGAGGTTGGAAGATACCTGGTCGGCAAAGGGGTGACCATCTCCGATTATATCTTTTTCAACGCTCTGGCACATCGGCACTGGCGTAGGGTGGAACACGTCATAGCCAAGTGCGATGACAGAGGCGTTTCATCCCGTTCCTGGACGTTGTACCAGAAATTGGCTGTTGATCTCCTCTTTCAGAAGAGGGGCCGATTGGGTGTTGCCGCACTGCTTATCCTCTACCCATTTTACAAGGTCCTCAAGAAGTCCGCATTGTGGCTGACTAGGGCGCGATGAAGCTGAGCGTGTGCATGGCCACGCATAACGGAGCGAGGTACATCGCTGCTCAACTTGAGTCGATCGTCAAGCAGCTTGGCGAGAAAGGCGAGTTGGTTATCTCGGACGATTCCTCGACTGATACCACCCTTCAAATCATTGATTCCTTCCACGACACCCGCATAAGAGTCCTTCCCGGTAACACGTTCTTTAACCCTATGTACAATCTTGAGAATGCCCTGAAAAACGTGGAGGGGGATGTAATCGTCCTGTCTGATCAGGACGATATCTGGCTCGACAACAAACTTGCGGTTATCCGCAGTCACTTTGAAGTAAAACCGTCAAGGGTCTACACCTTGGTCCTGGACGGTCAGATTATCGACGATGACGGCTCGGTTATCGCCAAATCGATCTTCGAGACCATCGGCTCGCGGAAAGGGTTACTGAAAAACCTTTACGACAACACCTACATGGGCTGCTGTATGGCTTTCACAAGAGAACTCCTTGACATTGCCCTGCCCTTCCCCAACGGCATACCCATGCACGACTCTTGGCTCGGCCTCTTAAGCGAACTGTACGGCACGGTAGATTTCGTACCCCAGAAGACGATTAAGTACCGCAGGCACGCTGAAAACAGGAGCTTCCAGGGTTTCAAAGTCTCCCAGCAAATCAAGTGGCGCTGTTCCCTCGCCTATCACCTCTTCAAGAGATGGCGGGCTCACTCTCGCACATAGACCCGGCAGGCCATGAGAATCATTACGCAGATTGAAAAGGGATTGTTCATCAGTCCGCGAACCGGGAAGAGCCTTTCATTGGACCGGCAAACCAATCGCTTTCAGACTGAGGACGGTACGGAGACCTACCGCTGTCTCATCCACGAAGGGCGGATGCTCCCCATCCTGCTCATTGACGAAAAATGGGCAGAGACGTACTCGTCGTCTTCCGAACACATGACAAAGGAATACGCGCCGGAGAATCGGGAACCTGGCGTTGTCGGAAAAATCAAGGCGTACGTGAGCAAAGATTTCCGCTCCAGGATTGTCATGTCATTAGTGAACGAGATATTTGATCCGTTGACCAACGATGACTCGCTCGTCCTTTCTATCGGCGGCGGTCCAAAAAGGGAGCATCCCAGTTTTACCAACGTCAACATCGGGCCGTTTCCTAATGTCGACATCGTTGCTGATGCGCACGTCCTTCCGTATAGAGCCGAATGCGTGGACGCCATTTTCTGCGAGGCGGTGATAGAGCATCTCTCCGAGCCGCAACGAGCGGTCCAGGAATTTCACAGGGTATTAAAAAAGGGTGGAAAGGTTCTCTCCGTGGTGCCATTCATGCAGGCCTATCACGGCTACCCGAATCACTACCAGAACTTCACCCTGACGGGCCATCGGTTATTGTACGAAAAGAATCAGTTTAAAGTGACAAATTCCGGCACGTGTGTCGGACCTATGTACACAGCCGTCCACTTGAGCTCGCAGTTCGTACAAGAGTACCTGCCAGGCATCGCAAGCATACCACTGAGAATACTCATTCACGCCGCGGGCATGGTTTTGAAACCATTAGATTACCGTCTCCACGACAAGCGCAATTCCTTCGTCTTCGCTTCGACCACGTACGTGAACGCCGAAAAATGAAGCCCTCCAAAGATCGCCCCTTCCACGAGTCAACACACTCCAACAAAACCTGCTAACCCCGCCACAGTTTTTCGCAATACCCCCACACACGCCCTTATCCGTCGCAGGCAATTTCTTTCCGACCGTTTACCGCAGCAGCGTCTGCAAGCGTCTTTCGATTTCAGCCTTTGGAAGGGCGCCTTGCGCGCTATCAACGAGGCTGCCGTTTTTGTAAAAGTAGAGCGTGGGCACACCGTTCACCCTGAACTGAGATGCGGTGGCGTGATAAACGTCTACGTTCAGTTGCGCGAATCTTATCCTGTCGGCGTAAGCAAAAGCCAGTTCATCCAGAACCGGCGCCAACCTCTGGCAGTGGCCTCACCGTGGGGAGTAAAACTCCAGCAATACCGGGCCTGGAAAGCTCATGACCTCGCGTCTGAACATGCTGTCAGAGATTTGAAGGGGACGGTCCGGATAAAGGTTTGACACATCCATCGGGGCCTTGCACTTGCCACAGACAGCCGATTCACCCCAGCGGTCCTGCGGAACACGGTTCTTTGTGCCACACCGCGGGCATTTGACGATAACAGTGTCGAAGCTCATACTACTTAATTTTCCTATTCAAACATAGCCATCTGGTAGACCCATGTCAAGGATACATCGCTGCTTTGGCGAGCAGCGAGGCGCGCTCACCGCCGCATAGGACCGGAGGAGGGTATAACGTAGACCTTTACAAAGTCGTCTCCATACGAAAAGGCTGCAACAAGAGGAAAAGGAGCCATACACGCGTCAAGCCAGGGACATTCGCTTACCATTTTGTCATCCAGCACCAGGTACTTAGCCCCCTTAGCCTCGAGATCACGCACAAACTTAGCGCATTCCCCGAGCAGACCGCAGGTTGATGATACGTCTGTCCACGTGCCCTTGTCATAAAACGAGGGCAAGGGGAGCCGGGACGCGGTATTGGCTCCCCGGTCATGGTGCAGCAAGATAAGGCCGGCCTTCTTGAAGAGTCCCCTGCTTTCGTTCGGAGACTCTATTCCCTGCCACAGCCCGAGCAAAGCGATCAGGACGGCTCCCGAGAGCCACAAGGCTCGGCCGTGCTTG
>DATFYE010000119.1:0-18381 GCA_035315185.1 Syntrophorhabdales bacterium | reverse complement strand
AACTGAACAAAGGAGCAAGTCGAGTGGGGTACGCGCTGCATCTTATTGCCAGCTCAGAGGCGGAAGTCTTCGCGTTGGTCCGGGCAGTAGCCGGATAGGCAATTAACGAAAGATGCCGTTTGAAAGCGTGAATGACGATATGGTAGGTTGCTGTGACGATTACAGGAAGGTAGTTTGGAGATGGCGCTGCATAGTCCGATAGGTCAAATCCCAACTTTTACATTTTCTCAACCTTTGTCTTAGTCCTTACCTCAACCTGCTTCATCTCTTTCCTGCCCTTTAAGTGCAGCAAGAAGCATTTCTCTCATGTCAGGTGAAGTGTGACTAAAATCAAGCTTGGCTAAAAGTTCGGCGGGTGTGGTATGTCTTGCAGGCCTGAATAGCCCATTCCCTCTGGTGACCACTCTCCCATGACCATCCTCAATCACCCCCGAGACGTAAAGGTTACCATGGCGCTGCTCGAGCAACTTTGCTTTGACCTTGTATTTGGTGGCACAGTAGACCGGCCTGATAAACTCCGTATCCATTTTTCGCGTCACGG
This sequence comes from Syntrophorhabdales bacterium, assembly GCA_035315185.1. Classification (GTDB taxonomy): domain Bacteria; phylum Desulfobacterota; class Syntrophorhabdia; order Syntrophorhabdales; family WCHB1-27; genus JADGQN01. Next base: position 17,840 of record DATFYE010000119.1, on the reverse strand, counting down.
AGATCTTTCCGGCCACGGCAAAGATTGTCCACCACATCACTTCATCGAGGATTCCTGTTACTATGCCGCCGTGTGCCACATTGTCATACCCCTGAAACTTCGCATCAAGCACAAAGTCGGAAAAGACGGCCCCATCCTTGAATTGAATCAGCATCTTGAGGCCGTCTCCATGGGGACCACAGAAAAAACAGTCGGTATAGCAGGGCAAGCGACTCATGTAAACCTCCCGAGAGGCGGTTGAATAGTTGAGTAGTTGACTTGTTGACTAGTAACTAATGAGCCGCGAAACAATGAACCCATGATCTGAACATCTGATTGCATTAAATCCTGTGTTTTGTACAACTCAACTTATTCAACTAATCAACCACTCAACTGCCCCTCATGGAATGAGCGAGTACATAAACTCCCTGATCTCCGGTGAGTTTTCGCTGAAATCGAATTCGCTGACAAACTCGGCGATATCGAGTCCTTTCGCTTCTCTGAAAATCCCTTTGACTTCGGCATGGCGCTCGCCCTGACCATCCTGAACCCAGGCGGATACGATCACATCCTTTTCTTCAACCCTTACTACCCGCGCTTCCGCCCGGTACATCGTATTGCAGAGCACGGGCTTGAGAAATTCCATTTCTGTTTTTCGCGTCATGCATATTTTCCGTGTTTCCAGCAGAATCGCATACCACATGATCACATCCAGAATACCGAAGACCACCCCTCCGTGCACGACCCCTTTGTAGCCTTCAAACCTGGTATCCACCAACATGTCTGTGTAGACCACGCCGTTCTCATACACTATAGTGAGGCCCATGCCATCTGTTCGCTTCTTGTCCGTGAAAAAGGAAGTCGCGTAGACAGGCAGGAGACTCATCGTTTTTCCTCCAGATATTTCATTCCCAGCTGGCCGCATCCCCCGGCTATATCCTTCGCGTGCGATTCTCGTACCAGCACGGTGAAATGGCGTTTAAGCAGGATGTCGTGAAATGCTTTTACCGCCTCATCTTCGGGGGTCTGGAACCTTGTATGGGGAGAAGCATTATACGGAATGAGGTTAATCTTGCATCGCACACCTGCGAGGAGTTCTGAGAGCGCCTGTGCATCCTTCGGGGAATCGTTAATACCCTTAATAAGGACGTATTCAAAGGTCACCCGCTGCCTTCCCATGTTCTTGAGACCTCTGACGTAATCCACGATATCACGCAGCGGGTATATCCTGTTGATGGGCATCAGCTCTGTCCTCGCAACCTCATTGGTAGCATTGAGCGAAATGGCGATCTGCGCCTTTCTGGGTGCAATGGAACGGAGTCCGTCCACAAGACCCACGGTCGATACAGTTACCCTGCGATATGAGAAATCAAGCCCGAAACGCTCCTGTATGATCGCGAGAGCAGTCATAAGATTCTCCAGGTTGTCCAGGGGCTCTCCCATGCCCATGAAAACAATGTTGGTGATACGCTTGTTACGGGCGTACCGCTTTACAGACATCACCTGACCTATAATCTCCGCAGTGGAGAGGTCCCGCACGAACCCTATGTGACCTGTCACGCAGAACTGACAGGCCATTTTACACCCTATCTGCGTCGAAACACAGAGTGTATTCCGTCCCTTCTCAGGCATCAGGACCGTTTCTACGAGATGGCCGGAATTCAACAGAAGGCCGAACTTGACCGACCCGTCTTCAGAGTGGACTATCTCACTCACCTCGGGCATTTCAAAGGAAAGCTCCTGTGCCAGGGCCGAACGTAAGGCCTTTGGCAGATTCTCCATTGCATAAAAATCGAGCACGCCGCGCTGGTAGACCCACTGGAAAAGCTGTTCTGCCCTGTAGCTTTTTGTACCGAGATTTTCGACGACAGTCTCAAGCCTTTCAAGAGTATAGTTAAAAAAAGAGTCCATGTTGGCTGTCGATGGGGCGCGCTGCCGGTTCTTTAATGGGATAAGTTACCAGAACGGCAACTGTTTTTCAATGAAGCTCTCCAGCGGCGCCTGTTGATTTGGGCGCTCGGGAGTTGCTACAATACCTGATGCTCCTTTCCCGTATCACAGATAAATTGAGGAGTTATCGCGCGCGCGAACTGGAGTGCGTCACTGACGTGCGGGCATCGGTCATGGTTCCTCTCTTTGTAAAGGAGAACCGTCTTCACATCCTGCTCACGAAAAGGGCTGACAGGATGAAGGTACATGCGGGCGAGATCTCCTTCCCCGGCGGCATGTACGAAGAGACAGATGCTGACACGAAAAAGACAGCGTTGCGTGAATGCTGTGAGGAGATAGGCGTCAAAACGGGAGATGTAAATATCATCGGGAGGCTGGACGACCTGACGACGCTCACAGGCTTTGTGATCACACCCTACGTTGGTGTCATCCCATACCCGTATGCATTCAAGATCAATCAAAAAGAGGTGGCCTATCTCGTCTACCTGCCGTTCGAGCACCTCGAAAGCAGCGGTCTCGTTCAGGAGAAAATAGAGTACAGGGGGAGAGCGGAAACGATCGATTGCTTCTACTACAACGGCGAACGCATCTGGGGCGCGACCTGCAGGATGCTTATGACGCTGAAACGAATTGTCCAGGATGCGTAGGTTCCATGGAGAGTAAATTCAATTTAAAAATCCTCCTTCTGCTGTCGACGGGCCATTGCGTTGTCGATATCTACCAGGGGGCACTGCCGGCAGTCCTTCCTTTTCTCAAGGGTGAGCTGGGCCTCACCTACGCTGTGGCAGGCATAATCCTGATAATGGCTAACATAACATCCTCAATTCTTCAGCCTGTCTTCGGTTTTCTTTCCGACAAGAAGGAGAAGGCCTTTCTCTTGCCAACCGGCGTCCTGGCTGCCGGTGTCGGTTTTGCATTGCTGTCTGTTCCATCGAGCTTCCTTCCCGTGCTTCTGCTTGTGACGCTGAGCGGCCTTGGCATCGCAGCGTATCACCCGGAGGGTTACAAAACTGCCTACTTCTATACGGGGCCTCGGGCGGCAACAGGCATGTCGGTTTTCTCCGTTGGTGGAAATCTGGGCATGGCCCTCGGCCCGATGATATCCATCCCTGTGATTAGTTACCTGGGTTTCAGGGCTTTGCCGGTGGTGATACTCCCGGCTCTTGCGTTCGCGGCAGCCATCGTTCACTGGCGCAAGGAAGTGGCCCTGCCGGAGCGCACGGAACATGCCCGGGAGAGAGGCGACGGCAGACCGGGAGGGGCCGCATCTCTTTCCCTTGTCACGTTGGTCTCCATCGTGATCATGAGGTCATGGATGCAGATGGGGCTCCTGAGCTATATTCCGTTCTACTATATCGATTACCTCAAGGGTGACGCTGTCTACGCCGGGAAACTGATCAGCGTCTTTCTTCTCGGCGGTGCGGTGGGAACACTCGCCGGCGCTCCCCTGGCGGACCGTTGGGGGCACAAGTTGTTTATATCTCTCTCCATGGTTCTTGCTGCCCTGACATTTCCGTTGTTATTCATCCTCGAAGGCTCTCCTCTGCTTTTGTCCGTGGCACTCTTCTGGCTCGGCATGGTTCTCGTTTCAACCTTTTCCGTCACCGTTGTAATGTCACAGAAACTTCTCCCGAGAAGCTTAGGGATTGCCTCAGGCCTGACCACGGGGTTTGCGATCGGCGCCGGCGGCATCGGGGTTACGCTGCTCGGGGTTGTGGCTGACCGTTTCGGGGTGCCTTTTGCGTTGAAGTCGATATTCATATTTCCTGTGGTGGGATTCATACTCAGCTTGGTTCTAAAATATCCGCTGCAGAGGGGGTAAAACGGGCGGCAAGTATAAGGCTCCACCACCCGTGAAAGAGCTTCACGGGTACCCGGAGGAGCGCGAGCCGTGACGAACGAAGGCGTACTATAAGTACGTCGCAGTGAGGCAGGGCGAAGTGCAACGCCGCAGATGGACGTTAGACGCAGCCGCCCCGGAGGAAGCATGAAGCCGATTGTTAGTATAATTGGAAGACCAAACGTGGGCAAATCAACGCTCTTTAATAGAATACTCGGTTATAAGAAGGCCATCACCGAAGACGTGCCGGGTGTCACGCGGGACCGCAACTATGGGGAATTCGACTATTCCGGAAAAAGCTTCATCCTGGTCGATACGGGGGGGTTTGAGCTGGAGAAGAAGGAAGAGATCACCTCCCTGGTCAAGGAGCACGTTTATGCAGCCGTGGAAGAATCCTCGATGATCATTTTCCTGATGGATGGCAAAGAGGGCTTGCTGCCGCAGGATCAGGAGATCGCTTCGATTTTGAGGCGCTATGAGAAGCCTGTCTTTTATGCGGTCAACAAAGTGGAGTCACCCAAGCGCGAGGCGGCTATTGCAGAGTTCTATGCGCTCGGCGTGGATAAGCTTTACGCGCTCAGTGCCGCGCATGGTACAGGTTTGGGAGATCTATTGGACGATCTGGCCTCCCGTGTTGAAGCCGAGCCCGAAGGGGAAGCTCAGGAAGGTCTGGGGATCGCTCTCGTGGGTCGGCCAAATACTGGGAAGTCTTCCATCGTCAACAGGCTGCTTGGTTCTGACCGTATGATCGTCAGCGCCGAACCCGGCACAACGCGAGACGCTGTCGATTCTGTGTTTACCTTTCGGGAGAAGCGATTCGTCATCATCGACACCGCAGGCATGCGAAGAAAGAGTCGTATCTCGATGCGGGTCGAAGAATACTCCGTTGCGAGCGCCATCCGGAGCATTGAACGGGCTGACGTCGTGAATCTCGTTATCGATGCCCTGGAAGGCGTTGCGCATCAGGATGCGACCATTGCCCATCTGGTGGTAGAAAAAGGGAAGGGTATAGTCCTGGTTGTTAACAAGTGGGATCTGATCGACGGCACGGGGCACGAAGGAGCATATCTTGAAATGGTCCGGGAAAAACTGCCGCATGTCGATTTTGCTCCCGTGGTTTTCGTTTCCGCATTGACAGGCAAGAACGTTACGAAGATAGTCGAAACGGACCTGCAGATTGCCAGAGAGCTGACGCGAAAAATAAGTACTGCCAAACTGAACAAAACCTTCGAGTCCTATTTCCGGCGATTGAGCCTCCCCCGTGCGGGAAGAAGAGAGGTCAAGATCTTCTACGTGAATCAGGCGCGGACTTCGCCGCCGACCTTTATCCTTTTCGCCAACGTCCCTGACTCTATACCCGAACACTACAAGCGTTACCTTGAGAACTCTTTGAGAAGCACCTTCGGCTTTAAGGGGGTTCCAATCCGGCTCTTCTTCAGGAAGCGATAGCGACAATAGGGAGCATAGATGCCGATGTACGGTGGTTCAGGGCTGCTCATTGGTGACAGTGCGTGGATGATGAGCCTGCCGGCCGTTCTTTTTCTATGGAGAAGAAAGGGCTCGTCGAATGAAAAGAGGAAAAACGATCGTTCAAAGAAGGAGCAGCGGACTGGTGCGGAGGATTGGCTTTACGTGGGCAGGGATGTAGACGGAACTCCTTTCTACATCGACCTCGCGAACCTCACCCACGAATCCGGCGATGGCGTGAGGGTGCGGGTGTGGGTTAAATTCAGGCCGCGTAAGGGAAGCGAGGCGTTTCTGAAGGCGGAGTCCTACCTCGGCGCAGCAGGAAAAGGCCACGAACCGTTTGACTACATCCGGCAAAGACTGGAAATGGATTTCACAAAACACCTGGTGAGCGATCTTGAGCTTGTCTTCCACGCACCGGACGGCCGACTGATCGAATCCATAAAGTATAACGTTGCGGAATGGGAGAAGATAACCCCAGGGAGCCTTCACGAACTTCTGCTGAAAACAGCCGATGGCACCTGGGAGCCCGATAGATTTCCGGGAGATCCTGATTTGGGGATCAAGCTGCGGGAGAAGTTGAAGGAGATAAATGAAGCGTTCGAAGCCTTTGAGACGGGCGGAGAGTGACCGGCGGCATGGCCGGTTTGAGAACCATCACGCTGCTGCGTGATTCGAGGACCGCTCTGCCTCTTGCGCTTGTCTGTGCCAAGAGCCTGGGGTTGAAAGGGATAAACATATGTGTTACATTATAAACTGTAAGAGTTTACATTCTCAACAAAGGGGGGACAATGAAAGATTGGAGGCTTACGATTTTCCTTGTGGTGGCCTGTGCGCTCTTCTTGCTTGCAGGGCAGACCGCTTTCGGTGCAATAAAGATCGTCAAATTTCACGTACCTAGCTGCGAATGACCGGCGACCGAACAATGGGCACGGGATGCCCTATGGAGAACAAAAGGCGTCAAGGACGTGGACTCCAACTGGTTGGTCCACTGGATGAAGGTAACCTACGATGACAAGGTAACAAATTACGACGCACTGGTGAAGGCGTTGGCGCACGAGGGTTTCTATGTGGAGGGGCAGCCAGAGTACCTGGAACCGGAGCCTGAGGAGTAGCGTCAGGCGAAAAGGGATGGCAAACTATCTGTAAAGACGAAAAAAAGGCCAAGACCGCTGAGCAGCCGTCGAGAGGCTGAAGAAGGCACGGACGAGGGGCGGTTGACCGCAGCCCAAACAGGTATTATGCTTCTTCTAACGCTTACGAAGCGTTCTGGGGGAGAGACCTATGAAGATTGGAAGAGTCGGAGTTTTTCTTGTCGTGGCCTGTATGCTCGTTCTGCTTGCAGGGCAGAGCGCTTTCGGCGCTATAAGAATAGTTAAATTCACCGTACCCACCTGTGAATGACCTGTGACTGAACAATGGGCACGGGCTGCCCTACGGAGAGTTGAAGGCGTCAAGGACGTGGACTCCAACTGGATGATCCACTGGATGAAAGTAACCTATGATGACCAGGTGACAAACTACGACGAGCTGGTTAAAGCCCTTGCCAAAGAGGGGTTTTATGTGGAGGGTGAGCCAGAGTATCTGCAGTAATGATGCCGATTTGTCTTCAAGTGTATACCTTCGTTGCGGCGACCCGGGAAGAGAGTCTTGGGGACGCCCGGGTGCCCCGCACGAGCAATTGGTTCCGCGACGTACCGCTAGGTACGCCTGCGTAGCCTAGGCCTCGGCTCGCCCGGGGTACCCGGCCGAAGGCTGGGTCGTCCATCTTGAATACAAATCGGCATAACATTTCAATCTCTAGCTTTCAATGCAACTTGGTATTAGTCTTCGGCCGACTGGGAAAACACGCGAGTCACATCAGGAAGCAGCACGCGTCTAAAATAAGCCATCACTTGTGAAGCAAGTTCGCTGTACTTAGCTTTGCCGGCTATCACATCGGTAACAGCCTCACAGAAAGCTTGCCCTTTAAGGCGGAAAAGGTAGTTGCGGATAGGAGCAGGACCGTACAGAAGTTTTCCTACATCCATGGCAGACCTCAGCTCTTTTAGTATCTGCTCTTCGATTGTCGCCAGGTATTCTTCCCTCACGGCTGTTTCGTTGAGGTCACCCGCAACGAGTGCTCTGGCAGCAGCCTGGCCGCTCACTACGGCAAAGGATATACCTTCGCCGGTCACAGGATCCGTGAGGCCCGCTGCATCTCCTGCCAAGAGAACCCGCCCTATCATAACAGTATCGCTTCTTGGCCGCGATGAAGCCAGCGCTCCGTGGCGCACAACACCATCAGTTAGTGGAATGCCCAGCGACAGGAGATGTCTTTCCAGTGCTGCATCCAGGCGCATACTACCGCGTTTCATACTGGCAGCGCCCACCGACAGGTGAGCACCCTTTGGAAAAATCCATGCATAACCTGACGGGATGAGACCAAAGTCGAACCGGGCCTTACTCGCGAACCTTTCGAACGTCTCTTTGTCGACCGGCACCTCCCACTCGATGGCAGGGACAAGTGTGCGCGTCTCGCGCCAGCCCGCCTTTCTTGCGATCGAACCGGTCGAGCCGTCTGCGGCTATAACGAAAGAGGCGGACAGCAAGCCTCTATTGGTTTCCACGGCAACAGACCCGGCTTGTGAGGTGACGTTAAGCGCGTTACATTCTTCCCACAAGTCTGCGCCTGCCTCAAGTGCATTGAGGGCAAGGAAGCGGTCCAGCTTGTCCCGCATGGACATAGAGACAACGGGCTCCTGTCTTGTCACGCTGAACTGCAATCCGGCATCCAGCATGTTCAACTCGGCGGCAAAGCATTCCCGCTCAACAGTCTCCTTGATGTCGGGAGGCAATACCCGCATTGCTCGCCCTACTATTCCGGCACCGCATGCCTTGTAGCGCGGCATCCTGGCGCGCTCAAGCAGCGCCACGTGTATCCCTCGCTCGGCGAGCACGCGTGCTGCGGAAGACCCAGCGGGACCGGCACCGATTACGATGACATCGTATTTCATAGGCCTGTAATTCAACTTTCCATAAAGCATAGGTCTCTGTCAACAGGTCTTTAGTCTATCTCGTCTATCTGGTCCATTTAGTCAGAGACCAAAAGATCAGACGACAAGACAGACCAGATGACGAAATAGACGAGATGGACTAAATAGACCAGATAGACCGATTTATTGGACTTCCCATGGTGGGAGGAAACCGGGATACTGAAATTCGATGAGGAAGGGCTCATCCCAACGGACATGGCGCACAAACACATCGCGCAGGCTATCGAGGTTTTTCGCCCTCTTCGCCGGGATGTCGAATGCCCGGGCAAGCTGAATAAAGTCGGGATTTGTGAGGCTCATCGACCCTTCAAGCGCGTAGCGCTGCTTCATATAGTGCTCGAGCACTCCAAAGCTGTTGTTGTTATAGACAAGAAAGACCACCGGAATGTTGTTCTGCCTCACAAAGGCCAGCTCGCCAAGCATGGGAAGCGCGCCACCATCGCCTGCGACGCATAGGCACGGTCTATCAGGCCTTCCCACTTTCGCTCCGATGCTCGCAGGAACCGCATAGAAGAGGGTTGAGGAGCCACCTCCATTCAGGAAGGTTTTTTGTCGCAAAACTGGAAAGTAATACTCGGCCCAATAGAAAATAAGGTTGAGGTCCCAGACGGAGACTGCGTCGTCGGGAGTGACGTCGCGAAGGAGGTTTATGATCCTGAAACCAGGTGCGTTCCGCAAGAAATTTATCTCTTCCTTTTGCTGGAGTGCTTTCAGCTCCTCAAGACGCCACGAAGATTTCCTTCCCTTCATGATCCGGCAAAGCCCATTCAGGGAGGTTTTGAGGTTTCCGGCTATACCAAGCTTAGTTGGATAGTTTCTTCCTATCCATGTATCATCGACGTCGAAATGGATAAGCTCTTTTATTTTTACGCCCCGGCGCTTCGTTTCCACATCACGGAGTCTTGTGCCGATGGCTATGACAACATCTGCCGACTCCAGTATGGTTCTTACCACACCCTTTTTCACGATGCAGCCAAACGCCTCGAGCCGATCCTCACTCAATACGCCTTTGCCCGCGCTCGTGGCAAGGAAGGGTATGGCCGACTCCCTGCACAGGGTTTCGAGCGAAAGGCCCAACTCCTCGGTCATGAGCAAGCCTCCGCCTACGATTACCGGCCGTTCCTTTCCGGATAAGGCGTCATCGAGGCCGGTGAGATCAGGTTCTTTCGCGACGGCTCTCTCGCCGATGACAGGTGAGGGTAGTACCTCTTTTTCGAGCAACGCGTATGGAACCGAAACCAGAGCTGGCCCGGGCCTGGCTGAAAGTGCGGCGTAGTAAGCATCATCCAGCGCAGGAAGAAGCGACTCCTTCTGCTCGACCACAAAAGCCCCCCTGGTGAAGTGGGTGAAGATACGTTCCGGGTCCGGAAGCTCGTGCAGTACACCCTTACCGATTTCGTTCCTCTCTGTGTCGATGTGGATGACCAGGAGCGGCACCTGATCTCCATGCGCCTCCAGGCACGCTGAAACAATGTTTCCAAGGCCGGGCCCGGGGGTAACGACGAGAACCCCGAGGCGACCCGTGGCTTGCGCGTATCCGATCGCAGCGAAAGCCACAGCCGACTCATGCCTTCCCATCACGGTTTTCACGCCGTGCTTCACAAAGCTCTGGCAAAGAGGAAGCGAGTGTATACCAGGCAGATGAAAGATATGGCCGATTTGTTTGTTGACCAGAAAGGAGACGATAGCTTCCTTTCCAAGCATGCTGCCTCCCGATTTTGCGAGTTTAACATACTGTCTCCTTTAGTTAAATAAAAAAGTACTTGACAGCCCGCAAAAATTTGACTAATTTAATGACCAGTTTAGTACCGTAAACTTTTGGTGTGCGTATACTGTTAGCATGAAAATTGGCGGCTCGAACATAGGCGAAAGAATAAGCATGATGCGGCAGGCCAAGGGGCTTACGCAGGAAGAGCTTGCATCGAGGGCGGACCTGACCAAAGGATTTATCTCCCAGATAGAGCGGAACCTGACTTCCCTCTCCGTGGAGAGCCTGCTCGCCATTCTCGATGCCCTGGATGAAAAGCCCTCCACCTTCTTTGATGAGGCGTTCGAACAGAAGATTGTGTTCAAGGTGAAGGACCGGGTTGAACTGGAGAAGGAAGCTGTGGCGAGTTTCGAGATCCTCGTCCCCGCGGCACAAAACCGGCTGATGGACCCGGCGTTCGTTGCGCTTAAGCCGGGAGAGAAAATGGAAGAAGGACCCCACGAAGGAGAGGAGTTTGGCTTTGTTCTATCCGGGGGTATAGAACTGTCTCTTGGCGGCAAGACGTACAAGTTGAAGAGGGGAGAATGTTTCTACTTTCGGGCTTCAAAGCGGCACCGTGTAGCAAACAAACGAAAGACAAGGGCGCTGGTCCTATGGGTATCTTCGCCTCCTAACTTTTGATGCCGGGGAGGCAATTAAAATTTCAAAGGAGGGCCATGGGGTGAAAGCATTGAAACGGCAGGTGACGGCAGTATACGCTGGTAATGACCGCGAAGGCACGTACCGGAAAGAAAAGGCGCGCATCGGGCACATCTCCCCGGTGGAGGTGAGGATGGGTCAACCGGATTTCCTCGGCATGGAAAGCACTGCAGAGCCTGCTGGGTATCAACTGGCTCGGGAGGCGGCCAACGTAATCATTGAGACGCCCACGAAGTTTTTTCTTGTGAGCGGTTCGTCCGAAGGGTTCACGCCACTGAATGCATTTGATGGCGCCCTTCTCGCCTCGGGTGTGGGAGACACGAACCTGGTGAAGATGAGCAGTATCCTTCCGCCTGGCTGCCAGGAGATGAACCCTCGTCCTCTTTCATTGCCTCAGGGAGCTCTTGTGCCGATTGCCTATGCATCTCTCTGTAGCGAAGTGCCAGGGGAGATCATATCAGCTGCCGTGGCTATAGGTGTACCTGAGGATGAGGACCGCGCAGGCCTCATCATGGAGTATTCAGCAAGGGCGGAAGAGAGCGTAGTGAAGGAGAAGGTCAGGAAGATGGTTGAGAAGGGTATGGAAATGAGAAACCGGGCCGTAAAGGATATCATGGCTATTTCGGCCACCTGCAAAGTGGTCAGCATTGGTGCTGCATTTGCCGGCGTAGTTCTGTGGAAGTAGGATAGATATTTGGAGAATGCAGGAATGACCCCAAGAAAAGTTTTTTTTACGAAAGGAGTAGGTGTTCATAAAGATAAGCTGTCATCCTTCGAGGTTGCATTAAGAAATGCGGGCATCGAGAAGTCTAATCTCGTTCACGTATCGAGCATATTCCCACCTAAGTGCAAGATTGTTTCTAAGGCGGCCGGTCTAAAACTTCTCAGCCCCGGTCAGATCACTTACTGTGTAATGGCTCGAAATGAGACGAATGAACCGAACCGGCTTATTTCTGCATCAATTGGTTTTGCCATGCCAAAAAATTTCGAAAACTACGGTTACCTCTCTGAACACCATGCTTTTGGTGAAAAAGCGACTGTCTCCGGGGAATACGCAGAAGATCTCGCCGCTACAATGCTGGCAACGACACTCGGCATTCCTTTTGATCCGAACCAGGCATGGGATGAGCGCAAGCAGTTTTACAGGTCGAGCGGTCATATATTCAAAACAAAACATATTTGCCAGTCTGCAGAGGGAAACAAGGACGGTCTCTGGACCTCGGTATTGGCGTCAGCAGTCTTTATTGTAGACTGAAATGCGAAAGCATCCTCTTAGTTTCTGCGGGTTGCCCAACAATAGCACTGACTACGCACGAGCCCGTACAGTCATACTACCGGTCCCTTTTGATAAAACGAGCACATGGATCAAAGGTGCCGACAAAGGCCCTGCAGCTATACTCGAGGCATCCGCAAATCTCGAATTCTACGATATAGAAACCGGTAGAGAGGTGTTCAAGAAAGGAATTTTTACCGCCAAACCGATCCATGCGGCCTCCTCTTATGTTCTGATAAAAAAGACTGATTCGAAAGTTTCACGTTATCTTAAAGACGATAAGTTCGTTGTAACCCTCGGGGGAGAACACTCGGTTTCTATTGGCGCCATCAAGTCGTACGCGAGGCGCTATAGGGATCTAAGCGTATTGCATCTTGATGCCCACACAGACTCCCGCGACTCATATGAGGGATCGCCTTACAATCATGCCTGCGTTATAGCACGTGTTCGAGAATTTACCAGGAACGTGGTCTCTGTTGGAGTAAGAAGCATGGATGTCTCCGAGCGGCCTGCTATTGACAAAAAAAGGACATTTTTTGCGCATGAGATACACGATTCTGACAAATGGATAGATACTGCAGTTCGCTTGCTCACCGATACTGTGTACGTCACCATTGATCTCGATGTCTTCGATCCGGGTATCATGCCGTCAACAGGGACTCCCGAGCCGGGCGGCTTAGGTTGGTATCAGGTGATGAAGCTCCTTTCTTCAGTCTCCAAGTCGAAACGCGTCGTCGGATTTGACGTGGTTGAGCTTTGCCCGTCAAATCTTAAAGCTCCCGATTTTCTTGCCGCCAAGTTAATCTACACGCTCTTAAGCTATATCGATGCGAACAGACCTTGCCACGCCACGTCATGGGCAGGTGACACAAGGATACATAAGGACCGTACGGACCATAATTGACATGGAGGTTGGCTTGATTCAGGGCTCGTTCGAGAGGCTTAGCAGTACAGATAGAGCAAATGTAATCTGTTGTTGGTATAGTCAAGAGTTTTATGAAAAATGCGGAGCGCGGCTCAACCTTTCCTGAGCGAAGCATTGCGGGAGTCTCTCGGGACCCGTCTTATGTTCGGAGGGAGCGGTGCGCAGTGTGGGGCGCATGTCGAGGACTGTCTGAGCGGTAAGCCTGCTATCGATAGCAAGCGTGCGCGAGTTCCACAGGCAAGCGGAAGGAGAACTTAGAACGGGTGAGAGACGGAGCACCAGCAAGCGAAGGAAATGGTTGAAGCCAGCGCGGATTTTGACAATACCGTGTTGTTGCCGGGAGAAAGTTTATGAATAGCATAAAGAACCGTGGAAGAATACTGATAATAGGGGCCGGAGGCGTGGCGACCGTTGCAACGCACAAGTGCGCGCAGGTCCCTGAAGTTTTCAAAGAAATATTGGTTGGAAGCAGGACGCTTTCCAAGTGCGAGGCAATCAGGAAAGATATTAAACAGAGATATGGCAGGGAGATTCAGACAGCTCAGGTAGACGCAGACAATACGCCGGAACTCGTTGGTCTGGTAAACAAATTTCAGCCGGATGTTGTCCTTAATCTCGCGCTCCCCTACCAGGATTTGCACATCATGGATGCGTGCCTGAAGACAGGAGTACACTACATCGACACTGCCAATTATGAGCCTTTGGATAAGGCCCACTTTGAATACAGCTGGCAGTGGGCATACGAGGAACGGTTCAGGCAGAGAGGGATCATGGCGGTTCTTGGTTCAGGATTCGACCCGGGTGTAACGAATGTTTTTACTGCTTATGCTCAGAAGCATCTCTTCGACGAGATAGAGTATCTCGACATACTTGACTGCAATGCCGGATCCCACGGTCATCCCTTTGCGACGAACTTCAACCCTGAGATTAATATCCGGGAAGTGACGCAGACAGTCAGACACTGGGACAACGGGAAATGGATCGAGACACCTGCGATTATCGAGGAAGGCAGCGTGCATTTCAGCTTTGATTATCCGGTCGCAGGAGCAAAGGAAAGCTATCTTCTCTATCACGAAGAACTGGAGTCCCTCGTTCAAAATATAAGAGGGTTGAGGAGGGCCAGATTCTGGATGACTTTCTCCGACAACTACCTTATTCATCTCAGGGTGCTCAAAAACGTGGGCATGACGCGCATAGACGAGGTTGACTACGAGGGACAGAAGATTATTCCGATCAAGTTTCTCAAAGCGCTGCTCCCGGAACCTGCCTCCCTTGGAACAAAATATACAGGGAAGACGGTCATCGGCAACATCATGACTGGAACAAAGGATGGAAAGACCCTTACCAGATATATTTACAACGTGTGTGACCACGAAGAGGCGTTCAACGAGACCGGAACACAGGCGATCGCATATACGACCGGTGTGCCCGCCATGATTGGGGCGATGATGGTGCTTACAGGGGCCTGGAAGGGCACCGGAGTTTACAATATAGAGCAACTGGATCCGGACAGATTTATGGAGGCGCTGAACAGATATGGTCTCCCCTGGCAGGTAGTTGACCACGTAGCGCTTCCAGACAAGGTTTGAAACGCCTGATGGGCACTAGAAAAGAGATCGATCAGACGGTCAGGGCAGTTCTGGCAGACGACGCTCACGCTGCAAGCGACTATCATGGGTTACCCCTCAATGTCAGGCAAAAGGTCCTCAAGGCGCTGGACACCACCGGCCTCAGATTGTTGACGTCCCTGATCAAAGACGCCAAGAGAAGAAGCTTTGCCGCAGCAAACAGGAGATTCCTCAGAATCTCGTCCGGAACTTTATCAACTCCGGTTTACCTCCTGGACGAAACCCTGATCGAAGAAAACATGCGGATCCTGAGATATGTCAAAGACCGCACCGACTGCAAAGTATTGCACGCGCTGAAAGCATACGCCTCATTCGCCACCTTTCCGATGATGGCGAGATATCTGGATGGGACCTGTGCAAGTGGTCTCTTTGAAGCCAGACTAGGCCGTGAGGAATTCAAGAAGGAGGTACATACTTCCGGGGCGGCGCACAGGGACAAAGAGATCGGGCAGATACTGAACTATTCTGATTTCATCGCATTCAATTCGTTTTATCAACTGCAGAGATACGGGGAAATGGCAAGAAAGAAAGGCGTTCAAGTAGGCCTGAGGGTGAATCCTGGACACGCTGAGGTCACGACAGAGATGTATAACCCTTGCGCCCCCTATTCGAGGCTGGGAATAATTCATGACAGATTCAGAAGAGAATTCCCGAAGTACAGGGACCTGGTAAGCGGGCTCCACTTCCACGCTATGTGCGAGCAGAACTCAGACATACTTCAGAGAGTTCTCAAGGTGTTCGAAAAACTCTATGGACCCTACATTAAGGGATTGAAATGGGTCAATTTCGGAGGTGGCCACCACATAACACGGGACGATTACGACTTGGAACGTCTCATCGAACTCATACATGCATTCAAGAAAAGGTATGGGGTGCAGGTATATCTTGAGCCCGGTGAAGCGAGTGTCTACAACGCGGGAGTCTTGATCTCGTCGGTTCTCGATATTGTCAGAAACAAGGCTGAGATCGCGATATTGGATACATCGGCAGAAACGCATATGCCGGATGTACTGCTCATGCCTTACAGGCCGCACATAATGAGGTCAGGTCCGCCGAATGAGAAAAAGTACACCTATCGACTCGCAGGACCAAGCTGCCTGGCAGGGGATGTTATGGGTGATTATTCCTTTGATCAGCCCCTGAGGAGAGGGGACAAGCTTGTTTTTACCGACATGGCCCTCTATAGCATCGTGAAGAGCACTACCTTCAACGGAATAAACCTCCCGGATATCGCAGTGATACGGAATGGAGGAGGCATGGAGTTGGCCAGGAAGTTCGGCTACAAAGACTACAGGTGCAGGCAGTCATGATCACGGCCGCTCTTTTCAGTCGTGGCTGACAATTTCCAAAATCTTTATTGAAAATATGGCAGTTGCGTGGTATAATTAATGACTGCTGACAGAGCTTACCTTACTTTCCCGGAGTGAACATGAAATATCCCATAACAAGACCGGGCTACGATAATCTCAAGAAAGAGATCGAATTCTTGAGGAACACAAAGAGGCCCAAAATCCTGCTCGCGATCGAAGAAGCACGGGCACACGGCGATATCTCGGAGAATGCCGAGTACGAAGCAGCCAAAGAGGAACTGCAGTTTCTTCTGAAGAAGATCGGGGAACTGGACGAAGCGATCAAGAATTCTGAGATCCGTGATGTAAGAGAGCCGCAAAATGGCACTATCGAGTTCGGCTACCGCGTCTGTCTGAAGAATCTCGATACGGATGAAGAGGTAGTTTACACGGTCGTGGGCCCCCATGAATGTGACATTCAAAAGGGAAAGATTTCGATCAGCTCACCTTTGGGCCGGGCACTGATGGGGAAAGGTGTCGGCGATGAAGTGACATTCTCCGCACCGGGGGGGGAGCGCACTTATGAGATCATCAAAGTCGGCTAGCTATATCATGCCGGGCCGCCTTTTGCGCCTGCCTTCGTTGCCCTTCAACCTGTTCTACTTCGACGTACCCCAAGGTACGCCTGCGTAGCCCAGGCCTCGGAGCGCCTCGGCATCCATCAAAACTCAGCCCGGCATATCAAATCAACCCAGATACACGGCTTGCGCGCGTCGGGAGAGCCGGTCTGGAAAAACTGGACAGTGGCATAAGTGGTGACGCTGCTCTATGCTAACCACTCGAAAGGAGAGCAGTGACCATGAGCAAGAGACCAAGAAGGAATCACGGAGCAGTATTCAAGGCAAAGGTGGCATTAGAAGCTATCAAAGGGGAACAGACACTCGTTGAACTCGCGGAGCGGTTCCAGGTGCACCCCAATCAGATTACCGAGTGGAAGAAGCAGCTTTTGGACCGGGCATCGGAGATCTTCGATAAGAGCAAACCGTCCAGGGAGCCTGACGTGAAGGAGCTCCATGCCAAGATCGGACAGCTCGCCATGGAGAACGATTTTTTGGCAGTCGCGCTCGGGCGCATAGACGCATCGAGCGCAAAGAAATGATCATCAGGGAGCATCCATTACCGCTGACGACACAGTGCCGCATACTCAACCTCTCCCGGTCGAGCATCTATTACGTCCCCACGCTGGTGAGCGACAAGGACAGGGAACTCATGCGCCTCATCGATGAGATGCACCTCAACCACCCCTACCTCGGCACGAGAGGCTTAAGGAACGAACTGTGGAACAAAGGGCATAAGGTCGGCAGAAGCCACGTGCGCACCCTCATGAGGATGATGGGCGTCGAGGCGCTCTATCGGAAACCCCGTCTCACCAGGACGCATCCCGAGCATACGATCTATCCCTATCTCCTCAGAGGACTCACTATTACGAAGGCCAACGCGGTGTGGTGCTCGGATATAACCTACATCCCCATGCATAAGGGATTCTGTTACCTCGTGGCCATCATGGATTGGGCAAGTCGTAAAGTACTCGCCTGGCGGCTTTCAAACACCCTGGACACGTCATTCTGTACGGAGGCCCTGGAAGAGGCGATATGTAACTATGGAACACCGGAGATATTCAATACCGACCAGGGTAGTCAGTTTACCTCGGACGATTTCACGGACATGCTCAAAAAGAACAACATCAGGATCAGCATGGACGGGCAAGGCCGCTGGATGGACAACCTGTTCGTTGAGAGACTCTGGAAAAGCGTGAAGTACGAAGACATTTATCTCAAGGCCTACAACTCGATCAGCGAGGTGAGAAAGGGCCTTACAACGTGGTTTGATCGATACAACAGATGGCGGCGTCATCAAGGGCTTGACAACAGAACACCTGATGAGGTGTATTGGAGCACGCTGCCCGGGGCGAAGGAAGCGATGTGAACGAGGGCGGCTCACCACCTAAGACCTGCCCTATACTGTCTGGAGAACCTAGACCACCTCT
>DATFYE010000118.1:0-22150 GCA_035315185.1 Syntrophorhabdales bacterium | reverse complement strand
CCGCAGAAGAACCCTCTCTCCATGGGTTATGGGAGTCGAATGTCAATGTGCTCACCCTTGATGATCCGGACGCGTGTGATCCGCTTACCGGCGGCTGGCAAACGAGAGGACTGTTGTGCAAGATCTATAGGGCATGATGCTAAATGGTTTTGCCCAACCGCATAGACCAGGAAGGCAGGGGCTTTGCGATACAGAAGCGGATCAAATACGTACAGCTCGCGCCGCAGGGAGCCGCGAAGTGGCCGGCCCGTACCCCCGACCGTGCTTCTGCTTGGTTCTGGCTTGATTGGACTAATAGGGATCAGAAGGCTCAAGAAGTAGGTTTATTGAGATGCAGCATGGGCAGGGTCAGCAATGGCTCTGCCTTTCTTGTGCATTTCAAGTAGCAATCTTCAACATACATGATCAGGGTGAAGTGAAGAGTAGTAGGTGTTAACTGCAATTTTGTCATTCTCATTTTGTGACAAAAATACAAGTCTGCGATTCTATCGATGTCTTCCTACTGTAATCGTTGCTCGGGGAGCCTCAGTGGCTATTCAAGCTTTCACGCGGCAATTCTCACCCATCTGAAGAAAGTCGCCAAGGTTGTACGGAGAATCTCGCCGCAGACCTGCACGAGTTAAGGATTGGTTAGATCCTTCCGGGCCTGATGGTGAACAAGGCAAGATGGCTGGCACTGAGCAGACATCATTGTCATTGCGAATTATTCCGATTTTTATTATAGTTAGGTTGATCTTCTACAGTGGCCGTAAAACCAGAGGCAGTTGGAATAATTCACTGACTTCGTCTTCATTATTTAGGAGGAGCGTACGTTGATAATCCAACTGAGAACGATCTTCATTGGCATTGTCGTCGTTGCCGGGCTTCTCCTGTCGCTCGTGCCGCCGGTAAAACAGGTCTCTGCCGAGCCGCTGCGTGTCGGCGTTGTCCCGACACCCAGCTTTGCCCTCATCTATCTGGCCGATAGCCAGGGTTTTTTCAAGAAACATGGGGTTGACGTTGTCAAGACGACATACGAGTCAGGCCCGGCCGAGGTCAACGATCTCGCGGCAGGTAAAATCGATATTGCCATTGTTTCCGAATTCGTCTTCGTGCTGGAGGCTTTCGCGCAACCTTCTTTAAGGATACCGGCCGGTATCTGGGCGGGGTCTAACGTGGATCTCATCGTGAGAACCGAACGCGGCATTAAAACCCCTCAAGATCTGAAAGGCAGGCGTGTGGCCGTCACCAGAGGAAGTGGGGGCGAGTTCTTTTTTTACCAGTATCTCATTTTCAACCGCATCCCGTCCGGAAGTGTTAAGGTCGTCTACCTTGTACCTTCAGAAATGGTCAAGGCCATGGCCGGCGGGACAGTAGACGCAGCCCTCTGCTGGCCCCCCTTTACCACGGAGATGGCGAAAATACTCGGTGCGAAGGCCGCCCGCTGGCCTGCCCAGAGCGGACAGGACTACTATCTCGTGCTCCTGGCGCAGGAAGCATTTCTGAAAAAACGGACAAGAACGGTAGAGCAGTTCCTTGCCGCCCTTTTGGACGCAGAGGAGTTCATCGCCAAATATCCGGATCGGGCACAGACTATCTTGCGCAACCTGTTGAATGCCGATGCCGAGTCTTTCCCTGAAACGTTGTCCCGCGCCCGTTTTCAGCTTCAGCTGAGTCAGGACATGCTCGTACTCATGGAACGGGAGGCAAAATGGGCAATGCGCAACAATTTGGTAGAAAAGAACAAGATGCCCAATTATCTCAATTTCTTCTCCTTTAACGCCCTTGATAAGGTGAAATCGGAGGCGGTGAGCATTGTCCATTAACGGGTCTCTATTTAACCCCTTCGGACGCATGTCTATCAGAACAAAGCTTCGACTGAACGCCGTGATCACCATCGGCCTCGCGCTGGTTGTTGCGCTTACGGTCTTCGTCTCCTCCAGGAACATGGAGGAAGCTGCAAGAAACGATACCTTTGCATCACGCGTGATAAAGGACGTTTCAGACCTCACTTCACTCAGCTACGCCTATCTCTTGCTCAAGGATGAGCGGCCTCAGATGCAGTGGGAGCTGAAGTACGCGTCTCTCGGCAAGGTCCTTTCGGAACACGCGGTAGGGAGCCGTGAGCAGGAAGTCATCCTTGCGCGGCTGCGTTCCAACCACGAGCAGATGAAACAACTCTTCGATGTGCTGAGTGAAAGGGACGAGAAGAGCCCCACATCTGTGGGGAGTACTTCCTCGACCTACGATGAGCTGAATGAAGGCATTACGGCGCAGCTCCTGGCGCGCGCCGAAGTGATGACAAATGACGCCTCTCTGCTCGGCCGTGAGGCAGAGCGCTATGTGGGAGCCGTTCGACGAACATCGCTTATACTGATCGTTGTCTCTGCCTTGATACTCATGGTATCGGCAACCATCACCGCGTCTCTACTGGCAAAAAGCATAGGAGGGTCTATCGGCGTGCTGGAGCAAGGGACCCAACGGATTGCTTCCGGCGATCTCGGGTACAGAGTGGCGATTACCGGCAATGACGAGATAAGCCGCCTGACTACCGCTTTCAACAACATGACTGCAAACCTTGAGACCTCGCGCGGCAGGCTGGAGGCAGAGATGGCCGAGCGCAGGCGGGCACAGGAGGCCCTTCAAAGGGCGCACGATGAGCTGGAGCAGAGGGTGGTAGAACGGACAGAGGCCCTCAGGGAAAGCGAGCAGCGCTGGGCCACCACCCTGGCGAGCATCGGCGATGCGGTCATTGCCACCGATGTAACCGGCAGGATCACGTTCATGAATGCGGTGGCGGAAGCTTTAACCGGGTGGACGCTCCGTGATGCCTCCCAGAGGCCGGTAACACAGGTCTTCAACATCATCAACGAGCAGACCCGCGGGGAGGTTGAAAACCCTGTCACGAAAGTGCTCCGGGAAGGGATGATTGTTGGCCTCGCCAACCATACGATTCTGGTACGAAAGGACGGAACGGAAGCCCCAATCGACGACAGCGGTGCGCCCATACGAGACGCGGACGGCAAGACCATGGGCGTTGTGCTCGTCTTCCGCAGTATCACCGAGCGCAGACAAGCCGAGCGAGCGCTACGCCAGAGCGAACGACGTCTTGCTGAGATTGTTGAACGATCGCCGTCCTTCGTGTGCATCCTTCGTGGCCCTGATCATGTCTTTGAACTGGCCAATGAGCAGTACTTCCAGCTTGTAGGTCGGCGTGACATTCTCGGCAAGAAGCTTCTTGAAGCCTTACCGGAACTTGTTGCAACGCCTTACCCTGAGATTCTGGATCGGGTGTACCGCACCGGTGAGGCATTCACGGCGACTGATGTGTCTCTGATGCTTGCCCGACGGTCCGACGGACAGCTGGAGGAAGCCTGGCTTGACTTTATTTACCTGCCGTTGCGTGAGGAGGACGGATCGATTTCGGGCATCTTCGTCCACGGCGTGGACCTTACCCAGCGCAAGCGGGCCGAGGAGAGCCTGCGGGAAAGTGAGAAAAGGATGGGCAGGGCGCAGGAGATTGCCCATCTCGGCAGCTGGGAGCTTGATGTCGTTAACAACCGTCTATCCTGGTCGGATGAAGTATACCGCATCTTCGGCCTTAGGCCGCAGGAGTTTGGTGCCACCTATGATGCCTTCCTCGAAGCAGTACACCCTGACGACCGCGCAGCAGTTGACGCCGCATATTCCGGCTCGCTGCGTGAGGGAAGGGACAGCTACGAGATCGAGCACCGGGTCATAAGAAAATCAAATGACGAGGTCCGCACGGTCCATGAAAGATGCGAACACATCAGGGATGAAGCCGGCCGGATTATCCGCTCAGTCGGGATGGTACACGATATCACCGAGCGCAAGCGGGCAGAGGAGGCGCTCAAGAAGGCCCACAACGAACTAGAAAAGCGGGTTGAAGAGCGCACTGTCGAGCTGCAGCAGGCCTACGACCGGCTCAAGAAGGAGACCAGGGAGCGGGAACAGGTAGAATCCCAGCTCCGCCAAGCGCAGAAAATGGAAGCTGTCGGCACCCTCGCCGGCGGCATCGCCCACGACTTCAACAACATCCTGGCAGCAATGATAGGGTTCTCCGAGCTGGCCGCTGATGAGATCCCTGCCGACTCCAAGGCGCAGCGTCACCTGAAACGGGTGCATGCGGCAGGCTTACGGGCAAGGGAACTCGTCAAACAGATCCTGACGTTCAGCCGCAAGAGCGAAGGCCAGCGACAACAGATCAGCCTCGCGTCCTTGGTCCACGAGACATACGCGCTGCTGCGCTCATCCCTGCCGACCACGATCCAGATGCCCCTTGCTATCACAACAGGCGACGATCACGTGCTTGCCGACCCCACACAGCTACAGCAGGTCCTGATGAATCTCGCAACCAATGCGGCCCATGCCATGCGGGACGACGGCGGGCAGCTCACGATAGGCGTCTCATCGGTCACCTTTCCCCGCGGCAGCCCCCTTCCCGATCCAGACATGGAGCCGGGCGCATACGTGAAACTGACGGTGAAGGATACGGGCACCGGCATGACGGAGGAGGTCAGGCAGAGAATATTCGAGCCCTTTTTTACGACCAAGGAAGTTGGAAAGGGCACCGGCATGGGTCTTGCCGTTGTCTATGGGCTTGTCAAGAGTCATGAGGGTGCTATCACGGTGCAGAGCGAAGTGGGCCAGGGATCAACCTTCGAGGTGTTCTTGCCCCGGGCACAGAAACCGGAGGTCAAGAAAGAAGAGGAAACGACCTTTGCGCTGCCGACCGGCACCGAGCGGATACTCTTTGTCGACGATGAGGAGATGCTCGTGGAGATGACGCGGAATATGCTTGAAAGCCTCGGGTACCGCGTGACCGTCGCTAAAGACCCAACGGAAGCCTGGAACCTCTTTCTTGAAAACCCCTCACAGTTTGATCTCGTCATCACCGACCAGACCATGCCCGATGTGACCGGGGTAACACTGGCCCAGAAGATGCTGCGGGTGCGGAAGGAAATGCCTATCATCCTCTGCACGGGATACAGCGAGATGGTATCAGCAGATAAGGCAAAGGAAGTCGGTATCTGTGAGTTTGTCATGAAGCCCATGGTGAAGAAGGAACTGGCAGGGACAATACGGAAGGTGCTGGAGGGAAGAAAGAAGTAAGGGTCAAGGGTTTTCCGCATCAGATACTCACTTTCTCTTGGCAATCCTCACTCGGCGCAACACGCAGCAATTCAAGCTTCGTAGGTGTACTCGACACCCATCACGTTGGAAAGTTCTTCACGGGCGCTCATCAGCACAACGCATTTTGGGGATGCCCTTTAAGGCTCTCAATACTGAGGGGTGTCCCCCAAAATCTTCCCGCATCCGATAAATATCCTTGCCCCTACGGCAAAATAGTGGCAGACTCTTACAAGGGGAGTAACAGCGGGATGCCCGACAGGGACGTCAGAACGGTAAGAGACCTCATCTATTACCAGTACGCTAAGATCATAGCGCGCAGCGCCTTCTCTGTCCCCGACGGCAGACCTTCGAGGAACTTCAAAAAATTAGTTGCGTAGGCCAGCACACTCTATATTGTGTTGGGAGATTATTAAAAATAGGAGGTGCAAAATTATGCCCACCGTGATCGTTGAAGTTGATGAAGGAAGAACAGTCGAACAGAAGAGGGGGCTGGTGAAGGACATCACTGATGCCGTTTGTAAAAATTTCAAAGTCCCTCCGGAAGCCGTGACTATCTACATCCACGAAGGCAAGAAGGAGAATCGAGGAAAAGCAGGGAAACTAGTTATCGACTGATATGTGCTGGCAGCAACGGCCAGAGACATCCTAATCCTACGAGTGGTTTGCGTGATCTGTGGCGTCTAAGGCCCACTAGCAAAAGAGATGGAAGGCACACATTTAGGCGCGTATTCCCGATCACCTGAAACTGAAAAACTAAAGGGCGTCCCCAAAAAAAGGGCGTCCCCAAAAACGAATTGCCGCCAGATTGACGATGTCTTGCAGTTCATATAATTCGTTACACCCAAAAAACAGTTACAGGAGGAATCCGAGATGGCAAAGCGTGATGTCAAGATCAAATGGCTTAAAAAATCGGAAGAGCATGACTATCCTGCGGCTTTATCCTACCTGAGCCTTCTCTATCCGCAGAAAGTATCGAAAGAGTATGTGGCGAAGCTTAAACGCGCCCAGGTCTCTCAATTCAAATCGAAGGACATCTTCAGGGCCTCTCGCCTGCCCTTGCTGGGGCTTGACAATTACCACGTGAAAAAGGATAAGAAGAAAATTGAGTCGCACGAACGCCTTTCCCCACTGCTTCTGGTTCGTGAACCTGGGGGGAGCACGGTTATCATTGCGGACGGGTACCATCGGTTGTGCGCAGTTTACGGATACGATGAAGATGCCGTAATTCCATGCAAGATTGTGTAAGCTCAGCGGCACAACGGGTTGATTTTGGGGACGCCTTCAGAAATTCACATTTAGGCGCGTATTCCCGATCACCTGAAACTGAAAAACTAAAGGGCGTCCCCAAAAAACGAAATGTTAAAATATTAGCAACGTCCCCAATTCCGGTAAACGGGGAACCAGTCGCAAAGGACAGGGGAGCAGCCAGGTCCGGGACTGAAAGCAAAAAGCAGGAGGCTTTGCTATGAAGAAGGTGCTGCTTGCTTACGACAGCGAGACCGGGAAAACCAAGCAGATGGCCGAGTATATTGCCGAGGGGATTCGTATATCCGGGCATGACGCTGACGTGAAGAGGCTGAACGAAATCAAGAGTGAGAGGGAGCTTGAAGGCTATGATGCGTATCTCTTCGGTTCCCCCACCCACAACTTGGATATGACGGACACCATGAAAACCTTTCTGTCCGTGGCCCGAAACGTCAACCTGTATGGCAAGGTGGGCGGAGCCTTTGGTTCGTACACCTTCAGCGGAGACGCCCCCAAGATCATCTTCGACATTATGGAGAGTCGGTTCAGGATGGACATGGTCAACCTTGGGTCGCTTAACCTGCTCGAAGAGCTTCTCGGAAAGGGGGAAGACATGCGTGCCTGCCGCGATTACGGCAAGGCTATTGGCGAGAAGCTCGGCGCGTGAGCAGCGTCCTCCTATGATAAGAGACAATTTTGCGCAGGGTTGTTCTACCCGCTATCTCTTGCGTATGGGTGATTAAGTCAATTCCTTCCTGGGAGGGTGAACTTAAGATTTCTCGCTCTGATACCACGTTACAGGCGGCAATGGCGCAGCTCTAGAATGAAAGGGCTGGGTGAGCAAGTATAAGGACGTGAGCGACGCAGTCGAGAGAACGCAACACGCCGAATGAGTCGATAGGAAGTGTCAAAGCATAGGGCCATCTGTCGATTTCATCATATTGATTTTTTCACTATTCCGTGTAAAATGAGGTATATCAGAGTGTACACGTTCAGGGCCTAAAGCAATCCTGAAAAATCGACGTAATGAATAAGAGCAGTAAAATAAGGCAGCAGCTTACGGATTCTGAGTAGATGGTTGGTGCCAGCGAGGCCCGGCCTTGGCCGGGTGCACATAAGCGACTGTGGTAAAAGGGAGGGACTACATGAAAACAGCAAGCGGAAGAATATTCATCATTATGGCATTGGCATTGATCTTGTGCACATCCGGCCTGCCGGCACTGGCCCAGGAGAAGCCTGCGGACGACATGCAGCTCGTTAGCGAGAAAGTAAAGGCAGATAAGAAGCTGTTTGTAGCGGAGGCTATGCAGCTCACGGAATCGGAAGCAAAAGCATTCTGGCCAATCTACGAAAATTATCAGAAAGGCCTGACAAAAATTCACGACCACACTCTGCTGTTGATTAGGGATTACGCCAGTAACCAGCAGTCCATGTCGAATGCAGTGGCGAAAAGGCTGACCATCAGACTTCTGGCCATCGGCATGGACCACCAGAAGCTGAAGGAATCATACTTGCATCTGTTTCGCGGCGCATTGAGTGATGTAAAAGTTGCGCGCTACTACCAGCTGGAGAACAAGATCGCTGCAGCGATAAACTACGACCTCGCGAAGCAGATACCCCTTATCAAGTGAAGAGCACCGTCTATCCGTGCGGAAGCCAACAAAGCTTGTGAGTGCCCATTGGCGAAAAGCGGCTATGAGGATCGCCCGTTTCAGAGAATGGGAGGTAACGGTTGGCTCCCCACTTAGCAATGCAGCTTCCTATCGGTAATTTACACTCCACACATTGATACCACCTGTAAAACTATGTAATTATGTGGTCAGGCTTCACACGGAGATTTGTAATATTGAGTTTGGATTGGAATAGACGGGATTGGTGTTTTTTTCGTATGGCTATTGCTCGACCCATCCTGCGAGCTTATCGGGATGTGGTCGTTCGTTCAGGCGCAGTGCCGGCCGTAATTGCGCTCTTGTTCGCGGCCGCGTACGCACATGCCGGCGAGATCGAGCCGAGAGCCTATGTCAATACGCCGGTCGGCGTCAATTTCCTGCTCGCGGGCTATGCCTATACGGACGGCGGCCTGTCGACCCCGGGTTCGTCGCCGATCAAGGGCGCCCAGCTCACCATGCACACCGAGGTCCTGGCGTACGCACGGTCACTGGACGTGTGGGGCAAGTCAGGGAAGGTCGATGTCATACTGCCGTATTCCGAACTGTCAGGAAGCGCGACGGTCTCGGGTCAGAAGCGAGAACGTAACGTTTCCGGGTTCAATGACCCGCGCTTCCGTTTCTCGGTCAATTTCTATGGTTCTCCCGCGCTGTCACTGCAGGAGTTTGCCGACTACAAGCAGGATGTCATCATCGGGGCAAGCGTCCAGGTGTCCGCGCCCTTAGGGCAGTATGACAAGGACAAGTTGGTGAACCTTGGCAATAACCGCTGGTTCGTCAAGCCCGACATCGGCATCTCCAAGGCGTGGGGGGCGCTGACGCTGGAGCTCTCCACGGGTGTGTTCTTCTACAGCAGGAACGACGACTACTTCGGCGGCAAGACGCTTCAAGAGGACCCCGTCTGGTCCACGCAGGCGCACGTCGAGTACCAGCTTGGCCGTGGAGTCTGGGTTGCCTTGAGCGGGACATACGATTACGGCGGGCGCTCGACCGTAGACGGCGTGCGGAACAGTGATCTAGAGAACAATTCGCGAATAGGCGCCACCCTTGCGCTGCCGGTGAACCGGAACAACTCGGTCAAGCTGTTCACCAGCAGCAGCATACACGCCAGCGCGGGGAGCAATTACAACATGGTCGGGATTGTCTGGCAGTACCGCTGGGGCGGTGGGCTTTAAAAGATACATTTGGTAATGTCTAACCTGTAAGCCGCTGGGTGGATTCAAGCTTCGTAGGCGTACTCGATATCCATCACGTTGGAAAGTTCTTCACGGGCACTCATCATATTTTGGGGATGCCCTTTAGAAATTCACATGTATCGTCAGGCGCCAAAGCTCTGAACACTGAAGGGTGTCCCCAAAATCTTCCCGCATCCGATAAATATTCTTGCCGAGACGGCGGAATAGTGGCAGACTTTTAGAAGGGGAGTAAGGACAGGGTTGCCTGACAGAGACGTCACGCTTGCTCCGGCGCATTAGATGGTGTCGACATGGACGGAGACCATGCCCTCACCGTTATCGACATCGACTTCACGAAGATCATAGCCCGCAGCGCCTTTTCCGTCCCCGACGGCAGCGCAGCGAAGGGCAGTCATTACGGCTTCATAAAGCAGACCTTCCGCGAATTTCACAAACAGTTATTTACTTATTTAAAAACGTCCCTCTGGCTAGCATAGAGATCGGCAGAGCTAGAATGCTTCTATCTCTTGGCAGCCCCTTTAACAGACTGCGGCGCGGGCCACCGCTGTCACTCTTTTTTTTTCGGCATTCTCAGGCTGAGCGTGTTATCAAAGGATTCAATACCCTCCTCTAAGATTGAAATGAGGGAGGCGGTCTGCTCTGGTGTGAGCCGAAGCGACTGGGTTATGGTCTCGTATAGTTTATATTGTTGTTTCTGGATATTTTCTAATGCGGTTCTGCCCTTTCGGGTTAGATAGACTTGCGTTGCACGTTGATTATTCACGGGCTTTGTTTTTTTGACAAGCCCGAGCTTCAGGAGAGCGGTTATCGTGGCCGAGATCGTGCTTAAGTGAACGCACGGGTAGTATTGGTTGATTTGTGAAATGCCTAAACCTTCCTGCATTCCCAGAATCTCGAGCAACAGTGCTTGCCGTTGAGTGAGATCTCCAGAGGTTTTCGCACTCTCTTTCTCCCTATACAGTCTGGCCCTAAAACTAAGATCGTTGATCAAATGTGCCAGTTGTTTGGTCATAGCGTATCTTCCTTGTCCAGTTAGTGGGGGCACGCAAACTGGCCCTGTTCATATTATACACCAAATAATTTATATGCAATACCATTGCAACCCCTAATTATATTTGTTATAAATAGTTTTTAAAAAAAAGTATTTGACAATAGAACTATTTTATATTATAAACAGTTAAAGGATGCAGAATAAAACATGCTAGGTATGGGTGCGATGCACCAAGGGAGGATAAAATGAAAAAGACTATTTTGGTCGCCTTGCTTCTTCTCACGGGGATAGCACTGGTCTTCCCGCAACCAGGTTACTCATGGGGTCATCGTGGGTGGGGTGGTCACCGTGGTGGATGGTACGGTCCGGGGGCGGTTATAGGGGCAGGTATAGGGGCAGCGGCAGCTATTGTGGGCGCGGGCGCAGCGGTTGTTGGTGCTGTCGTCGGCGGCCCAGGGTATGGGTATAATAGTGGCCCAGGGTATGGGTATCCACCGCCAGCTTCCTATGGCTATCCACCGCCTACATATGGTTACTCAGCTCCGGCCTACGGCTACCCCGCTCCGGCTTATGGGTATCCCTATTACGGACCGCGGTACTATCCCGGCTACGGGTACCGTGCTTATTATGGCGGAAGGGGCTATGCTTACCGTGGTTATGGGCATCGGTGGTAATCAGGAGACGGGCCGCACCGGCCCCTGCCCCTGCGCCCGCGAAGTAACCGAACCGCAAAGAACCAACCAGAGTCGGGGAGAGCATATCTCCCCGGTTTTCTTCATATCGGCCTTGTCCGGTTGTCCTAATACCCAGAAGCCATGGGTCTCCCTTCTCTGCAACGGCCCCAGAGAGCCCGAAGTGAGGGGATCGGGAGTGTCGATACGGCAGTTGCGGGGCATAGAGCAATGATCGCGAGGAAACTAAAAATCTAAAGAGCCTCCCCATCGCTACGGTGCTGCAGGTAATTCCAGCCACCCTAACCTCCTGTAATTTCAACAGCTCTATCAGAATGCCTGCATTTCAGGCTTACGAGTGAATGATAAAACCTACAAAATGGGCCTTTCCTCGTACCAGGAAACGATGTAAAAAGGCCGTGGGAGCGCTAATACAAGGACTGTGGCCAGTATGGCATTTAGGTTGCATCCAAACCAGTAGGAGAGGCACAATGTATGAAAAAACAACTGAAACAGGTAGCGGCAGGAGCTATCACCATCGCCTTTTGCGCTGCAGCTGTCTTGTCGATCCATAGTTCTGATGCTTACGGAAGTACCACCGAGATGGGAAGCCCCGCCAGCGTCCCGAAAAGCCAGAATTCAGTTGTAATCCGCGATGCTGATGCTAACAAGGTTCTGGCGGCCCTTGAAAGCGGATTTCAAGGCAGACCGCTTCCGATAAAGGCAGAGAGCAAACTCGCTCGCATGCACCAGAGTCGCTTGAGGCTTCTGTCACAGCTTTCCGACCGCGTTCTGGATCTGGATCATCCGACCGGATCGAAACTTGCTTTACTCCTCATGACGATGCTCGTCATCCTGTCATAGTACATCTTCATCAATCTATCAAGGAGCCATCTGATATGATCAAGCCAGGGCTTACTTCTATACTGGGACGGGCCGCTCGGCTTCTGAAAGGGTCACGTCACATAGCTTACCACATCGCTGTCATCGCGTTCAGCGCCGCTTTCGCTTTCTCCCTTCCGTACACCGCTGGCCTTGTCGCAGAGAAATTCCTGGCGCTCTGGTCTTTCGTGGGCGACGATAACGTTTTCGTGCTCTCTTCAGAGATCGGCTCCGCTATATTGCTTATACTGTTTGTAAACCATGCACGACGAAACTGGAGGGACAGGAGAATCTCCCGGATGGCCGCGACCTCAGGTCTTGTCCTTGCCACTCCTGCGACGGGTTTTATCTCCCGGAGGAAGATCAGGAAGATGAAAGAGCGGCAAGGCTTCGCGCGAGATGTCAAGCTAATCGCTTCAACGGGCTTTCGGACCTTTGTGGATCCCAAGGGACCGATGAATCAGGTCTTACAAAATTGTCGTGAAGCTAAAATCATGCTTCTCCATCCGGACAGTCCCGGCGCGGAGGCCAGGGCAAAGAGTATGCTGGATGCAGATGTTGCGTTGCATCGTTTCACCGAACAGATACGGGCGAGCATCGATTTTCTCAGAGATTTGAAGTCAAAGCAACATGATGTTCGACTGAAGCTTTATAACGATGTCCCTTTTATACGGCTGATCATTCTCGGAGATTACCTCTGGATCCAGAACTATCATCGAGGCATGGATTCCCAGCAGATGGCCAGGTACGTCTTCAAGTACAACCAGGATCCTAGCGGTCTTTTCATCTCGTTCCACCAGTATTTCGTTTCCCGGTGGGACGACGGAAGCATCCCGGAGTACGACCTTGACACAGATGAGCTGGTA
This sequence comes from Syntrophorhabdales bacterium, assembly GCA_035315185.1. Lineage (GTDB taxonomy): Bacteria > Desulfobacterota > Syntrophorhabdia > Syntrophorhabdales > WCHB1-27 > JADGQN01. The sequence goes on along the minus strand of DATFYE010000118.1, from coordinate 9,499 downwards.
TGGCACGATTCTGCCGGCAACGAAATGTCACGGGAGAAATTTGTCACCCATCCACCCGGAGAGGCGTCACAATGCCAGCATTTCACAGTGGCCTAGGTGAGTAATTTTGGGGACGCCCTCCAGAAATTCACATTTGATCGCGCATTCCCGATAACCTGAAACTGGAAAACTAAAGGGCGTCCCCAAACCAACGACAGACGAACTTTGTCACAGTAGTCAACAACGTCCCTCTACCAAGATGGGTACGACATCAAGGAATGATACGCTCTCTGGTGCTCTCTTTGGGAAAGTGCATCGGGCCCCTTAGGGACGCGGAAGGATACTGAAAAACTAAGGATATCCCGGAAGTTCCCCTAAGCGGGGATTTCCACTCTTCTTATTGACAACCTGTTTTTCGTGTGAAAGACTTTGCCTGGTGCGCGAATGCATTACGCCTGGGTCATCACCTTCACGGGTGTCCTCGTGGTTCTCTTTGCCCACGGTTTTGGCAGGATGTCCTATTCGGTAATACTGCCGTTCATGAAGGAGGATCTCTCCCTCACCTACACCCAGGTCGGTTTGATCGCAACCGGCAACTTCATAGGTTACCTGCTCTTTACAACCTTCGGCGGTTTTCTTGCCGCCCGTTTCGGTCCGCGCAAGATTATTTCGATATCGCTCCTCGTTACGGGTATCACTTTGTTTCTCACCGGCTTCTCCAATTCCTTCTCCTTCGCCTTTGTCACGAGACTGATTACGGGTGCGGGGAATGGGGGATGCTTCGTGCCGATGGTGAGCCTCCCTGCTGCCTGGTTCGTCGCGCGGAAGCGTGGTCTGGCGATCGGGATCGTGAACATCGGGGTGTGCATGGGTCTCTCCTTATCCGGGCTCCTGTTGCCGCTGTGTATAAAGCATTTTGGGCCCCAGGAGGGATGGCGTTACGCATGGTATCTAATGGGTGGAGGCGTCTTCCTCTGTTCATTCCTCTGCTTTGGCCTGGTGAGGAATAATCCGCATGAGAAAGGACTCAGGATGTACGGCGAAGAAAGCTGCGGCGAGCAGAGCGCGCCCCCTCAGACCATGACCCTTTTTGCCGCCTTCCGCCGAGTCATGACGGAGAGTGAAATCTGGAAACTTGGCTGCGTCTATTTCATGTACGGATTTTCGTATATGATCTATCTGACGTTCTTCGTGGCCTACCTGACGAAGGAGGTAGGCATGGATACTGCCGCGGCGGGCAGAATTTTCGCAATCATTGGCATCGTCGCTATTTTCGGGGGCGTACTTTGGGGATTCATCTCAGATGTTATAGGCAGAAGGTACGGCTGCGTCTGCATTTACCTGGTCCTGGCCGTCTCCTATGCCTTGCCGGGCTTTTTCAAAGGCGTTCAGGTTTCTTATCTTTCCGCTGTCATGTTCGGTATAGCGTTTTCGGTGCCCGTCCTTATGGCCGCTGCTGCCGCCGATGCAGTGGGCGGGCAGCTTGCGCCCGCGGCTCTGGGAGTCATCACGCTGATCTTTGCGATAGCCCAGATATTCGGCCCTTTTGTCGGCGGCTGGGTCAAGGATGCGACCGGAACATTCAGGTACGCCTTCATGCTCTCCGCGGCCATCGCCCTTGCAGGAGCACTCTCTTCCCTGTTGCTCAAAAAGAAGGAGTCAACGTAGAAATTGCGAGGAGCATGGGAAACGGCCTTACCGATCGGGTGCTCTTGATAATTACGCTGTCGTTGTAACCTGCACCCGGTAACGTTCGTTGTCGTCACTCCTGCCCCCGCGATTTCGGACCACATGCCTGCCTGACGACGTGAAGACTGCGGTATCCATATGAAAGATTAAGCTGGACGAGAACCTGTCGCGTCGCTTGAAGCCTGTTTTGGCCGATCTCGGGCATGAGGTGCTTACAGCGGGTGCCCCCGCATTTAGCCTCAAATGGATAAGGCAAGACCTGACCGGACGGATTCTCTGCTCACTTTCATCCCGTAACCTTCGATTCTCGAATATGGTCCGTAGTAATGACTTGTAGGCGTACTCGATATCCATCACGTTCGAAAGTTCTTCACGGGCACTCATCAGCATACCGTATTTTTGGGGATGCCCTTCAGAAATTCACATGTATCGTCAGGCGCCAAAGTTCTGAACACTGAAGGGTGTCCCCAAAATCTTCCCGCATCCGATAAATATTCTTGCCGAGACTGCAGAATAGTGGCAGATTTTTAGAAGGGGAGTAACGGAGGGATGCACGATAGGGATGTCACGACGATAAGAGAACTTATCTATTACCAGTACGCGAAGATCATAGCCCGCAGCGCTTTACACGCTCCGGACGGCACCGCAGCGAAAGGCGATCACGACGGGTTCATAAAGCAGACCTTCCGTGAACTTCACAAAAAGTTATCTACTTATTTAAGAACGTCCCCTAACCTCCCCTTGAATTATTTAAGGGTGTCCCTCTGTCCATCCTTGACAGTACCGGTCTGGCATTCTTATAGTGTTTCCCAATAGGCACAGCAGTGACACCTTCCCCTCAGCCTGTAAAGCGTGTTGCGACCAACAGGCGCATCCTCGCCGCTGTTCTGATCGGCCTTTCGGTGCTGGTGATCACCTACCTCCACTACGCCACGACCAATGGCAACAGGCATCTCCACTCCATCTACGCTGAGCTTCGCTATATACCCCTGCTTCTGGCCGGCCTCCTCTTCGGCTTCAGGGGGGCTCTCCTCACTTCCCTCGTGGTCGCTCTGCTGTACGGCGTTTATATGATTACCAACTGGCATGGCGCTACCCTCTGGCTGGTGGATAATTCCATCCACGTCATCTTCCCGGCCCTGGTCGCACTGCTCATCGGCTTTCTTGCGGACCTGAAAAACGCGCACGGCAGGCAACTGGAAGAGCACCGGTACCTGTCCGGCCTTGGCCAGGCAGCCGCCGTCATTGTGCACGATCTGAAGAACCCGGTCCTGAACATCAAGGCCGCCATAAGGCGCCTGGAGAAAGGAACGGTAACGTGTGAACAGGTGGTAACTGGGGTAAGCGAGGCACTTGATAAGATGCAGTTGGTCATGGATGGCGCGCTCGATTTCTCAAAACCGCTTGAGCTTGACCGAAGGGAGGAGGACGCCGTGGCTCTGGTAAAAGAGCTTCTCCAAGCCTCCTTGGCGAAAGCGGAACAGGAAGGCGTCGGACTGGCACTCAGCGGAACTGAGCAGCCGCTCATAGTTGTGGTCGACCGGGCATATCTGGAGAGGGCTCTGGTCAATCTGGTCAACAATGCCATCGAGGCATCGCAGAGGGGCCAGAGCGTGTCAATCCGGCTGCTCAGGAGAAACGATGCGGCGCTCATAAAGATCAGAGATTACGGCAAGGGGATGGACAGGGAAACACTCGAGAATCTGTTCATACCCTTTTACAGCAAGAAGGGCAGCGGTACCGGACTGGGCATGGCGGTGGCAAAAAAAATCATCGAAGAGCATCAGGGCCGGATAACCGTGAAGAGCCGCCCGGCGCTCGGTACCAAAATAGCGGTACACCTGCCCTTGATGCCCCTTGCCGATCGCCGGTAGCCTGCCCTGTAGCTCGCCTCACGCTCTTCACCCCAGCCCTTCGCTCCAATGCTGTCAGCTCCACCCCGACCCTTGACAAAACCCCTTAGCTGCCTTACGATAAATTGTAATAAGTACAATATTGTACTCTGTACAGATATAATGGGAGGAACCGGACATGCGGCAGACCCATCAACGATTGTTGATTCTGGAGAACCTGAAAGAGCGAGAAGACCATCCGTCCGCGCGAGCGCTGTATGAGGAGCTTCGCAAAGAGATGCCTACCCTTTCGCGCACCACCGTGTATAACACTCTTTCGACGCTTGGAAAGGCAGGGGTCGTTTCCTGTGTGAACATGCCCGGCCAGGAAACGCGCTACGAGTGCGCTGATGCTCGGCACTGCCATTTCCTGTGCAGTAGCTGCGGCAGGTTGACCGATCTTGAGTTCTCCTGCGGACACGTCCCGCAGATCAATATGGACGGTTACGTGGTGCAGGAGGTCGTTGGCTGTTTCAAGGGGATATTCCGGGACTGCGCAGAAGAGGGAAGCGGGCCGTCCGGGTGACGGCCACCCTTCCGGGCATGAAAGGAGGCAATCATGGCAAACCAGGAGCTCGTGAGTAAACTGAGCAGGGTGGCTGACAATGAGATGTTCCTTGCAGAGGCGTATACGTGGCAGAGCGCGGCCGTAAGGGGCAAAGCCCCTTTTTGGGTGACGGAGGTACTCCCAAGCATGGCTATGAATGATCTGTTGCGGGCCACGATCGTAACTAATGTGCTTGCCTGTCTGGGGTGTACCTATCAATGCTCAGGCAGCCGTTCAGGACAACTCGTCTTCGGAGACGATCCCGCGGGAATGTACCGGTTCGACAGGAAAAAAATCAGGGAGACGATCGGGCTCTGCGACGAGGTCCTTGAGCTCTATCGCGCCGAGCCAGTCTGGGGGTGCCTGGTACAGGAAGTCGTAAAGGAGCTTCGCAGGGAGCAGGAGTCACAATACGACATGCTGGGTATGCTGCTCGATCAGGCTGAACATCGAGGGGGCGGATCCGCAGACGGGGTGCCACAGGGACCAGGGGGTCCTGCAAGATAAGGGGGGAAACCTACGGTGCCTCTTTCCTTTGGTAATTGTTGTTTTGACTCAAATGATAGGTCGTTTAGTTGTAGGTGCACTCGACACCCATCACGTTCGAAAGTTCTTCACGGGCACTCATCAGCACAACGTATTTTTGGGAATGCCCTTTAGAAATTCACATTCATCGTCAGGCGCCGAAGTTCTGAACACTGAAGGGTGTCCCCAAAATCCTCCTGCATCGCATAAATATCCTTGCCCGTACGGCAAAATAGTGGCAGACTTTTAGAAGGGAGAGCGGCGGCGCAATGCCCGATAGGGGAGCCACCACGATAAGAGACCTGATTTATTACACGGCAAGCGGCCGTGTCCCAAAAGTTGTTTACTTATTTACGGTCGTCTCCGCCGCCATCCCAAGAATTTGATAATTTAATGAACGTCCCTTAATCTTGACTCCATCCGCCCCCCTTCAAGGCCCGGCTAATTCACTTGGATCTCTTTCACTATTTTACCGAACTTTTCGTAATTGACGCGTATGTACTCGTCGAGGGCTTTGCTATCCCGATAGACTGTGGGAAGTCGGAGTTCTTTCACTCCCTTTATGACATTCGGCTCCTTCATCGCCCGGGTAAAGGCATCCTCAAGTCTTTTTACGATGGCGTCCGGCAAGCCGGCAGGACCGCAAATGCCAAAATAATAGGGTGCCGGGACGTCATAGCCAAGATCCTTCAAGACCGGCGTCTGTGGGTATTCCTCCGCTTTCTCTTCCCTAAAAAGAAGAGGCAGTCTTATCTCGCCCGCCTCCACAAGGGAATAGTTAAAGTCACCAACCCCGAACACCACGTGGCCACCCAACACTGCATTCTGCACTTCCGGCCCCCCTTTGAAGGGAATGTTCGTGAAACGCACTTGCTCTTTCCTCGCGATCTGCTCGGTAATAAAGTAGTGGATGCTGTTAATGGGCCCGCCATAGGTCACCTTTTTCGGATTCTGGCGGGCATAAGCGATGATATCTTTAAAGCTCTTGAACTGCGAGTCGCCTTTGGTGAAGACCCCAAAATTGACGCTCGCCGTCTGGACGATGTATTTAAAGTCTTTAATCGTATTGTAGGGCACCTTTTCAAGGTGGGGGATGAGGAGCATGGCGCTGTTTGAGCTTTGGCCGATCGTGTAGCCGTCCGGCTTGGCTACGGCTATCGCCGACGTCCCCTGCACTAGCCCAGGCTTGTTCAGTATCACAATAGGCTGGCCGAGCATCTTCTCAGCTTCCTTGCACAGCAGGCGGAAATAGAGATCGGTAGACCCTCCGGGTGAAACCGGGACAATAAAGGTAATAGGTCGGATCGGATATCGTGACACGTCCTGAGCATCGACAAGTGCCACGAGGCCGCCAAGAAGCATCAGACCTGCCAGAAAAATTCTTGAAGCTAGACCGCAACCGCTCATGCGTACTCCTCCTTTTTTGCGCGTGTTCCATCTTCCTTTAAATCCGCAGGGGATAATTCCCGTACTCCAAGCCACTGCTCTCCAATGCTCTCAGATTAGCAACAGGCGTTTCGGGCGGCACTTCGCAATCATCCGCAAGAATGAATCCGCCCCCATGCGCCGCATGTATCAGAGCTTCCCGGCACGCCTTCTCCACTGTATCAGTAGTGCCCATGAGCAGGGTTTGGACGCAATCGATGTTTCCCATCAGACAGAGCTTCGTGCCATAGGCTTTCTTCAGGTGTCCCATATCAGTTCCTGCGGACACAAACATCACGTTGGAGCCCTCCTCAGCCACAAAATCAAACCTGTCGCTCCAATCCCCGCACGTGTGGAAGATAATCGGCCTCTTTCTCGACTCGACAAGGGCGTGAAGCTCTTTGTGTCCCTCTGACACGAACACCCTGTAATGTTCCTTTGAGATACAGTCACCGCTCGCGACAGAGGTAGAAGTGAAAATAATGTCAGCTCCGGCATCCATGATTATCGTGGCGTACGCCTTGCACGCCTCCAGACATAGATCAAGGAGATCGCGAACGAAGGACTGATTGCGTCCTAGGTCGTGATAGAAGCGCTGCACACCTCTCAAAAGGGCCGCTGATCGGAAGGGTGTGGGCGCGCTCGCCACGACAGGATACTCTTTGCCAACCGCTTGCTTGAGCTTCCCCACCGTAGCGTAGACGTCGTCCATTCTCTTGCACCCTGACAGATCAATGGCTTTGACCTTTTTTAGATCGTCGGGCGAATCAAACACGGGTTCCGCGTGCGGAGGTCCGCTACCTTTGAAGGCAAGCGCCTTTCCGAGGCACTCGTTGAGCAGAGGCGCGCCAGAATACAGATCGGCAAGGGCATCAAACGCAAACTCCCGTAGCATCCTAAGCTGCGCACCTACGTATTTGTCCGGGTCCTCGAAGCATTCCTGCATCGTCAAACCTGCATGTTTGATGCAGAAGGATCTTGTTCTCGGACTGATAGGTACGCGGTCGGGCTCCTTGAGCCCTATGGCCGTCATCACCCGCTCGTAAGACGTCATTCCTATACCTTTCCGTTCCTTCCCGGTGGAACTTCGCACCCTGTCCAGAAAAGAGAACTGGAGCCCATGCCTAGCACGGAGAATCATTACACGCCCTCTACAGAATTTCAACTCTTGACGATTTCCCTAGCCCGTCCCGCCACAAGATCTCTTGTCGGGACGGCGTAACTGTGGCAGACTTTTAGAAGAGGAGTTGCGGCGCGTGCCCGATAGGGACGTCACGACGATAAGGGATCTGATCTATTACCAATTCGCGAAGATCATAGCGCGCAGCGCTCTACACGCCCCGGACGACACCGCAGCCAGGGGCAGTTATTACGGCTTCATAAAGCAGACCTTCCGCGAACTTCACAAAAAGTTATTTATTTATTGATTGGTGAGAAGTAACTCTGTTTTTGAAATAATGACGGCTTGCATAGAAACTTAATGCAGTATTTACAGGGCATTGGATACAGCATATTGTGATGATCTGCTTCAAAAGCACTTACTTCTCAGGAATCCTTATTTAGGAACGTCCCTAATCTCCCCCCGTCCCAAGCACTCTACTAACGGAGATATCAATTGAATTATTTAAGAGTGTCCCCCTGCCTCATCTGTTCGCGAAGTTCCCGAGATTATCGTTCATAAATGTCTCGTCCGTCACGAGGTGCGACGGGCCCAAGATCAGGCGCGTCGGCCCATCGAGAGGGTCGCAGTTTTCATTGGGGGCACAGTCGATGTGGTAGTCCACGCGCTGGAAACGGTCGAGAACAAAAGGCAGGCCGTTGACAGTCAGCGGGGACGGACGATCCATTACCTGGAAGTGGAGGTGAGGCTGGGTGGAGCCCCCGGAATTGCCGAGCAGGCCGAGCACGTCGCCTCGTCGCACCCAGTCGCCGAGACAGACCCGGAGACTGCCGGGGATTAGATGGGCATACATGGCGAAGTGATCCCGGTCGAGCTGTAAGATTACGTAGTTGCCCGGCAGGGTGGCGGGTTCCAGCTCGATCACGGGCGGTCGATTCGGTACGTTGTCGGGAATGTCGTCCAGGATACCCACCACCTGGGCGTCGCGCACGGCAAGGAGTTTCGCGCCGTAAGCAAAGTAGCTGGCGTTCAGTAGCGGGTCGCCGGCGAAGGTAGCCCCATTCGACCCTAACCTTACCCAGTCGACGGCAAACCGTTCGGGGCGCCATATCTGCCCGTCGAACGCCACGGTCACCCGACGGTGGATCGAGAAATTCGACGGACCGTTCGGAGTCCACCAGCCCCCACCGCGAAGCGGCGGGCTTATCTCGATGGGCTCGGATCGGGAGACTTCCACTGGTTCGGACAGGATAGTCTGGCTGGTTGCGGCGACACCATCAACTTCTACGGTAAGGGTGGCGACGAGACGCTCCGGGACCGATGCTGACCCTTGGAAGTCAAGGAAGAGGAACAGGAAGGCACTACCGCCTGGCGGCAGGAGCGGGTCCTGCGGCGTCCCATAGTTTCCCGCAATGCTGCTGAATATCTCGCGTAGCGCGTCGCCGGCGTAATTCCGGCTGAACATGTTGTGATCGTCCCGCGTCCCGACGACCTGCAGGGAGTCGATACGAACGGCAGCCAGATTGAGATTGCTGACCGTCAGCTCGTAGGCGACGTGGAGGCGGCCGTCGCCAGCAAAGGCGACGACCTCCTGCAATGAAGGCTCGACGCCGATCTTGAGGGGGAACGCCGCTTCAGCGCCTCCGTGGTGCGAAGAAAAGCCGGCCAGTCCAATGAAGAAGATCAGAGCTATGGCTGTCGTGACAACAAACCTTTTCATTTTTCTCCCTCCCGCAACTCTGCATTGCTATACGCTCTTTCCCGATCGGCGGTGCACGCAAGAGCACCGTGGTGCGTCCATTCCTTCATGGTTCTATTTTTCCTTGCCTATTTGCAGCCGTAATCTTTGATTCTTGGAGTCACTGATCGGGAGAGCATCTATACTCAAATGTGTTGCTTGCTACTCTCCTTGTCAAGTTAGCCATGAGTTTTAAGTCCAAAGCACTACTGCAAGCAGAGAGAACTTCGTGGGCATTCCATTAAATCTGAGGCTTCAATGACAATATTTCACTGGTTCAAGCAGCCGCCTTTCCAATCGAGTTCTATGGCTCAATATCGTACTTGGTGCGTTTACGGCGGTTGGCACGGTTTTGGCCATTATTCAAATGCTTACATGACCACGTGATTTACATAACAGCCCAGTTCAGCTGATACTGACCCAGTAAACTCGGCGGCTGATTTCTCTATTCTTTTACTCCGTAAGTGCGCCATGACCGTGGTGCGCTTTATATATAGAGTGCAACACTTGCTCGTTCTCGACCGGCACGATGATGTGCCCTGTACCGACGGAGGAGGTCGGGCAGAAGGGGATCGCGAAGCTCT
>DATFYE010000117.1:0-11953 GCA_035315185.1 Syntrophorhabdales bacterium | reverse complement strand
TGTTTGATACGCGCTCTCAACTCCTCCTCTGACTCATGCGGACAAGCCTTAGTGATCCTTCCCATGGTTACCTCCCAAAACCCTGGGAAGCGATAGCATAAACCGCTACTCAACGCGAATTAAAATTACATTCTTGAACGCGCATTGGTATAAGTAAGGTCACCTCTGAACAAAGCACCGAATATGAGGGCCTGACCAGGAATCCAGAGCGAGCTAACCAGACCCTTTGGACGGGCAAGAAGTTTCAGGGCCATTTGACTAAATAACTGGACCAGGAGATCGGTAATCGCACCGTAGTGCGTTGGCTCCACGACTAAGGCTTTCGTTTCAAATTACCTGGTCGTGGCCCAACAGCCGAGAGGAGGAAAAGAGATAGGCCTTTATGGAGCACCTGAAGGCCATTTGGCAGATGCGGAAATCGATATTTGGTATCTGGATGAGAACGGGATGGAAGAAGATCCTCGCCAAGGTCTGCGCTGGGCAAGAAAGGGGTGAGAATATCCGCCAGCCCTACCAAGGCACCCATATAAAGATAAGCGCCACAGGCACGGTTTGCCCGAGACCGGGAGTAATCTATGCCCAGATGTTTACTCATTCGGATACCGAAATCTTCAAAATCTTTCTCAATCAGGCCAACACAGATATTCAGTTCCAGCGCCCCGGAACATACTGATCCCGGCCGATGCCGCTTGGCATAAGTGCAAATGCATCAACTGGGGGAGATTCGAACCTGCGTTCCTTCCGCCATATTCTCCGGACCTCAACCCCTTCTAACGATTGTAGTTAGTAATGAAAGGTGAATGGTTCTAATATTTTATCTCAAAAGGGCGTGATCAACTGGTCGATCGTCTCTGCCAAGCATTGAATTGGGGCATCGACCGGAGAGACCACAACCAAAAAACATGTGCCATTCGGACAGAAATTTAGGCAAACGCTATAAAGCCTTAATGATATCAATTGTGCTTAAAAGTGTTTTTTTTACCAGACATTCTTCCGCCCCCCGATTCAATTCTTCTCGTTGCTCATTCGTTAACGTGCCTTCTAAGGAGAAGGAATATTTGAATATCGTTTTTCCGGGTTGCGTCCTATCTGCTGACACCTTTGTGGTTACTCCCGTCAACGGGATATTTGCCTTGTCTGCATATATTCGTATTGTCATATTGAGACAGGATGCAAATGCGGCCTCGAGAAGTTCGTGGGGCCTGATGGCTGAACCTCCTCCCCCGTTTTCCTCGCTTGTATCCGCAGAGATTTCGTGCTTCCCATTCGAAATGACCACCCGATACCGTGCTTCTTCGTTTTCGCATATGACCATGCGCTTCTCACAATCTGTTTCCAATACGTCCAGCGACTACGCTAAGCTGCCGGTGCAGCGTCGAGCAGCGTAAGCTCCGGAAAAACAGCGATGGCAGGAGAGCGAAATTGCCAGCAGTATTGCCTGAAATAAGATTTTCTCTCTCGTTATAAACATACCTCACCACTGGTTTTCCTGTCAATCACGATCTCCGCCCGACATCCTCGAACCGGCCTCTGCCGTGTCAAGGCACGTATCTCATACCCACACGGATCATAGACCGGTTCAACACCCTGGCGCCTTCTTGCGCCAGCCGTGTCTTGCCAACGCCCACCGGTCCTTCTATGAGCAAGGTCCTTCTGGCCTCTAAGCAGGCTACGAGGAGTTCAAACTCCTGTTCCCGGCCTACAAGCAACGGAAGCGCACTGTCATTCATGTCCCTATCCAAGGTTTTTGATTACTTCGAATCGCCCTTCCCAGGCCGCTCGGAGGATCGGCCCCATGTAATCGTCAACTTGACTTGCCTTCAGCGGGACAGGCATGTTCAAGAGCTTCATCTCCAGTTGGGGGTCCTTTGCCGCTGTTAGACAGCGAGCTACATGCGCCTCAGTGATGCCGTCCACATCCGTCAGCTTTGTAGGGAACCCTATGGCTTTACCCAGGTTGACCATACCCTGCGCTACTGCAACACCCAGATCGCGTCCTTTGAGCTTGTTTAGATCTGCCTCGATGTAACCGTGTTTCTTATAAACTTCCCCAACAACCTTGAGTTTGTCTTCAATCGCGGGTGCAAAGAAAACCGTGTAGTACGGGTTCATAAGAGCGCAAGCACGGCCGTGGGAGAGTACATCCACCAGAGAGAAGCTGTTGAGGTGTGCACCGCTAGTCCCGCCGATCATGATGGCGTAGCCGCCAAGATCGGTGCCCAGACCAAGTTTCATCCGAACGTCAAGGCTTTGAGGGTTTTTCCTCAGCTCGTCCAATCCGGACACGAGCAGATCCAACCCTACTTCTGCCACCTCCCGGGCCTTGACCTCGACCTCACCCTTCGCCCCGTAGTAAATCTCCAGACAATGGGCGCATCCGTCAAGAGCCCCATCCTGGGTCAGCGAAGTAGGCTGTGAAATTGTGACCATGTAATCGAAAACGGACCTGGGGGGCATGATGGCCTCATCTACAATAAGCTTTTTCTGGCCCTTCACAGGATCGGTAATGTTGGCATACTTTGTCAAATGCGCCCCGGAACTGGCCGCTGTCATTATAGCCAGAACGGGCATTATCGTACGGCCACTCTGCTGACAGATTTCGCTGACCTTGCCCACACCGAACAACGGGTCAATTTCCGGGGTAATGTCGCCAAGGGTGGCCAGCACGGCAGCAGCTTTGACTGCGTCAATGCTGGAGCCGCTGTCCATCACGACCAAAACATCGGGCCGCTTGTGCATTATGTGAGAATGAATTCGGTACACGTCTACAAACGGAGCATTAGGAGCGGCACCAGTGACTACGTCCACGATTTCCAAGCCTGCTCCGGTCAAGTAACCAAGTGCGCGATCCTTGTATGGCGTGAACCAGTCGAACTGCACTGGTCCTACAAACATGGCCTTCTTGCCCGCACCAGGACGGTTCGTCAGGGCTGCGGCAAAAGGCCCGATCTGATCCAAAACATCAAAGCCGAAGGCATAAGTATCTCCCTTGAAATCTCTCAGGATAGTCTTGGCCCGAGAAATTGCGTCAGCCATATTAGTCACCTCCTCTTGTGTTTAGCTTGCCCCGCTCCAAGGTAAGAGAGATGGAACGTCACCTAAAAATCTCCACCATATAGTGTTGACCCAACGCCCTAGCGCCAAAAAAGGTTTTTCCTTCACTCTCGGTGCGTTGGGTCAGTCCGAGCATCAAACGAACTCCCTGACAGCGTCAATCGACGCGCCCATGGGTGGCCTGCCCCCGTATTATGTACCACTTGTTAAGTTAGAGGTATAGTATCTTGACTTCCTCGGATAGGGTAAGGATCTGTCTGGACAGGCTGGGCACGTTCCCATCAATGCTGTCGATGACAAAAGGTGTCTTCTGGGCGGCTGCGAAAGCCTGATTAATCTGGCTGAGTGAAAGAGCCTTCGAAGCCACGACCATTCAAGCGGCCGAGACTTCGATGAGAAAAGGCAGTCCAATTTAGGAGAGATGTAATCTATAACCACCTGTGATAACCCAGCAAATAATTCCAGCGATTACATCCCCAGGTAGGCCTTGCGCACAAGGTCGGATTGGGACAACTCGCTTCCTGTGCCCTCCATGACGATGCGGCCGGTCTGCAGGACGTAGGCTCGGTGGCAAACCTTTAGGGCCTGAAACACGTTCTGCTCCACCAAGAGCACGGTGACGCCCTCGCTGGTGATGCGCTCGACGGTGCGGAAGATTTCGGTGACCAGTTTCGGCATGACCCCCAGGGATGGTTCGTCCAGCATGAGTAAATCAGGGCGGGACATGAGGCCGCGGGCGATGGCCACCTGCTGCTGTTCGCCTCCGGAGAGCGTATCGGCACGCTGGCCGGCGCGCTCTTTAACCCAGGGGAAAAGACGCAGCACCGTCTCCAGGCTTTCGGCAATCTGCTCCTCGGAGTCCACGGTGTAAGCCCCCAGCACCAGGTTGTCCTGAACTGACAGGCGTGGAAAAAGCCGCCGCCCCTCGGGCACCAGAGATATCTTCATTTTGACGACATCATAGGCCTCCCGGCCGGAAATCACCTGATCGTTCAGGCGAATTTCGCCTTTCATAGGTTTGAGCAGGCCCAGGATGGTTTTGAGCATGGTGGTCTTGCCCGCACCGTTAGAACCGATCAACGAAACGACCTCGCCCTTCTTGACGTGGAACGAGACATCCTGAATGGCCAGAAGTCCCCTGTAACCCACCGATAAATTACTGACGGACAACATTGTACCCGTCTCCCAAGTAGGCCCGGACGACCTCGGGGTTTGCCACTACTTCTTTAGGCGAGCCCTCAACGATCTTGCAGCCGGAGTTAAGCACGATTACCCGGTCGGAAAGTTCCATCACCGCCTCCATGACATGTTCCACTACTACGACAGTTAACCCGTTCGCACGCACTCTGCGGATTAGCTGGATCATTTCCCGCAGTTCCACTGGCGTGAGTCCGGCCATGGCCTCGTCCAGCATGAGCAACTCGGGCTCCATGGCCAGGGCCATGGACACTTCCAGTCTTTTCTTGTCAGAAATGGTCAATTCAAGCGCGTTGTAGTTTCGCTTTTCGATCAGTGCCGTGAAGCTGAGCACCTCCTCGGCCTTTCGGCGCACCTCGGGAACACCGGTGTACCGCAGGAAAGCACCGGTCATGACGTTTTCCAGCACCGTCATGTCGCTGATGACCTGCACGATCTGAAATGTGCGCACGATGCCGAGCTTACCGATGACGTGCGGTCTCTTGTTCGTAATGTCCTGGCCCTTGAAAAAGACCCGGCCCTTGTCCAGGCGGTGGAATCCGGTGATACAACTGAAGAGCGTGCTCTTGCCTGCACCGTTGGGCCCGATGATACTGACAATCTCCCCACGGTTCACCTGGAAAGAGACGTCCTCATTGGCCCGCACCCCACCGAAGTATTTGCTGACGCCCTGTACATCCAGTAGCAACGAAGCGCTCATTTGCCTCTCTCTGTCAAGCTGATTATGGAGCCCCACACACCATTAGGCAAGTACATGGAGATGATGGTGATCAGGGTGCCATAGGCAATCATGTCCACCCCTGTACCCTTGTAGCCCAGCCAGGCCCTGGAGTATTCGGAGAGCGTGATCAGGATGGCCGCTCCGACCACAGGCCCCAGCACTGTGTTCGCTCCGCCCAGCATGGCCACCAGCACGATCTGGACCGAAATCGCCAGGATCATCACGCTCTCCGGGTCGATGTAGAGAATGTACTGGGCGTAAAAGGTCCCGGCCATCGCAGTGAGGAAGGCGCTGATCATGATGGCGTACAGGCGGTAGCGGACGACGTTGACCCCCAACACCTGGGCGATGTCATGGCCCTCCTTGATAGCTCTTAAGTAGTACCCCATCTTCGACGTGGACACCCAGTAGCAGACCGCCACGGCCAGTAGAAGAAAGGCCAGCATAATGTAGTAATAAGGGAGCTTGGAGGAATGAAACATGAAATTGGCAAGCGATTCCTTCATCATGGGGATGGTGAGCCCTTCTGCCGCACCAACTGTTTGCCAGTTGTTGAAGACGATGCGAATGATCTCGCCAAAGGCGATGCTGGCAATGGCGAAGTAGTGGCCTCGCAGGTTGGAGCAGGGATAACCAATGGCTGCGGCCAACAGCGAAGCAATGACCCCGCCTGCCACCAGACCGAACCATGGGCTTATATTGAAGGTCAACAGCAAGAAGGAAGAGGTGTATGCCCCGATCCCAAAAAAGGCCACCTGCCCGAAGGAGAACATCCCCGCATAGCCGCCCATCAGGTTCCAGGCCACCCCGCACATGGCAAACATGAAGGTGAGGATCATGACATGCTGGCCGAAGGGTGAGGCGACCACCAGCGGCAAAATGATTAGCAGCGCCAGCACGGCTCCGCCCAAGGCCAGTCGCTTACCGGTTATAGTGCTCACTCCTACCACCCCCTTAGCCCTTGCGGTCTGATCCAGACAGTGATCAGATACATAGCGAAAACGATGGCCAGCTTGTAGGCAGGGTTAAAAATATATCCGCCTAATGTCTGGACCACCCCAACCAGGATGCCTGCAATAAAGGCCCCCTCGATGCTGCCGAATCCACCCAGGGCTACTATGCAGAAGCAGGTCAGGCCGAAGGTGCCGCCTACGAAAGGATATATATAGTAATGGGTCGCGAGCAACGCTCCGGCCACACCCACGAGGGCCGAGCCGATGCCAAATGAAAGCGAGTTGATGCGGTCCGTGTTGATGCCCATGATCAAGGCGGCTTCACGATCCATTTCCACTGCGAGGATAGCCTTACCGGTACGGGTATTTCGCAGGAACCAGAAGACCCCGCAAGAGGTGACGACGCTGCCGATCGAGGTAACAAACTTGGGGATGCTGAGTTTGATTCCGGAAATATCCCAAGTGCCGGATAACAGCGTGTGCTCGATGGATCTAAAGTTGGGGGTCCAAATTAGAGCCGCGAAATTCGCAATGAAGATGCTGATACCGAAGGTCACCACCAATTGGGCCAAGGCAGGTCCTTGCATCACCTTGCTGATGATGTACCGGTAGATAAACATGCCCAGCAAGAAAAGAGCCACGGCGTTGACGGGTATCGAAAACAGAGGATCGACGCCGGCCAGCGCGTATAGCCAGTAAGACATGAACATGCCGATCATGAGGAACTCGCCGTGCGCGAAGTTGAGCACGTTCATGACACCCCAGATCAGGGTAAGGCCGATGGCCAACAGCGAATAAACGAGACCGATCAGCAAGCCGTTGACCAACTGTTGCACTAGTTGTTCCATGTGTGAACACTCCGAGCCAGTCTGCTGCCGGAGGCCGGTAGCCTCCAGCAGCAGACTGGGTTTGGGCCGAGCACCCCCTTACTTGCGATCTTTCCAGGGCGGGAACGGCCACACCGCATCACGGCTGGCGGCATCGAAGGGCCAGACCGTGTAATAGGCCTGATCTAGGATCTGCACCAGCATAGCCGAGGCATGGATATTCTGGTGGGATTTGGGATCGAACTGAATGCCTTTCCAGGGATTGATTATCTGGTCGCCCGGAATGTTCGTTTCCAGAAGGGCCTTCACAACAGCCTCGGGGTCCGTAGATTTGGCACGGTTGAAAGCGTCGGCCAGAACGAAGGGCGCCGAGAAGCTTCGAGCGGTGTTCTCGCCCATGGGAATGTTGTACTTCTTCTGATAGAGTTCGGCGACCTGCCCCACCATTGGTTTCTTCTTGGCCAGGTCGAGGGCGAACGTAGAGCGCACGAGGAAATAATTACCGTCTGACTTGACCGTGGGCAGGTAGTCGGACTCGACATAGCCCGCCATGGTCAAGAAGCCCTGAGGCACCAGGTTCATCTCCTTGAAGGTCTTTGTGAAGAGAATGGCATCGGTGATGTAGGCCGCGTGCATCACCACGTCCGGCTTGGCCGACATGATCTTTCCCACCTCGCTTGTCACGTCGCTCGCGTTCGCCGCATAGGCAAGGTCGGCCACCACCTCGTATCCGAACTCCTTGGCGTACTGTTTCTGCATCTTGGCCACGTTGGCGCCAAACTCGGTGTTCTCATACACAATCGCGACGGTCTTGATCTTCTTGCCCATCTTGGTTTCCAGGTCCTTCAGGAACTCGAACTGGTTGCGGGCCATCGTCCCGTCATGGGGCGACACGCGGAAGAAGTACTTGAAGTCGCGCTCGGTCAGCGTGGGCGAGGACGAGTCAGAGCAGACGTAGGGGATCTTTAACCTCTCTGCCGCCTGGCTCGCGGTCTTGGTCACTGCACTCTGGTAAGCGCCGATAAGGGCCACAACCTTCTCCTGGGTGATCAGACGTTCTGCCTCGGCCAGGCCATTCTTGGGCTCGCCCTTGGTGTCCGCGTAAATGATCTCAATCTTGGCTTCGCCCAGATTGGGGATGCCCTCGTCTTTGGCGAAAGGAAGGTTCAGGTCGAACTTGCCGTTGATGATTTCAACCGCCAGGTCCGCGCCACGCTTGCAGTCCATGCCGGTGGCGGCCAGGTTGCCCGTGAGCGGGTAAAGAGCGCCAATCTTGATGACCTTCTGCTGGGCTGGGGCGTGACTGACACCCAGCGCCAGGATCATGGCACAAACTGCCAATACCATTGTAACCCTTCTCATCTTCATGTTCTCTCCTCGCGTTCCGGAGCCGCCACGCAGCAGCGCGACCGCTCATGGCTTGAAGGTTTGACATCACCCGGTACCAGGAGCTTGTCCCGGCGCCAGTCACTCATTATAATGAGAACCGGTGAAACGGCCAGTGCGTGAATGATTCTGATATCCGCTCCACATACTCGCCTGCTTCTCTGTTCACCGATTTCTCATACTACGACACCGATGTACCAGGGATGAAACTCCCACTGTCCCTGGCCTGTCAGTTCGCTCTTCGTCTTCCTGCCGGAGGCGATTTCCAAGACAAGGTCGAAAATCTGCGCTCCCATTTCCTCGATGCTCAGCCCTGCATCCAGGACTTGCCCGCAGTCTATGTCCATGTCAGGCTGCATCCTGCTGTATAGCGCGCTGTTTGAAGCGAGCTTGAGCGTAGGGGCAGGCACAGAGCCCAAGACGGTCCCTCGTCCAGTGGTGAAGGCAATGAGATGCACGCCGCCAGCGATTAGCCCGGTGACGGATACAGGATCGAAGCCGGGCGTATCCATGAACACAAGACCCGGACCTTTCACGGCCTCGGCAAAGCCGACCACTTCCATCAGGTTCGTGTTACCGCCTTTAGTGGCCGCCCCCAGGGATTTCTCCAGGATGGTGGTAATGCCACCCGCTTTGTTGCCGGGGGTGGGATTGTTGTTGAGCTGGCTGCCGTTGCGTGCGGTGTAATCTTCCCACCAGCGGATACGTGCGACGAGCTTTTCCCCCACCTCGCGGTTGACCGCGCGGCGCGTCAGCAGGTGTTCTGCGCCGTAGATTTCGGGGGTCTCGCTTAGCACTGCCGTACCCCCGTAGCGCACCAGCAAATCCGCTGCCGCACCCAGTGCCGGGTTGGCGGTGATTCCCGAGTAGCCGTCGGAGCCGCCGCACTCCAGCCCCAGCTTGAGGCGGCTGGCAGGAAAGGTCCGGCGCTGTACCCGGTCTGCACGCTCCAAAAGCTCGCTGACTGCCGCGACACCCTTTTCCACAGTCGCGTTGGTGCCGCCCTCATCCTGGATGACCATGGTCCGCACATGTTCGTCGGGGGACAGTCCGGTTGCCGACAGCAAGCTTTCCACCAGATTCTGCTCACAGCCCAGCCCCAGAATCAGCACGCCGGCGAAGTTGGGTTGCCGAGCGTATCCCGCCAGCGAGCGCTGCAGATACGTTATGGCATCACCGCCGGGCGTCATGCAGCAGCCGCTGTTGGCCCCGAGAGCCACTACCCCGTCCACGTTGGGATAGCGGGACATGACCTCGGGGCCGAAACGCCGGGCAATCAGGTGTGCCGTACCCAATGAACAGGTGACCGTGGAGACGATGCCAACGTAGTTGCGGATGCCGACCGAGTCGCCCGGTCGCAGGAATCCCTCAAAGGTACGCCGGGCACCGTCTGTAACGAACTGGGTGGGCCGGGCGTCCTGGCTATAGGCATAATCACGGCTGAAGTTGTGCAGGGCCACGTTGTGGGTGTGAACGTGCTGGCCAGGCTCGATGTCGGCGGAGGCAAATCCCATAATTTGGCCATATTTGATAACGGTGGCGCCGGCTGGGATCCGATGCACGGCCGCCTTGTGACCGGCCGCGATGTCGTCGAGAAGGACCACGTCCTCTTTGGGAAGCCGCTCTCCGCGGCTCAGCGCGTTCAACGCCACCACTACGCTGTCGTCAGGGTGCAGCCGGATGCATGATCGGCTGGCATTTGTCATCAGGTTCCTTTTTCAAACAGTGCCGCCGGTCGCGTCTTCTTGAGGATTCCCGGCTTCGCGGCCGGTCAGCCGATAGTCCTCCTGGGCGCTGTGTCAAATTCTTAGCTGATAGGATTCTCTTTCGGAAGTTTTCCGATAGCACATCTCCTAGCGGCAGGTCAACGCCGGAATGATCTTTTGCCATAACCAAACGCCATGCGCTTGCTCGCTTGCCGCAATCCACCAGTTACTGCTCACCAGCTCTTGGCGAATAGAGCGACCGATTCTGTAACTTCATGATCTTCGCTCGGTGCAAGACCACTTATTCCAACTGCCCCAACTCTCCACTAAAAATCCCATTTCGATTCCCATTTTCGCTGACGTTGAACACATGAATACAAGAATCCTGATACGAGTGCGATGCGTTCGGCTTTACTTATAGACAATGACTGCTGGCCGGGGTCGTCCTGGATGCGGGATCTTTTGATCCACACCGCGGAAACAGTGGAGGCGGAAAAGAGCAACAAGGAGGAGACGGCCTGCTCAGGAGAAGCCGTCGCTGGAAAAAGATGCTCCAATTGAAACATAAAAGTTCATATTTACAGGAGGTTCCTGAGCATTATTTGTTCTTGACATCGCTTGGCGAAGAAGTCTAAATGAACAATTGTGATATTTGATCAAACATCAAATGCTTCTCTCTTGGGTCGTTGGTCCAGCGCCGCCAGATTGCCGCAACGAGAGTGTACGCTCAATGGGGTGCTTCCGAGGCCGGGCGTCAGGATTTAGGAACCAGTAATTCTTTATCGGCCACGAAAACCCTATATTCAGGTCCTCCGAGGACCATCTAACCTACAATTGATCAAAAGGTGAGAACCTATGGACTTCGATCTTGAGCCTGTAGAGGTGACGACGCTCAAAGAAACAGTATACGACAAGCTGTTAACAGCCATTACCTTAGGGAAATTACCGCCCGGAACTCAGGTCACGATTGCCCAGCTCGCAGCCCTGATTGGGGTAAGCTTTATGCCGGTTCGAGAAGCTCTCCAGAAGCTGGAAGCGGGAAACTTTATATCAGTCCAGAAGAACAGGCGAATTGCCATAACAGAGCTTTCCCCGCAGGACCTGGAAGAACTGTTGGAAATCCGGGTGGAGTTAGAGTGTATGGCTGCGAGGAAAGCGGTAAAGAATGCGACAGATGAACTGACCAGCGATCTTGAGCGGATTATTAGAGAAATAAATGACTCTCGAAATCCGGAGGAGTTCTTACAAAGAAATAAGGAATTTCACCTCACTCTCTATCGGAATGCGAGGATGCCCATCCTTCAGGAGGTCATCGACCATCTTTGGCGGAGGGTCAGTTCTTATTTGCACATATATGCAACGAAGGCTGCGGATTTCTCGGATTTCGATTATCTGAGAACCAGGTACCATGAAGGCATATTGAAGGGGGTCCGAGAAAAGAACGTAAAGGAAGTTTGCAGATGGCTTACGCTTGACTTGAAAACGGCCGCAGAGCTCGTGATCAGCTTCCTAAATGCAGGAAGGAACGGGAACAACAAGTAGTTTGCCAATGCAACATGAAGGCACAAATCCAACCCACTTTTAATCACTCATTCCAAACAACATCAGGGATGAAAGGAGTGTAGTTATGGCCATTCTTCAGAAAAAGCAATTTATCAACTGTGCCATCACTGGGTCAATCCACATCCCGACGATGACAGATTATCTCCCCACCACCCCCGCACAGATTGCCGATGAGGCGGTCCAAGCCGCAAATGCAGGGGCCGCCACAGTGCACCTACATGCTCGTGATCCTAAGACTGGTCAGCCGACTTCGGATCTCGGGCTGTTCAAGGAATTCTGTTCGGAGATCCACAGCCGGTCCGATGTAGTCATGTGCATCACCACTGGAGGAGGTCTGGGAATGACCCCTGAGGAGAGGGTCATGGGCGTTGCGCAGTTCGAGCCGGAACTAGCCAGCATGAACATGGGATCTTTCAATTTTGCGCTTTTTCCTATTCTGGAGAAGTACTCACAATTCAAATTTGAATGGGAACCGCAATACTTGGAAATGACCAGAGACTTCGTCTTCATGAACACTTTTAAGAGCATGGAAATCTTTCTCAAGAC
>DATFYE010000116.1:0-9437 GCA_035315185.1 Syntrophorhabdales bacterium | reverse complement strand
GAGACTATGAAGATCGAGGACGTGATTGAACGGGTGCCGGTACGACAGACCCTCGTTGAATGCGGCAACCCCAAAACGAGAAGAAAAGTGTTACCTATGTCCCTGGAATAACGTGTAACCCATGTACCCGGACCATACCGGTTTGAGATCAAACATGCCGCTGCAGCATAGGCCGCCCTTCACCGTATCTGAAGGAAGATTGAACTCCTTTTGCCAGTCAGTCACGAGCACGACGCCCGCGAGGTGCCCACCTGATGAATGCCCTGATAGATAAAGGCGGCTGGGATCGCCGCCGAAGCTCTCGGCATTGCGATACACCCAGGCAACGGCGCGGCGTACCTGCTCGGCCATCGGCATGAGGTTGTCTTTGGTCTCCTGCACATTGGTAAAGTCAGGCACCACGTAGTGGGCTCCCGCGTTCACGAATAGTTCAGCCGGGAATGCATAATCTTTGGCAAGACCGCCGCGCCACGCGCCACCGTGAATGAAGATATGAATCGGAGCCTTGGGGCGCTTCGTCATGTAAACGTCGAGCGCCTCCACGGGTGTCGGCCCATACGTGAAACGTCGCGGCTGACCAAGCCTGGTGCGCGCAGCATTGCTGTTCGTTGTATAGCGGCCAAGGATTTGCTGTGCGTTCGGGGCGTAGACGCTCTGGTCGTACGCGTCGTCAAGCTCTTTTTGGTCCATGTCGAGCCACACGCGTGGTCCCTTGACCCTGGGTGCCTGCGGCATTGCCTGCTGGGCAAGCGCTGCACCAGCTGTCGCGATCACCGCACCGACTGTTCCCAAGAAAGTCCGTCGAGTAACCTGATTCCCAAAAGAACCTCTGTTTGCTGGCATACGTTCCCTCCTTCATTAGTGCGGGCAGCTCCTCGATCGCAGCGAGCTATCCATTAAGCCATGCTTCTGTTCCTTGAATCTACGCCGCTTCGTGGTTTGCGCCGATGAGGCACGTGTACACTGGTAGCTTCCCTCATACGAGACAGTTCGCGGTCGTTCAGTTGGCCGGCAGGGCACACCGCAAAACAATTGCGGCAGTATAGGCCTTCAGCTGTGAGCTGGTCCCTCTTGGCGGTGCATTTCGCTCTCGACCACGATTCCGTTTCTGGGGACGTTCTTTAGATCTTTAGTTTCTACCCTTGGCCGGCGGTAGAAACCGACACGTGAGTCGTTGTGCGAGCTGCTCGCCGTGCTGGATAGGAAGCATTACACCGCGCTCATGAAATTATAAGATTCCATTTATCGATTGGGCCACCCTCTACACCGTCTTGAAATGTCATTTTTCAAGTTACTTCACCCAGCCCCTCCCTTGGCTATCGGGGCGGTTGCGACCACCTGGCTTTCGTCTCAGCAAAAATGCGCGTTTTTTCCGAATCGGGCGATACGATGGAAGCGACCTCTTCGAATCGCCGCGGATTCAGGCGGAACAGCAGCTCGGCGCTTGACCAGACCAGAAACTCGTCAAAACCTTGGAGAGACAAACTCTTCAAGAGAATCCATAGCCGGGGATCCTCCATTGATTTTAGCTTCCCGAGTGTTTGATCGACAACTTGTATCTGTCGCGTTACGAACTCGTCGGGCGACACGTTCTCCAAGGCCATGCTATTGGGCAGGTCCCTGCGGTCGCGGGCTTCGTGGTTCTGAACAACCAGTGAAACGAGGCGCGAAAGTTCTAAGCCAGGATCTTTGTCTACCGAGGAAAGAAGGCCTGACCAGTTAGCCTGGGTTGGCTCAGAGACAAAGCGATCGAAACTCCGCTCAACCGCCTGACCATTACGTGCCACATCGAATGACTGGCACGCCCCTGAGACGAGGAGAATCAGCGAAAGGAAAAAAGAGCGATACATGATCACCGCCTCAGAAGACCGGCCCGGCACCGGTTGCTCTATAAAATTTATAAACGTGCGGCCTCGTGCCCGAGACTATGACCGGCAGGAAGGACGCTGCCCATGACGGTCGATAGTTCTTTTCCATCAGTGGAGGGACAAGCTCAAGCCCTCCACCCACGTCGAAGCCGGCAGTGGCCTGGCCGTCCTTGGGCATTCTCCTTGGCGAGTAGAAGTGAGTTGCGCCTTTGGTTGGGTCAGATATGTTTCCCTTGAGTAGATTTTTGGCAAGTTCCAGCGTTACGGCAGTGGGCGGCTGCCTGGTACTATATGCGCCGGCGACAACGCTTACCTGCTCGGTACGGTTTCTCATCATCCGATTAAGAACGGTCCACCCCACCGCCGTCTGCTCGCTGGCGTTACCTACCGAAGCTTCCGATTGGAGGATTCTCGCAAGCGTGTTGATGTTGTCAACTGTATCAAGGGCCATGTTAACTCCCTGCGTGGGAAATCGGTGTAATTATCGCATTATAGCGAGGGTTGTCCGGGTTGTCAATTGCTTGTACACTGGCCTTCAATTCATGGCTTTGCGGGACGTTCTTTAGATTTTTAGTTTCTACCCTTGCCGGCGGTAGAAGCTGACGCGCCAGTCGTTGTGCGAGCTGCTCGCCGGGCTGATCGGTACCCAATTGATAGTATAAGCGCGCCTGCCGCGACTCGAACGCGGAACCAACGGATTCGAAGTCCGTTGCTCTATCCTGATTGAGCTACAGGCGCGTGTGGCGTAATCTAACACTTCCCTGCCTCAAAATCATCCATACGCATCTGGAGTCAAATCTTCACGCTTCGCGTAACTCCTTTCGGATCCGTTCTATGGTGTGATCGTGGGGTCCTGGACGCCTGGTCCATGAAAGCGACGTGCCACATGCAGATATTGCGCGGCTGGGGCCTGGATCGTGCAAAAATTAGCTGAAAAGTTAATTGACAACAACAATCGAATTTTCATACAATGAGCCAAAGTTGTGCAGAGGGGAGGCAGGGCTTAATGTACTGCGGCGAGCCGGATCGGAGCATGCCTCACCGAGCTTGAGCCACAAGCCCGCGCTCTCAGCTATAATCCACAAGAAGGCGTCGGAACGCCATGTATGCCGACTTCTATGGTTTCACTGAACATCCTTTCAATATCACGCCCGATCCACGTTTTCTTTACCTGACGCCGGCGCACAAGGAGGCACTGGCTGCGCTCAATTACGGTATCAGGGAGAGGAAAAGCTTCGTCGCATTGATCGGTGAGGTCGGTACAGGCAAGACCACGCTCCTTTACCGCCTTGTCGACAACCTGGCCGAGAATGTAAGAACCGCATTTATCTTTCATACGCATACCACCTTTAAGCAATTACTCAAGAGTATTTTCCTTGAGCTGGAACTGCCCCTCAGAGATGATGACACCGCCCTTCTTATCAGCCGGCTCAATCACTATCTCATCGAGAGGGCGGTCGCCGACGAGACCGTGGCCCTCATCATCGACGAAGCGCAGAACCTTTCTACAGAGGTGCTGGAGGATATTCGTCTCCTCTCCAACCTGGAGACGCGAAGCGCTAAACTCCTGCAAATAGTGTTGTGCGGACAGCCGGAACTGGAAGCAAAGATCAACACGATGGGCTTGAGGCAGCTCAGGCAGAGGATAGAAATACAGCGCCGCATCGGGCCGCTGAGCGAACTCGAATGCTGGGATTATGTCGACCACAGGTTGAAAATAGTGGGCGGCAATGCAGGCAAGCTATTTACACCCGGTGCCATGTCTTTGCTCTGTGCGCATTCAAGGAGAATCCCCCGCCTCATCAACATGATGTGTGACAATGCGCTCTTAATCGGCTATGCGACATCCCGGAAGAAGATTGATCAAACCATCATGTACGAAGTGATACGGGGCTTGGACGGAGCACTTTCCAGCTCAAGGTCGCTGGCCGTATCTGAGCCCGTGCTCCCGTCGTCGACCCGAGGGAAGATCGACACGTTGCGCAAGCTCCTCTCAGCCGTGGCAGCGCGTAGGGCGCTGTGAAGAACCGAGGAGAGATCGCCCTATTTCGGAATGACGGGTCAGGAGAGGCCGGGAAAGGTTCTCTTGAGGCGATCTTCGGCATTCACATCAGATGGGGCTAGGTTGTTTCGTTCGAGAAGAACTTCAAGAAGCCAATCATAGTCTGTCTGTTATAATCCGTAACTTCCGGCGCTTTCTTCTCCGGCATCCTTTCCTTCAGGAGGCGGGAAAGTTCCGTATCAGATATCTTCTCGTAATCGATTATTGTCCGGTTCTTGTTATTTCCGCTAATCATATAAGTATTATAAGCATTAACGGATAATCGAGCAATTTCTTTAGGGGGGGGCGGGAGTGCCGGCTTGCTCAGGGATGAGGCGCTGAAATTCTGCATCGACCGTTTGCAAAAGCCGGGCAACTGGTTGAATAGTTGACTGGTTGATTCGGCGATTACCACGTTTGGGGAGGTTGGTCGAGCCGGTGCTACCGTTTTTTATTGTCCTACCGTTGGCATTCATGTTAGAGAAAAAGTACAGGGAAAACAATAGACCGAGTCAATAGAAGGTGGCAACACGAAACCGACGTGAGCCGGTTCGTTAATGCGGCAGAAAAAACGCGAGAAGCGCATGACGTCGCAATAAACAAAGGGGGGAAAAAGATGGGTTTGAGTGTTCCAGTAATATCGTTAATAGCGCTGTTCATCGCCATTGTAGTCAGTTGCACAACTTCATTGAATATCGGCACGCTCGCCATCGGGCTTTCCCTTATCGCGGGCCACTATCTGGGCGGGGTCAAGATCCCCGACATCATCAAGGGGTATCCCACAAGCCTTTTCATCATGCTTGCCGGCGTGACGTACCTCTTCGCAATTGCCCAGGTGAACGGTACCCTTGAGAAGATATCGAAATATGCCATCAAGGCCGTCAGGGGCAATGTGGCCCTCTTGCCGATTGTGCTCTTCTTCCTTGCCTTCGGCCTTTCCGCAATGGGTCCCGGCCAGATCACCATCTCGGCCCTGCTCGCCGCACCTGCCATGCTTCTGGCGGAAGAGGTGGGCATCTCACCACTCCTCATGGCCCTTGTGGTGGGTAACGGGGCCCAGGCCGGGGCCATGTCGCCATTGGCCCCTCCAGGCATCGTTTCGGCATCGATCCTTGGAAAGATGGGCATTACCGGCGTGATCGGGACGCTGTGGCTCAACATGTTGATTGCCCACGTGGCCGTCTCCATCCTCGCTTACTTTCTCTTCGGTGGCCTTAAGCTCTTGCGCACGAGGGACCACGGGCAACGCGAAACCCTGAAGAACATGAAGGTAGAGCCCTTCACAGCACCGCAATGGTACACTATAGCAGGTGTTGCCGTTCTGATTATAGGCACGGTTTTCTTTAAGCTCGATATCGGACTCGGCGCTTTCACCATAGGCGCCATCCTCGCTCTGATAAAAGCTGTCGATGAAGGGAAGGCGATAAAGGCCATGCCCTTGGGAACGATCCTCATGGTCACAGGCGTGACGGTCCTTGTTCAGCTCATGAGCAACGTGGGCGGCATGGACCTCTTTGCAACATTAATGGCCAAGGTCTCCACGGCATACACGGTCACCGCGGTGGCGGGCTTCATGTCGGGCCTGATCTCCGCCTATGCAAGTACTACCGGGGTCATCCTGCCGGCCTTCCTGCCCCTGGCGCCGAGCCTCCTGGCCAAGGTGGGCGGCACCGATCTCATGGCCCTCCTATCCTCTATCGTAGTGTGCGGCTTCATAGTCGATCTTAGCCCGCTCTCCACGACGGGTGCCGTCTTCATCGCCAACGCAGGACCGAAGGCGGATAAGACAAAGCTTTTTCGCAATATGCTTATCTGGGGTTTATCTATGTCGGTAGTTGGTGCCGTTATCTGCTGGCTCGCTTTCACCGTGCTGCGTCTGCCGTAGATGTGCTTACTTGACGGACCACCCTCTCCAAAGGGCGGTCTACACGCTGACAGGAGGTGTGAATGTCATGCAAGAGAACATGTTTAGATTCTGCTCTTTTGTGGTCTTTACTACGCTCGTTTTTCTCGGGACTGCTCAATGGGGGGTGGCTGGGGGGGTGGCTGTGATGCGTCCATTCCTGATATCGGCCGTCCATTTTGATGCAGAGTTGAAGTCGGGGAAGATGTCTCAGCTTGACCTCGCGCCCCTTGCGGTAAAATACGGGGCTCAGGGCGTCGAGTACCGGGATATTTATTGGAAGGACAAGGCGAAGGAGCTTCCTGCGCTGCGGGATCAGATAGCCCGGTTAAAGCTCATCGTTACGTATACGACGGTCACCACTCTTTACAGCAACGATACGCAGAAGCAGGCCAGGCTGCTCGCAGACATTGAGGACGCGCACGCCCTCAATGCGCCACTTTTGCGGGTCAACCTCGGCGTCCGGCCGGCTGCCGGGCCAGAGGCAGCAGGCCAGCGCGAAGCAGCGAGGAAGGCGATTGAGTTTGCTTCCCGATCAGGGGTGAAACTCGCCCTGGAAAACAACTCAGCGGCTCCGGGAGAGCAGCTTTCCGACATCAAAGCAACCCTCGAAGAGTTCAACTCGCCGGTTCTGGGCACCAACATGGACTTTGCGAATTACGCCACCACGGGCCAGGACCCTCTGAATGCGATTCAAGCGCTGGCCCCCTGGATCATCTATGTCCACGCGAAGGATGCCGAAAAGACGGATAGAGGCTGGAAGACGACCTATCTGGGCGGTGGAACACTGCCACTTAAAGAAATTCTTGCCACTCTTGACAGAACGGGACGCTCGTTCCTTTTCTGCTTCGAGTTTCCCGGTGCCGGCGACCCGGAAGGGGGCCTCGTGAAAAGCAGGGCGTACCTTGCCGAAGGTAAATAATAGAGACCGATAAACCCACCTCGGGGCCTACCCCAGGGGCGGCGGTTCATTCTGAATGTTGAGGTGCAGTATGATGAATCAAAGCGGACGACATTTTCTTCAGATCCCCGGTCCGACGAATGTTCCTGACCGGGTATTGCGGGCCATGGCCAAGCCTACCATCGACCATAGAGGGCCCGAGTTCTCCCGGATGGCCATGGAAGTATTCGACGGTCTCAAACAGGTCTGCCGCACAACCAGGCCGGTTGTACTCTATCCGTCTTCAGGAACGGGCGCCTGGGAAGCAGCCCTGGTGAACACCCTTTCGCCGGGGGACCGGGTGCTGATGGTCGAGACCGGCCACTTCGCCACCCTGTGGCGGGGAGTGGCCGTCCGCATGGGTCTGGAAGTCGATTTTATCCCCACTGACTGGCGCCGTGGTGTAGACGCTACGGTTATCGAAGAGAAGCTTGTCGAGGACCGGGGCCACACGATCAAAGCTGTAGCAATCGTCCATAATGAAACCTCAACAGGGGTGGCGAGCCGGGTCGCCGAAATGCGCAAAGCCATCGACCGCGCCAAACATCCGGCGCTCTTTATGGTCGATACGATCTCCTCTCTCGCCTCCATTGACTACCGCCACGACGAGTGGGGAGTCGACGTGACGGTCGGGTGTTCCCAGAAAGGACTTATGCTGCCGCCGGGCCTGGGGCTTAACGCCATCAGCGACAAGGCCCTGGAGGCAGCCAAATCGGCCCGGATGCCCA
Organism: Syntrophorhabdales bacterium; assembly: GCA_035315185.1. Classification (GTDB taxonomy): domain Bacteria; phylum Desulfobacterota; class Syntrophorhabdia; order Syntrophorhabdales; family WCHB1-27; genus JADGQN01. The sequence goes on along the minus strand of DATFYE010000116.1, from coordinate 1,957 downwards.
AATCCTACTGGGATTGGGAGCCCATGCTAAACGCCAACAAGACCGGATTCTTCCCCTATACCCCTCCGACCAACCTCCTCTTTGGGCTCCAGGAGTCCCTCAAGATGCTGCTTCACGAAGAAGGGCTTGAGAAAGTCTTTACTCGCCATAACCGCCATGCCGAGGCAACGCGGCGGGCTGTCCGGACCTGGGGCCTTGAACTGCTCTGCCAGAACCCCGAAGAGTACAGTAGTTCTCTCACAGCCATACTTATGCCGGATGCCGACGCTTTCCGCAAGGTGGTCCTGGACAATTTCAACATGTCTCTGGGCAACGGTTTGGGAAAAGTGGCAGGTAAGGTCTTCCGGATCGGCCACCTGGGTGATTTCAACGATCTCATGCTTGCCGGGACCCTGAGCGGAATCGAGATGGGGCTTGCCCTTGCTGGCATTGCCCACAACAAGGGAGGCGTTACATCTGCCCTCGAATATCTTGCCCGAAAGTGATGTTCCGGATGAGATCGTGAACCGACTATGGCGACAACTGAACATACAATCAACGGCGCCGTAGCCGGGGCCCTTCTTCTCGCTACTCTGTTCTTTGTTATCGTGGCATGGCCTATCTCGCTGATGCTGGTGGCATGCGCCTTGGGATGGTGGCTTGCGAGACGCCGGGAGAGCCCGTGGCGGAAAGTTACCCGGGACATGCTTCTGCCCGTGATGGTCGGGCTGGCAGCGCTCTCTATAATGCTCTTCGTTCTCAACCTCTCTAAGTTGACGCTGGATCCTGCCCGGCTGCGTGCTGTTGAAATGTTCCTGGTCCATCTGCGAATGAAACTGCGGGGCTGGACCAGCCTGAAATGGCCTCTCTTTGTCGCCATAGTTGCCGTGCTCACGGCAATTACCTACTTTTTTCCGAAGCTACGGTTGGTGACGCGTTTTTTTTGGCTGCAAAGCACTGTTTCCAAAATTCTTCTCGTGCTGATGACCGTCACTACGTTTACCTTCTTTTCCCAGGTCCCCTTGGAGAGCATGGCAGCGGCCGAGCATGAGAGAACGGTACAACGCTACCATATGCTCCTCCGGCAGGAGTCGGATGCAACGGCGCAATATCTTTCATATGAGACAGTAGAACAGGCCATCGGAACGCTCAACGAAGCGGACAAGAAATCGCTCCAGCTTATGTTCCGGGCCATTGAGTCGACCAGTCTTGCTGAGGTTCCGGCGGCGCTACGCTCACCGTTGAAGCAATCAATTTCAGAAGGTCTGGCTCGACGGTCGAGTCGGGACGCGTTGGCGCTCCCCGAGATAACGCACTATTCTTCGCAATTTCGGAGTGATGAGAAGGCCGAGCGAGAAATGGAAAAGGCCCTGGATCTGATGCCCGTGACGGCCAAAGGATGGGAGAACCAGCTCGCACTTCTTCGTGAGCAGGAGTCAAAGAGCGGCGCAGCAGAGTTGCGTGCAAAAGAAACACTGGCCGGCTTGACAAAGGTGTTTTCTGAAACGCTCGGTTTGGCAGTGCCTGAGTTCGAAGGTATTGCGGGGGCTTACCTGAAGGGTCTTGCTTCTGAGTATAGTGAAACCATTTTTGAAAAAGCAGTAAAAAAGTGGAGACTGAGGAAGGAGTCCCGGTCGAAGAGCCTTGAAAAAGCCGGCATCTCACTCGATGGCATAGAGTCTCTGCTGCCTCATCCTGATATTGCCAGGCTATTCCTGGCTCCCTTTCCTGAGAAGGCGGGTAGCGCGGCCAGACCCGGTCACGGGAGCGGAGCAGAAGTCTCTGTCGGCCGCGCAACGGAAATAGAGACACGGGTGAGAGAGGAGGTCGAATCATTGAAAGGGAGGGAGCAGATGACACACAACCAGGCTCTCGAATTGAAGCCAGGTGAAAGGATAGAAGATCGAGCCCGTAGCAGGCTGGCGCCTCTTGACCGTTCCACACCGAGGGGGCGCTGATACCAATTTGCATCGTGGTG
>DATFYE010000115.1:0-9255 GCA_035315185.1 Syntrophorhabdales bacterium | reverse complement strand
GGCGCGTCTGTTCCACGCTCAATGCCAGGTCATCCGGGTGAGTGAGATCCCTGAAGGTAAGCTGCGCCAACTCCTCCTTTGAGTATCCGGTAAAACGGCAAAAAGCCCCATTCGTCCGGGCAAAGTGTCCGTCCTTTGCATCGAGAAGTGCAGCCCCTATGGGCGACTGGTCGAAGGTAAGCCTGAAGCGCTCTTCACTCTGTCTCAGTGTATCTTCTGCATTCTTGCGGTTGGTGATGTCCTTAATAATATGGACAGAACCTATCATTTCGTTCTTGAGGTTGAGCAGTGGCGATACAGAGACCTGCACGTATTTCTCGAGGTGTGGCTCCCAGAATTCTTCTGCGACTGACTTTCCGCTCTGTAGGGCTTGATTGTGCGGGCAGCTCTTCGAGGGTTCTGTCGAGCCATGGATAGTCTCATAACACTTGTGACCAAGAAGTTCCTGAGGGGCTTTTTTGAGCGCTTGAGCGAAGGCTTTGTTTACCTTGATAATCCGAAAGTCCCTGTCAATGATCGAAACCAGATCCGTAATGGCATCAAACGTTGCCTCCCAGAGGCCGAGTGCCTCGCAAAACTTCGGTTCCGTGCTCTTCGGAGCGCCCGCTGCTTGCCCGGTCTGCAACTGTCCTTTCCCGCTAAGAGCGTTAGTGGTACCACTACCTCTTCGTTTTTTCATCATGTTAGGTAAACTTTCTTTTAAGCTGTCTACCTTGGAACTCTCTATAGAACCGCCACGGCGTGGCTATAATTCGGAGAATAACGAGATCGAGAGGGCCACAAAAAGAGCAGGAAAGTTACAATTACATGCTGAGCCCTTTCGATCGCTGTAAGTATAGCATAACGTGGTTTGCGTCGCGAAGGGTTTACTTTGGATGAGATACAAGAAGGGGGTTTTCTCGCTTGTCTCGGCGAGCCCGGAGCCTCTAATTCAGTTCTTCTTCAAAAATTGGCTCTGATCGCTTCGCAGGAGAAAATTTCATTGACCTTCCCACGACCTGTGCAGTCTCGCCTGTCAGAGGTTTGAGCGTAACGGCGACCTGTGCGGGAACAAGGTTATACCCTCCTCCGGAGACCACGTCGACACCCCAGCAAATGAGCCCGCCCGGCAGGAGAATATTGCTCGCCGAGGCTCCGGAGAACACAGAGTGAACAGGTAAAGTAACTGTCTCGTAGCCATCTCGCTCGATGGTCAGAATATCGTCTTTTTTCCGTTTCAGGCTGACAGTACACGGCGTACTGCACGTGGTGCCATCGGCCGACCTGACCAATGCTCCCGCAGGAATAGTCGTGCAGTTGATACCCTGGGAGGTTCCGTGACTTAGTACCCCGCAACCCGCTAATGCAAGCAGAACTGAAATCGACAATAAGGCCTTCATCCTACCTCCCTTTTCTGGGTGTGGATTTTAAAGATTCTGGCGCAGCGGGCGTCCTTCTGGTGGATTTTGCCCCTCTCGCCTGACAGCTCTTGCATACGCCCTTGAAACAGCCGAGCAGCTCCTCCACTATGTATCCATCGGATTGCAACGAGTGAGCATGTGCGCAGGAAAAATTCATATCAATTATCTTTCCGCATTTTCGGCACAGGAAATGACAATGCGGCTTACCTGCGAGTTCATATCTCGTTCCCTCCCCGGTGATGCTAAGGATATTGACGAGGCCGGCCTTGTGCAAGGCATCGAGCGTGTTGTAGACGGTAGTCTTGGAGAGGCTGGGCATCTCCTGCACGAGGCATTCGTAAAGTTCCTTTGCATCGGCGTGGCCCAATCTCCCGAGACAGTTCATGATTCTCATGCGCTGATACGTAGACTTCATGCCACACGCGACCAGCTTTCCCCTCTCGTCTATACAATTTGGTTTCATTACAAGTTAATATTTAACACAATATTGGAACAATGTCAAGTGTGTCCGCGCAGAACGCTATGTGATACCGATTTGCAATCGAGATGGACGACCCAGCCTTCGGCCGGGTACCCCGGGCGGCAGCGAGGAGATGACGCAGGCGTACTCAGAAGTACGTCGAGACGCCCGCAAGCGGGTACCCGGACGCAGCGCACCCGCAAGCGGGTACTCGGAAGGTACACGCTTGATGGCGAATCGGTATAATGGGGCTTAAAGCACTTCCTCGTCCTCCGCGCGCCAGGCCGGATCGACGATGCAGAGAAAGGTAAGGTAGGAGTCCCCCGTGTTCTGTATATACTGGATTGAATGGGGCGGGATATAAACGGCTTGGCCTGGTCGAACCGGTTGCGATTCGCCATCAATTGAGATAAGCCCCTGACCCCCGAGAATGTAATATACCTCGGAAGTTCTTAGCCGATGAGATCTGGTCGCTTGTCCGGGCTTCACCGTGGCGTGGCACAAACTATAGCGGCACGATACCTGTGTGTTGTCCGGGTGCAGAAGCTGGCGCAGGAGCGATCCGTCGCCCGCCATGAACTCATCACACTCGTTCAGGTCTATCACGAGCATACAGGCACGGAATCTCTTTAACCCTTCTTCTTGCTATAAAAAGGCGACATGCTTCGCAAGAAGTCGACTGCCTTTTTAAGTGCACCGAAAACAGTGTCTACGTCCTCAAGCGTGTTATCCACGCCAAAGGAGAGGATTATTGTGCCCTGGGTCGTCATATAGTCACGACCACAGGAGACGAGCACGTGTGAAGCCCGGAGTGAGCCGGTAGCGCACGCTGACCGGGTTGAGACGCAGATCCCGTCCTCATCAAGCATGAGAACCAGCGATTCACCTTCCACGTATTTCACCGAACAAGAGATGAGGTTTGGCAGGCTCTTGGTGGGGTGACCATTGATAATTGTCTCATCAATGGTTGAAAGACGATCTAGAAATGCCTTCTTGATCTGTCTCAAGTGTTCCAGTCGGGAAGACATCTCTCTCCTTGCCAGTTCTGCTGCCTTACCCATGCCCACGATGCCTATCATATTATGCGCACCGGCCCTCATGTTCTGTTCCTGAATGCCGCCGTCCAAAAGGGGAATGATCTTCGTTTCGGGGCGGATATAGAGTGCTCCCACTCCTGAGGGACCATAGAACTGGTTTGCGGCAATGCTCAGTAGATTAACACCCAGTACATTCACATCCGTCGGTATCACGCCACCGGACGCGACTGCATCGCTATGGAAGATTATGCCTCTTGCTTTCGTGATCTCTCCAATTTCCGCTATCGGTTCGAGGGTCCCGATTTCATTATTTGCGTGCATGATGCTGACCAGGATCGTCTCGTCCGTGATCGCCTTTTCCACGTCCTTCGGGTCGACCAGGCCGTACTCATCCACGGGAAGCGAGGTCACGTGATACCCCAGGCGCATGAGCATGCGCACAGACCTGAGCACGGCCTGATGCTCGATATTGGATGTAATGATGTGTTTGCCTTTATCGGCAAGTGCAAACGCCACGCCCTTGATAGCATGATTAATCGACTCGGTGCCTCCGGAGGTGAAAATCATCTCCTCTGGATTGGCGTTGATAAGTTGTGCCACCGTACCGCGCGCTTTCTCCAGCGCTTCAGCGGCTTGGTCTCCTACGCGATGCTGGCTGGTGGGATTGCCGTATCCATCCTCCATGTAGCTGATCATCGCCTGTTTCACTTCCGGGTGTAGCGGTGTGCCTGAGATGTTATCCAAATAAATCATACGTCGGTCCCCTGTTATTGTTCTGGAGATGGCCCCTTTCTATACTGTCGATTTGCCGCAATTGGCGCAGACCGGAGCTCCCGCCGAGACTTCGTGTTCACAATAAGGGCAGTAACAATGCTTGTCTTTAATGTGCACATGGTCGTCTTTACCACCCCGCTCCCTTCTCGTTCTTCCAGCCTGGCGATCATAATAGTTCATGATGGCCTTGTGGAGAGCTTCTGGCCCGAGGTGCGAACAATGGAGTTCATTCTTAGGCAACTCACCGAGTTCGTCTGCCAGCGTCTTGGCGTTGATCTGCAGGGCCTCGTCAAGCGTCTTTCCCTTGGCCTTTTCCGTAACGATGCTGGACACTGCGATTGCCGCCCCGCAACCCAGGGTTTCAAACCTGACATCAGAAAGTCGCCCGTCCTTCACCTTTATGGTTATGGTAGTCATATCGCCGCAAACCGGATTGCCAACCTCTCCGATGCCGTCGAAATCTACTACCTTTCCCATGTTGCGCGGGTTCTCGAAATGCTTCTTAACTAACTCTGAATAGGGAGACATACGTGTCACACCTCCTTGATTGCGCGATTATCATTTTAAGTATAATCCGTTCGTACCTTTTTTTAAAGTGCTCCGTTCTTCGCTCCTCGTGCTTTGTCCTTTGTTCAGTGGGATCAGACGGACCAGATGGACAAGATAGTTCTTCGTGCCTGAATCTTTGTTCCTTATTCACTGAGACCAAATAGACGAAATAGACCAGATGGACCAGATAGACCAAAGAAACCAGAGAAACTTCTTATCCCGTTACCAGAATGACCATCGAGCGGGCAGTGAGCAGGCAGCAGTCCTGCGGTTTGAGAATCTTCTCTTCTCCGGGCAGGGTGATATCCTGGGGGGAGCGCTTTGAGGTGTCGACTGCTATATACCAGGGCTTGCCGTTTCTCGCCGGAGGCACTTTAAACCGTCTGTCCATGAAATCAGCGTGAAACATGAGGTAGAGGTCTTCATCGCCGAAAATCATGCAGGCGAAACTTCGGTTCGCGGGGCCCCAGTCAGGATCCCATCCGTCCCAGTTGTACCAGGTGATATCCTGCTCGGTATAAAATTTTACCTCCCTCAGTGCGGTATGGCGATTGCGGAAGCAGATCATCTCTCTGGTAAAACGGACTACGTCTTTATTCTTCTTAAGAAGCTCCCAGTTGTACCAGGAGACCTCATTATCCTGGCAAAAGGCATTGTTGTTGCCCTGCTGGGAGCGGCTGAATTCATCCCCTCCGAGAAAGAGCGGCACTCCCCTGGAAATGAAGAGCGTTGCGATCATGTTCTTGATCTGGCGGAGTCTCACCCGCTCTATATCAGGATCCTGCGAGGGCCCCTCTACGCCGTGATTGTAACTGTAATTGTCATCAGTACCGTCGGTGCTTCCCAGGCCGTTAGTCTCGTTATGTTTCCGGTTGTAACTGACCAGATCATTCAAGGTGAAGCCATCGTGGCAGGTCACGAAATTTATGCTGTTTACCGGCTCTTTACCTGATCTCTGATAAATGTCCGCACTTCCGCATATGCGACTGGCGAAATCCCCGATCATCCCGGGATCCCCGCGCCAGAATCTTCTTACATCGTCCCTGAAACGGCCATTCCATTCTGACCAGAGATGGCCCGGGAAAGAGCCGACCTGGTAGGCTCCGGCAGCGTCCCACGCCTCAGCGATCAGCTTTGTGTGACGCAAGATCGGGTGTTCCGCGATCTCCTCCAGGAGAGGCGGGTTTTTCATTATAAACCCTTCCTGATCCCGACCCATGACAGAAGCAAGATCAAAGCGAAAGCCATCCACGTGCATCTCGAGGACCCAATAAACGAGACAATCGATGATAAACTGGCGCACCACAGGGTGGCTGCAGTTAAGCGTGTTTCCGCACCCCGTGTAGTTCTTGTAAAATCTCTTGTTCCTCTCCAGCATGTAATAGACGCTGTTGTCGAGCCCGCGAAAGGAAATAGTGGTACCTTGCTCGTTGCCTTCGGCCGTGTGGTTGAAAACAACGTCAAGAATTACCTCGATGCCTGCTTTATGAAGCTCCCGCACCATCTCTTTAAACTCAATCACCTGTGCTCCGTCAGCCTTGCTTTCGGCATACCGGCCCTCCGGCGCAAAAAAGGCTACCGTGCTGTAACCCCAGTAGTTCTTGAGCGGTTCTCCGGTGAATGGATTGGCTGTATGGAGCTCATTTTCATTGAATTCCTGTATGGGAAGCAGTTCAAGGGCAGTAACCCCGAGATCCCTGAAATGCGGGATCTTTTCGATCACTCCACGGAAGGTCCCCGGGTGCGCAGCTCCGGAGGATGCGTGGATCGTAAGACCGCGAACGTGTGTTTCATAGATGATCGTCTCAGGCCACGGGCGTCGCAGCGGTACGTCTCCCTGCCAGTCGAAGGCATCAGAGATCATGATGCATCGAGGAACCGCATCCGTGTTGTCATCCTTTGAAAGAGAGAGATCTTCCATAAAGGAAAGGGGATCATAGCCCTTGGCCCGGTTGAAGTCCCAGGGAGGCCTTTGCGAAAGCGATTTGGCGTATGGGTCGAGAATCAGTTTATGCCTGTTGAATCTGTGGCCCTGGCGGGGACGGTACGGGCCGCGGACCCGGTAAGCGTAATACTGGCTTGCCTTTATTCCCTCGACCCAGACGTGCCAGATGTCACCGGTTCTAAAACGTGACGGGTCGAGTTCAATTGTTGCCGATGGCGTGGGATCTTCGGGGTGGTTAAAGAGAAGCAGTATAACGTGTGACGCGTTTCTGCTGAAAAGATTGAACTGAGCCCCCTCGTTGTGAAGATGGACACCGAGAGGGAGCGGATAGCCCGGGAGGATCCTATGAACCTGCTCCAAAACCACCTTTCGTCTGGGTCAAAGCTTTTTGCCGGTTTGGATGCTGCAGCCCGCCATGGGCGGTTACTTTTCCAGTCGGTCTATTCTGTCTCGAACAGAGGCGACGAGCTTTTCCAGATCCTCTCTGCGCAATTCTTGCAGGAAGCGCAGATCGGTATCGGTCTTGAGAAGTCCCTTGATGATGTTTATCAGCTTCTCTTTTGTAATATCGCCGCTCATAGTATTGGCAAGAGTGCTCGCTAGATAGATCTGCACGAACCTGCCCGTGGAGATCTATTGTTCTATATCCGGCAGCACTTCAATGTTTTTGTGGTACTCGCTTAGGACATGCTTTGCGAACTTGTTTTTCGGCTCTTTGTCTTTAAACAGCTTGCCTTTCAACTTGGCCGGGCCCGCATTGTAAGCATGTAGAGCTATTGCCATGTCCTTGAAATCCTCGATCAGTTGAGAGAGGTGATACACACCGAGTCTTATATTATTCTCGGGCTCGCTGAGGCAGTCATGGCCACTATATGATATGCCGGCGTCCTTTGCGATATACTTTGCGAGGGAAGGCTTTATCTGCATGAGCCCGCGGGCCCCCCGTTTCGATACCGCATCGTGCCTGAAGTTGCTTTCCACCTTGATCACCGCGAGAACAAGCCGGTAGTCAAGTTCATAGAGCTGGGATTCCTCGTAGACGGTGTTTGCCATCCGTATCAGAGCCTCATCATGAAGGCGGACATTCTTTCCCTTTATGAATTGGATGATCTGCTGGACAACTGCCTCCTTGGGGGAGGACTCCTCTTCTTCTGCTGAAGTGGGAAGGGCAGGAAAGATCAAGAGAGTAACGAACAGGAGGCCCACGGTAGCCAGTGCGAATAAGTGGCGGCACATCTCTTGTTTTGTAAATACCATGCCCGTGTTTTTTACACCAGATTGCGCCTCTCTGTCAACAGTTTAGAATTGACAGGTTAGAATTCAGGGTCCGGAGTCCAGATAAACCAGATAAACCGTGGAAATCTATTGCCTTGATGCTTACAATAATTTTAAGGAGACAAGAAACTTTATAGAAGGGGAGGTTAATATGGTAAATCTGGAACTATCAGAAGACGAGGCAAAGGTCCTTCAGAACGTGCTTGAGAACTACCATTCTCACCTTGACGTAGAGATCCACAGGACGTACAAGAGGGAATTTCGTGACGCGCTGAAGGAGCGGGAAAAATTCCTGGCCAATATCATTGAGCGACTGAGGAAACACAGAGCCCAGGCAGCCTAGAGAAAACGAGGGAAGACCGCCCTGCGGGCTAGGAAGACCGCGCCTTACGCTAGGACGAAGGGCGAGATAGACCAAACAGACCAGATAGACTAAACAGACGCAAACCCCATATCGAAGCCTTTGAGGTTAAGTTCAAGCTGGGCAGGCGGGGAAAGCTTGGCTAAAACCTTTCTGGCCACGTCGGCGTCGCAAAAGAAGCCCTTCCGTTGCATTGCAAAGCCCAGCAGCACGAGGTTCGCCATGGCAGGAGCGCCCGCGCGCAAAGCAAGACCCGAAGCATCTATTGAAAAGTAGTCGCCCGGCGTATCGGTATTGACGAAAACGGACCCGCCCGGTTTCACCAAGCCTCGATGCAGCTCAAGGTTCTGTTTATTGAGAATGAGACCTCTGTCCGCCTGGCCCTCCCTCACCAGAGGACTTTTGAAAAGCCCTACTTTCACGTGCGAGACCACGGTGCCGCCGCGCATGGCCATACCGTGAATTTCTGAAGTGAGTACCTGAAGCCGCATAGTCATGGCCGCCTCTGCAAAGAACCTGGTGAGGAAAAGAATCCCCTGGCCGCCTGTTCCACTCACTATGATCTGTTGTTTCATACGGCTCTCTCCTTCGTCACGACGATGGCTCCTTTTGGACAGACGTACCTGCAAACCCCGCACTCCACGCATACGGCTTGGTCTATCCTCGCCCTTCCTTTAGGATTGGTAGCTTTACCTTTGGTCCGGCTGTCTGTCTCGACCCAGTCAAACGCGGGACACTCGAACTGCTTCAGGCAGATCTTGCAGCCATCGCACGTCTCGCTCACTTCCATGGTGTAAAGCCGTTCCGGCCTGGACGCCCTTTTGTCTACAGGGCACGGATGCTTCGAAATAATTACTGCAACGCCACCATTGTCGCTGCGGCAGTAACGGTCAGCCTCCTCAAGCAATGAACTGAATGCCGGCACGTCATAGGGGTCACACTGGCGCAGGAAGCGGACCCCGCTTGCGGAGACGATATCAGGAATGGAGACCGCAGGTCCGGGTGTGCCGTCTGCTTTGATGCCCAGATGGGGCGCGGGCTGGTGGCCCGTCATCGCCGTCGTACTATTGTCGAGGATCACGATGATGAAACGCGCATCTTGAATAACAGCGTTGATGACGCCAGGGATCCCTGCGTGGAAGAAAGTGGAGTCGCCGATGGTGACAACGATGGAGGGTATGTCATTCCCGTCCTGCGCATAGGAGTGGTAAAAACCGGCCCCCTGACTGATGCACGCGCCCATGCAATGGCACGTGTCGACCGCGCCGATGTTCATACCGAGCGTATAGCAGCCGATGTCGCTGGGGAAAATGCCTCGGGGAAAGGTTTTCTTGATCGCGAAGAAAGCGGGTCGGTGCGGGCAACCCGGGCAGAGGGAAGGCCGTTTCCCCGGAGAGACGCCTTTCGATTTCTGTGTACGGGCAGGGCCACCCAGGAATCTTTCAAGAGCTTCG
>DATFYE010000114.1:0-19939 GCA_035315185.1 Syntrophorhabdales bacterium | reverse complement strand
GCCTTCTTCCAGAGTCTATCGTCGAACTGCTCTTTATCGTCTAAGTCGCGGGCTACGTCCGGGAACTCCTTTTCGGCAAATTCCCGTGCAGCCTGTTTGATGTCTCTTTGTTCCGGGGTGAGTTCAACCATCGGGGCCTCCTTGCGTGATATACCAATTCGCCTTCAAGTGTGTACCTTCGTTGCCTGCGCCCCGTCTCACTCCGACGTACTCGAGTACGCCTTCGTTCGCCGCGGCTTGAGCGCCTCGGTCTCCATCTTGAATGCAAATCGGTATTAGATCGTGCGCAGCTTTATTCTGATAGAGAGATACTCAGCGTGTCAACAAAAATCGCTCAGTGGCAGTTTCTCTTTGCTGAGGGGCTTTCTGCAGGGCTTTGACAGTTTTGCGATGGCGCGCTAGAATTGCCGTAATGAAGGATGAACCGGGCGCTATTGAGCCGCAACCCGCGCGGGATGAATGGGTGAGGGTAAACCCAGACCAACCTGCCTGTCAGAAACTGCACCTTTGTCAATATCTGGCCGAACTGCCAGAGCTTGGAGAAGAAGAGCCCGCCAAAGATCAGCACAAATGGTTTCCTGCACAATACGAACCCGGGCATGCGGTTTCCGAGTGTTGTACTGGATTCTTGATAAAATAGGTATTATATTTGGACGAAAGGGAGGTACCCATGAAGAGACTAATGATAGGCCTGGCATTGGTAATCTTTGCGATCTACACAGCGCCTGGGCTTGCGTGCGACTGTGACACGGCTGCTGCCATTACTTCCGGGTTGAAAGACCGGCTTCACCAGCCTTGGTCGAACGACCCGCAGGGCTCGAAGGAAAAGGACAAAGATTCTGATAAAGGATTCAAGCAAGAAGCGCAGCCCATGAATCAGGACGCGCAGTCCACCAAGGGAGAGGTAAAGAGATAGCCTTTATCATGAGTCTTGGTGCCGTAAAGATTCCCTAATAACAGTCTGTCAGGCACTTGGGCGCCTCACAAAATGTTAAATTTTCTTGCACGTAATCCCTTTACAGTGATAGCTCCTTCTCCCCCAACGTTTTAGCCCGTTTCCGTAAATGTAACAAAAAGTAACAGTTCAGTAACCTGCCGGTATCATTATCCTTTAGGCATTATGTATACAGTTTGTTATCGAACACAGGGCGGGTCCTTGTTGCCCTGCCTGCTCGTAACAGGCTGAAATACAACATGTTTACGCAGTGGCATCCTTATTGCTTTATAGCCTGGTATGTACCTGAACCCAGAAAAAAACCAAAAAGGAGAGCATACCATGGACAAGAAAGTGTTACTGATCGATGACGAGGCATCGTTGAGAAGGCATGTTACCTTAGGGCTTATGCAACAGGGCTACGACACGGAACCGTGTGAAAACGGCATGAAGGGGCTGGAGACACTGAGCATGCTCAAGAGGAAGAACACCCCCCTCGACTGCGCCATCGTTGATGTCCGGCTTCCCGATATCGACGGCATCAAACTGCTGAAGGTGATCAAGCTGAACTACCCGGGCCTGCCGGTCATCATCATCACCGGCCACGGGGATCAAGCGGTTGAAGAGGCGGTCAAAGCAGAGCGGGCTGACGGTTACCTGGAGAAGCCCTTCACCATGGAAGAGCTGACCGAGCTCTTAGCTTCTGTCCCTTCCCCGGCCCCCATCGTGGAGAAGAAAGAAGCTGTCACACCGGCCCAGTCCTTTAGCGCCTATGCCCTGGTGACGGTGGATGGCAGTGCCAACCTCCTCGATGCGTACCGGGACCTCTACTTCCAGGAGAACGTGCTCTACTGTGATGCGATCCGGGGCGACTACGACCTGATGCTGCTCCTGCAGGCCGATACCCAGGAGGCGATCCAGGACGTGATAGACAAGAAGCTAAAGACCATCACGGGCGTAGCCGATGTGACCCTGCTCAACGTGGATGCACCCATGTTCGGGGAGAATGTCGTGGACATCATGGGCTCGGTTGACAAGGCCCTGGGCCGCGAAAAAGAAGAGGGCGAGGTCTACACCAACCAGACGGCCCGCACCAGGACCTCGGCCTATGTGCTCCTCGAGATCGAGAAGGAGAAACTCGCGAGCATCTACCCGGCGCTCTACTTTGACGACCAGGTGGTCTACTGCGACTGTACCAAGGGCAAATATGATATAGTACTGCTGATGAAGGGCACGAGCTTCGCCGAGATCGGCACCACGGTCAAGAACAAGTTCAAACAGATGGACGGGGTGCTCCGGGTGAAGGAATGGCCCATCATCACGCTGCTTGAGATGTAAGTGCGGGTGACACAAGAGATAAGCCTGACCGGAGGGCGGAAGCGAAGGTTGGGAAAGAGAAATAAGAAAGCAGAAACAAAGATTGAGATCGAGGGCAGGTAGAGAGAAGAGAGCAGGCTGAGTAAAGGGCAAGAGCGAAGGTTGAGAGAAGAGCGCGGACATAGTTTCGGTCCTTAGCTCAACCTTCGCTTCAGCCTTCACTCAGCCTGTTTTTGTCTTTATTCTGGGTCAACAAAGGGAGACAACAGATGCCAGTCAAAGAGCGTGTGAAAAAGGAAGAAGGTGGCAACGGATTTTCCAATTTCAAGGTCGAGCTGTGGAAATACCAGGGGGAGATGGGCGCGCTCATACCGCTTCTCCAGTCTGCCCAGGATACGTATGGGTATATCCCTGAATCGGCCATCGATCATATAAGTGAAGTCGTGGGCATTCCATCAGCCGATATCTATGGAGTGATAACGTTTTACTCGCAGTTCCGACTCAAACCGACGGGGAAAAACATCATCAAAATTTGTGATGGTACTGCATGCCACGTAAATGCATCCACGGCCATTCTGAGAACCGTCGAAGACGAGTTGAAGCTGGATGGTGGCGAGACGACCGAAGACGGGCTTTTCACCTTGCAGAAAGTAGCGTGCCTGGGCTGTTGTTCTTTGTCCCCGGTGATCATGGTTAACGACGAGACACACGGGAAGCTGACACCCAAGAAAGTGACGCAACTGCTCAAGGAGTATCGTGAAACCTCCAACGAATGAGCACGTTTCTCTTGGTGTGCCGTTGTCCCTTGGTAATGCCGACTTGGATTCAAGGCGGAGACCGAGGCGGCAGCGAGGAGCCGACGCAGGCGTACTACAAGTACGTCAAGGAGAGCGACGCAGCGACAACGAAGGTATACGCTTGAAGGCAAATCGGCATAAGCGAGGAGAACTAGCATGAAGACGATCAAAGTAGGACTTGGTACCTGTGGTGTATCAGCCGGCGCTGAAAAGACGCTCGAGGCTGTAAGGCTTGCAATAGAGAAAGAGAACATACAGGTCGTGCTGAAAGAGACCGGGTGCAACGGGATGTGTTTTCGCGAACCTTTGATGGAAGTCATCGATGAGTCAAGCCACTCCTTCCTCTATGGTGACGTCACCCCTGAAAAGGCCCAACGCATCATGGCAGAGCACGTTGTCGGCAATAGTCCGGTAAAGGAGTGGATCGTACAAAACTCGGGACCATCGGGAGACGATACCTTTTTCCAGAAACAGAAGAGGATCGTTCTCAGGAATTGCGGGATCATTGACCCCAACTCCCTCGACGAGTACATAGGTGTCGGGGGTTACGATGCTATCCAGAAGGTATTGAAAGAATACACGCCGGAAAAGGTGATAGAGGTTATCACGAACTCCGGCCTTCGGGGCAGGGGTGGCGGAGGGTTCCTTACCGGAATGAAGTGGAAGTTCTGCCGGCAGTCACCCGGCGACAAGAAATATATCATTTGCAACGCGGACGAAGGAGACCCAGGAGCCTTCATGGACCGCAGTACCCTGGAGAGCGACCCGCATTCTGTGCTGGAAGGCATGATGATCTGCGCCTATGCTATCGGTGCTGACGAAGGTTACTTCTACGTACGGGCAGAATACCCGAAGGCTGTGCAGCGTTTGAAACACTCGATCAGAGAGGCCCTTGCCAAGGGATTCCTCGGCAAAAACATCTTTGGCTCAGCTTTTAATTTCTCAGTAAAAATCAAAGAAGGCGCCGGTGCATTTGTCTGCGGGGAAGAGACAGCTCTCATCGCTTCCATCGAAGGAAAACGGGGCATGCCTCGATTCAGGCCGCCCTTCCCTGCTCAGAAAGGCTTGTGGGGTAAGCCCACCAACATCAACAACGTGGAAACCTTTGCCAACGTTGCCTGGATCATCATGAACGGAGCAGAAGCCTTTGCGTCCATGGGAACGGAGAACAGCAAGGGCACCAAAGTATTTGCGCTTGCAGGCAAGATCGAACGGGGCGGGCTGGCAGAAGTCCCCATGGGCATCACGATCAAAGAGATCGTCTACGACATCGGCGGCGGCATAAAACAGGGCAAGAAATTCAAGGCGGTACAGATGGGGGGACCTTCCGGCGGATGCATCCCCGCTTCCATGGACGATCTGCAGATAGACTACCAGCAAATCAACAAGACCGGCGCCATCATGGGTTCCGGCGGCCTTGTCGTCATGGATGAGACCACCTGCATGGTCGAGATGGCGAAATTCTTCCTGCGCTTCACCCAGGAAGAGTCCTGCGGAAAATGTACCTTCTGCAGGATCGGGACAAAGCGCATGTTGGAAGTCCTTGAGAGGATCACTGACGGCAATGGTAAGGAAGGGGATATAGATCTGCTCAGGGATCTGGCTTATCAGATCAGGAACAATACGATCTGCGGTCTCGGGCAGACAGCGCCAAATCCGGTTCTCACCACGTTAAAATATTTCCCTGAAGAATATGAAGCACACATCCGCGACAAAAAATGTCCCGCGCACAGCTGTGCCGCGCTTGTAACATACACTATACGCGCTGATGCGTGTAAGGGGTGCGCCATGTGTGTCAAGGCCTGCCCATCAGAAGCCATCAGTGGAGAGAAGAAGAAGGCACACGAGATCAACCATAGCCTCTGTATCAAGTGCGGGAAGTGCTTTGAAACGTGCAAATTTGATGCGGTGAGCAAAAACTAATTCGGAGAAAGAATACTATGGCTGCGATACTAAACGTGACGATCAATGGAAATAAATATTCGGCCAATCCCGGTCAGACCATCCTCGACGTTGCCAGAGAGCACCAGATAGACGACATTCCGACGCTCTGTCATGACCCCAAGCTGCCCCCGTACGGCTCCTGCTATTTGTGCGTTGTGGAAGTGGAGGGGCTCGAGAAGTTGATCCCATCGTGCGCCAGTCCGGTTGCGGACGGTATGAAGATCCATACGGATAACGCGCGAATCAGGCAATCGAGAAAGACCGCCCTGGAACTGCTCCTCTCCAACCACTACGCCGACTGCCTCGGCCCCTGCACCCAGACATGCCCCGCCGGTGTCGACGTCCAGGGATACATCGCCTTGATGGCAGCGGGACGATACAGAGAAGCAGTAAAGCTGATCAAGGAAAAGAACCCCTTGCCGCTTGTCTGCGGCCGGGTCTGTGTCAGGGAATGCGAGACAGCCTGCCGCCGCAACATGGTGGATGATCCTGTGGGCATCGACTACCTGAAACGCTACGCTGCCGATATAGACATTACGGACCCGTGGACACCGGTGCCCCAGCCATCGACCGGCAAGAAGGTGGCTATCGTCGGAGGAGGCCCGGCCGGTCTCACCTGTGCCTACTATCTTGCGCTCGATGGACACGCACCCACGATCTTTGAGCAGTCGCCGGCTCTGGGCGGTATGCTTCGTTACGGTATCCCCGAATACCGGCTGCCAAAACAGATGCTCGATCGGGAAATCAAATTGATCACAGACCTCGGCGTTGTCGTGAAGACGAACACGACCCTCGGCAAAAATGTCACCATCGACTCCCTCAAAGCCGAAGGTTTTGACGCTATTTTTGTGGCGATCGGCGCGCAAAAGGCCAAGGGCATGGGGCTCGATGGTGAAACAGAGATCCCTGGCGTGATCGGTGGGGCAGATTTTCTCCGCCAGATGCAAGCTCCTCGAGATGAAGAGAAGCCCAAAGTTTTTGGTCGCGTGGTGGTTGTCGGTGGTGGAAACACGGCTATCGATGCTGCCCGTACCTCGCTCCGGTTGGGCGCCGCGAAGGTGACCATTCTCTATCGGCGGACCCGCAAGGAGATGCCCGCCAATGAGATGGAGATCGAGGCAGCTATCGATGAAGGGATCGAGATGGTATTCCTTTCTGCCCCGACAGGCATCGTAACGAAGGATGGTCGTTTGCGTGGGCTGCAATGTATCCGCATGGAGCTAGGAGAACCTGACGCCAGCGGCCGGAGGAGTCCTGTTCCTGTCAAGGATTCCGAGTACCTTCTGGAGTGCGACTTTGTGGTGTCGGCAATCGGCCAGGACATTGAACTTGGCATGATCACTGCTGGCGGTCAACTTAAGACCACGTGGTCTAAAGCTATCCAGACGGACAAGAGCACATTCGAGACATCAATCCCCGGTGTCTTCGCAGGCGGAGACGCAATTACCGGACCGGCTGTCGCGATCGATGCTATAGCTCACGGCAGAATGGCAGCAAACGCTATTGACCAGTATATCCGTGAGGGAAAGGCAAGAGTACCTGGCGTGGGATTTGTGAGCCGCAAGGAGAGCTTCGGTAATCTTGTGGAGAGCGATTTTGCGCAGTACCCGAAGGTGGCTAAGGAAAAGATGCCGGAATTGCCGGTTGCGGAGCGCATCAGGACGCTCGCGGAAGTTGAGGTAGGCTTCACGGATACGCAGGCGAAGAATGAAGCCTCCCGCTGTCTGGAATGTGGCTGCTCGGCCTACTTTGACTGTGCGCTCAGAAAATATGCGACTGACTTCGGCGTCGATCTCACCAGATTCGTCGGCGATGTGAGGAAATATAAAGTTGACCGTGATCACCCCTTTATCGCGCTCGACCCCAACAAGTGCATCTCTTGTGGCCGGTGCGTCAGGACCTGCTCCGAAATATTAAAAATATCCGCCCTTGGTTTCGTGTATAGAGGTTTCAAATCTGTGGTAAAGCCGTCCATGGAGAAAAAGCTTCTCCAGACCAATTGCATTTCCTGCGGAAACTGCATCAGCGCCTGCCCGACGGGCGCGATTACGGAAAAAGTGCCTTTTGCAAAGCCGGGCCCGTGGACTCACCAGGAGATTGAATCGATCTGTTCCTTCTGTTCCCTCGGCTGTAACCTGAAGTACAAGGTCTTTCACGACCACATCTTCTCCATTGGAAGCACGAATGGAACGTCTCACAACAAGGGGTACCTCTGCCCAAAAGGAAGGTTCGGCTACAGGTACATGCTGGATGATAGCCGGCTCTTGAAACCAGTGATCAGGAAGAAAGGTAAGTTCAAAGAGGTGGGATGGGATCAGGCCCTGGATTACGCCGCAAACAGAATCAAGGCAATCATCGAAACCCACGGACCCGAAGCAGTCGCTCTGTTCGGTTCGCCCCGTATGACCAACGAGGAGCTCTACCTCTTGCAGAAATTAGCGCGTGTCGGGCTCAAGACCAACAACCTTGGCAGCTTCGCGAACCTCCTGAATGGGGTTGAACAGGATGCTCTGGATGACATGTTTGGCATCACCACATCCACGGCAACAACGGACGATCTGGCAACGGCAGACCTGATTCTCGTGGTGAATGCGGACCTTTCAGAGGAAAGTCTCATAGCGGAACTGAAGATCAAAGCAGCGCAGAGAAACGGAGCGCGGCTCGTCACCGTGGCCTCTTCAGAGATTGAGCTCAATAAATTCGCGGACGTCTGGATCGATGCAAAGCGCGGCACGGTAACAGCCCTGATACAGGGTATGTCAAACGCCGTAATCGGGAAGGGGCTTGCAGACACACAATATATCGGCAAGAGGACCGACGGATACGAAGCATTCAAGGAATCGATTGCAGGCCTCGATCTGGGCGGCGTTTCCGAGCTGACCGGTGTCAACAAAGAGAGACTTACAAAACTTTATGACCTCGTGGCACGTCCCGACCAGAGCATCGTCGTCGTGTACAACATTGACTCGCTGTGGGAGAAGTCGAGGAACGATCTGAAGGCGATCGGTAATTTCATGATGCTCACCGGCAGAATTGGGAAGCCGGGTAACGGAATCATACTGCTGAGAGACTACTCCAATTCGCAGGGTCTCCTCGACATGGGCGTAGATAGCCGCTATCTTCCCGGCCATATAAGCCCGGAGAACGCAAAAGAGATAAAGAACCTCTCTTCCTTGTGGGGGGTTGACTTGAGCACGGTCTTTACCCCTGTCAATCTCAAAGAACAGCTGGAAGGAGACAAGATCAAGGCGCTTCTCATCTTTGGTGAAGATCCTCTGGCTGCGCCGCAGAATGTCAGATTGACGGGCGGCGTCGAATTTCTGCTCGTCTTCGACCACTTCATGACAGCAACGGCTATGGAAGCAGACGTGGTGTTACCCGCATCATTGCCGATCGAAACCGAAGGCTCGTTGACAGCGTGCGACCGCAGGGTGCAGAAGACAGGAAAGCTATTCGAGCCGCGTAACGGTATGGAAACTTGGCAGGCAATAAGCAAGCTTGCTGACAAACTGGGTTCTCCATTCGCGTACACGTCAGTGAAAGATATCGCTAACGAGATCCGTGCGGCTGTCCCGTATTACCGTGAGATGAATGGGGGGCCGTTCTGGGGTGAGCCGTTCCTGCGGACGGCATTCATGACGGCAAACGGCAAAGGTAGGTTCAGCCTTCTTCCTGTCAATTTGTCTCCTTACAGCGTTGACAAGAAGCAATATATCTCGTCGGAGAACTATTTCCATCAGAACATTAAGGGGAGGCTGATGAAGTGAGCAAAGGCTTGTGGTTTTCTTCACAAAAGGGTATGATGTAAGCAGACACCAGGCCGGAAGAGGGGAGCAGAGCATGGAGACTACCCCAAGTCTTCAGAGTATCACCAGTGATCTGAGCAAGCGTATCAAGGAGCTTGAGTGCCTTTACAGCATCGGACCGGAGATCGAGGCTAACGGCGATCTCGGACTTACCTTAAGAAATTCGACCGGACATCTTATAAAGAGCCTGCAATACCCGGAGGTGGCAGCAGCATCCATCTGGCTGGATGGTATCGAGTACTCGGCAGGCCCACTGACTCCCCGAGCGGCTGGGAATACCTTTTCATCTGACATCATTGTCGAAGGCAAGAAAAGGGGCAGGGTCGAGGCTTACTACGTTGATAAAGCTGAATTTCTTCCTGAAGAGAGAAAGCTGATCAAAGAAGTAAGCAGGATGATCTCAAAAGCCATCGAAAGACATGAGTTGCACTCCGAGCTGCAAAAAAATGTGCGCAAGCTCGAAGAGCGGGTTGAAGAAAAGACGTGGGAACTGGAGAAGTCGAAGAAAAGATATAAAGACCTCTTCGAGGACGCGCCTGTCCCCATGCTCTTTTCAGCTTTCAGCGGAGACATCATAAAAGCTAACCGAGCGTTTTACGGACTCCTCGGTTATCCGGAGGACGGCTCCGTGCACCTCAACTTTGTCAAAGACAAGCTCTATGAAAACCCTGAGGCCAGGCAGGCGATTTATAAGAAGTTACGAGAGCACGGTAAGGTGGACGACTTCGAGCTCACGCTGATTGATCGGGAAGGGAAGCCGGTTCCCGTGCTTGGCTCATATATCTTCATCGATATTGACGGCGAGCGGTGTATTGAATCTGTGTACAAGGATATCCAGGTGCGCAAGGAGTTGGAAAGAAAGCTCATTGAACAGAATGAAAACCTGGAAAAAAATGTGCGCGAAAGGACGCTCGATCTTGAAAAGCAGAAAGATCTCCTGATTAAAAAGAACCAGGAACTTCTGACCCTGACAGAAAAGCTGCGAGAGAGCAAGAGTAGGATTCAGATCCTCTTCAACGCCATCACTGATACGGTAACCGTTATTGACGCCGGTTTAAACATCTTGATGTCAAATCAGAAAACGATAGGCAATAAAGGGAAATGCTACAAGAAGGTTTTCAACCGGGAGCAACCATGTGAGGACTGTCTCGTGACGCGGGTTTTCGAGCAGAAGACTTCTGTCCGGCAGGAAAAAGAGATAGATGACGGATTCTACCTCTTGCAAGCGTACCCCATCTTCGATTCTGACGGTAATGTGACCGGCGCTCTCGAGATTTCCCGTGTGATCACCAAGGAGAAGAATCTTGAGCGGCAGCTTCTGCAGGCTGACAAGCTCGCTTCCCTGGGGCAGCTCGTTTCCGGGATCGGTCACGAGATCAATAATCCCAACACCTTCATTCGGGGCAACCTTTACATCATCCAGGAGGCAATGAACGACATTTTTCCCATTATCGACCAGTACCATAAATCAAACGCGGACGCAAAGATTGCCCGTCTCGACTACGACATCTTCAGGCAGAGCGTGCCGGTTCTCATCGAGGACATGGTCCAGGGGGCAAACCGTATCAAGGGCATTGTGGACGGACTGCGGAAATTTGCAAAAAAGGATGAGGGGCTGTTGAACGAGACGGTAGACCTGAATGCGATCACGGAAGCCTGCTTGAGGCTTGCAGATAATCAGATTCGGAGAACAGCTGATGTCAAAGTCAGTCTTGACCCGGGATTGCCTTCGATCATCGGGAACTCTCAAAAACTGCAGCAAGTGATTGTCAACATCCTGATCAATGCTTCCCAGGCTATCGATAAACAGCGCGGTACCATCCATGTTATTTCTCAGTTTAATGACAAGGAAGTGGTGCTCAGAGTCAAGGATGACGGGAAGGGGATGGATGAACGGACCGTCAAACAGATTTTCGATCCGTTTTTTACTACCAAGCGACACCAGGGTGGAACGGGCCTCGGTTTGTCTATTGCGTATGGTATCATCAAGGAGCACCAGGGCCACATCGCAGTGGAAAGCAAAGTAGGTGTCGGGACCACATTCTGCATTTACATCCCCAGAAGGCCTGAGGCGAGGCAGTGAACAAGATTCTGGTTATCGACGACGACCAGGCCGTGCTCAATTACCTGAACATTTTCTTGCTACAGACAGGTTCCCTTGACGTCACTACCCTCGCAAACAGCACCAGGGCGTACGATCTGCTCAAGACCGACCGGTACGACGTACTACTTCTGGACATGGATATGCCTGATGTCACCGGGCTCGACATTCTCAAGAGTATTCAGGAAAATAACATTGACGTTGAGACGATCGTATTGACGGGCGTGGAAGACATTGACCTCGCTGTGTCAGCCATGAAACTCGGGGCCGTGGAGTATCTTGTCAAGCCGGTCGATAATGAGCGCCTGCTCACGCTCATCAACACGGTTTTGGAAAACAGAAGAAGCCAGAAAATCATCGACCAGGAGCCCACGGTTTCAGCGGACTTGAAGTTTAAGGATGCCTTCAAGGATATCGTGACGCAGGACGAGAAGATGCACAAAATTTTCTCAATGGTTGAGAAAATGGCTCAGACGGACAGCAGCATTCTGATCTGGGGTGACAGCGGCACTGGGAAAGAGCTGATCGCGAGGGCTGTTCACAAGATCAGCAAGAGAAGCAAGGGCACCTTCGTAGCAGTGAATGCCGGCACCTTTGCGAACGAACTCTTCTCTTCCGAATTTTTTGGTCACAACCAGGGCGCGTTCACAGGCGCAAGTTCCAACAAGAGAGGGTTTCTGGAAGAGGCGGACAGGGGAACACTCTTTCTCGACGAGATAGGAGAGCTCGGTCTCCCCATACAGGTGAAACTGCTCAGGGTTTTGCAGGAAGGGGAGTTTTTTCGTCTCGGCTCCACAAAGAACCTGAAAGTGGATGTCAGGATCATCGCAGCCACCAACAAGAATCTGCACGAGGAAATAAAAAAGGGGAATTTCAGGAAAGATCTCTTTTACCGACTCAACATGAATTCTATCTATTTACCTCCGCTGAGGGAGAGAAAAGATGATATCCCCCTTCTCTGCATGCATTTCCTAAGAAAATTTTCTCTCCTGAACGATAAGAAAATAGAGAGGATTACCGAACCGGCGATGAGGCTCCTTGCTCATTATGATTACCCGGGCAATGTCAGAGAGCTGATGAATATCATCAATAGCGCTGTCATTGTTGAATCAACGAACGAGATCAGAAAGAAATCGCTCCCCAACTATTTTCTTGAGGATTCGTCGGTGCTGTCCGATGCCGGGCCTCTGGATATGTCGCTCAAGACTCTGGAGGATGTAGAAAAAGACCACATCAAGAAGATCTTGAGCTACACCGGTGGCAACAAGACAAAGGCTGCGCAGATCCTCGGGATATCCAGGGTTAACCTTATTTCGAAGGCGAAGAAATATAAGCTGGATTAAGCCAATACCAAGCGTTGTCACCTCAAATCCCAAATCCGGGTACCCGCCTGCGGGTGATCGAAATCCCAAACAATTCCCAATATTCAAATTCACAAACTTAAGAGACAGTGCGGTACGCAGTACCACCGCGCTCCCACTAGGCTCGTGACATTACCTCTTGCAGTTGTTATATTGCTGCTAAGGTAAATTAAAGGGCGATGGCAAAGCTCTCCCGCCGTCAGTTTCTCAAAGCAGCCTGCCTTGCGGGGACCAGTGCGCTCGTCGGCGCCTGTTCAGATGCCACGAGGAGACTGATCCCCTATGTGATTCCGCCGGAAGATATTCTCCCGGGCGATGCTACGTGGTATGCAACAACGTGCCGCGAGTGCCCGGCCGGCTGCGGCATGCTCGCAAAAAACTGTGACGGCCGCGTGATCAAGGTAGAAGGCAATCCACTCCATCCCGTCAACACTGGTAAACTCTGTGCGCGGGGGCAGGCGTCTGTCCAGGGCATCTACAATCCGGACCGGTACCGCGGTCCGATGGTACGAGGCGGCGACGGCAAGCTCTCAGTGATCTCGTGGGAGAGCGCGGAGAAGGTGCTGTCAGACAGGCTTTCGGCGTTCGGGTCCAACGGGCGCAGAGAGAAAGTGGTTTTCTTGACAGACCTGCGCACTGGCGCAGAACGCGATCTGATCGGCAGATGGCTGGCAGCATCCGGTTCCACGCAGCATGTCATGTACGAGCCTTTTGCCTACGAGGCGCTGCGAAAAGCCAATCAGACAGTCTTCGGTACGGATGCGATCCCCACCTATTACATTGACAAGGCTGATTTCCTGCTTTCCTTTGGCGCAAACTTTCTGGAAACCTGGGTTTCGAACGTACAGTTCGCCCGGCAGTTTGCCTTCTTTCACGCGCCGAAGGAAGGGAAGAAAAACGCCTTTGTTTACGTGGGGCCGCGTCTGTCGATGACCGCGGCTAATGCGGACCAGTGGATCATGGTGCCCCCAGGGGGAGAATCGGTCGTGGCCCTGGGCCTCCTGCGGCTCATGCTCAATCAGGGACCGGAGACCGGGGACCGCGGACCGGCGAACAACAATCCTGCTTCTGCTTTGACGGCTGATGAGAGAGCTGCGTTGAAGGCGAGCGTTGCCCCGTTCACACCCGATGCAGTGAAGCGGGCCACGGGCGTGAAGCCCGATCTGCTCGCAGCGCTTGCGGGGCAACTTGCCCGGGCCCAGCGGCCCCTGATCCTTGCGGAAGGCCTGGGCTACCAGGACCCGAAGGCTTATGAGACGGCAGTGGCAGCCAATATGCTGTGCAGCTTCTTCCCGGGAAACTTGCAGACGACCGACTTTTCTAGCCCCTCCTCACTTTCAGATGTTGTCAAAGCTGACCGTATGAAGGCCCTGGCGGACGCCATGTTGAGCGGTGAGGTTCACGTGCTCGTGATCGATCGCGCAAATCCGGTCTTTAATCTTCCGGTCTCGTGGCAATTCGAAAAGGCCTTGCGCACCGTCCCCATGGTTGTCAGTTTTTCAAGTTACCCGGATGAGACAGGTGAGTTCGCCCACCTTGTGTTGCCGACGAACACCTTCCTTGAATCCTGGGGCGATTACAGTCCCCGCCGCGGTGTCCATGGGCTCCTGCAGCCGGTCATGGGTCCGCTCTTTGAGACACGCCAGCTGGGTGATATCCTTCTCTCCACCGGGAGGAAGGTAAAGCCGGAAGCCTTCCCCGAGAAAGACCTGTATGAGGTGCTCCGCAAAGCATGGAGCAAGAAGGCAAAGGAAGCAGGTGCTGCGGCGCCTTCGGAAGCGTTCTGGCAGGAGAGCCTACAAAAGGGAGGAGTCTGGGCAGCGCTGAAGGAAGAGCGACCGGCACGGCCTCGCGCAACTACCGACAGCCTCATTTTCTCTCGGCCTGAAGCCTCTGCCGCGAGCCAGTCCGAAGGTCTTGCGAAAGGCCTTGGATTCATCGCCTATCCCACAATCCAGTTCTTTGACGGGAGGATGGCCAACCGGCCCTTTCTGCAGGAGATGCCCGACCCTGTCACGCAGATTACCTGGGCGGGTTGGGTGGAGATCAATCCGGAGACAGCCCGAAGGCTCAACATAGAGAAGGGTGATATGCTTACCGTACGCGCAGAGCAGGGTATGGTGAAGGGGGCAGCCTTCCCCTATTTCCGTATCGCTCCTGATACGCTCGCCATGCCCATGGGTCATGGCCACTCGGCCTTTGGCCGCTATACCCAAAGCGAAACAACGAATCCGCTTCATCTTGCCTCCGGCCGGATCGATTCCGCAGGTGGGGTTATCTGGCCGGCTGCGACTGTTGCTGTCGAAAAAGAAGGGCGTGTGGTTCCAATCGCAAACACGGATGGAAGTGCTTTTCAGCACGGACGGGATCTCGTCCGCTCGATCAGCCTGCAGCAATACCGATCTACGATGGCGGCCGTACCGGAGGTTACCCTGCCTCTTCCGCAAGGCTGGGACAAGCGGATTGATTACTATCCGCCTCACCAACATATTGACTACCGGTGGGTCATGATTGTCGACCTCGACCGTTGTATAGGCTGCGGCGCCTGCGTCATAGGCTGTTACGCGGAAAATAACGTAGGCGTCGTGGGACGCCGCGAAGTCGAGCGCGGCCGGCATATGGCCTGGCTCAACATTCAGCGCTACTTCGAGGCTGACCAGCCCTCCATCCGGTTTCTTCCGATGCTCTGCCAACACTGCGATGAGGCGCCGTGCGAGTCCGTCTGCCCGGTCTTCGGGCCTCAACATAATGCTGAAGGCATCAATAACCAAGTATACAATCGGTGCATCGGCACCCGTTTCTGCAGCCAGAACTGCCCTTACAAGGTCCGCAGGTTCAACTGGTTCACCTGGAAGCACGACCGGCCCCTGCAGTGGCAGCTCAACCCTGACGTGACCGTGCGGGGAAAAGGGGTGATGGAAAAGTGTTCCTTTTGTATTCAGCGCATCAACGCAGCAAGGATTCAGGCGAGAAGCGAAAATCGCTTGATACGGGACGGCGAGTTCAGTCCCGCGTGCGTGCAGACGTGCCCTGCTGATGCGCTCATATTCGGCAACCTGCTCGACGCACAAAGCCGCGTCTCAAAGTTAATCAAACAGGCGAGGGCGTACCAGGTGCTTCACGAACTGAATACCAAACCGGGCGTAATCTACCTGAAAAAGATTACTCAGGTACTGACATGAGTGGCGCTATGAGCAAGGAAGAAGGCCTCAGATTCAGTGAGGTCAACCAGGAGATCTTGAGGACGCTCCAGGCGCCCGGCCGTTCTTACTGGGCACTGCTGTCGCTCCTCTTTCTCTTCGTCCTGTTCGCCGGCGGTGTGTGGGGCTATCAGTTGCGGTACGGGCTCGGTGTTGCCGGCTACCACCCGGCCGGCATGTGGGGTGTCTATCTTGTCAACTTTGTCTTCTGGATCGGTATTGCCCATTCGGGTACGCTCATCTCGGCCATTCTCTATCTATTCCGTGCGCGGTGGCGGACGGGCATCTCCCGGGCAGCCGAGGCTATGACGATCTTTGCCGTCATGATTGCCGGTCTTTTCCCTGCGTTCATCCACCTGGGCAGGCCATGGGTCTTCTACTGGATCATCCCGTATCCTAACCAGCGTTTTCTCTGGCCTGATTTTCAATCCCCGCTGATGTTCGACGTACTGGCGGTCACGACATACTTCACCGTGAGTCTGCTCTTCTGGTACACGGGGCTTGTGCCCGATCTGGCCGCAGCAAGAGACCGGGCGCAGGGTCTGCGCAGGAAGCTGTATGGCTTATTTGCCATGGGATGGTCGGGTACCGACCGGCAGTGGCACCACTACGGTGCTTCCTACCTCCTGCTCGCCGGTCTTGCCACGCCCCTCGTTATTTCCGTGCACAGTGTGGTCTCGTGGGATTTTGCCCTCGCCATCATCCCCGGTTATCACAGCACGATTTTCCCCCCATACTTTGTTGCGGGCGCCATCCATTCAGGTCTTGCGATGGTCCTGACGCTTCTCATCCCGCTCAGGAAGATCTTCCATTTTGAGAAGATCATTACGCTCGACACGCTCGAAAAAGTGGCGAAGACCACCATACTGATGGGGTTGATCGTCGGCTATGCTTATGCGGTCGAATGTTTCATCGCCTGGTACAGCGGAAATATCTTCGAGAAACAGTCTTTCCTTTTCAGGGCGTTCGGATACTACGCCCCTCTCTTCTGGATCATGTGTTTCTGCAACGCAATTGCTCCGCTGGCTTTCTTCTGGAGAAAGGTGAGAAGGAATATCTACTGCCTTTTTGTTATCGCCATTCTCATCAACATCGGCATGTATGTGGAGCGCTTCGTGATTATCTGCGGCTCAATGTCCCACGACTTCGTGCCCCATGCGTGGGGGATTTACTGGCCTAACTGGGTAGACATCACCATCACCATCGGCTCCTTCTGCCTCTTTCTTTTTCTGTTCATGCTTTTTGCAAAGTTTCTTCCATCAGTCGCCATGGCCGAGGTGAAGGAAGATGCGGGTCCGCCCTTGCGGCGAGGTGGTGTTTATGCACGGTAAACAGGGTCTCCTCGCTATCTTCATGTACGTGGATGACCTGTTCGCAGTGCTCAGGAAGTTCAAGGAGCAGGCAACCCGGATCGAGACGGTTTACTCTCCGCTCCGCCTGCGGGAGATCGACGAGATCCTCGGGAAAAAGCCGAGCATCGTTCGTTTCATCACGCTTCTCGGCGGTATTCTCGGGGGAACCGGCATGGTTGCGCTTGCGGTATATGCCCACTTGAGCTTCAGGCTGATCACGAGCGGAAAACCTGTTTTTCCGCGTGTGCCGTGGGTCATCGTCTGTTTCGAAGGGGTAATCCTTCTCGCGGTTATTTTCAGCGTCTGCGCCTGGGTCTTGAAAGGGCGCCTGCCGCGTGCGCGCCTCGCACCGGCGTATGAGCTGCGCTTCTCCGAAGATCGCTTCGGGGTCCTGGTCTCATGCACCGATGCGGAGAGGGAAAAGGTGAGGGCCATTTTGGAGACGTCGGGAGCTGAAGAGGTGCGTGATGTCTCCTGGTGACACAGTGGCCGTCGGCAATGCCAGGATACCCAGATTCCTGCGGGTAGTCTTCGTGATCTGCGCAGCGGCGGGTACGCTGGCCTTTATCGTTGCTGCTTCGGGCAATGACTCGCTCAGGGCCTGGCAGTCTTACCTTGTCAATTTTCTTTTCTGGACGGGTATGGGTTTCGGTGCGGTTCTCTTCGTGGCCGTGCTCAACGTAACCGGAGCGAGCTGGGGCCGGGCCTTGAAACGGCTGGCGGAAGGCTTTGCTGCTTTTCTCCCGGTAGCGTTTTGCCTCTTCTGGGTGCTCTACCTCGGCAGAGAGGAAGTCTTCTCCTGGGTGAGACAGCCGAATCCCGAAAAGGCGGCTTGGCTCAACACGCCCTTCCTTTTCATCAGGGACGGCGCAGCCCTTCTGTTCATGACGCTGCTTGCTCTGGCTCTCGTTTTCTATTCGGTGAAGGGCGACTTGCATTGGAGCGACCGCGCAGGTGCAGCCACCGCGCAACAGGAGGCTGAATGGGCAGCCGCGTGGCGCAAGCAGCAGATGCTGTCGCCGGCACTCATTATCGCCCTTGCTTTTCTGCTCAGTCTCATCGGATTTGACCTTGTCATGTCACTCGACCCTCGCTGGTATAGCACACTCTTTGGCGGCTACTTTTTCATCGGCTGCTTTTACACGGGTATCATCGCCCTCTACCTGCTCTCCATGCTTGTCGCCGATACGGAGAGCTTCAAACTGTATCTACGGCCGCGCCAGCTTCACGACCTTGGCAAGCTGGCTATGGCGTTCTGCATCTTCACCGGCTATCTCTTTTACGCACAATTTCTGACCATATGGTACGGCAACCTGCCCGAAGAGACGCAATACGTCATCCTGCGCGTAAAGGCCAGCCCGTGGGAACCGCTGGCCTGGACGGTCCTCTCGATGGTATTTCTTGGGCCTTTCTTTTTCTTCCTGAGCAGGCGCGTGAAAGTGAAAAGGGTTCCGGTGGTCGCAATCTCAGTCGTGATCCTGGTGGGTATGTGGCTGGAGCGGTTCATCCTCGTGGTGCCGTCCCTCTGGAAGCAGAATAGTATCCCCGTCGGGGCCACGGAGGTGCTGGTGACAGCCGGATTTTTCGGGCTTATGGGATTGAGCATCACCTCTTTCTTACAGCGGGTACCTCTGTTTCCTGTTTCCGATCCGCTCTTCCGCGAGATGCAGGAGGAGAAGAAGGAGAGAATGGAGCCGTGAAATACCGGTTACGAGTTACAGGTTACAGGTTACAGGTTACGAACATGGCAGTGTAGGCCAGGGGCGAAGAGCCGTACATCATGGTTGAGAACGAGCGACAGGCAGTCAAACCAAGACGCGGGTACAGGTGGATCGGGCTCGCGGCGCTGCTCTTCGCGGTTATGTTCTACCTTTACTATGTGTATCCCGAAGAATGGATAGGTCCGAAACAGCCGATCTCCTTCAGCCATCGTATCCATGCCGGGGTGAAGCAGATAAACTGCCGTTTCTGCCATCCTGGCGTAGAACGCTCATGGAATGCGGGCCTACCTCCGGTCGAAAAATGTTTTTTCTGCCACAAGTATATAATCCCGGACCATCCGGAAATCCAGAAAGAAAAAGCTTATCTTGATTCTAACAAGCCCGTGCCCTGGGTGCGTATATTCTGGGTGCCTGATTTTGTTTTTTTTAATCACATCCCCCATATAAAGTGGGCAGGTTTTGATTGTTCGCAGTGCCACGGAGATGTGAAGACTGTGGACCGGCTGCAGCGGAAGAAATTCAAGATGGGCTTTTGTATAACCTGCCATAGGGAGAATGGTGCACAGGTGGATTGCTGGCTGGCGTGCCATAGATGACGAGTAAGCAGTGAGCAGTAAACAGTAAGCAGTCAGAGAAACCAGCAGGAAAGCGGAGAACGAGGTATAAGGCTGACGGTGAACAAGACAGTATTTGAAAATGATGCGGGCTACGAGGCAGTGAAAGGATTCTTTATCTCGTCGGCGTGCTGGTTCGTGGTAGCCGGCCTCGCCGGGCTCTTTCTTGCTTCAGCCATGGTGGCGCCTGACTTCGCCTTTTACAAGAACATAGCCTGGCTCGTGTT
This sequence comes from Syntrophorhabdales bacterium, assembly GCA_035315185.1. Classification (GTDB taxonomy): domain Bacteria; phylum Desulfobacterota; class Syntrophorhabdia; order Syntrophorhabdales; family WCHB1-27; genus JADGQN01. The sequence goes on along the minus strand of DATFYE010000114.1, from coordinate 565 downwards.
CGGCCGTGTACGCCCCATGCACACCAACATGATGATCTTCGGGTTTGTCGGCTCTGCCCTGATCGGTTCGATCTATTACTATGTGCCGCACCTTGCCCGGACACCCCTACACAGCCGCAGCATGGGGCGCGCCGGTGTCTGGCTCTGGAATCTCACGGTTGCGTCGGGCACGGTGACCCTCGCCCTCGGGTATACGCAGAGCCGCGAGTATGCAGAATGGATATGGCCGGTCGACATTCTGCTTCTGATCGTTCTCGCGCTGACGTTCTATAACCTTCTCAGAACGGTGATGGCTCGCAAGGAGAAGCTCCTCTACGTCTCCATATGGTACGCCTTCGGCGCGCTCGTCTTCACCTTTTTCATCTACTTTTTCGGCAACGCGGTCTGGAACCCCCGAACCGGTGCCATTACCGGCATGCCGGACGGGATCCTCGCCTGGTTTTACGGTCACGGCATCGTGGGTCTCTTTCTAACGCCGCTCGGCGTGGGCCTCGCCTACTACGTGATCCCGATCGTGAGCCGCGCACCTCTCTTCAGCCACGGCGTGTCTCTCGTCGGTTTCTGA
>DATFYE010000113.1:0-81396 GCA_035315185.1 Syntrophorhabdales bacterium | reverse complement strand
CGTTTCAAGGAATGAAGAACGCCTCCGCAGCCCAAGAGCGCACCAAAATCGTGGGCGATCACGCGAATGTACGTGCCCTTGCTGCAGGTTATTTCGGCGTCGACGTACGGATGGAGATAGTTGGTAAATTTGATGTCATGGACTTCCACTTCCTTGAAGGGCGTATCCATGAGAATCCCCTTTCTTACCCACTTATAGAGCGGCTTGCCATCCATTTTTTTGGAAGAGTAAAGGGGCACCTTCTGCTGGATTTTCCCTTTGAACGTGAGAAGAGTCTCCTGTATGGTTTTGATATCGTACCTGGGTGGATCGACCTCTGACGTCCGGGTGCCTTCCAAGTCAAACGTGTCCGTGGTCACGCCCAGGAGAAAACGCGCAACGTACGTCTTCTCCCCGTTCTCGAGGAACGGGATGAGCTTAACCCCCTCATTCAGGGCTACAGGCAGAATCCCCGTTGCATTCCGGTCGAGGGTCCCGATATAACCGATCTTTTTGAACGGGTAGATGGCCTTGAGTTTTTTTATGACGTGATAGGAGGTCACCCCCGAACTTTTGTCAATGACGAGGAAACCATCCATCATAATGGCACAGCCTCAACGAGCAGTCGCTTTACCTGGTCAATAGTACCTTCGATGGTGCAGCCTGCAGCGTTTTTATGACCTCCACCGCCAAATCGCCTTGCCACGGACGCCACATCTATCTTGTTCCCCTTTGATCTCATGGATATCTTATACCGGCGTTCCCCGACCTGTCGCGCTACTATGGCGACCTCAACGCCCTTCATCTCTTTGAGGAATTCCACAAATCCCTCGGTGTGCTCTCTCGATCCACCTACCTGTCTGAACAGTTCATCTGTGATGTGCATGATGGCGAGCCTGTTATCATAATGCGTTTCGAGGGTCTCGAGTGCTCCACAGAGGAGTAAAAAGCGCTCTTTGGGATGGCTCTCGTACACTCTCTCCGCCACATACGAAGGAATTACTCCAAAGTGGGTCATTTCTTCGCAGATGGTGAATGCATTTGAGTTCGTGCTGTTGTACCGAAAGGAGCCGGTATCTGTGACTATAGCAGTGTAAATGTTCACCGCTATATCGGGGTCTATCCGGACATCGAGAGCTTTCAGGACAGCGTAAACAATTTCCGCGGTGGACGAAGCACGCTCATCAATGACGTTCAGAAAGCCGAAGGCCTCACTCGTATTATGATGGTCGATATTGATAATCAGCCCTTTCTCTTTCAGCTTTTCGTACCCATCGCCTATCCTGTAAAAATCGCCGCAGTCGACTACAAAAATCGCGTCGAACCGCTTTGCCGGTATCTCGTGCACGAGGCTTGCCGGTCGGGGCAGGAACTCGTACCGGTAGGGCACTTTATCCTTCAGATAGACGACTGCCTCCTTTCCGAGGTTCTTGAGGCCGAAGGAGAGAGCGAATGCCGAGCCTATGGCATCGCCGTCCGGGTCTATGTGCGACGTGACCATGAACTCTTTTCCGTTCGCGAGTATCTCTTTAATCCTCTGAAACATTGCCCACCTTTTTCAGAATCTCATCGATTCTCGCGGCCCTTTCCTGGTCGGTGTCATAAATAAACGTGATTTCCGGCATATATTTCATCCGTACTTTCTCACCCAGCAGATGTTTGACATAATTGGTGGCACGTTTCAATGCTTGGGCTGTTCGCTCTTTTTCCTCGTCGGAACCGTAAACGGAGTAATAGACCTTGGCGTATTTCAGATCTTCGGTCATCCTTACGTCGATGATAGTGACAAATCCGATACCAGGGTCTTTTATTTGCTGCTGTACGATCATCGATATCTCTTCGCGCAGGAAGTCCTGCATGCGCTGCCGTCTATATTTCATCACCGACCATCATGATTTCGGTTCGCGTGTCGATCACTTTCCCGATGTAAAGCGATTCGATGAAGTCGTGGATGTTCTCTATCATGCGCTCTACGATGTCTCGCCCGCCTCCCACCACCGAGAAACCGATGGTTACCCGTTGCCAGAGATTTGTTCTGTCGACCTCCATGACTGACACGTTGAACTTCTGCCTCGTCCGTTCCACTATCCTCTTTGTAGCCTGTCGCTTTTCTTTCAGGGAGTGGTTCTCAGGTAAGAATATATCGACGCGTGAGATACCGACGACCATATATATAACTTAGCCATCGAGGGTCTGTTTTTCTTGTTCTTCAACAAAAAATTCGATGACATCTCCTTCCCGAATATCATTAAAGCCCTCGAGTGCCAGGCCACACTCATACCCGGCCTGGACCTCCTTGACATCGTCCTTGAACCGTTTCAGAGATGCCAGTTTGCCCGAAAAGAGCTCGTTCCCGTTGCGCCTCACCTTGGCCAGAGCGCTCCTTATTACCTTACCTTCGAGAACGTATGAACCGGCTATGCTGCCCAACCGGGAAACCGTGAATATCTTCCTCACTTCTGCCTTGCCGATGCTCACTTCCACAATCTTCGGCGCCAGCATACCCTCCATGGCCTTCCGTACTTCGTCGATCATCTCGTAAATCACCGAATAGGTGCGGATCTGAACGTGTTCCTGATCTGCAAGGACCTGTGTCTTTGCCATTGGCTTTACGTTGAAGCCGATGATGATAGCGCCGGACGCCATTGCGAGGTTGACATCGGTTTCGGTGATTGCCCCGACACCGCTGTGGATAATCTGGATCTGTATGCTCTGCGTGGAGAGCCTTGTTAATGCATCCTGGATGGCGTCGAGGGTACCCCTGGCGTCGCCCTTGAGGACAAGGTTCAGCGTGAGTTTTTCGCTCTCCCCCATCTTCGCATACAGGTCTTCAAGCGTAACCTTCGGACCGGCCACGGCCTCCTTCTCTCTGATCTTTTCCTGCCGGAACCTTGAGAGTTCCCGGGCATAGCTCTCTTCCGTCGTTGCAATAAAGGGATCGCCTGCCTGCGGCACGTCCGAGAATCCGACTACCAGTACCGGCGTGGCTGGCGGCGCTTTCTGTATTCTCTTCCCCTTGTCGTCTATGAGGGCACGCACGCGACCGAAGATCGTTCCGGCTACAAAAGGATCATGCACGCTGAGGGTGCCTTCCCTGACGATCACGGTGCCAACGGGCCCGTGTCCTTTATCAAGGCCTGACTCAATAATGATGCCCTTTGCCAGTTTGTCCGGATTGGCCTTGAGCTCGAGCATCTCGGCCTGAAGCAGGATCAGCTCCAGAAGCTCGTTGATTCCTGTTTTTTTCTTGGCCGATATTTTTGCCATGAGAGTTGTCCCGCCCCATTCTTCCGGGATCAGGCCGTGCTCTGCCAGTTCCTTCATCACTTTCTCGGGATTTGCGTTTGGTTTGTCTATCTTGTTGACCGCAACGATGATGGGAACATTAGCCGCTCTTGCGTGATTGATGGCCTCTATAGTCTGGGGCATGACCCCGTCGTCAGCAGCGACTACGAGGACGACGATGTCAGTCACCAGTGCACCACGGGCCCGCATCGCGGTGAAAGCCTCGTGGCCTGGGGTATCCAGAAAAGCAATCTCTTTGTCATGTACCCGGGCCAGGTAGGCGCCGATATGCTGGGTTATACCGCCTGCTTCATGTTCTGCGACGTTAGTATTCCTGATCGTATCCAGGAGAAGGGTTTTTCCATGGTCGACGTGGCCCATGATGGTGACAACCGGGGGCCGGCCCTTCAACTGCTCCTTCTCCTCAGATTCTCTGGCTTCTGTCTCCCTGGCCTGGAACTGCTCTTCCATGGAGAATACCCGCTCCACCTCAAAACCGAGGTCTTGCGCCACGAGCGACGCTGTTTCATAATCGATCGACTGATTGATATTCGAAATGGTGCCGAGGGAAAGCAGTCTCGCAATCACGTCCTGCGCTTTGACGCTTAGGCGTTTTGCCAATTCTCCAACCTGAATCTGATCGGCAATCTTAACCGCTTTCCTGACAATTCTCAACTCAGGTCTTGCCTCATCTTCAGCTCTTGCCTCGGCTCTCCCACCCCTGGTTTTCCTGAAGGGAAGGGTTTTACCGCCCCGGCGTCTGAAGGCGTACAAGTCTTCTTCGCGTATGACCACTTTTCGTTTGAGGAGTCCTTTCTTTTTGGTTGTGGTTGCTTCCAGCTCCTCTTCTTCGATTTTTTTGAGGAGCCGTTCTGCCTTCTTGCGTTTCTTCTCTTCCTCGGGTTCTTCCTCTACCAGCTTGAATTCTTTCTCGAGATCCTGTTTATAAACCTCTTCCAGCGCCCTGGTAATCTCCTGTTTCTTTTCCTCACCTATGGTCTCTACCTCGGGCTTGGCCTGCTCTTCCTTGGCAATCCCTTCCGTGGGCCTTGCAGGTTCCGCGGCTCCAGCTTCACGCACGAGCTTCTCTTCTGCCTCGCGAGTCGGTACACTCACCGTCTCCGCCGCGGGAGAAGGCGCTGCTTCTGTTACAACCTGTGCAGGTTCGGCAGCCGCGGCTTCCGCGAGAGCCTTCTTGGACGGCGCCCTTCGCTTCGTCGTCGGCTTGGTGACCGCAGCTTCTTCAACAGGCTTTGCCTCTTCTATTATTTTTTCTACAACCGGTTCAGGTGGTGGAGGAGGCGGTGGCTGGACCCGTCTTCTGATGACGGTAGAAGCAACTCGTTTCTCTACAATTTTCTCGCCGCTGGCGCTAAGCTTTTCTTTCGCATCTTCGTGAGCCTCTTCTGCGCCTGCCTTCTCTTTATCCTTTGTTTTGGCGCCGATGCTCTTGAGCTTCGATAAGACCTGTTCATCCTTCATCTTATCGGTCAGGGTGGTGATTCTTATCCTTGGCATACCGCGAAACCTCCGTGTCCTCCCTGTACTCCTTACTAATCCTCTGTCGGCGCTTGTGTGATTGTTTTACCGGCCTCTTCGGCCCCTTCAGCTTTTTCGGCCTCTCCAGCAGGTTCAGCCTGCGACTCCATTGCTGCCAATTCGGCAGCCTGTTTCTCCATAACTTCGGCCCAAACTTTGGCGTTATCTATTATCGCCCTGCAGTCGTCGGGCGATATGCTGGTGACCTTTGCCAGCTCTTCGGGTGCGAGACGCGCGATGTCGCGCCCATCTCTCAGATACTCATCAAAGAGCACCCGCGCCAGAATCTCGTTAATCTTCAAATTTTCCATCAGGTCGTCAATGACCTTGCGAGAGGTTTTCTCCACTTCGGACTCACTCTTTATGTCTATCTTCCAACCCGTCAATCGCGACGCCAGCCTGACGTTCTGCCCCTTCTTTCCGATGGCGAGCGATAATTGGTCATCATTGACCACGATCTCCATCGAGGTATCTTCCTCGTTGATATAGACTTTTGAAACACGGGCCGGTGCAAGCGCATTACACGCAAACTTGGCGGAGTCCTTGCTCCACGGTATAATGTCGATCTTTTCTCCCCGCAATTCCTGCACAACCGCCTGCACTCGAGATCCTTTTACACCAACGCAGGCACCGATCGGATCGATGCTTGCATCCCCGCTCTGAACCGATATTTTCGCTCGTTCGCCAGGCTCCCTTGCAGCTCCTATCACCTTGATAATGCCTTCCTGGATCTCAGGCACCTCAACCTCAAAAAGCCGTACCAGGAAACTGGGATGTGTCCTTGACAGAAGTATGGTACAGCCCTTCTGATCCTTCTCCACTTCGAGCACGTAGGCCTTGACTCTGTCCCGTCGTTTAAAGGTCTCGCTAGGTATCGATTCCTTGAAAGGCAGGACTGCCTCGGTCTTACCAAGGTTGACGACGTAATGATTTTTCTCGACCCGCTGTATTATGCCGGTGACTATCGTGCCTTTACGGTCCTTGTACTCATTGTAAATGACGTCGCTCTCTGCGTTTCTTACCTTTTGCATGATCACTTGCTTCGCCGTTTGTGCCGCTATCCTGCCCAACTGTGACGTATCCATCTTGATGCCTATCGAATCGCCCAGCATACATTCCGGATCGACCTTTTTTGCCTCTTCCAGTAGTATCTCCAGATCCGGATCTTCCACATTCTCGGTCACGGTCTTGAATCGAAAGATTTCTATCTCCCCCATCTCCTCGTTGTACCGGGCTTCAAGTTCAAGATGATTGCCGAATTTTTTCTTTGAGGCCGAAAGAACAGCCTCCTCCAATGTTTCTACGATAATCTCCTTGGGGATGCCCTTCTCTTTGCCCACCTGTTCGATCACGTAATTCAAATCAAAATACATACTCTCGTACCCCTCACAGCTCGAATTCTAAATGCGCTTTTTTTATAGCAGAGAACGGAATATGGCGGATATCTATTTTTACACCGTTCTCTGTCCTGATGTCCACGCCTTCTTCTGAAACCTCACCTATCTCTCCCTGAATCTCGTTTCTGGAGTCCAGGAAAGAGGAGGTGATAATCCTGCATCGTTTTCCCTTATAACGTTCGAAGTCGCTCTTCTTTTTAAGGCCCCGTGTGAGGCCGGGAGAGGAGACTTCGAGCGTGTACGGATGGTCAATGATATCCTCCACGTCAAGAATCCGTTCAACCTCTCTGCTTACCCGCTCACAGTCGCCTATCGTGACCCCACCGTCCTTGTCTATGTAGATGCGTAAAAGCCATCGCCCTCCTGTGGGATGAAACTCAACTTCAACGAGTTCGAGGAACTCATCCCGCACAACCGGTTCCACCAGACGCGTAATTTCCTCAACGATCTGCTGGACCTCTGCCATAATAATTTGTCCCTAAAACTAAAAGAAGCGGGTCGAGCCCACTTCCACGCCGAAAAGTCTATCACAGGTTTAAACACTTTTCAAGAGTTTTTGCGCCACCTGTTTTTGCGCCACCCTGATCCAAAAAGTGTTTCGAGTTACGGGTTGCGGGTTCCGCTACGTGTTACAGGATATTACTGTTACAGGTTACAACCAACGACTTTGTTATAACATGCCGGGGGCGCCTGACTATGCAGAGTAGGTTTGTACGCGGAACTCGTAACAGGTAGTTGTTCGGAACCAGTAATGGGTCTTCGCTGGTAACCCGCAACATGGTTTTGGTATTGACTTTGCAGGCGGTTGACGTTAAAACAAAAGAAAGCAAGGAGGGTGCATGCGGATTTCTTTCATCGGAGTCGGCTATGTGGGGCTTGTTTCGGGTGTCTGCTTCGCAGAGGTGGGCAACAATGTGCTCTGCATGGATGTGGACCGGGAGAAGATAGAGCGCCTGAAGCGCGCAGAGATACCCATCTATGAGCCCCACCTGGAGGAGCTGGTCAAGAATAATATCCAGGAAGGGCGGCTTGAATTCACCGATAACATCGAGCAGGCCGCGCAGCATGGTCTCATTATATTTGTCTGCGTCAACACTCCCCAGGATCATGATGGGTCAGCCGATCTGCAGTATGTCTTGAAGGTGGCATCAGGCATAGGGCAATCGATCGAGAAGTATCGCATCATTGTTGTCAAGTCAACGGTACCCGTCGGTACATGCGAAAAGGTGAGGGACGCCATCCGGCTGGAGTTGGAAAAGAGAGGCGTTGACGTGCCCTTCGACGTCGCCTCGAATCCTGAGTTTCTGAAAGAAGGGGTTGCGGTGGATGACTGCATGAAGCCTGAGCGCGTGGTTGTCGGCGTTGAGAACAGCAGGGTTGAGGAGATACTGCGGGAACTCTATGCACCCTTTGTCAGAACAGGTGCACCGTTTCTGGTGATGGATTTAAGGTCGAGCGAGATGACAAAATATGCGGCAAATTCGATGCTCGCGACACGGATATCCTTCATGAATCAGATGGCAACCGTCTGCGAAAGGGTAGGGGCAGACGTGATGAAAGTAATGCGCGGCATGGGCTCTGACTCGAGGATCGGCCCCAAGTTTCTCTTTCCCGGCGTGGGATTTGGAGGGTCTTGTTTCCCCAAGGATGTGCGAGCTTTGATAAAAACATCAGAGGATGCCGGTTTCCATTTTTCCATACTCTCTGAGGTCATGGAGGCGAACAGCTCCCAGCGCTTGAACTTCCTGAAAAGAATTCGTGCATTTTACGGAGAGAAGCTTCAGGGCAAGAAGCTTGCTGTATGGGGTCTAGCTTTTAAGCCGAATACTGACGATATGCGAGAGGCGCCGGCGATTGAGATAATCGATGGGCTCACAGCCGATGGCGCCGTCTGCCACGTGTACGATCCTAAAGCGTCGGAGAATGCGTCCAAAATCTTCAGCGGTAACGCAGCAGTACTCTTTGGCAGGAACCAGTACGAAGTGCTCGAGGGCGCCGAAGGCCTGATTCTGCTGACGGAGTGGCTCTCCTTCAGGGAACCTGATTTTGACCGGATGAAGTCGCTCATGAAGACGCACGTGATCTTTGACGGGAGAAACCAGTACAATCCCAAGCTACTCGCCGAGCAAGGATTTCACTATCTTTGCATAGGTCGGCCCAATGTATAAGTATGGTGCGTATAAAGAGCCGAAGCGGATTCTCGTCACCGGCGGGGCCGGCTTCATCGGCTCCCATCTCTGCGAGCGGCTCGTTCTGGACGGGCATGATGTAGTCTGCCTGGACAACTTTTTCACGGGCACGAAGAAGAACATCTCCCATCTTTTGGATCGATCCAACTTCGAACTTCTGACGTACGACATCACCCAGCCCTTGATGCTTGAAGTCGACTGGATATTCAATCTGGCTTGCCCTGCGAGTCCCATCCATTACCAGTACAATCCGGTCAAAACAACCAAAGTCAATGTGCTGGGGGCGCTCCACATGCTCGGGCTTGCAAAACGGGTGAGGGCGAGGGTGCTGCAGGCTTCGACGAGCGAAGTTTACGGCGACCCTGAGGTGCATCCGCAGAAAGAGGAGTACTGGGGCAATGTGAACCCGATCGGCAGGAGAAGCTGCTACGACGAAGGCAAGCGGGTTGCTGAGACGCTCTTTTTTGATTATCTGCGTCAGAACAAGGTCGATATCAAGGTCATCCGCATCTTCAACACGTATGGACCGAGGATGCGGCCTGATGACGGAAGGGTGATCAGCAACTTCATTATGCAGGCCATCCGCGGGCAAAGCATCACCGTTTACGGTGACGGCTCACAGACCAGATCCTTCTGCTACGTAGATGATCTGGTTGAAGGCATGATCCGGATGATGGATTACGAGCCCGGAGAACAGGCGCGGGAAAGAGATTACACGAGGCCCTATCTTTCGGGCTTTCCCGGCCCCCTCAACTTAGGGAATCCACACGAAGTGCCCGTCGTTGAGCTCGCCGAACGTGTTGTGAAGATGATCGGCTCAAGCTCCAAGATTATATTCGAGCAGCTCCCTGATGACGATCCGAAAAGAAGGTGCCCTGATATCTCCAGGGCCCGGCAATACCTCGACTGGCAGCCTCAAGTGCCGCTGGAAGAGGGCCTGCGAAAGACGATAGATTATTTTGTGAAGAGCGTAAAGTAGTTCTTCGTTCTTCGTTGCGAGTTGGACCCCCCGCTTTCTGCTCATTATGCCCATTACTTCATCCGCTTTTCTCTCAGATCTTACCTCGGTGCCCTCTGTGTCTCTAGTCGCGCGAAGCGAGACGGGTGGTGAAATGGCGCTTCTTGCCGCGTCTCCCGAGCGAGTCGGCGAAGAGACTCAGGAAGATGGAGCCGGTGAGTACCACGATGAGGTACGGCGTCGATGTGCCCCTGAAGTGGATCAGGGTTGCGGCAAGGCCCAAGGCCGCCGTGAGGGACCAGAGCAGGATAACGCTTTTCTTCGGAGAAAAACCGGCCTTCAGAAGCAAGTGATGGAGGTGGTTCGTATCTGCTTCGAAGGGGTTTTTTCTTGAAAAGGCTCTCAGGCCCATGACCCTCAGCGTATCGAAAATAGGCAGGAGTAGCACCAGCATCGGGAACATGGGCTCAACGTGATATCGTGAATCCTGGGTCAACATGATGGAGAAGACCGAAAGGGAGAACCCGAGAAAGAGGCTCCCTGAATCGCCCATGAAGATGTGTGCCTTACTGAGCATGTTGTAGCGCAGGAATGCTCCGGTTGCGCCGGCGAACGCCAGGCAGATCCCTGCGAGCAGATGGCTCCCGGAAAGGTAGGCGACTATGGCCATGAACAACGATGCTATGAATGAAATACCGCCGGCGAGTCCGTTCAATCCGTCTATGAGGTTCATCGCGTTGGTCACGCCTACGATGCAGAGGTAGGTGAAAGGAATCGCCAGGGAACCGAGCTCTATCTCGCCGAAGGAGCCGTACGTGCCAATGCTCCGCACAACCAAGTCCCCGCCGAAAACGACTGTCGTGACGGCTGCCATGATAGCGAGCAGTTTGACCGTGAAACCGAGCTGTTTCCAATCGTCAATCGCACCGACCGCTACAAGCAGGAGGGAAGCTGCAAGGTAAGAAACCAGGCGGTTGTCAAGCTGGATAAAGAAAAAGATAGGAAGCACACCGGCGAAGAAGGCCAGGCCACCCCACCGCGGCGTAGGATCGCAGTGGACCCTTCTCTCTCCCGGCTGGTCGATGCACCCATATTTTCCCGCAAGCCATATGATGGACGGGGTCATGAGGAGCGTAAGCACGAGCGGAAATCCAAAGAATAAAACCATGCGCCTCCCAGCCTAAACCGGCGTTTGTTAGTCCGTCCATCGGCGCTATCCCCCGCTCCTCGTTGGGAGAAGGCAGTGCAGATGCCAAAGAAGACACCATCAGTTGAGCAAGAAGAGTGCCGGGTACCATACTCATAACATATTGGAATTGCTGTATAACTTTACCGATATTTTTTGAAAGGGTGGTGAAAAAATTCAGCCCTGGTCATTTTGTTCCCGCATCGTGGAGGGCGGGACGTAGTTTCTGCGCAATGGATGGACCAGCTGGCGTTGATGGGTCTATTCCTGGTACGCAAGTTGCAGCAAACTCGTGTGGGTCCTCCATTAGCTGTCGTGCGCCTAGAGGCGACAACAATCGGGAGGGGCAACTCCGGTCAGTCTTTATGATAGAGGGATTTCTGAAAACAAGGATGATTGCGGAATGCCCAACGGGTTCCGGCGTGTCCCGGCCGGGAGGAAATGAGTTGTCCTTGACAGGGCCACCATTCATTGAACTCCTGCGAGCGACACTGGCCAAGGGAGTGGCGTTGAGGTTCCGGGCCGGAGGATTTAGCATGTACCCTTTCATTAAGGATGGCGACGTGATCACTGTTTCACCTCTGGGCAAGGCTTCGCCACGTGTCGGTGATGTGGTGGCGTTTACTCAAAGGGAAATAGAAAAACTCGTGATACACCGGGTAATCAGGACGGAGCCAAATTCTTATTTCATGAAAGGGGATGACACAGGAGCTGGAGACGGTCCGGTCCCCGCGGCAAACGTCCTGGGGTTGGTCACGAGGGTGGAAAGGGGTCGCAAGAGGGTTATCATTGGCCTGGGTCCTGAGAGATTTTTCATAGCCTTGCTGGCACGAAAGGACTTGATGATTCCGATCGTTCGTGTTGCACTGATACTGCTTCGCCCCATCCGTTCCATAATGACGTCACTATTCGTTTCATTTCATGGAGCGGGCAGCTGACGAGCCGTTTCCCGCATTTTCAGATTACGACGTGGATGATGTGTACATAGATTATATAGAGGGCTTAACTGAAAAATGGCAAATAATTGCAAAGAAATTGCAAAAAATGGCCTTGACAAGAAAGGTACACATGGGAGATTTTATTCAATTTGAAAGGGATGGAGCCTCTGGTTTTGATAAAAATGATATTTAATACGGGCGAAGAGGCCTATGTAGTTGAATTCGGAAGCTGAGGGAGCGGCAACACTCTATGTACTTGATAAGTTCTTTGTTCCGGAATTACAGGCATAAAGCATATGCAACAAACCTACCTTACCGTTAAAAGAATCGATACGTCACCGCGCCTCCCGTTAAACGGCAGTATCGACCTTACCTACCGCTGTAACAATAACTGCAGACACTGCTGGCTCAGGATACCAGCAGATGCCAAAGAAAAAGAAGACGAACTTACCATTGAGGAGATCAATACTATAGTGGAAAACGCCAGGCAATTAGGTTGTCAAAGGTGGAGCATATCCGGCGGTGAGCCGATGCTTCGTCCCGATTTTACCGACATATTTGATTATATTACGGCTCATTCCGTATCGTATTCCATTAACACTAACGGCACGCTGATTACACCTAACATTGCGCGGCTGATGAAACGAAAAGGAACTAAGATGGTCGCTCTCTGCGGAGCTACCGCGGATGTCCATGACCATATCACCCGTAATCCCGGTTCCTTTGAAGCCACCATGGGGGGGCTTAGATACCTGAAAGACGCAGAGGCGGGCTTTACGGTCCAGCTTATCCCGATGAAGGACAATTACCATCAGTGGAACAAAATGGTTGAGTTGGCCCAGTCATTGAGCAAACATTACAGGGTGGGCGCGCCATGGCTCTATCTTTCTTCCTCCGGTGATCCGGGAATAAATCGGGAAATACTCAGGCAAAGGCTTCCGCCCAAACAGGTGGTGGAACTTGATGAGCCCGATTTGTCGTATGAAGATTGGCTCGACAAAGAAGAAAAGAATGTACATTGCTATAGAGGGAATAGCAGCCACTTTTTTAGCTCCTGCGTGGCCGCAGGGCGCGATTTTCATATCGACCCTTACGGCAAGGCTACATTTTGCTGCTTTATTAAAGATCCGCAACTCCGCTATGATTTAAGAAAGGGAACGTTCAGACAGTGCTGGGAAGAGTTTATCCCTTCCCTGTCCAGAAGAGTTAGAACCACAAAAGAATACAAGGAGAATTGTGAATCTTGCGATCTACAGAATCATTGCCGCTGGTGCGTTGCTTATGGTTATTTAGAGCATCGCAGATTCGGCGCCAGAGTGAATTATCTTTGCGCTGTAGCAAAGGAGACTAAAAGGTTTAAGGAAGATTGGCTAAGGAAGCATAGGCGTTACTATGGAATAGCTGATATTACGGTGCGGGTTGATTCTGATCTACCCATAACTGAAGATACTTTTGATTCTAAATTCAAAAAATTTGAAGTCAAAGACCCTGGTGAAGATATTATTGCTATAAGCCACCATTTCTCGCTTCCGGATTTGGATGACAACAATTTAGGCAAGGAGGTTTATCGAAAACCGCCCTGGGCGATTTACAAAAAGGATGATTCCTGGATATATCTGGGACTCTCTCCGGAATGGACGGATAAGAGCCTTCATACGGTGGCAGTTTTTGACTCCGGCCATACGAGGGCGATGATTTACAACGAAAAGGAAGAGACATTTCTGGAAGGCGGATTGCATTCTTTAACACTTTTTCCCACTGACCAGATTCTTCTGGCGCGTATTTTAGCCGACAGGCAAGGCTGCTTCTTGCATTCCTGCGGCGTGAATTTTGGAGGTAAAGGGCTGCTTTTCGCAGGACATCCCGAGGCGGGCAAATCCACCATGGCAACTATGTTACAAGGCAAAGCCGAAATCCTCTGCGATGACAGGATAATTGTGCGCCAGCGCCCCGAGGGCGTTAAGATCTACGGCACCTGGAGCAACGGCGACGTGCCGGATATATCGGCGAGCTCCGCGTTTCTAAAAGCGGTTATGTTTCTGGAAAAATCAGAACAGAACCGGCTTATACTATTAAAGAATAAGAAAGACATTACCAGGAGGCTGTTGAGTTGCTTAATTAGACCTCTTGTCACGGTCGATTGGTGGGAAAAAACATTACCGCTGATCGGCGGTATAGCGCGAGAGGTTCCCTGCTATGTGCTCAGGTTCGATAAGAGCGGGAAAGTTGTAGACTTATTGCATAAGCTTTTACAGGAATAGGGTACTGCAGACAATGAAAACCGGAGATTATGTCTTAAAACAGACCATGAACGAATCCGGCTTGTGGAAGGATAATCACCCACTATTAGGGATGCTGGATATTGAACTCACCGAGCGCTGTAATAATAACTGCATTCACTGCTGTATAAACCTACCACCGAACGACTTAGCCGCTAAAGAAAAGGAGCTTGCCACCGGAGAGATAAAGAACATATTGAGAGAAGCGGTTTCGCTGGGCTGCCTAAGCGTCAGGTTCACCGGCGGCGAACCGCTTTTAAGGGAAGATTTTGAGGAATTATATGTTTTTGGTAGAAGGTCAGGCCTGAAAATTCTAATTTTTACCAACGCCACTTTAATTACTCCTCATGTAGCCGAACTGTTTTCGCGCGTCCCACCCTTACAAAAAATAGAGGTTACCGTTTATGGGATGAAAAAGAGTTCATATGAGGCAATAACCCGCACGCCAGGTTCTTTCGATGCTTTTCAGAGAGGGGTGGATTTGCTGCTTAAGAAAGAGATCCCGTTTGTGGTCAAAGGCGCGCTTCTGCCAGCCAATAAGGATGACATAGATGAATTTGAAACGTGGGCAGCGACTATTCCGTGGATGGATAAGCCGCCGTCATATGCCATGTTCTTTGATTTACGCTGTAGAAGAGATGACGCAAACAAGAATCGGATCATCAGGAGCCTCAGACTATCACCCCAAGAGGGATTAAGGCTAATGACACGCAATGAACATGACTACGTAAGAGCCATGAAGGAATTCTGCCCAAAGTTCATGCGGCCGTCAGGCGATATACTTTTTTCCTGCGGCGCCGGCTGCGGCAATGGTTGTGCGGATGCCTACGGAAATTTTCAACCCTGTATGATGGCCAGGCACCCGGATTGTATTTATGATGTGAGGAACGGCTCGCTTAAAGACGCTCTCATGAATTTTCTCCCAGGAGTAAGAGAGATGAAGGCCACCAATCCCGAATACCTGGTTCGCTGCGCAAAATGTTTCCTAAAAGGCCTGTGCGAGCAATGCCCGGCAAAATCCTGGATGGAGCACGGCACCTTGGATACACCGGTAGAATACCTTTGCGAGATCGCTCACGCGGAGGCGAGGTTTCTGGGGCTGGTGGGGGAGTATGAGCGGGCGTGGGAGGCGGGGGAGTGGCGAGAGAGGGTCAGAAAATTTGTTGAGAGAAAGGAGTATTGGTGATGGGGAAAATAAGCCTTAACAAAATCTACAAAATATCCGAAGATGTGGTGGCACGGGAAGTCGCGGGAGAGTTCATCATTATTCCGATAACCTCCGGGATCGGGGATATGGAGGACGAGATCTTTACGCTTAACGGGACCGGAAGAGCCATTTGGGATAAGCTGGATGGAAATAAGAACTTAAGAGAAATCGCAAAAGCACTGGTTTCTGATTTCAAGGGGTCTCCCGGCGAGATAGAAAAGGATGTGGCGGGACTCGCGGGAGAGCTTCTAAAAAGGAGGATACTTATTGAAGTCAAATAGCATGCGGGGTCCTTTCATAACTTCCATGCCTTTGCCGGACTTCCCGCTCTGGGAGAAGATGAAGAATAAAAAGAGCCTTATTTCTTTCGATTTAGAACTCACCGCCCGCTGCAATAATAACTGCCGCCATTGCTACATAAACTTGCCGGCTAACGATAACAAAGCGCAGGAGAAGGAGTTGCCAATCTACGAATTACAAAGAGTAATCAACCAGGCTGTTGATTTAGGTGCACTCTGGTGCCTGATTACCGGCGGCGAACCCTTGCTGCGGGAAGATTTTTTTGATATTTATCTTTATTTACGGAAAAAGGGGCTTTTAGTTTCGGTGTTTACCAACGCTACTTTGATTGCTAAAGAGCACATCAAGTTTTTCAGGAAATACCCTCCGCGCGCTCTCGAAGTAACGGTTTACGGGGTTACCAGAGAAACATACGAGAGGGTGACCAGGAAACCGGGCTCTTTTGACGCTTTTATGCAAGGCTTGGAGGCGTTGCTTCAGGGCGGAATAAAGGTCCGTTTAAAGGCCATGGCGCTGCGCTCAAATGTTCATGAGTTGTCCCAGATTGCTCAGTTTTGCCGGAAGAGGACTAAAGATTATTTTCGTTTTGATCCGTTCTTACATCTGCGTTTTGACGGAAACGAGCTGAGAAATGAGGAGATAAAATCGGAGCGCTTATCAGCGGAAGAAATCGTAGCAATTGAGCAGGCAGACTTCGAGCGGTCTCAAGCTTTAAAAAATGGCTGCGATAAGCTCATCAACCCTGAGTTTGTCCGTTATGTGGGTAATCATCTTTTTCATTGCGGAACCGGTACCGGGAGTTTTGCCGTGAGCTATGATGGGCTTTTCCGACTATGTTCATCCTTGTGGCATCGAGATTGCCTCTATGACCTTAAAAAAGGGACTGTCACCGAGGCTTTGCACGATTTTATCCCGAAAGTGCGCGATATGCGCTCAAACAGAAAAGAGTTCCTGGAGAAATGCCGCGTCTGCCCGATAATAAATCTTTGCATCTGGTGCCCGGCCCACGCGCACCTGGAAACCGGGGAACTGGATAAGCCGGTTGAATACTTCTGCCCAGTCGCCCGCGCCCGCGCGGAATCGCTCAAGGATGATTTTGGCAGCAAGGAAGCGCCGATACCGAGGAAAAGGGTCCGCTTGGGCCGCTCTGGAATTGGCGGCGGATAAAGGTTATAATGCAAGAGCTATAGCTTGAAGCTGAAAAGTAAGGGGGGTACAATGGCTCATAGAAAGTGGGAAAAGCCGCAACTGATTGTCCTGGTAAAAGGCAAACCTGAGGAATCTGTGCTGGTGAATTGCAAAACGCAAACGATAAGTGGGACGGGCCACCTCAATCACGCGTATGACCAGTGCTGCGGGAACCGAGCCATCTTTTGCACCAGCGGAGGGACTGGGAACGACTATTGCAGTGTAGGGACGGGTGGGGGAACGTCATCGAACTGCCCGTACTCGCTTTGTAACGCTCTAGGGAGGTCGTAACCGGTGTCGGTTATCCATCCCTTGATCTCCTTGCCTCACCTGCCGTCACCGGCAGGCGGGTTGGAATAATCGCGATCAAGGCAAAGTTTACGAACTTTGCCGCGAGTTTCTCAAGGGCTATGGTTGGGCTCTGTAAGACATCCAGGTCGATGCACTAAAGAAAGGCTCCAATCTAACGTAGAGATGGCGCTGGGCATGTTTGATCGTGTTTTTTCCCACCAATTAATGCTGGCAGACAAAGTAAGGATGAACTCCTATAAAAGGGCCATCTTTGAGATGGTTAAAAAGGGCGACATTGTTTGCGATATCGGCACAGGAAGCGGGATTCTCGCTTTTTTTGCCGTTCTGGCCGGGGCAAAGAAAGTTTACGCTATAGAAAAAGATTACGTTATAGAAGAAGCTAAAGAACTTGCCCGGTTAAATGGATTAAAAAAAAAGATTGTTTTTATCAACGACAGATCAGACAAAGTTGAATTGCCCGAAAAAGTAGATGTTATCATATCCGAATTACTTGGTCATTTTGGCCTGGAAGAGAATATATATAGATTTAAGAGTGATGCAAGAAGAAGATTTTTAACGTCAAAAGGCAAGCTCATACCTTCTTGGCTTGATCTGTATTTAGTGCCCGTCGAATCGTCGGCGCTATGGCGGGATCGTATAGGCATTTGGGATAAAGATCTCTATGGCCTTGATTTCTCATCCGTAAAACAGTATGCCGTTTCAAATCGATATATAGCAGATTGTTCAGGTAAAATCAGCTTTCTTGCCAACCCTTTTTTAATCTCTCATGTTAATTTTTATGAAGACGAGAGGACGCCTTCCATACTTAAAGGAGAATTTATTATTAACAGAAAAGGCGTTTTCCATGGATTAGTTGGGTATTTCAAGGCAGGTTTATCTAAGAGTGTTATCCTTTCAACCTCGCCCCGGGAACCCATTACTCACTGGAAACAAACCTTTTTTCCGATGCAGGAGAGCATTGGCCTTAAGAAAGATGATGTGGTGTATTACATTTTAAAAGTCATACCATATAGGGATAATTTGTTTTGGCAATGGCAGATAAGAATAGTAAGGGGCGGAACTGAGGTAGCGACTTTTGACCAAACAAATCTTAATGTAACAAAGGAGGAATTAGTAATTGGCCGCGAAGATTTTAAGCCCGCGCTCACCCAGGAATCCGAGATTTACTGCAGAGTTTTTAGTCTTTGTAACGGCAGAAGAACAATGGGAGAAATCGCAAAAATGATCCGTGCCGAGTATCCCGCTAAATACAGAACGGTGAAAGATGCACGTTCGAAAATCACCAGTATTCTCTGGGGAAAGGTAAGACTGCCAGAGCATTGAACATCGCAAGCCGCTAATCGCGGAGAGCGGTATAAAGGAGTAACGGCGCCAGCCCTGGGCTTGGCTCCGAGTATCGTGAAGACGGTCAATTATAATTTCACTATAAACTGCATTTTTACGTCGACGAGCCCCGGGAACTGTGCGGGTAGATAGATCTTAACTTTTACGTTTTATGGTTTATTAATTTGTTGCAGAGCAGTGGAAGCTGTTTTGAGCTTCTTAAATTTAAGAAAAAACTTATCTAACTCTTTATTCGCTAAGTCTTTCTGACCAGTCTTTCTGTAACAGTTGAAAAGGGAAAAATTTATTTGTGCCTCTTCTGGATTTATCTTTTCTGCTTTTTTCAACTCTGGTATCGCCTCAAAATATTTCTTACCTTTTTCTAAACACGATCCTGCAAGAAAACAATAACCATCATATTCTTCGATTTCGGGTCTAAGTTTTGATGTCTCTTTGGCTAATGCCAATGCCTTATTATATTGTCCGAGGGCATAATGTGCCTGGGCCTCTAGGAACTGTAATTCGGATAAGAATCCAAGCTGTCTGCTCTTCTTTTTCGCTACTTTGATTGCATCCAGGGCTTCTTGGAACTTTTTCAGACGAATACAATTTTGGATAATTGTAATATGTCCCCATTCATTATTCAGCTCCACAGCCTCTTTGGCTAATGCCAATGCCTCATTATATTGTCCGATGGCATAATGTGCCTGGGCCATACCTCCAAGAGACCTCTCTGTATGTTGCCGTTTTCGCCAAGGAAGGAAAAGATCTTTAAATTCTTCCTCACCATATCCCGTAAATATATACTCTGAATCATCCTTTGATTGTTGATAATAGTCTAAGAAGCTGTTCCGCTTGCTTATAATCTTGTATTTACCGGGATCACAATACAATTTAGAAGCTGGATCGAATGAAAGCTCATGAATTAGTACTCTGCTGTATCCCCCAAATGTTTTCTCTATTTGCCGTACGAGATTATTGGTTGCTTTGATATCGCCTTTCCTACTGTATGGCAACGGGTAGCTGAAATAGATCTGCGAAGATACACCTTTTCTATAAAAATAATCAAGGACATTCAATAGTTCTTGGTTCGAGTAAGAATATCCTCTGTGAAAATGCCTAAGTTTTTCTGATCCTGTTTCCGGAGAAATCGTGAGTTGTGAATGCCGTTTAAAAGTTCTTTTAAATTCGTCAACAAATTCTCTCTTTGGAAGAGACCAGCAGGCAAGGGTACATGAAATATCAACCTTAGCTTTTCTAATTAAGCGGAATAATTCGATAAAATAGTTACCATTAGGATAAGGATCGAAGTCAATATAAATTTCATCGAAATTATCACTCTTTAGCTTTACGATATCTTCTAGAACTTTATGCGGCGAACGAAAAACAGGTATTGTTCTGTTATTTACCAGCTTCTGCGCGAACTTCGACCCGCCACAAAAGGTACAATCGGTGGCACAACCTCGACCTATGCAAAGACAAAAGGATTTTCTGGTTGGCATGGTCTTTTCAGAAAAAAGGTTCTGCCTTTCACCCAGTCGTCCATACAGCTCCGATTCTTCTAATAAACCGAAATTGGTGAAAGTTAGATTATCCATATCTTCCTTAGAAGCTACATACCGGAGCTCGTTTCGGATAATTTTGTTCCCGTCTCTCCATACAAGATTGGGCACACCTGCCAAACAGGGCTTCGGTTTAGATAATTCCTGTACCAGCTTTAAAAGAGGCATTTCACCCTCTCCGCGAATGATAAAATCAATACTCTCAAAACGGCTCATAATTTCCTGATCAAAAAAGCTAGCTGTAAATCCACCCAGTACCGAAATTACACTGGGCTTAATCAACTTAATTTGTTTTATCGTCTCAATAACATTAAAAGACTGACCGGACCAGTGGAGAGGCACGGCTATTATTTTTACATCAATAGATTTTATGTAGTCTTCTAAAGAAAATTCAGGATTTTTTATTTTCTTTAATCCTAAATGGACTATACGTGAGGTGTACCCATGTCGCTGAATGAAATCTGCGATCGCCAGTACACCCATTGGCATAATCATTAAGCATCCAACGTCATGAGACTTAAGAGATGTAAACTTAGGTATATGGATAAATAAGCAATCAATTGTTTCTTTTGATGTCATTTTTCTAATTATTTCCCCCCACCCCTTTTCATATCAATTCTCCCAGGCGCGCCATTCCATACTCAGTTTTTAGCACGTCTCTTTCGTCATAATCAAATCCTTTCCGGTCCGTTCTTTTTGGGGCCCACCCTCTTCCGGTAGCCAGAGGATAGTGGACGAGCCACCAAACAGACCGTCCGCTTAAGATAAGTTTTTCTGCTTGAATCAGAGGCTTAAAAAGCTTATAAGTTATGGCCTATACGACAGGCGCCGATGCATCGTATACTCTGATATGCCAGTACGCTGGTCACCCTTAATGTCATTCTTTGTGCCAATAGGTCGTGCAACCAATAGCCATTTCAGCGCGATAATCGTTGCTTGGGACAATAACGATCGGAGAGGCTGAGGTCGTGACAAACGATGATAAACCCACAGCCAACCCTTGGGTCGTGCTCCGGGAGGAGTTTGATGATTGGGCCATTCTGTTCGATCCTGAGACGGGCAATGCAGTCGGCATCAATCCTTCGGCCGTTTTTATCTGGAAGCTCCTGGATGGCGAGCACACTCTGGACGCTATCCTGAAAAAGGCTCGCGAGCATGCTGAAGACGTGCCAGAGGACGTCAGGGACCATATCGAGGCGTTTGTTGATGAACTGGTTGCAACGGGCCTCGCCAGGATCGGCAGCAGCGAGACATAGGGCCAAACGTTGTGGACGAATTTCGGCGTATCCAAATTTTCATCTCCTTACACGGTCACAAATGCCTGTGCTCTTGAGAGCAACGGCAGTTACACACCCGGGGTGAGCAGAGCAAGGCATCCCCTGCCTTGGACGTACTTGCAATTGTCGGGCGTTGACAATTCGCCGCCCAGCATCCCCGACTCATTTGTCCGCTGCCTATAACATCTAGGAGCATTTTGTCCGATAATATGTAGTAGGTGTCTGCAGAGAACGGTCATGTGAGAAGAGTGTACCGAGGGAGGTTACCGGGAGCACACCAGCAACAACCGCATTGCCAGCCCACGAGGGAGGGGGCGGACATGAACACGAGACAGGGAGAAACGCGGAGTGTTTTTTGGTTTTCGTCAGTGAGCCCATTGTTGATATATTTTCTGTGTGCAATATTCAGTTTGATTTTCGTGCCTGGCTCGATCGGAGCCAGCTACACCTATACTGAGCTAGTGCCGAATGGATTGGATTTTGTTCAGGCTTACGCCATCAATGACAGCGGGGCTGTGGTCGGAAGCGGTTTGCAAGGCGGTAACTGGAAGGGCTTTATTTATGAGGACGGAGCGTATACCATGCCGCTGCCGCCGGGATGGACTTCCGCGTACGCAGCGTTCATTAATAACAGTGGGGTCGTGGTCGGAGCTGGTTCCGATGGCAGTGGTACGCAGAAGGGCTTTATCTATAACAGCGGAAGATACACCGAGCTGCTGCCGAAAGGATGGACTTCCGCCGGCGCAGCGTTCATCAATGACAGTGGGGTCGTGGTCGGAGGCGGCTCTGACGGCAGTGGTACGCAGAAGGGCTTTATCTATAACAGCGGAAGGTACACCGAGCTGCTGCCGAAAGGATGGGATTTTGCCTACGCAAGCTGGATCAATAACAGCGGGGCGGTGGTAGGGGTCGGTTTCCAAGGCGGTAACTGGAAGAGTTTTATTTACGAGGGCGGGGCGTATGCCGAGCCGCTGCCTGAAGGATGGACTTCCGCGTACGCATACTTCATCAATGACAGCGGGGTCGTGGTCGGAGGCGGCTCTGACGGCAGTGGTACGCAGAAGGGCTTTATCTATAGCGGTGGAATATACACTGAGCTGCTGCCGCCTGGATGGACTTCCGCGTACGCATACTGCATCAATGACAATGGCGTGGTTGTCGGAGGCGGCTCTGACGGTAGTGGTACGCAGAAGGGCTTTATCTATAGCGGTGGAATATACACTGAGCTGCTGCCGCCTGGATGGACTTCCGCGTACGGAACGTTCATCAATGACAGCGGGGTGGTAATAGGAAACAGCATGAGTGTGAGTGATACAGGTCCAATAATGAAAGCTTTTGTCGCTTTTCCTCCTTCCCCTCAAGACGAGATAGCCGACATCCTCGATTTCATTGACAGTGCTCTCACGGAAGGCACGGCTACCGGGAACTGTGGCAAGGTCCAATGGAAGAGCGTAGAAAAGATGCTCACCAAAGCAGCCCATCGGATAGAGGATGGGAAGATTAAAAAGGCCTGCGATAAACTTGACGACGCCTACGACCGCGTCCTCAAGCACCTGAAGTCCAAAAAGGCCTGTGTCTCGGAAACTGCTGCTGAGGTGGCAGATCAGATTCTGGATGTGATGCAAGACTTGGGATGCAAAGAACAGGGATGCCGTCATTAATTCGGTAATGCAGAAAACCCAACTGGGCGCATGCCACGCAAGGGGTATCCGCCCAGTTGTTTGCAGACGAGGTCTGGCCGACGTAGAACTTTTCGAACAATATAACCAATTAAACGAATGACACTAATCAAACTAATCCAACAGTCCTTTCACCTCAACCCAGGGGGTTGATGGTCTTCAAGCGCGGAGCCCGCTCTTCAAGGTCCGCGCTCCTGATGCCCCCTTGTTGGTTCCCGTAGAGCGACCTGTAGTAAGCATTCGCCTCCAGGAGCGACTGATGGGTACCGACGGCGACGAGACGGCATTCGTTCAGGAGCAGGATCCGATCCGAATCCTCAATCGTGGAAAGCCGGTGGGCCACCACAAAGAGGGTCTTATTCCGCACCAGAAAAGGCAATGAACGGAATATCGATTTTTCAGTCAGATTGTCGAGCGCGGATGAGGGCTCGTCAAGAACCAGGATATCGGGACGCTTGATCAGTGCTCGCGCGATGGAGAGGCGCTGACGCTGCCCCTCGGAGAGACTGACTCCGTTTTGTCCGATCTCCGTGTCGTAACCTTCCGGGAGGCTCACGATAAAGTCATGAATGTTCGCGGCCTCTGCAGCCTGTATGACTTCTTCATCCGTCGCCTCCTGGTTACCATACCGTAAGTTCTCCATAACGGTTCCCGACAGGAGTAAGGTACCCTGTGACACGTAACCGATGCGCCGGCGTAGGGCCCTGACCTCGATATCGCTGGCGGGTATGCCGTCGAGATAGACTTCTCCCGAGGTCGGCCGGTAGAACCGGAGGAGGAGGCTCACCAGGGTTGTCTTACCAACTCCGCTGGGACCCACGATGGCCACGCGTTCTCCCTGTCTGACGCGAAAGGAAACGTTTTCAAGCACAGGGTTATGCGCATCATAGGAGAAGGAGACGTTCCGAAACTCGATGTCGCCTTGCAGACGATCGATTATCAGGCCTTTGCCCGTATTCTCCTCCGGGACAAGGTCGAAAAGGGCCGAGACACGCTCCAGCGATGCCCTGGCGCCCTGGAGCCCTAAATTGGCCGAAGCAAGGAACTGGGCCGGGCCGAACACGTACCCGAGGTAACCTTGAAAGGCAAAGAGCGAGCCGAGGGTCCAGTGGCCGGTTATCACCCAATAGGCGCCGATCACCAGGACCGAAAGATTCACCACGCTGGGCATGGAGCCTATGGCCAGGCCTGCGATCGAGTTCACGGTCGACTGTTCGAGTGAAAGATTGACGATTCTTCGCATGCCCGAAACAACGGTGGACACCTCCCGATCTTCTGTGGAGAAGGCCTTGATGAGCGGCACCGACGACAGACATTCCTGAAAGCGGCTGTGAACCTGGGCGTGCTGTTCCATGAGCCAATGGCTCATGACACGCAATCTACCAGAAAAATAACGGATCATGAAGACGAGTCCCGGCAGGACGATAACCGCTGCCACGGCAAGCCGCCATTCCAGGTAAACCAGGAACCAGATCCCGCCCGCGAATCTCAGAACATTGGTGACGATGTGCACGATGGTGCTGGAGAAGAACCACTGGAGACCGCCCACGTCGGAAGATATCCGCGACATGAGGTACCCTGTCTCCTTACTATCGAAAAAGGCCTTGGGAAGACGCAGGACGTGGCCGAGCAGGCTCTCCTGTATATCCATGGTAACCATCTGCTCAAAGCGGGCGACGTAGAATTGCTGCAGGAGGCCGCAGAGTTTTGAGCATCCCGAAATGGCGACCATGAGGAGAATTACCCCGGCCAGGAGATTGAGCCGGCGCCCCCCGATGACCGTATCAACGAGATACCGGGAGATAAGGGGTTGCGGAAAACTAAGCAGTGTCCCCACGAAAATCAATCCGGCGCCGAGGAGGCCTTTTTGCCAATGACGGCGGATAAAGGGATAGATATGCCTCAGGTTGCGCCGGATATCGGTAGGTAGCTCTTCCGCGCTTGATATTTCATCAGCAGGTATTTCCCTTGAAAACGCTTGCTTGACATAAGAGAGCCATGTCCTCATAATCCTTTCATACCATGCACGTGCTGTGCCACTTACTGCGTGACTATCCCTTGGTATGGTGATTGCAAAGAGGCACTAAAGGCGGCAGGCGGTGCAAAGACCGGAAACTTCGTTTCCTTGAGGAGCGGCCTCGAGAAGGCCTTCAGGATCGGGAGCCGTGCTCCCTTGAGGGCCGCTGCCTTCGGCGGCTTGAGGCAAGAGAGTGAAGCACATAAATGGGTATTTTTGGGAGATGCGAATGAATGCTGAAGTGATTAGTCTATCCTCAAAAGAAGTAGTCCTCAAGCGCAGCGCTCCTCGAGCCGGCTCTGCCGGCGGTCCCCAATCAAGCACTGCGGTCTCATTTCACGGAGGTAAACTATGCAGCTGATGAGAACCCCGAAATCGATGGACATTGACATAACCGACCGGTGCAACCTCCGCTGCAAGTACTGCAGCCATTTCTCGAGCGCGGGCGATGTGGGGACCGACCTTCCCACTGAGGCATGGCTCACCTTTTTCGAGGAGTTGGGCCGCTGTGCTGTCATGGATGTGACACTGTGTGGCGGTGAGCCTTTCATCCGGGAAGATCTGAAAGAACTCATAGGAGGCATCGTCCGTAATCGCATGCGATTCAAGATCCTGAGCAACGGCACGTTAATCACTGACGATATGGCAGCATTTCTCGCGTCGACGAAGCGGTGCGACAGTGTCCAGGTCTCAATTGACGGCTCCGTACCGATAACCCATGATGCCTGCCGGGGCAGGGGCAGCTTCCGGAAAGCCATGAATGGTATAAAGCACCTCCAGCGCTACAACCTGCCGGTCACGGTGCGGGTGACGATCCATCGCAAGAACGTGCGTGACCTTGAGAACGTCTCGCGCCTCCTGCTCGAAGAAGTCGGTCTGTCGGGTTTTTCCACCAATTCCGCGTCCCACCTCGGCCTCTGTCGGAAGAATGCCGAGATAGTCCAGCTCACAGCCGAGGAACGGTTCCTGGCCATGGAAACACTGCTGCGACTGACCGCCAAGTATAACGGCCGGATCAGTGCGGCGGCCGGCCCTCTGGCCGAAGGAAGGGGATGGCTGGAAATGGAGCAGGCGCGTAAGGAAGGGCGCGAGATGTCGGGCCGCGGCTTTCTTACCGGCTGCGGTGGACCCATGAACCAGATCGCGGTGCGTGCTGACGGGGCCATCGTGCCTTGTGCTCAAATACCTCATATGGTGCTGGGCCGCATAAACCAGAATGATCTCCGCGATATCTGGCAAAACCACCCCGAGTTGAACCGGCTCAGAGAGCGCCGCACCATCCCGCTCTCCAGCTTTGAGTTCTGCGAGGACTGCGCGTACATGAACTACTGCACGGGCAGCTGCCCTGCTCTGGCTTACACGATCACCGGCAGCGTCTACCATCCTGCGCCGGATGCCTGTCTCAGGAAGTTCCTGGGAGAAGGGGGAAGACTGCCGGCGGCGGTCAACTGCGCATGCTGCGCGTAAAAATCGAGACTGGTTCCGTTAGTTTGATTGGTTGAATTAGTTCTATTGGTTCAGTTGGTTGGGGTGGTCGAAGAGCGGAGATGGTAAAGGCTGGCCGATGGCGACCGCAAGACGATTTGAGGATTTGGAGTGCTGGAAGGATGCAAGGAAGTTTGTGAGGCTGATATATGGGATTACAAGAAATGACCGATTTAGAACGGACTATGAGCTTGTTGGACAGATTAAACGAAGCGCGGTATCGGCCATGGCCAACATAGCAGAGGGCTTCCATCGTGCTAGCACGAGAGAGTTTATGAAGTTTCTGGATTATTCTCGGGCTTCCATTGTTGAAACGGTGAGCCACTGTTGTGTTGCGCTGGACCAGAAATACGTAGATGAACCCGAGATGAGCGAAGTGACAGAGCAGGCCAATCTTGCCTGGAAGAAGGTCAATAACTTTATTCCGTATCTCAACAAGACATCAAAATTGAATCAAGATTCGAAGGGGAACCAATGAGACCAGCCGAACTAATCGAGCCAATGAAACCAATCGAACCAATCGAACTCGCTGAACGAATCGAACCAATTCAACAGGTTACTTCCGACGTCTGTGCAGTTCGGTACCATCTCAACTGCATCTATTTCTATCTCACCGAAGGTTGCAACCTTGCCTGCCGTCACTGCTGGATAGCGCCGAAATTCCAGGGAGGAGGAAAGAGCTACCCGGCGCTCCCTGTGGATCTCTTCGAGTCGATTATTAAGCAGGCGAAGCTTCTTGGCCTTACCGGTGTGAAGCTGACGGGTGGTGAGCCGCTGCTGCACCCGCACATACGGGAGCTACTGGGTATTGTGCGAAGAGAAGATTTGGGACTCACGGTCGAAACGAATGGAGTCCTCTGCACACCCGAGCTGGCTCAGGAACTGAAGTCCTGCAAGAACACATTCGTCTCCGTCAGTATCGATGGGGCGGATGCTGCGACCCACGAGTGGATGCGCGGTGTGAACGGTTCATTTGAGGCGGCACTCCAGGGCATCCAAAATCTCGTGTCTGCAGGTTTCAGACCGCAGGTGATCATGAGCATCGTACGTCGCAACAAAGACCAGATGGGGGCTGTGGTGCGCCTTGCAGAATCCGTGGGCGCGGGCTCTGTTAAGTTCAACCTTGTGCAGCCCACCGCCAGAGGGGAGAAGATGCACGAGCAGGGAGAAGCCCTCACCATCGATGAACTGGTGGAGCTGGGTGCGTGGGTCGAAAAAACACTCTCTGCGTCCACACACCTGAAACTCTTCTACAGCCACCCTGCTGCCTTCAAGCCTATGAGCAAGATGTTCGGCGAGCAGCAGGGCTGCGGTGTCTGCGGGATTCTGGGTATCTTGGGCGTGCTCGCCAATGGTTCATACGCGCTCTGTGGGATCGGGGAGAGCGTACCTGAGCTCGTTTTCGGCCATGCGTCGACGGACCGGCTGGAAGACGTCTGGCGTGATTCATCCGTGCTCAACGAGCTGCGCGACGGCCTGCCCCATCGGTTTGAAGGTATCTGCGGCGACTGCCTGATGAAAAGCATCTGCCTGGGGAGTTGCGTGGCTCAGAACTATTACCGGAGCAAAAATCTCTGGGCAGGCTTCTGGTACTGTGAAGAGGCACAGAGGAAGAGCATCTTCCCGCACGGCAGGAGTGGCCTATGTAATTCAACGATAGAGAGGATAGAGTGCGCCTGAGAAGAAGAGGCTGAAATGCTTAACAGCGTGCAGGAGGTTTGCCACAAAGTGCCCCACGAGCCCACCTGAGATTAGCCGCCATCGACAGCCGCGTTGCGCATGCGCAACGTACCCGACGACCTGCTTAGGGCTTACAACCCACGGGTCAATACGTGCATTGCTGTCTCCCCTTGTCCTGATTCCGCGAGTATCAAAATCTGTCACGCGGTGCACGACGTTGCAGCTCTTTGAGGGACATGAATAGAAAATAACATCCCCGCGCCTGACTGGGCTGCCTGAGTAAGCGAGAACCTGGAGGAGATCTCCGGGTTTGAGGATAGGTTCCATACTGGAACCCGTATAGGTTACGTAGGTGAGCTGTGCCTGTCCCATCACTGCAGGAACGGTCGCACGTAACACCAGACTCGGAAGACGAGAGGTGATAGAAGTCCTGCTCGAGCGAGCAGTGCAATTAAAGAAAGGTCCGTGCCGAAACTGAGAGCTGCCGAACCATGAGCCCTTTCCTTATGGGCGGCACGTCCGGGCGGATTAGCAATCAGGCTACCACTAGCTTCAATATGCACGCTGCTACCGCTTGTCACGTGGAATCCCCCTCTTCTTTTGTGTTGTCCGTAGATGAAACGTTGTCAGTTGTATTTACTGTCCTGTCTATTTTCGGAGGAATATGCGGTAAACTTTAGGGGGGGCAGATAAAATCGTTCTGAACCGAGCGCTTCGCTTGAGGACCGGCTCTGATGAGCCTTAAGGAGCGGAAACTTCGTTTCCTCAAGGAGCGTCGCATCCTGCGACTTGAGGCTGAAGGCAGTTACCTCAAGGCTGAAAGCCGCTCCTCGAGGGCTACCGGCCCGGTCCTTAAGCCGGCTTATCGGCGATCCTCAAGCGCAGCGATCGGCTTCTGTCCTTGAGGCGCCCCCGTGCAATTGTGTATACTGTGGGGCTGTGACGAAAAGAGAGGAAGAACTCGTTACGGAGGGCTGGGAGAGAAGGTTTATTGCGACGGAGCCGAGGCTACAGGAGGCGGTCGAGCTTTATGAGTCTATAGGGTTCGATGTGCTCCTGGAGCCCCTGCCCACAGAGGAGGAGATGAAAAGTGCGGATTGTGAAGAAAGAGGCTGTACAGCGTGTTTCGATGTTGACAGGGAGCGTTACAGAATTATTTACACAAAGGCCAGAGATAGCAAAGAGAACTAGCGCTTCTTGAAGAGCTCATTCCAGAGCTTCTCAGCTTCTGCCTTCCCAGACTTTGTTTGTTGCGTTGCTGGGGCACCCGCGCGGGGGTGACCGGTCGCAATCTCCTTGAAGCGGAAGAAATCGCAATAATTTGCTCTGTCCTTTTCTTTCACGGGCTCAGCTTGTGACTCCATACAGGCATTAGACTTGGACTCTGCGTAGAACGCGCAGTTCAAACAGGCGCGAAGGTCAGAACCGCATTTCGGGCATTCATCCCTTCGTGAAACCTTCTCTAACTCAATGGTTGTCCCGCACTTGTAGCACGTTTTCATGTCTCACACCCCGAGAGCAGTGTATAGTGCTTAGTGTATAGTGTTTGGTGGGAAACCCAACCAACGCATAGTCCTATCAATTCACCAGGTAGCATTCACTAAGCACTATGCTCTATGCACCATACACTACACACTTGCCACTCACGCTCTCACAGTCTTCTCAGAAGCTCCCGCAGGTCATTAATCACATTGCCATTGCTCTTGCCGGACGGATTGTAATGGTAGCATTCAATACCGAGGGAGCGAGGTACCTCGTAATCAAAAACCGGGTGATCACCCACGTGAGTGATATCCCCGGGCGAAACCCCGAGGCTGGTTGCCAGCCCGTGATAGAATCGCTCTTCTTTCTTGACCATGCCGAGGTCGGAGGTTGCTGAGACAATGTATTCAAAGTAGTCAGTGAGCCCTGCATGCGCGATCTCTTTCTCTACGAATACCCTGGAAGCATTTGATGCTAGCACAAGCCTGTAGCGGGCTTTTAGGTCGTGTAAGACTTCAAGTGCGTGGGGGGTTACCTCTATGTGGTTAACATAGGCGTCCAGTAACTCATGCGCGGATACTGGTAACCCAAACTTGGCGATCCAGTATTCCACGTCGTACCACAGCAAGTTTGCATCACCTATGATTTCATACTCTCTGAGTATGAGCCTCTGTGCATCTTCGAAGCGTACACCATACTTTTCGGCGTATTTGCCCGGGATACCGTGATGCCACACCATGTCGCCGAATTTTCCCTGGACGAGCGTTCCGTCAAGATCAAATGAGATCACCTTTTTCACGCTATGCTACCACCTTGGCTTGTCACGCCTCTCAGTCCCGAAGATTCGATTCATTGAATATCCTCAAGCCACGCGTATTGAATGATCATATCTCTTCCATCGTTTTGAAGTGTGTGCGTGGAGTATATCACACCTGAAAGTACGATGAACAGAGTCGCGGCAAGGAGGTTCACACCCGGAGGCAGGCACCCGGTGGATTCCCGGAACCTCTATCAGTGTGAATGAAGGTTAATCGGCAGGAGAAAAAAAGGCCGACGAGCACGCGAACGTCCTCGTCGGCCCCTTCTAACGGCTACCGAGGCTAGCGGTCAGTGCATTCCAGCTGCTATGGTCTCCCCTCCGGCCTGGGAGCTGTGGCAGAGTCTTTTACTGCCTCCCCGGTTGCGATTGTCCCTGCGGCTGCCGCGCCTCCTGTCAGGCCTGCACCGGTTGCGGTGGAAGTAATGCCCACTGCATTCATGCCTGCGGCAATAGCTACTGGATCACCGACAATGTAGCCCCCTCCCAATACACCACCCAGTACGCTCGGCACAGGCATGCTCATCTGGCCCGCCGTTACCTGGGGGCGCGCTACTGTTGGGCCATAATAGGATATTCCCGCCTGTTGCACCAGGCTGTCGAATTGCGCCTGCGTCATGGTGACTTTGGTCCCGTCGGCCAGGGTCAGCCAAGGCACGGCCTCTTGGGCGAGCACGACCGAAGAAAAGAGTGCAAGAACGAAAAATAATCCGACAACATTTAGATATGCGTGGTTTCTGCGCTGTCTCATGATTACCTCCTTAATCGATGTATGTTATGGAGCATGTTGGTGTCTTTGTAAAGATGGGAACCTGTTCTGCTCGAGTGCGGGACAATTTAATTCCCCGGATTACTGATGAGCCCGTGAGTCACCTCCTGGTTGCTCAGCTGTTGGTTTCTAACGACTCACACCGAGAGGTCTATATCAATCTGTCTCACCAGTGACCGATGTTCGACGTGCCACGCGACAGCTCCGCGCACGCCCTCGTCAAGTGGGGTCTTCGGGTACCAGTTCAAAAGCTTCCTAGCTTTAGCGATGTTTGCCCACGTCTCC
This sequence comes from Syntrophorhabdales bacterium, assembly GCA_035315185.1. Taxonomy (GTDB): domain Bacteria; phylum Desulfobacterota; class Syntrophorhabdia; order Syntrophorhabdales; family WCHB1-27; genus JADGQN01. The sequence goes on along the minus strand of DATFYE010000113.1, from coordinate 50,263 downwards.
TTCATATCCGCCTTTTGGCAAGGCTGGTATGAAATCCTCGCTCGTTTGCCAAGGCTAGACTCTATCAGGGAAATAAGCTGCGAGAGCGCATGGGGTTGACTGTCTCCCAGATTAATGATCTCAAATCCCAGGGGCTGCACGGCCTTTATCGTCCCTTCCGCAATATCATCAACGTACGTAAAATCACGGGTTTGTGACCCATCCCCATATACGGTGAGTTCCTTCCCTTCTTCGATCCACGTGATGAACCTGAAGGGGCTCATATCCGGTCTCCCTGCGGGACCATAGACCGTGAAATAGCGAAGTACCGAGACGTCAATGCCATAGAGGTAGTGATACGTATATGCGACCATTTCTGCAGCTTTCTTTGAAGCTGCGTAGGGTGATATGGGAGTATTTACTGGAAGGTCTTCGGAGAACGGCATCTTCTGTCCGGCGTACAGGGATGATGACGAGGCCAGCACCATCTTGTTAACGCTGTGTTTGCGCATCAGCTCGAGCAGATTCAGGGTGCCATACAGATTGGTGTTCATGTACACGTATGGATTTCGAAGGCTGTAACGAACTCCGGCACGAGCGGCAAGGTTTATAACCGCAGCTAACGTATGGTCCCGGAATATTGGCTCCAGCTCGTTTATGCTCTCGATATCGGCTTGAAGAAATGTAAAGTCGCGGTTAGCCTTCAGGGTTTCCAGTCGGTAATATTTCAGCCGGACGTCGTAATAGTCGTTGAGATTATCCACGCCGACAACTGCGAACCCCTGCTCAAGGAGCAAACTTGCTGTTTTGCAGCCGATAAAACCGGCTGCGCCAGTTACTAGAATAGTCTCCATGTTGCCTCAGAGGACGTTTATCACCATGCCCGCAGCGAGGACTTTGATTATAAGGCCCCGCGTAAGCTCTTGGTTACAGCTGATGCTCATTCCAGCGAGCTTGTGGCCTGCATACTGTCAAGCCTTGCAGACATTGCCGTGTCTGATGCCAATCTTTTTGAGGGCGTTGCGGGTGTCGATGATAAGTTTGGCATTTTTTTCTACGAGCTTATAATTAACGTTTGCGTGATTAGTCACGATCACGACTGCGTCATAGCTCTTGATTTTTTTCGCGGTGAGCTGCACGGATGCCTTGTCGAAGTTGAATTTGCGGACCTTTTTGAGCCTGGGCACGTAAGGATCGCTATAATCCACCGTCCCGCCGCCCTTCTCGATCAGTTCCATGATCACGAACGCAGGACTTTCCCGATCGTCGTCAACGTTCGGTTTGTACGCGACACCGAGCACGAGAATCCGGGAGCCCTTAAGACACTTCCCTTTCTCGTTCAGCGCCGCCATCAATTTCTGAACAACATAGCTCGGCATGTTCGTATTGATCTCGCCGGCGAGTTCGATGAACCTCGTGGCAACTTCATACTCTCGCGCCTTCCACGTCAGATAGAAGGGATCAATCGGGATGCAGTGCCCTCCCAGTCCTGGGCCGGGGTAGAAGGCCTGAAAGCCGAAGGGCTTTGTTTTTGCCGCTTCGATGACTTCCCATATGTCAATGTCCATGCGGTCGAAGAGTATCTTCAACTCGTTCACCAGCGCAATATTGACCGAACGATAGATATTCTCCAGCAGCTTTGTCGCTTCAGCCACCCTCGTTGACGAGACAGGAACGATGCGCTGCATGATCTGTCCATAGAGCGCTGTCGCCACACTCAAACACGCTTTGGTGCAACCGCCGACTACCTTGGGAATGGTAGCCGTAGTAAACTGCGGGTTGTTAGGGTCTTCCCTTTCCGGAGAAAAGGCGAGGTAGAAATCGACGCCTGCCTTAAAGCCCGGTTCTTCAAGCATGCTCCGCATATCTTCATCTGTCGTGCCGGGGTATGTCGTCGATTCGAGTACGATCAGCTGACCTTTTCGAAGATAGCGTGCTATACTCTTCGTTGTGTTGAAGACATAGGTCATGTCTGGTTCCCGGTTCTTGTTCAGGGGTGTGGGTACGCAGACGAGTATGCAATCCATAGCAGCGAGGCGCGAAAAATCTGAAGTGGGAGAAAAGGGTGGTGCACCCTTCTGCGGAGGACGGATGAGCGGCACAATGCGGGACGCATCGATGTGTTTGATGTAGCTCTCGCCCTTCTTCAGCAACGCCACTTTCTTGTCATCTATGTCAAAACCCGTGACGCTAAACCCTGCCTTACAGAACTCGATCACGAGGGGCAAGCCCACGTAACCGAGACCGATGACGCCAATCTTTGCCTGCTTGGATCTAATCTTTTCTGCGAGATTCATATAACCCCTTCTTGGTGTGGCCGAGATAGGCTACCGCCCTTGCCACTCTGAAGTCAACAGTGAACAGCCAAGGATGAGACACATCAGCGAGTTTACTAATACGCCAGTGCCACTGCTTTCATATAGTACCGCGAAAGCGGTACCAGGCTCTTTGCCAGAGAATTCATGAGAGGCAGAAGCCTGCTGGGCATGTGTTCGGAATAGCAAGATCTAGGCCAAACTCCATAGAGGTGCTCTCTGCCTTTGTCCTCATCTTTTGGTGCCGTGGGGGCGGATAGTAGTCTGGTTGCGCTCGGAACAAATGGCTTTCCTTTTCTTTCTTCACCAGATATGTTATTTTTTCAGCGTCGGGGAGCGTTCGTAATGCGTCGTTTCAGACTTTGTGTTACGAAGGCGGTTGCGCTGCTTCTGTTGCTTTTTATCTTTACGTGTGCGGCAAAAATCAGTGCAGCCGAGCTTAGTCGCGCAGATGGTCGGTCATACATATATCAAATTGTCGGCACCGGTTTCGTTGCTCTGGTCGGACATCAATTTTTCCTTGAGCTCTACAAGGCCGCAACACGCCTTTTCCCGCCTGAAGGAGGATTCTGCATTTACTCTCCCGTCGTTTTCCATCGCATCTACCGTGGACCTCCCTCGCAGTCGTAACTCGACTGCATTTCCGGAGCCTTCCTTCGTCCGAATGAGCCAGAGTCCGATGAACATGCTTAAGAGTGGAAATGACTATTGCACCGAGACCACTGAACTGCTTGGTATGTTATTTGTATGAAGATATGTTTGACAAAAAAACGCGGAACAACGCGGAACAATCCAGGATAGAGCAGAACAAAGATGTATCGAGGGGGAGTTTATGTGCACATACAAGTCACACCCGGGTGCAGGTGGTGTGATAGGGTTGAGGAGGACGTTGAATGGCACGGAACGATAGGGTGGCGGAGTTTTTTTACGCGAGTCTTTTCGTGATCCTTGGCGTAGCGCTTTTCCTGCCGGGATGCCAAGGAGCGCGAACGACGGAAACCGCAACTTTCCCCACTGTTGAAGTGGTGGAAGTCATTAAAAAGGATGTCCCCATATATTCGGAGTGGACTGCCTCCACAGACGGTCTCGTAAATGCGACCATTCGTGCGCAGGTGCAGGGCTATCTGATAAAGCGGGATTACACTGAGGGTGATGTCGTCAGGAAGGGGCAGGTTCTCTTCGAGATCGATCCGCGCACCTTCCAGGCCGCACTGGAACAGGCGCAAGGACAACTCGCAGAACAGCAGGCGCGCTGGGAAACGGCGAAGGCCAATCTCGAACGCATCAAACCTCTGGTGGAACAGAGAGCGGTGAGCAAGAAGGATTTTGATGATGCGGTCGGCGCTGAGGCAGCAACCCATGCTGCGGTGATCGCACTCCAGGCCCTGGTAGATAAGACGCAGCTCGATCTCGGATTCACCAGGGTCACCTCTCCGATAGACGGGATAGCAGGAATTGCCAAGGCGCAGTTGGGCAACCTTGTGGGTCCGGGTTCGGTGGAGGAACTGACTACGGTTTCAACGGTTGATCCTATCAAGGTTTATATTCTCATGAGTGAGCAGGAGTACCTCAAATACGTACAGAACGATCAGGAACATGGCCAGAAGATGCCACTGGAGCTGATCCTTGCGGACGGGAAAGTCCATCCGCACACCGGCTCTTTTGCTTTTGCGGACCGCCAGGTGGACGTAAAGACCGGCACAATCAAAGTCGCGGCTCTTTTCCCCAATCCGAGAAACGTGATCCGGCCCGGACAGTTCGCCAGGGTTCGCGCGCAGACCGAGGTCAAGAAGGGCGCGCTTCTGGTGCCGCAGCGGGCGATCATGGAACTACAGGCAGGATACCAGGTGGCTGTGGTTGGAGCAGACAACAAGGTTGCGATAAGGCCGGTCAAAGCGGGCGAACGGCTCGACAGCCTCTGGGTCATAGATGAGGGTTTGAAGCCGGGTGAGCGGGTCATAACCGAAGGGCTCCAGAAGGTCAAACAAGGTACGGCGGTGAAAGCAAACGCCGAGCCCGCGCCGGCGCCGGAAAATACCGGGAAAAGGTAAGAGACGCCTTTATGTCAAAGTTCTTCATAAACCGTCCCATCGTGGCGATGGTCATCTCCATCATGTTCGTTATTCTGGGAATCGTTGCCATGACGGGCTTGCCAGTTGCTCAGTTCCCTGAGATCGTTCCCCCGGAAATTCAGATCTTTACGCGTTATACCGGCGCCGACGCAGAAACCCTCGAACAGTCCGTGGCGACCCCCATGGAGGAGCAGATCAGCGGCGTTGACAACATGAACTATATGTATTCCGTGAATGCCAGCAACGGCACCATGCGTATGTTCGTCAACTTCGACGTTAAGACTGACCCGAATACGGACCTGATCTTCACACAGATGCGGCAGAACCAGATCCAGGGACAGCTTCCCGCTGACGTGCGCAACTACGGCGTGACCATCCAGAAATCGAGGGCTGCGCCGCTCATGCTCGTAGCCCTGCATTCCCCCAAGAGGACCTTTGATGGTAGATTTCTGGCAAACTACGCGTTCATTAACCTCAATGATCAAATGGTACGCGTGCCGGGCGTGGCTCAGGTAGGCGTATACGGGGCAGACCGTTACGCAATACGCATATGGGTCAAGCCTGATACTCTGGGCAAACTTGGTATCACGGTGCCCGATATCATCAATGCGGTCCAGAAGCAGAATACGGTCAACCCTGCCGGACAGATAGGTAGTGAACCGGTGCCTCCTGGGCAGGAGTTCACCTATACGGTCCGCACCCAAGGTCGTCTTGTGTCGCCTGAAGACTTTGGGTCGATCGTTATACGTGCCAATGTTGACGGCTCAGTTGTCCGCTTGAAGGACGTAGCGCGCATTGAGCTGGGGTCGCAGACGTACAATTTGATGGGCCGTCTTAATGGTGAGCCGGCCGGGATTATGGCTATCTACCAATTACCCGGATCCAATGCCCTCACCATTGTTGAGGGTGTCAGGAAGGTGATGGAACGGGCCAAGCAACGGTTCCCTACCGACCTTGACTATACGATCGCCCTTGATACGACCCGATCCATCGGCGAAGGCATCCGTGAAATTCTTAAAACGCTCTTGATCGCCATGGGTCTTGTCATTCTTGTGGTCTTCGTCTTCCTTCAGGGATGGAGGGCTACGCTCATTCCGACGCTTGCGGTTCCAGTTTCCCTTATCGGCACTTTCGCTGTTTTTCCATTGCTCGGCTTCTCGATCAACACCCTGTCGCTCTTTGGCCTCGTGCTGGCCATAGGCTTGGTCGTTGATGACGCCATCATTGTGGTGGAGGCCGTGGAGCGTCACATGGAGGAAGGTTTTTCACCGAAAGAATCGGCGCTTAAGGCCATGAGCGAGGTCGCAGGCCCTGTTATGGCCATTGCGTTGATACTTGCGGCTGTCTTCATCCCCGTGATCTTCATACCGGGTATCACGGGCAGGCTCTATCAGCAATTTGCCATAACCATCGCTATCTCGGTTCTCATCTCAGCCTTCAACGCCCTGACCTTGAGCCCCGCACTCTGCGCCCTCATCCTGAAGCCGGGGAAGGAAGGGCGGGGCTTTCTGGGTCCTTTTTTCAGGTGGTTCAATAATCTCTTCGGCCGCGCCTCCAAGACCTACCTGAATATTTGCGGGGGGCTGATCCGTAAAAGCTCCCTCAGCCTGCTCTTTCTTGTGGTGGTAGCGATCTTTGGTATTTTTATCGGCAACAGAATCCCAAGAGGATTCTTACCTGAAGAAGATCAGGGTTACATGTATATCAACGTGGCTCTGCCTGACGCTGCCTCGCTTCAGCGCACAGATCAGGTCTGTAGAAAGATTGAGGAGATCATCAGGAATACGCCTGGCGTTGAACATTACCAGACGCTGGTTGGCAACAGCCTGATGAGTCTTGCCCAGAACACGTACAGCGGTTTTTTCTTCGTAACGTTGAAAGAATGGAGATATCGAAAAAAACCTGAAGAAGAATATCAGGCCATCATGGCGCACCTCAACCGTGAATTGGGAAAGCTGCCTCAGACGGTTGCGTACGCCTTCCAACCTCCGGCCATTCCGGGTATCGGGTTGGCGGGTGGAGCCAATTTTGTTCTCGAGGACCGGGCCGGGAGAAACATCAATTTTCTGGCCGAGAATGTCGACAAGTTCATTGACGCGGCAAGAAAGAGGCCTGAGCTTGCCCGGGTAACGACCACATTTCTCCCGTCCGTGCCTCAGTTATACGTGAACGTGGACCGTGAAAAGGTGCTCAAACAGGGCGTAGACGTGGCGGAGGTCTACCAGACGCTCCAGGCCTTCATGGGAGGTTACTTCATCAACTACTTTAACCGCTTCGGCCGTCAGTGGCAGGTCTATGTCCAGGCAGAAGGGGAGTACCGCACCAAGGCGGAGAACGTCGGCCAGTTCTACGTGCACAACGACAGGGGTGACGCTGTGCCGCTATCGGCGCTCACTACAATTGAGTCCCGGCCGGGGCCCGAATTTACGATGCGCTACAACCTCTACAAAGCGGCCCAACTTTACGCCACGGGCAAGCCCGGCTTCAGCTCGGGTCAGGTCGTGTCAGCCATCGAAGATGTGTTCAAACAGACAATGCCCGCTGAGATGGGGCTCGATTACGTCGGCATGACCTTCCAGGAGAAGAAGGCCCAGGAAGGGATACCTGCTTCGGCAATCTTCGGATTTTCTCTTCTCTGCGTTTTTCTCATCCTTGCAGCGCAGTATGAAAGCTGGTCACTCCCGTTCAGTGTGCTCCTCGCTACGCCCGTTGCGGTCTTCGGGGCTTTTGCCGGCATAGCCTTGCGCCACCAGATAAGCAGCGCGGTGAACAACAATGTATACGCCCAGATCGGTCTTATCGTGCTCATCGGTCTTTCCGCAAAGAACGCGATCCTGATCGTCGAATTTGCAAAGACGAGGCATGAACGGGGAAGGCCCCTTGCCGAGGCCGCGATTGAAGGAGCCAGACTGCGGCTCAGGCCAATCCTCATGACATCTTTCGCATTTCTCCTGGGCGTGCTTCCTCTTGCCTTCTCCCGCGGTGCAGGTGCGGTGGCGCGACAGATCATGGGCACTGCTGTCATGGGCGGCACGGCTGCCGCGACGCTGATCGCTATCTTCCTGATACCGGTGACATTCTACGTCGTGGGGAAAGTAGTTGACTGGAGAAAGGGGAAGGGCCTGCCGGAACAAGGCGGGTCAGGCGGCAGTGGTCCGGGGCTCACAGGCGGCCCGAAAAGGGAGGAGTGACATGCGCCGGTCAATAGCCTATTCACTTTCTATTTTTCTGCCTCTTCTTTTTCTCATCTCCTTGCTTTTGGGGTGTGCGATTGGCCCGGATTACCGGCGTCCGCAAGTTAATTCACCCGCATCGTGGCGCATTGAGGAACGGGAGGCAAAAGACCTTGTCAATACCGCGTGGTGGGATCAGTTCAACGATCCGGTGCTCACAGACCTGATCCAGACTGCGTTGAGAGAGAACAAGGACGTGAAAGTTGCCGCAGCAAGGGTCGAAGAATTCATGGGACGCTATGGCTTTACCCGTGCCGCGCAGTTTCCGCAGATGACCGGCACAGGCAGCGCCCAGAGGCAGCAATTCTCCAACCTGACCAACCCTCTCCCTTCTGCCACGCTCGAGAACCCGGGCGACCTTTACCAGGCGTTTCTCAACGCGAGCTGGCAGATCGACCTCTGGGGACAGCTTCGCCGGGCAACGGAAGCGGCGCGTGCCGACCTCCTGAGCACTGAAGAGGCGCGGCGTGGGGTGATTCTGACCGTTGTGACTTCTGTAGCAATTGCCTACACCGATCTTTTGGACCTTGACAAGCAGCTCGAAATAGCGCAACGGACGGCAAAAAGCCGTGAGAACTCCTTCAATCTGTTTACGCTTCGCTTCGGGCGGGGCCTGATCTCAGAGCTTGAGCTGCGACAGGCAGAATCGGAATACCTATCGGCGCTCGCTACCATCCCCTTTATTCAAAAGTTGATCGCTCAGCAGGAGAACGCTCTCAGCGTCTTGCTCGGGAGAAACCCCGGACCCATCCCGCGCGGTAGACAGATCGATGACCTTGTGCTGCCCACGGTGCCGTCCGGGTTGCCTTCAAGTCTTCTTGAAAAGCGCCCGGACATACGCCAGGCCGAGCAGGACCTTATCGCAGCAAACGCGAGAATCGGCGTGGCCAGAGCTCTTTATTTCCCCACAATTTTCCTCACAGGCACCTATGGCGTGGCGAGCAGGGAGCTCTCCTATCTCTTTGCCGGTGCAACAAGTGCCTGGACTTACGTTACTCCTGCGGTCACCATGCCTATCTTTACCGCGGGGGCCATAGCAGGGCAGGTGAAGGCGGCCGAGTCCGTGCAGCAGGAGACTCTGTTCCGTTACCAGAGAGTGATCCAGCAGGCCTTCAGAGAAGTGGACGATGCCCTGATCGATCAGAACAGGTCAAGAGAAATGCTCGGGATACAAAAGGAGCAGGTGGAGGCATTGCGCAGTTATGCCCGACTCGCGGAGCTGCGTTACGACAACGGCTATACCAGCTACATCGAAGTGCTCGATGCCCAGCGCAGCCTCTTCCAGGGAGAGCTCTTGTATGCGCAGACACAGGGCGCCCTCTTTCGTGCTCTCGTGAACATGTACAAGTCTATGGGCGGAGGCTGGGTGGCCGAAGCGGATAAACTTGCCCGAGATTGATCTGTCTTACAGCAGCCGTTCGCTTGACGTGGCTCAACGCAAGAATAAAGGAAAGGAGTGACCCATGTACTACTATAGACGTTTGCCCCCCTTTGAGTACGTTGCCCCCAAGAGCCTTGATGAGGCGACAGCATTCCTTCAGGCCTACCAGACGGAGACGCGGGTTATGGCGGGCGGCACCATTACGCTCCACCGCATGAAAGAACGTATCGGTGTCAAGAAATACGTGATGAGTCTGAAGGCGATTCCCAATCTTGATGGGATACGTGCATCGAAGGATGGAAAGCTCTCGATCGGGCCCATGGCTTCTATCCAGTCCGTGGCAGACTCCCGCGTCGTGCAAAAGCAGTCTGCGCTGCTCGCAGGTGCGTGCAGCATACACGCTACCCCACAGATCCGCACTATGGGTACGATTGGTGGGAACGTAGCCTGCAACCTGGCCACCGCAGAAATGGTGCCGGTGCTCAGCGCCCTGGGGTCCCAGGCAAAGCTCACCAGCGCAGCGGGGAGCCGGACGGTTCTGGTAGAAGAGCTGTACAGGGAGCTCAAAGACGGAGAGATTCTCGCTGAGATCCTGGTCCCTGTGGCTAAAGAGACAAAGGCGGGCTACGAAAAGTGGGCCATGCGCAAACGGTTTGACTATGCCACGGTCTCTGCGGCCGTAGCCCTTTCCATGTCCGGCAAGAAATGTACTGCAGCACGGATCGCTCTGGGCGGTGTCACGTTGCCCACGCGCGTACCGAAAAAGGCGCAAGATATGCTCAAAGGCCAGACTGTGACGGATGCGCTCATCGAGCAGGTGGCAGAGGCGGCGGCAAAAGAGGCACACGTGGGAGCAGATGTCTATTTCACCGTGGACTACAAGAAGGAATTGGTCAAGGTAATGGTCCGCAGGGCTATCAAAAAGGCCCTGTCCTGAAGAATGGAGGTTGCTGCTATGAAGCAGGATATGACGTTTATGGTGAATGGCGATCAGTACAGCGTCCAAGTGGACACCCGGAGGACCCTGCTCGAGGTCTTGCGGGAGACGCTCGGACTCACCGGTACAAAGGAGATGTGCAACAAGGGAGATTGCGGCGGCTGCACCGTCATCATGGACGGCAAGCCGATTCTCTCGTGTCTGACTTTGGCTATCGAAGCACAGGGAAAGGATATCGTGACGATCGAAGGACTGGCCGACGGGTTCAAGCTTCATCCAATCCAGCAGGCGTTTGTGGACAAAGGTGCCATTCAGTGCGGGTACTGCACCCCCGGGTTCATCATGTCTGCCAAAGCGCTGCTCGATAAGAATCCTCGACCTACGGAAGAGCAGATCAAGGAAGGGATTGCGAACCACATCTGCCGCTGCACAGGGTATGTCCAGATCGTTGAGTCGATCCAGGCCGCGGCAAAGGCGACGGGAGGTGCAAAGTGAGCAGAGAGACACTGATAGGAAAAAGTACTCCCAGGATCGGCTCCGTGGACAAGGCGCTGGGACTGGCAAAATATACGACTGATATTGTGTTGCCCGGCATGCTCTACGGCAAGGCCCTCAGGAGCCCCCATGCCCATGCGAAGATCCTCAACATCGACACAAGCAAGGCGGAGAACATCAGGGGCGTGAAGGCCGTGGTGACGGGCCAGAAGGACACCCCTCGAGGCGGTGTCTTCGGCATCATTCCTCACACCAGGGATCACATACTGCTGCCGTATGACAAGGTGCGCTACATGGGCGAGGAAGTCGCAGCAGTTGCAGCCATCGACGAAGACTTAGCGGAAGAGGCGATTGAAGCAATAAGAGTTGAGTATGAGCCTCTGCCCTTTGTGCTTACATGGCAGGATGCGATGAAGGAAGGCGCGCCGCTCGTTCACGAAACCCGTGCCCATAATATGGCTGCTCACTATCTCGTCGATGAGGGCGATGTGGAAGCAGCGCTACGGAAGAGCGATTTCGTATGGGAGAAGACCTTTACGTGTGAGGTGGCTAGCCATGCGCTGCCGGAGCCTTTCACGGCGCTCTGCAGCTTTGAGCCGTCGGGCAAGTTTAATTTCTGGATGCAGACGCAGTGCCCGTTCCAGGTGCGCCAGGGGCTTCGTAACACGCTGAAGGTTGAGCTCTCCGATATCAGGCTCCACTCGGTAGATATGGGGGGTGCTCACGGCGGCAGGTCTGACACGCCTCCGGGTGCTTTCGTTGCAGGACTGCTCTCCAGGAAAGCAGTCAAGCCGGTCCAGATAAAGATGTCCCGTGAAGAAGTAGAAGATTGCATGCGGGATAAGGCGGCAAAGGTATGGACGGTGCGCGTCGGCTTCAAGAAGGACGGCACGATCCTGGGCAGGGAGATCAAGATGATGCTCGAGTGCGGTGCGTACGCATCGAGCGCCATTGTCGAGCTCTGGGTACCGCTCCTCATCGACGAGGTGCTCTGGCGTTCCCCGAGCTACCGGTATGATGCGTCCCTGATTTACACGAATAAGACCATCAGCTCCATGATGCGCACACGCGCCCACGTGGGGCCTATGTCCATGGATGTCTGTTTTGACGAAGTGGCTGAGAAACTGGGGATCGATCCCATCCAGATCCGCTTGAAGAACGCTATCCTGCCGAACGAGGTGGTACCCTCCAAGGCAACGGTCACGAGCACGGGTTTGAGCGAGAGCATCGTGATGGCGGCGGAGAAAGCCAACTGGAAAAAGAAGAAAGGCAAGCTGCCGCCGAAGCGGGGCATCGGGATCGGCTCGGGCAACATGCAGTCCATGTTTTACATGGGGTTCAGAGCCGGCTCCACTGCGGTTATAAAGTTCAACGACGACGGGAGCTGCACGGTCTTCACGGGCAACTGCGATTTGGGTCAGGGCAATCGGACTATGCACACGCAAATCATATCGGAAGTGACGGGCATCCCCGCGTCGATGATCAAGGTCTGTTACGGCGACACCGAACTCTGCTACCAGGATCCCGGAGACTATTCCATGTCGGCAACGGTTATTTCGGCGAACGCGGTCAAGCGGGCTGCAGAGGACGCCAACCGGCGTATTCTCGAGATTGCCGGTGACCTGCTTGATGTGGCGTGGGATGAAGTAGAGCTGAGGGATGACGGCAAGTATTGGGTCAAACTCAGGCTGGGCAAAGGCCACGGCGTTTCGTTGGGTGAGGTCTGCAGGACAGCCTTCAAGAGAGGAAAACCGATCCACGGATTCGGCGACTACAGGGCCAGGATAGATTACTCGGATTTCAGCGTCGACGTGAAAGAGCCGTACAACGAGAAAACGTACGGCATGAAGGTGACGGCCTACTCCTTTGGCACGACAGCCGTGGAGGTAGAGGTAGACACGGATACGGGCGAGGTAAAGGTGACCGACATCTGGGCGGTCAACGACTGTGGTACGGTGCTCAATCCGATGCTCGTCATCGGCAACATGCACGGGCAACTGAGCTTCATGCTGGGCCAGGGTCTCTATGAGACGAACGTATGGGATGCAAAGACAGGGCGAAAACTGACGAGCGACTTCCGCACGTACAAGGTGCCGACGGCAAACGAGACGCCGCACATTGAAACATACTTCCTTGGTATACCTGATCCGGCGGGACCATACGGGGCCAAGGAAGGTTCACTTGGCTTCGGCTGCGGGTTACACGGCGCCATCTCCAATGCCATCTATGATGCAGTGGGCGTGCGTGTCTACGACGTGCCGATCAAACCGGAACAGGTCCTTAAGTTGCTCAAGGATAAGAAATCAAGGGAGACCAGGAAAAAGAAGTAAGCGCCGGAGGTTGTATGATGAAATATCCCACACTATTTTCCCCCCTGACCATCAAGAGCTGCACGTTTCCCAACCGCATCATGCTGACCGCGGCGGTCACGCGGCTGGCTGCCGAAGACGGCCATGTGACGCAGAATCTCACTGATCGGTACACGCGGATCGCCCGAGGCGGCGTGGGCTCCATGGTCGTGGAGGCAGCCGTGGTCCTGCCCTCGCGCAGCTCCTTTAACCTCCGGGTCAGCGATGATCAATTCATCGATGAGCTGAAAGAGCTGGTTAAGGCAATTCGCAAGGTCAACCCCGACCTGAAGATAGGCTTACAGCTCATCCATTTTCTGAAAGTGGCCCGGAGCGGCTGGCGACAGAAGGTCGAAGACCTGAAAGTAGAGGAGATATCCGTGATCCCCGGCCAGTTTGCCGAAGGCGCAGCGCGCGCCCGCACAGCCGGCTTTGACTTCGTGGAGCTGCACATGGCTCACTTCACAACGCTCGCATCCTTCCTGTCGCTAGTGAACAAGAGAGCCGATGCGTATGGCGGTGATTTTGAAGGGCGAGTGAAACTTCCGGCAGAAGTGGTGCTGTCAACACGCAGACTGGTGGGCGATGACTACCTCATCGGCGCGCGAATCCTGGGAGAGGAGTTCACCAAAGAAGGAAATACCTTGCTCCAGAGCGCGCGGGTGGCGAGGCGATTGGCAACGCTCGGTATCGACTATATCAGTGTCTCTGCCGGCGAGCGATTTGAAGACGCGGAGCCGCCTCCTCCCAATTTTCCGCCGTTTGCAGGCACCGGGTATTCGGGGTACCGCATGAGCCCGCGCTGGTGGAACCCGGACGGCGTTCAGGTCTATCTGGCTGAAGGTATCCGCCGGGCGGTGAGAGAGGCGGGCTACGCGACCGCTGTGATTGCCGCAGGCAAGATCCGCATGCCTGATCTGGCTGAAGAGATCGTGTCCCGGGGCAGGGCTGATGTTGTGGGCATGGCGAGGACACTCTTTGCAGACCCTGACTGGCCTGCAAAAGCGAAAGCAGGCAAACCCGACACCATCGTCAAGTGCGCAGCCTGCGGTTTCTGCAGTGAGTCTGACGAGCGGTACGAAACCGTGACCTGCATCGAATGGCCGAAAGAGGCGCTCCATCCACCTTTTCCATGGCACCTGGTTCCGCCGTGCAAAGGAGCCTGCCCCGCAGGACTGGACATCCGGAGCTACATCGATCTCGCTGCCCACGGCCACTTCGAAAAAGCCCTGGAAGTTATCGAAGAGAAGATACCGTTTCCCGCGACCATAGGCCGCGTCTGCCCGCATCCCTGCGAGACGAAGTGCAACCGTAAAGAAGTGGACGAGTCTATCGCGATCAATGGTCTCAAGCGATTCATCGCTGATGCGGTGCACGCGCGTCACGGACGAAGGAAGATCACCCCCTTTGCACGGTCTCGTGAAGAGCGGGTTGCCGTTATCGGTGCGGGGCCTGCAGGCCTTACTGCAGCGTACAACCTGGCTCAACGTGGCTACGCGGTAACCGTATTCGAGGCTGCTTCCGTGGCTGGAGGCATGCTGACCGGCGCCATACCGGAGTACCGGCTGCCGAGAGACGTGGTTCGCAACGAGATCGAGCATATTCAGCGGAGCGGCGTAGAGATCCGCCTGAACAGTCCGGTTGGGAAAGATGGCCTCACGCTGGAGAGCTTCTTGAGCCAGGGATTCAACGCGATCTTTATTGCGGTCGGCGCGCACAAGAGCATGAACCTCGGTGTACCGGGCGAAGACCTGGAGGGGGTCTATTACGGCACAGCTCTTCTGAAAGAGGCCAGTACCTGTAAAGAACTCACCATGAAGGAAAGGGTCGTCGTGATCGGCGGCGGCAACGTGGCTGTGGATGCTGCGCGGACCGCTCTGCGGCTGGGTGCCAGGGAAGTATCGATTGTCTACCGCCGCTCCACGGATGAGATGCCCGCGTATCCGGAAGAGGTAGAAACTGCTCAGCAGGAAGGGATCAAGATTCAGTATCTGACCGCGCCCTCGGGCGTGGTCGGTAAGGATGGTCGGGTGACGGGTCTGGAGTGCGTAAAGACGGAACTTGGCGAACCTGAAGCCAGCGGCCGGCGCAGGCCTGTGCCGGTTGCGGGCTCGGAGTTTGTAGTCGCTGCCGACATGGTGATCGCGGCTATTGGTGAGCTGCCCGACCTCGCCTTTCTGGGCACATCCGGGGTGGGAGTGGGGGAGGGTACTATCACGGCCGATCCGCGGACCATGGCTACGAATGTGAAAGGGATTTTCGCGGGTGGGGACGCGGTGACCGGGCCGGCCACGGTGATCGAGGCAATCGCTGCCGGGACAAGGGCCGCATTTGCCATTGACCGCTTCCTGCGCGGGCAGGATATGGCTGAGGAGGTTGTTGAGCCCCGTATCATCGGCATTGAAGAGATTGACGTGGCACGTTTCAAGAAGCGCGAACGGGAGACCATGCCCTCTCTTTCAGCAAAGAAGCGGACAAAAGGTTTTAGCGAGGTCGAGCTGGGCTTCGCAGAGCTGGAGGCGCTCTTTGAGGCAGACCGCTGCCTGCAGTGCGGCCTCTTCCCGAATAAGAACAGGTAGAGATACATTTTTTTCCTATTCCTAAAAGGAGGGTTGCTCATGGTCAGAGAGAATTACAATGTGTTTGACGAGATGTATAAAAGGAAGAACTTTACCTGGAGTGATGCAGTTAAGAAAGGCAATATCCTCTTCATCTCAGGTACCGTAGCCACAGACGAGAACCACAGGACGCTCTACAAAGGAGACTTGGTGGGACAGGTGCGCTACATCTATGAGACCGTGAAAGGGATCCTGGAGAAAGCAGGTGGTAGCTTTGACGACGTGGTCAAGACCACCGACTATATAACGCCTCAGGCCGTGGCCGACTACGTGAAGACAGCCGATATACGGCGCGAATACTTCAAGGGCAACTATTCCGCAGCTACCGGCGTTGTGGTGCACAGCCTGCTCAGGCCTGATTGGCTGATCGAGATAGATTTCACAGCGGTGCTGGACTAGGAGCAGGCCGGGAGGTTACCGATGAAACGCGGAGGTGAACGCATGTCAAAGAACCGGGTGCCGCAGTGCGCGGAGTGCTCGTTGCCGGTGAGAGAGCGAGTCTGCCTTTCTCCCGAAGGGAAGAGTTCAAAGGGATGTCCAACCGTAAGCAACAGGAAACTTCAGGAGAAGGCTCGAAAAGAGTATCATAAGAAAGGCATCGCAGAGTTCGCAAGGCAGGCATCTATTCAAGAAGGTGAATGCTACCTGAACAGGGAGAAGAAACCTTTCATGATGCATCCCAGCAAACCGAGGATTCAGGAGATTTGTGAGTTCGCCTCCAAAATGAAGTATACCCGGCTCGGGGTTATTTCGTGTATAGGCCTGAGCAGGGAGGCGGCAGTCGTGGCGCAGATATTTGAGGCGCAGGGATTTGAAGTTGTGTCCGTGGTCTGTAAGGCCGGCTCAGTACCAAAGGAAGAGATCGACGTGAAAGAGCACCAGAAGATACGGATCGGAGAATACGAGCCAATGTGCAACCCCATCTATCAGGCCATGCTTGTCAACGAAGCCGCGACGGATCTTAACGTGATGCTCGGGCTCTGCGTAGGGCACGACGCTCTGTTTTTCAAATATGCGCACGCACCCACGACGGTCCTTGCGGTTAAGGACAGGCTGCTGGGGCACAATCCTTTGGCCGCTATTTATACCTCCGACACATTCTATGCCAGGCTCAAACGGAAGGGCTTTTAAGATCCGGCATGGCGGGATGCGTTGTTATTTTTGACGCTGCCTGTCACCTGCGTTTACGTTGCGCGGAAACAACAGTATTCTTTCTTGCCTTGAGCGTTTCAAGCGCTTCCTTGATCTGGCGCATTTCCGCCCTAAGCTGAGCATTGGTTATCTTGAGATCCTCTACCTCGGCAGTAACCGCAGCAAGTTGCTCTCTTGCGTCGCTTGCACTCACCTGCGCCTTAACAGTATTGATATCTTTGACGGTTGACTCGACGGCGGATCGTACTGTACTGATTTCAGTGTCGAAGTAGATAAAACCTTTGGCTGCGGCAGAGATGGTAAGAATACAAAAGCACGCCATAAGGACTTGTTGCCAATGTACTTTGCGCGGTGCTTTGTGCGATTTCACGGTCTCCGTGTCGTTTTCCACGTTGCTCATAACCCTCAATAACTCTTCAGTACCGGTCATACGTCTTGCCGATGAGTTCCTCTCCATGACAGCCTCCTCGCATTATGTGGAACGCAGATAGTGACACTTGCAAATCAGAGGCCAATAGAGCTTATATGCCTAAGGTCAGCATTGTCTCCCATTGATCCAGGATCACGCCGCTGTGCTGCCTGATCCATTCTTCTCCATTCCGCTCCATGAGCTCCTCAGTGAGCTCCACAAGGGCACCGACCTGCCGTTTATCACCGGGTAGGCTATCCACGGTGACACCCAGCAAGGATGCAACATCTGCGATTCTCAACCGTCCAGTTGGTTTCTCGTCTGAGTGGCTCATGGAAATCCTAATACCAAGTTGCCTTCATTCATATAGCTTCGTTGCCTGCGTCGGCACGACTCCGACGTACTGGTAGTACGCCTCCGTCGCCATCCTCCTGGTCGCCTTGCTCTATTTTTGAATGCAACTTGGTATAACTCGTGTGTTGTAACCTGCCTACACATCAATTGTAGCAGGGCGACGGAGCGAGTCAAGAAGATTGTTCATGAAAAAAAAGGGCGGAGAATTTCTTTCTTACGTTTTTAATCAGACAACATGGCCCGAAAATTGCTTTTGCTGCTGGTGGACACAAGGTAGCACGTAAAGGAGAGTCCCCGAAAATAAGACCCTGCCGGTGTCACGTATCTGTATGCTCCAGCATCAATGTACCGGCAGGGTCCTTGCTTTATTTCCAACTCGGTTTAGGAATTGACTCCGGGAGAGCGCCCTTGTTGAGGGAAGGAGCTTGCCCTAATTTTTCCTGGAGCGCCGACCCCTTCAATGTATCACCTACGTTCAGACCTTTTGTGTCAACGCCTTCAAAGGTACTCTTCGCTCCTGTCGGATCGGAGACCGTCATCTTTTTGCCGGCAATGTCAGTGATCTTGTAATCAGTATTTGGTTGCAAAGACTTGAGCTGTTGAGAAAAGTCCGGCAAACCGGCCGACCATGCGCCTGAGATGAGAGCTACACATACCAGACTAATCGCGATACCTAACATAGCAATCGTTTTCATACCACACCTCCCTGTGTTCCCGAGATTAAAACCATCTAGCAACGAAAATAAGTACTTTTTTGAGAATAGTCAAGGCTGGACAGAATCCTGTAATCAAGCGTCTCATCATCTTCCTGCTCAGAATTCCATGGCTGTAGTTGAGGTCGACTATGGGTCATTACAGTTATCAGAAGGAGGTGTATGATTTCTACACGGCAGAGCACTTTGCTGCTCAGGGTTACGAGACAGAGATCCTCTCGGGAAGTTTTGCCGATATACTCGCCTGGCACGTGGAGAGAAAAGAGATTGCCATTATCGAAGTGAAGAGCCCTGCCGAGAAATATGCCGGAGTGGAGTGGGAGACGAAACACAATGTCAAGAAAAAGAGCAGAAGAGAGGTTCTGGACTTGTTGAGAGGATCGAGGATCTATTATCACTACCCGGGGCTGGTCAGGCTCTATGCATTTGCCATATCCAGCCAGCTCTTCAGCTACTATAAGGAGGCACGGCAGTACCTTCGAAAGAGGGTGAAGGATGGGACCATGGGAAACAGGGAATGTCTGAAGGGGTGTCACATCATTCCCTACCTGTCTGTGCCGGTGGAAAGAAGAGAGGTGCTGGAGAAGGTACTCACCCTCCTGAAGAAGAGGCGACTGACACGAGGGTTTGGTTTACAGGAAACCGAGAGGGTTGCAGTGGCCAGAATAACGTATTGAACTGGCAATACGTGAGCAAAGAACACACAGAACTCTTGGGGAAATATTCATTCGTTACCATTACGGTGGCGCATGGATATTTCCCCTCCAAGGTTGCTTGCGGGAGCCGTTTTTTAGATTCGCTCCTTATCTTGTCGTTCATCCCCAATAGCAAGGATTTCCGAGAGCCTTTTACGAAACGATCTTGGCACGCCACCATCTATTTGTATCTTAGTTCCCATAAGCGCCTGATTTGAGAGGTTCTCCCACAAATCCCCAGCATGACTCGAATAATCAGAAATATCAAATACTGCGTCATCCCGGATCCAATAGCTAACTGCTTTATAATTCTCTGCCTTAAGTGGAAGATAGATCTGACGATACGCAGGTGGTATAATAACGTCTATCTTTCCATATTTGTACGTCCAGCCGATAATAGGAATGAATCTTATATGCAACGATGTTTGGTTTCCCCGCGAACGAGATTCGGTCTCGCTGGCATCACTGAGCTTGGACCACTCGAGGACCAACCACTCATCAGGGTTGGCTGCTAAAACCCTTAATCCGAATTCTCTTTTCGCTATTAGTGCTGCAATCACTATTAGGAGAATTACTACCGCGATTTGCATGGGCGTGCTCCTATTACATCATTACTCGCACTTCGGTTCAGTTTACATCTGAGGTCTTAACCACCCATTCCTCTGTCGGACGGCTGCCATATTCAGGGGTATCATGGTCTGGGTTGAAAACGGACAATTTATCCCGGATGATCTTCTCGAATTGTGATCCTGCTACTTTGAAATCACGGCAGTCTGTAATAGCTTCTTTAGAAACAATCACTCGTATCAAGCGCGATCTTTTTTTCGGTCCCAATTTCCAATCAATCAGCAAAACAACATCATCTCCAGCAACTTTTTCAATTATTTCTGCACTCTCAGGAAACAATGGCCGTATCAGTTTGGTCCATTCTTTCACGAAGGATTTTGACATTATGATCTTCTCCTCCGCCCCTCAATAAAAAAAGAGACCTACCGTCCAGACGACAATAAAGAGGGCTATAATACCTGCCACGAATGAACATAACCCTCTGTTTTCCACAAAGAACTTCCATCGACTTGCAATTTTTGCCCTCAAAAAATAGTACAAACCAAGCATTACAAAAATGCCAATGGTTTCCGCGTAATAACCGGCCGACCCGTGCGGATGACTTTGAAATCCGTATACTGACGCCAAAGAATAGAAGCAAAGTAAGACTATCCAGCCCCATCCATATCCTGAAGCCCATCTTGATTTAGAAACCTTCCCTTCCACCACTTCCAGCGTCTCGGTACCAGATTCAGCTTCAGGAGCATGAATCTTCGCCGGCTCAGAAGTTACCTCTTTTGTTTGCTCTTGATTGATCTCGCTTAGCCATTCCCCGCAGTGCTTGCATTTTTTTGCTTCCTCTTGGATGTCTTCAGCACAATACGGACATTTTTTCATCTTGTGTTATGACCTTCTCAGGACTATTTTTCTCGTGTTGCCCCCTTTTGATTGATTTCTGTTTCGAATGAATTGTACCAAGTTGCGCGCACAACGAAAAGAAAATCGGTAATCAGAATAAGCATAGAGGAAATCTCTCCTATACATGTATTTGAACCAGGGAAGGCGCCCGAGAAAGCGCTTTTCGGCCCGTCGGATTATTCCCTGGTTACATCTTCAACTTTACTCAGGTGTAGTTGCGCTACCATTGCTTTTCCTTGTGCTCAAACGCCTCTCTTTCCATCTTGTCCATCTTCCTGGTTTTTTGACAGACTTTAAATTATTGAGGGATTCGTGCAGCTTTTGCCACATTTCGCGGTCCTGTGCTGCAAGCTCTTTCTGTA
The DNA here is from genome assembly GCA_035315185.1 of Syntrophorhabdales bacterium. GTDB lineage: Bacteria > Desulfobacterota > Syntrophorhabdia > Syntrophorhabdales > WCHB1-27 > JADGQN01. The sequence continues at coordinate 29,736 of DATFYE010000113.1, read as the reverse complement.
CCTGATCGTAGTAAGCATCGTAAGCATTCCAAACATCGGATGGGATGTCATAATTTAATATCTCGCCGCCTGGTTTTGGGACAAACTGATCATTCCAAACCTCGCATTCTACGCCGTATTTGAATATCCTCGCACCACGCCGGAAAGCTTCCCTTGCCTTCTCATCATCCTTCTCATCATGCTCTCTTTTCAGGAGCGGCTGTTCCCACGTATCCAAAGCATGCATGATTTTATCCCGCATCACCCAGGTAAGAAACGCAAAAACTAACACAATGAGTAGTTTGACGAGTGGGCCGAGAGCTGCAAACGAAAACCCCCCGTCAAGTGTCTCTAACAGATAGACCAGGCCGAAAACAAGCAGAGCGATACTCCAAACAATCCCTACCCAGACAAACCATCCCTCTATGCACTTGAAAGCCTTAGCTTCTCGCTCAAGTGCATCCACCACAGCTGCATGATACTCTCTTTCGGTTTCCACTCCCCCTTGTCCTGTTTCCATTCCCGTTCCCCCCTGCGGAGTCGACGCAAGATGAGCAAGATTAGGCGGCTTACCACTCGTTCACATAAGGTAGTGCAGTATCCTGATTACCTTCTTAAGCACATAATCAGGATAGGGCAGCCAATTGCCACATGAAACATGTAACACCGTTCGAGTCATTGCGCAGGAGGCAACTCTCGTTTACTTATTCCAGTCATCCAGGTCACTCCAATTAATGTATGGAAGAAACCCCGCTATGGCTGATGCGCTCACGATCGGTATTGACCTTGTGTACTCCAAGTAAAGCACATCCGACAATCCAGGGTCATCACTGTAATTATAAGAACTGTGCTTGAGCGTCGGTGATTGTGCATAATGGAAAAGAATTTGATCTCTTGCAGTCAGATTGAATTTTGAAATGTCACCTGTCCCCTTCAATAAATCAGCTTTGCTTAACACAGCATCAGTTACCCAAAGATTTGCTGTTGTAAAAATAACGGGCATGAATGCAGCGTAAGATTGCCCTTTAAGGAGAGCTGTTTTTCCTTTACACAACCCGTCTACAGCAAATTTAATCAATCCATTCACGCCCCTTAATACTTGAGTTAGTGCATCGTTAACTTGTCCTCTCCCGGAACTCCCTTCCCCCTTTGCAGTGCTCTTAACCTCAAATGCTAATCGATAAATATCCTGAGTCCTCTTTAGCCACTGCAACGAGGTCCCACCGTTGGCGTTCACCACCTCACGGACAATTCTTTCGTTTCCGTCACGTATATCTCTGCTGACATATGGAGCTTTTACAAAGCACCAGTTTGAGATAGCGGGATTAGCACGCTTACATTCAGCTACTAGATAAAAAGGAGCTTCCTTGTGTCTGAGGATAAAGTCTATATGTGTCGGAGTTCCATTGACTTCCACGGGAAACTCTGCCACCTCAAAAAGCCACGGAGACTTACCTTCATCGTATAGGTCATTTATAGCTTTCAGCACGGCATATTGGAAACTGTAACCATGTTCATTAAGATACTGTCCCAATAGATTCTTGACAGCCAACTCTTCCATTTGTGCTCCCCTATTCCGTTACAAAGGCACTGGTTTATTGTTCAAAAATATTGCCATCAACTACAAACCGAAACAAAATCTCCACTGATTCGGCCGGATCACAATTTACTAAATGTAACAATCACTGCTTTAATTATAGTACAGATTTACCCTTTCAGGAATTACTTCATCTCCGCCATCTCTTCATCATCTGAGTCCATGTCCCAGCCTCACATGAGTCTTGCCTTCACCCGACAGCACAATCTAGGCTATCCTCACCTCATGAATAGAAGTGACTCATGAACAGACCCTTGCGTATCTGCTCCCTGGCCATCTTTCTTCGCATTACATTTCGTAGTTGCCTTTTCAGGAGGCAGAGCATATTATTTCGGAGAAGACAAGATTCGGATATTATTTGTTATATGCGGACATGAAAGGGTTAATGAGATACGCTAAATTTTGCCGAGGGGCATAGAATGTTCTACTTTGCATATGGGTCAAACATGAGTCATGAGCAGATGAAGGAAAGATGCCCTGACAGCAGATTTGTGGGCAGGGCCTTACTCCCGGAGTATAGCTTTATGTATGATGGTTATTCTGAGAGACGTGGTGGAGCGGTGGGCAATGTAGCTCCGAGCAAAAATAGTGTGGTTTGGGGAGGTATATTCGAAATATCGGAAAAGGACCTCGAAAGTTTGGATCGACTTGAGGGATATCCGCATGTCTATGGGCGACAAAAGCTGCCGGTGAAAGACGACTCGGGCGCCAGCCACCAAGCATGGATTTATCTCAGACCGGCCCAGAAGCGTGGTGACCCATCACATCCGTACCGAAAGATCATACGCACAGGGGCAAGAGACTGCGATCTTCCGGAGGATTATGTGAGACAGTATCTGTAGCATACTATCCTAACTCTAGACTCACGTTGCTGCTCAAATATAACAGTCTTGACGAGAAAGAGAGGCAATATGGCACAGCCGCAATTTCGAGTTGATTCCAGGTTAGTGATTCTTCTGAGCGAGAATTACCGCTCATCAGAAGCAGCTATCAAAGAGCTTGTGGACAACTGCTGGGATGCTGATGCCGACAATGTCTGGATTCGGCTTCCCAAGCCCGATACAGCCGATTTCCTTGTTATCGAAGATGATGGAACGGGCATGACGCCGCAAGAGCTTCAGAGCGAATATCTCGTAGTGGCAAAGGATCGGATTAGTTCAAAGGGCCAACTCACCATCGGAAAGAAAAGAAAGGTAAAAGGAAGAAAAGGCATCGGGAAATTTGCCGGTCTCGTCACTGCGTCCTCTATGCAATTGGAGACATGGGCCAGAGGCGTCTACACTTCAATAATCTTGGAGAAAGGAAGGCTTGTAGAAGCATCCCGTGACCTGGAGGAATTGGATCTAATTCCCACCATTGAAGAAGTAGCGGCTGATAAGCACGGAACAAAGGTCACGCTAAGCGGATTAAACCAGAACTTGAGATTCCCTCTGCCAGAAAAGCTTCGAGAGCTGCTGATTCGGGATTATGGGCGGGAAGAGGATTTCACACTTCACGTTGATGATGAAAAAGTCACCTATGAACACATTCAAGGAGAAACGCATACCGCAGAGGCAAACATTGATGGTGTGGGCCGAGCGGCTCTGGCTTTCACCGTCGCAGAAGCAAGGCGGCGTTTTAGGAATGCAGGAATCGCTATTCGTGTGGAGGGTAAGGTTATAGGAAAACCACATTTTTTTGGCCTCGAAGACAGTGAAGATTTTCCCAAATCCGTCCTTGGCAAAATATACGGCGAAGTAGAGGCCGATGGCCTCCTGTCAGATGTGACTGCAGATTGGGGAACGGTTATTGAGAATAGCAAAGGCTATGATGCGTTGCGGACTTGGGTGGCAGGCGAAATTAGAGAGGCGGCCAAAAAAGTATATGGACAACAAATTCATTTGGCCCAAGCCCGCCTGCAACAAAAAATAAACCGAAGGCTTGAGCAGCTACCAGAATTCAAGAAAGTTTTCGCCCAAAGAGCTCTCCAGCGACTACTGCAAAAGTATTATGACGAGCCTGACGAAAAGCTTGAGCCCTTGGTAAACGTGGTTCTGGAGGCAATAGAAAGAGATGAGTACTATTTCATAATTGACAAGATCGACAAAGCGAAAAGAAGCGATATTGAATCTTTTGCCCGAGCATTGGAAGAATCAAGCTTCGTGGAGTTGTCAATGATGCAGCATCAGCTGACATATCGCCTTCGCCTGATAGATGAGTTTGAAGAAATTGTGGTAAATCCCGCTACCCTAGAGAAGCATGCACACCAAGCGCTTGAGAATCGTCTGTGGATCTTCGGTCCGGAGTATTCTTTAAAATCTTCAAACATTGCACTCAAAAGAATTGCGGAGGAATATCTATCGACCAAATTCTCCGGAATTAGGGCTTCCAAACGCCCGGACCTTCTTCTTGCCAATGACTTATTGGGAAGGCACTCCCTGATCGAGTTCAAAAGGCCTAATCATACCCTTACCCATGCTGATTATCTGCAGGCCATCGCATACCGTCACGATCTTTTGGCCAACTTGAGAGAAATGGAGGTCATCGTGATTGGCGGGAAGCGCGATAAGGGAGTAAGAACGAACTACACAGAGGACGACGTAAAACTGATGACTTTCCTTGAGCTTATTTCCCATGCACGTTCCCAATATAATTGGCTACTGGCCCAGTTGAAACAGCGTTCGGAATAGCGGGAGCAAAGGCTAAACAGAAAACTTATGGTTTTACAAATTTGAGTGTGCCAAAAAAAGCAGGAGGAAGGACACCGCCCCCCTCCCTGCAAAACGGATTGTTGATGACCCGTGGGGCACGCAGTGCAGTAGACAGCATGGTAGGGTGGGCTTGAAGTGAAGACGTAGTGTATTCTTTCCAGGGGGTAAAATGAAGGTGGGGGCATATGGGGACGAGTTGCCAGGATCTTTTGGCCACAGTTCGGGCAGATCACTACTCTAGGAAAACCTTCAGCAGAATAAGCGCTCACCGGTTAAATTGTACCGGCAAATGTGGCTGGAGTCCAATAGGCGGGAGTATTTTGGGATTAGGTTCTCGCGGGAAGTATTCCAAGTAGTTTGGTTGCCAGTTACGAGTAAAGTCTTTAGTGATCTTTCAGACCCTCAGGAATCCTATCAAAGTTCCGATAACATAATACTGGCAAATACTGAGAAGGGAGGCAGCACATGTCAGTTTCCCCAATCGATCCAAACCAGGCCAAGATAAATGCCCTGTCACAAGCTCCGCGTCCTGCTACGGTGGCAAAACACAGCAAGACGGCTCAAAAAGGAAATGAGGGGAGTAAAACTGATTCAGTGACGATTTCAAAGGAAGCACGAGCTGCGGCATCACAGGTTCCCACCCGTGCTTCAGATTCACCGCACAGCGCTAACTGTACGTGTGCCACTTGTCAGGGTCAGGCTCAGCTCCATTAAAGGAGCCTTCGTTACTGCGCCCAGTGGCTCTCACTATATCTCAAATACGGCCTTGAATTGTCCCGTGGGAACGCGGAGACTGAGGGCCATATTTCTTCTATCGTTGGATAGCAATCTGTCAGATTTTATCCCAATCAATAGTGGTTTTCTCGGAGGGCAACGGTATAACGAAAACCGGTTTTCGGGTGCGCTCCAATACTGAACAAGCCACGCTTCCGAGAAAGGTCTGTTTCAACCATCCTTTTCCGTGGGTCCCGAGGACGATCGCATCGCAACTTTCTTCATCCGCTATCTTCAGAATCTCTTCAACGGGATGGCCCAAGGGAACGAGGATTTTGGATACCAGTGCAAGACATGCATGGCCAGCTTGAGGCTCTACTTTCTTACAAAATTCCTCGAGTCCTTTCTTGATTTCTTCAACGTCCTCTTCCTGTTCCTCCTTTCTAGCGTTTTTTACCATTCTTTCAACCATGGATCCTGCGTAAGATATCGGATGACCAGGTTCAACGGAATGTAACATGACAATGCTTGCGCCATGTCTCTTTGCCATATCGGCAGCATAAAAAAAGGCGTAGGCTGAGTTTTTACTGAGATCCGTCGCATAAAGAATTTTCTTGATTTCGGGAATCATTTCCCTCCTCCATAGTCCCCACCTAACATTTTAGAGCCAGAGAATGTTGATGGAAGATTTAACCCAAGCAAGAATTTATTGAATTCCGATAGTGAAGTCAAATAAGTAGTATCCATGTTCGCTTGGACTACCGCAGGCAACCTTTCTCTAAGCCTGTATGATTAGCCCGTTAGACCACCAAAAAAATAAGCCTTTAATCACTTGCCTTTCTAGGCGGTCATGTTATCATGTGGAAAGCAGGGTTCCTTATACTTTCCCTTAAGGAAGGGAGCATTTGATGAGACGGATTCTCTACGCAACGCTGATGGTGTTGGTATTCGTCCTAGCCGTTTTAGTGGGGACAGTCATATCTGCTGTGTTCCTGCATGGGGTGGAGCTGTAAGGGGCTGAGGACTCCACCTACTATTCTTCAATGGCTATATTGTTAGAAAATTACCAATTACCTATAGAAATCGAGAATGGGAAATACCAGCAACCAAAAGAAGCCATCACGTAAACCAAAAGCTACGCATAAGTGCCCCGGTTCTTCTGCTAAAGAGTAGAAGCTACCGGTCATTTCTTTTCGACTGCCGCAATGAACGTTTCAGGTGTTCCCACCCGTTTGCCGCCGTGTTATGGTTACGACCCAGGCAAAGACAAGTTTTGCCAGACCCCTCGGCATCGCCGATGCATTCAAACAGGCGATGAAACCTAAAGGGCTTATTGCCTGCATTACACAGACAACAAGCCCTGTCGGTCGCCTGGACTAATATTGGGCTAACTTTTTGATATCGACAATTTATTTGCCCGCGGGTACAATGAACGCAAATTCGCGGGTCACATCGACCTTGCCGTAGTTGTAGAAGCCGAAGGCGAAAATTCTGTCGCTGACGACTCTAACCGTCAGGGTCACTGTAGCATCCTTCTTGGCAGGAGGAGTTACGACAGCCTGTCCATTTACGACATTAAAGACTTTCTTGTTGCTGCTTCTGTAAGTGATTACGTTATACTGATCGCCGGTGGGGAGGCTGAAGCCTTGAGTTACCGTATTGGGTATCGCAGCGTCCACGAGGTCAAAGTATTTCGCATTGTCCACAGCCTCGGCGACCCACTCATAGGCCTCCGGCACGTCGTAGTCGCCCGCGTGCGGCTTCAGCCACGCGAGATTGAAGTTCACGTCGTCGACATATCTGGAGTTCAGGACGGCATAGTACAGGGCAACTGGCACATCGAAGGATGTGTCACGGTCTTTCATCCCAGCACGGAAGTACCAGTACGGTGCGGCGTCGCCCGTGCCCTTCACCAGGTACGGCATTGGGCTTATCATATCCATCTGCTTCACCACCGCCTTGCCGGCATTGGTCTGAATGAAATCTTTCCATTGTAGGCCGGTATCGTCGTAACCGACGCCGTCACCCTTGATGGCGTTGTTGTTCCAGGCCCAGTCGTCAAAGTTGCTGTATGCCTGTGATGTGGTGCCGGCTTCGGTGGACTCGTTGTGACTAGGCTCGGGCTTGGGGAGGGGTGAGGCAAGATTGTCGGATGCCGGAATACCCTTCAACTGTGTGTTCTTTGCAACAAAGTACAGGTACTTGTCCAAATTGACGGTCGCTTTGCCCTTCTTGTTTACCGAGTACCAGCTGCTGTCCGGGTATGTACTGCTGCTGCTGTCGGCAGCCATCTGTGCTGTGCCGAGCTCACGATACGCTTTCTCGACTCCGTACTCGGCTGCGGCTTTGATGGCGTCGCGGAAATTCGAGGCGGTCAGTCCTTTTCCATTCTCATCCGTCAGGCCGAGACCATTGAAATAGGTGACGTAGTCCGCCGCATAAAAGTCGGAGGCATCATACTGTGCTGTGGAGTAGGTTAAGACCGTTCCGTCCGGCATTACGAAGGTGGGTAGTTCCTTCCTGGTCTGGCCGTACATCCACTCATAGGCCGCGTCCATGTGATTCAGGTCGGCGATCGGGCAGTAGAGCACCGTCCCAAACACATCGTCCTCGAGCGTGGAAGAGCAGGTGCTGCTATTACAGGTGACGCCTGCGGCCCCGAGCGCGTACAGGTAGGGGTAGTAGTCCGGGTTGTTGCCGCCGGCCGCAATGGCCACACCCAGTGCGCCGCCGCCGCTGGTTCCGGTGATGATGATGCGCTTCGTGGTGCCGGGCATGGCTGCGTCATTGTAACGCAGGTAGCGGATAGCGGCTTTGACGTCCACAACCTGGGCGGGGGCGTGGCCGATATAGTTGCCGTTTACATCTGTCGTGTTACGGCTGCGGCAGCCGACGTTCGCGATGACGTAACCCGCCCTCAACTCCGCGGCTACCTTTTGATTAGTTGTATTTGTTGAATCGGTGCTGTACGCTGTGCCGTCCACGACTGAAGCGCCCGGCGGGGCGCCAATCCACCCGCTGTTGTTGTCCTGCAGAATGATGGGGGAATTCTCTGTGGCATTCTGAGGCACATAGATGTTCATCGACTGGTAGTTATACGTGTAAGTTGAGCCGCTCTTTACTTGGACAGGATTCGTCACATAGACGACATTCTGATAGTAGGTTACGGTAAAGGACGTACCATCCACCGTTACATGCAGCGTTCCGGTCGGTGCGGGCAGGGCTAATGGGTCCGTAGCCCATCCCACGGCGGGCAGGAGGGCCAGCATCATTGCGATGCACAGTAAACGCGCTGTCAGTCTCGCTGTTTTCATAAATTTTTCTCCTTTTCATACATTTTGTTAAGTGATCAGTGGAAACTAAGCCCGGTGTCGATTTTTGTTTCAGTGTGGCATTTTACAGCGTTACCTCCTTTCCCCCTGGGTTCAGACGCCCCCTGAGCACTAGATTTGATAGGAACTTGCTTGCGTGTTTGTTGTTTACAGCGCTCCCCCTTTGAGTTTATGGAAAGAGTGATCTTCTACTCGATCGAGACGATCAAGCTTCGGAAAGATAGTTGTCCAATGGAATCACCCCTTTCTGTCAAACAGCCCATCTTGGTCTCCAATTAGAATGTGAGTGAACTGCCGGAAGATTTATCCTGCGGAGGCAGCTCGATTATCTTCGCTCTAAAATGCTCGCTGCGTTCTATCCCTAAGGGACCCTTCAGAAGCGAGTTTTCGTCCCCCTATTGTGATTGTAGCATCGGTATAGGTTCTGTCAAGCAAATAATTAATACTTTTTTATTAAGCTTTATGGCCTATAGATACTGCTGTTCAAACACGTCGCGAGAGGATCATGTTGGATGAGATAAATTGTAGAGAACCGACAATTACCGTACATAATCCGCAACTCCGTGAGCAAGTGGGATTTTCAACACTACAGGAAGTACTAAATGAGGCTCTCGAATCAGCGCAACGGTGTTCCTGCTGATTATGTATTGAGCTTAATTCGCCTCCACCGTTCCAGAGCGATAACTAGGTCCTCCTGGTCAGGGTGGAAAAATCGTCGTCTCGAGTAACGTACTGCTTTCTACTTCACCGCTTTCTTAAGGTCACTGCCAGCTTTGAATTTCGGAGCCTTCCTCGCAGCAATCTTTATCTCCTTACCAGTCTGCGGATTTCTCCCTTTTCTTGCTTTTCTCTGCGTCACAGAGAACGTACCGAAACCGATAAGAGTAACCTTCTCTCCCTTCTTCAGGGCTTTCTTTACATTATCGACAAATGAATCAATTGCTTTGTCAGCCGCTGCTTTGGTGACTTTTGCATCCTTCGCCATCTTTTCGATTAGCTCTGCTTTTGTCATACATCTTCCTCCTTAAGCGGTTAGATTTGGCGCGCTTCTACAAGCGTACAATCTTTTAATACCACGCCTTTACTGGCTGTACAAGTGTTTTCTCTCATAGAACGCATATTTTTAGCCAGTATTGCTGAGGGAGGAAGGGACTTTGATAATCAATCGAAAGCCGCCATGGTTCCATATGATCGAAATACCGTCCATGCTCAACTGTTTTCCAAAATATTTCAGAAGGCACCGGGTAATCTTGCAGTTTCCTTGACGGGGAAGAGTATCTTCTGAACGCTTTGCCACCTATCCAGTTGGTCAGTGACTCCTCGTTATGCTATAGATAGTTGGTAGAGATGCTATGGATATGGGTTATAGCCCTCATCATAATTTTGGCGTCTTGGTCCAAGCTCCCCGGGCGCGCTCGTGTTGTGATCGTCCTCTGTAGCATCGGGATAAGTGTTCTTACGCTCTACAGGCACTATGAAACCCAGTATTTGCCAGGCAGGGTTGAAATGGCCGTGCGCTACGATCCTGCCACCTGTTCTAATGCGTTTCCTCTGCGCATCTCAATTGACAATAAGAGTGGCAGAAGAGTCAAAGAGGTGAAGTGGTCCATTGCCGTACTCAAACCGGGGTACCTGATAAACATCGCGAAGGTGGGCGCAGGCAGCGATTACCAGTGGGCCGCCATCATCAAGCCGGGTGAAACTACGTGGACCTGTTCGGCCTTGCCAATCTTGCAGGAACCTGTCGAGAATCCTTCTCAGCTGACTTACAAGATTAGCTATAAGAAGGTGCTTTTAGAGAAAGATTAGACCATCCGCCTGCAGGGGTTTCTTTCAGGCCCTACCATTCCGCGCTGCCTCTTCTGTCCATTCCTGCCTATACCCGTGCCATTTCCCCCTTGAGGATCCTCAACTGGATTGGGTTCATTCCTGGATTGTGGCCAACGAAACGGGCAGATACTTCCGGACGGCTTCCTTGAACTCCGCTGCTCTGGAAGCACTAGGGAAATCAAACAAATAGTATCCATGTGCGGCGAGAAACTCCTTTGTTGCTCCTCTAACCGGCTGGAAACCAGCTATCTCACGTGCCAACGCTTTTACCATGGCACCCACTTTTCTATCTTTTCCGACGATGTAAATCTTCACCTTAGCCATGCTGTAATTCTAATCCTTCATTGACAAGTAGCATCTCTGTTCATATGGGTTGCTTCTTGACCCTGACTGTCACCTGCGTTTTTGTGGCGCAGGAACAACGCCGTTTTTCCTTGCTTTCAGCGCTTCAAGGGTATCCCTCATCTCTTTCACCTCAGCCCGGAGCTGTGTGTTGGTTGCCTTGAGGTCCTCCACCTCGGCAGTGACAGCGGTAAGCTGTTTTCTTACGTCGGTCACAGCCAGTTGTGCCTTGAGCGTATCGAGATCTTTGACGGCTGATCCGACGGCGGATTGGACTGCACTAATTTCAGAGTTGACGTAGAGAAAGTCTATTCCTGCGGCGGCTATGATGAGAATGCAACAGCATGCCACAAGGATCTGTAACCAACGTGTCTTATGTGCTTTACGTGGTTTCTCGGTCTCTGCCTCTGTATCTTGGTTGCTTGTGGCACTCATGGCGCTCAGCAGGTCTTCGGTGCCGGTCATGTTTCTCGCCGATGCCTTCTTTGCCATAAGAATCTTCTCAAAGGTATTTGCCTTAATATCTTCTTTGTTGCCCATGATTGCCCCTTCTGCTGGATTTTGACTCATAGCATACACCCGGTCTGTAGTGAGTTCAATTCACGTAGGGTGTCACATTGACGTCGCATTCGCAGCGAGCAATACCTGTGTCTTACTATCTATGTGGGTATTCCGTGGCTGCTAAGATGCCTGAACCCGTGTAGCTCACACGCAGTACAATAGACAGCATGGTAGGGTGGGCTTGGAGCAGAGGGTTATCAACTATGAACGCACAGCCGATGATATAATAAGAGATGATGACAAGAGAGCAAACTTGGGCGAGGCTTGTTCATTTGGCCGTCGTTGCAGGGGAAATGCCAAAAAAAGGATGGAACCTCAGCGGAGCCAAGCTCGGGGGAGCCAACCTCATTGGAGCCAACCTCATTGCAGCTGACCTCAGCGATGCTGACCTCAGCGATGCCGACCTCAGCGATGCCGATCTCAGCGGAGCCAACCTCATTGGAGCCAACCTCATTGCAGCCAAGCTCACTATAGTCGATCTCTTTGCAGCCGATCTCATTGGAGCCGATCTCAGCGATGCCGATCTCAGCGGAGCCGATCTCACTGACGCTACCTTAACTGCCTCTATTCTCATAAAGACAGATTTAACAAAGGCAAACCTAAGCGGTGCATGTATTGATAACGCGAACATTTCCGAATGGGTCATCAAAGATGTTATATGCAGCCATATAATACAAGCAAAATCTGGTAAGCAGATAAGGATAGGATTCAAGCCTCTGGAATTTGAAAAAAAGTACACGCAGATTGGAAAGAATAGCTGAATTGATTTTAGGTATCCCACTCAGTGAATCGACCGGCTTTATCGCCACTGCTATTGCTCAATCTATCAATCATATTAAGAAGTCGCCTGTTATGTCGTGGAAAGGCGTTGAAGCCTTAGTGGATTAGCAAACACTGCAAGTCGTAATGAGCATCAGTTTCAAGGCTGTCTCCTGCCGCTCCCGATCTTACCTGCGATCGCGCAGTCTCCTCAGCCATATCCCCGGTTCCTGAAGGGTCCACTGGCTGCCACGTATCCTCGATTGCCTATTTTATCTTCTGAACATTTGCTGCGGCTGGTCCTTTCTGTCCCTGCACGACGTCAAATTCAACCCTCTGGCCTTCCGACAAAGACTTGAAGCCCTCCCCTTGAATGGCGGAGTGATGGACAAAAATGTCCCCGCCACCATCCTGGGTAATAAAGCCGAAGCCCTTAGCATCGTTGAACCACTTCACTGTTCCTTGTGCCATGTGTACAAACTCCTTTGTCAGAATTGAATGCTACGACGATAATCTCCGGTGAACCGTTATCTCATGATACGTAGACGGAAGTCAATACGGGTTGTCGTCCGGCTACAGCCTCTCCCATCTCTTTCGAAGCAACCCCATGTGGATCGATCTTGCGTATACTATTGTTCCTCCGTAGCCTTCCTTTTGGCCTCTTTCAGCAACTCGATCACCTGCTCCACCTGATCCGGAGAAAGAGAGACTCCGGCTGGAGTTGCGACCATTTCGCCGTCCTCGCTGGTCTCATAAACCCTCAGGTCTATCATCTTTATCTTTTTGATCTCCCGAATTGTCACGAGAATCTTTTGTCTGGTTCTGACATCGAGTTTTCCAATGAGCATAGGTCCTCCTTCTCTCGGCGGTAAGGCCCGCCATGCTTTACTTGGATGGCCAGGCCGCCACTTCACGTATGCTATAACTGTCTTTTCATCAACTCCGACCGTTGGTTGGATGGTCAAGGGGAACGTGGTAACTTGTAGCTACAAGTCTGTTTGTGGCTAAGTGTGGTTCTTGGCAACAACTATGGTTGCGCTTTTTTGCTCCATCTTTTTTGTGCTGCCTTTTGGGCTATTTTTTTTCGTTTTTCTGGAGACAATTTTTCGGCCCTAACCTTCCCGCCCTTCAGCCCTCCCAATCTCCCAAGGGCAACAGCAGCAGGGTTCTTCGCTCTGATTGCCTTTGGTTCCGCCGGCAAACCTTTCCGGGTCGCTTCGTCCACGATCTGCTTAGCGAGGATGTTTACATCGGAAGCTCGTTTCTTTCTTGCCATACCTCGAGTATAGCATGAGCGCTTAAGCATGGCAAGACGGAAGAAATTCAAACTGACCCACTACCCGTGCTTCCCACGCCTCAGGTGCACTCAGTTCTTCCCATCCTGCGCCCTGAACACCGTATAATAGTCACACGCAGTGCAGAATACAGCTCTTTCGCACAGCCTTTGTCGCCGAAAGCGGCCTCGTGCCGAAGCCACCCGCCGGAATGAGGGCTTCCTGAGCGTTTTCATGCTACGCCCCAGAGACCCTTTTTATCATCTCTTTCAGCTCGCCTGTATCGGCGGACTTCACAATGTATCCATCACACATCCAACTGGCAAAGTTCTGCTTGAACTCGCCGTAAGCTGAACAAAGAATTACAGGCTGATCCTTGTTGATCTTTTTGATCTCAGCGAGCGTCTGAATGCCATCCATCCCCGGCATCTTGATATCCAGCACGATCACGCTGTAGACAGAGCGCTTCAGTTTTTCGAGAGCTTCGAGGCCGTTAGAGGCGAGATCAACTGCGTACCCTTCGTCCTCAAGTTCCTCCTTGAAGAGGAGGCGGATATGCGCTTCATCATCGACAACCAATATTGTTGCAGTTTTCATGCTCACCCCTCTCTAGTTAGTGTCTTGCTGTTAAGGGGAAGATATACTACAAAGATGGCACCTTCGCCAGCCCTGCTTCGAACCTCGATGTGGCCGTTGTGATGCATGACGATCTTGTTGGATATGGCGAGACCCGGCCCGCTCGCTTTTTCTTTGGTCGTAAAAAACGGATTAAATATATTATCAAGCAATGAAGGGACCCGCCCGTTTGCCCTTTGAAGATCCTCAACTGGTTTGACTTCTCTTCTTCCTTCCTGCTCTATATCCCCAGCCTCAGCATGGTCTCCCATTGCTCCAGAATCACATCCCCATTTTGCCCTAACCACTCCTCTCCGTTCTTCTCAAGGAGCGCCTCTGTGAGCTCCGCCAAGGTTTCGAGCTGTCTTCTATCACCAGGGAGGCTATCAACGCTGACGCCCAACAGGGATGCTATGTGGCCGATTCCCAACTGTCCGATGGATTGCTCATCTGGCTGGCCCATACAGATCCCCCTTGTATGCCTTAACCTGCCTATAAGCACCAATTGTAGCAAGGTCAAGGATGGAGTCACGAAGATTGTATATGAGGGTAAACAGGGAAGGGGAAGTGTTATGAGCTTTTCCTCCGCAAGATGGTTAACGCCAGATCTTTATGGAAGGAGAGGACTATGTTAGAGAAAATCGTTTGTATATAAATTCTGGGGAGAGACTTCTGTATGCCGGGACTACTTTTTCAAAGATCCAGGAGGAGAAAAAGGCTTTGGTAATCAATCGAGACCTGGCCAGAATTCCAGTTGATCAAATTCGGCCTCCCTCAAGTGTTTTGGATCTTACTCCACCATATTTTCATCAATCCGGAATAACCGTGTTGAGACTCTTTCCGAAAAGCCTTACTCTCATAAGGAAAAATGCTCGGAAAAAGTGCCTGCATTTTGCCTGCAAAACGGTGTTGGAATTCCCTATTTTGCCCTATTTTGCTCAACGGGGGTAAAAACAGAAAACGGGCCGAAAAGCCCGTAAATCCTTGCGTTTCAAGAGTGGGCCGTGAAGGATTCGAACCTTCGGCCTCCTGATTAAGAGTCAGCTGCTCTACCGGACTGAGCTAACGGCCCAAGAACAATCTTTATAGCACAGGAAAGGCCCGGAATTCAAAATAATTCTGAGATTGCTGTAATTCCAATATGTCTGCTATAATTAGAGAAAACACACCTAAAAGGAGGCGCGTATGTTTTTCATGAACATTTGCACGTGGAGGCCGGAGGATGAGAAGAGCGTGGCAAAGAGAAGGGCCGGCTGGAAATGGCCTAAGGGTGTGAACGTTGTCTGTGAGTTTTTTGATCTTCAGGGATGCCGCACCATCAACGTTGTTGATACGGACGCAAAGGGGCTCATCGCGAGCAGATCAGCGTGGCTCGACCTCCTCACGTTCGAGACCTTCCCGGTCTACCCCTTTGGCGAGAGCCGGAAGCTGCTCAAGAAGTAACGCCGATGATCTAAGCAGCGCGCAGCCTGGCTTACCCCCGGTTACGGGGGAACGAAATCGGTTGACTAACGAAGACCCCTATGTTACATAAAATGGGCCAGGCAGCAGTATGGCAAAAAGCAATAAGCCTGAAAGCAGCAAGAGGGAGGCGTTCACATCGTTCCTGACATACGGGAGTTTGGGCCTGGAGATGGGCCTCTGCGTTGCGATTGGCCTGGGAATGGGTTATTACCTGGACCGTTATTTCAAGACCGCTCCCATACTGACCCTCGTTTTTCTGGTTTTTGGCCTGGTGGCGGGCATGAAAGCGCTTTACCGGACGTGGAAGAAGGCTGAGAGAGAAAGCGAGAATAAGGATAATGACGAATGATGCAGGAAGAGATGCTCACTGAGATCGAACGCATCAACGTAATCATTCTGGTAATCGGTTGCATGGCCGCTACGATTATCATGAGAGAGTTCAGGTACGTCTTCAGCTTTGGAGTTGGCAGCGCTATCATGACGCTCAATTTTAGGTTCCTGAGAAAAGGAATAGAAGGGGTTTTTCAAAGAGTGCAACAGGTGGGACCGGCCCAATCCAGTGGACAGGAGAGTCAACAGGTCGGCAACCAGCTTATCAAACAGATCAATAAGAAGGCGCTCATCGTCAAGCTGCCCCTCAAGTTCCTGGCCCTTGTGACCGCCGTTATACTCGTGGTCCTTTACGGCAACATTGATGTGATATTCTTTCTCATAGGCCTTTCCACGGTCTTTATTTCCATCGTTTTAAGCCACATATCGTTCGCTCTGAAGCCTGCGGATGAAAGGAGCAAACAGCATGGAGCATGAAGAGTTTTCCTGGGCACAGCTTATTCCCGGCCTTTCACACCTGCCTTCCCACGTGTCCAACGCCATCATCATCTCGATCATAATTCTTGTCATTGTGATTGTCGGCTATCGGCGCATCAGGAAGACCCAGGACGACATGGTGCCTGAAGCCAAGTTGACCGCGAAGACCTTTGTTGAGGTTGTCGTGGAGATTCTTTCGGGCCTTGTCGAGAGTACCATGGGCGCGCGGGGGCCCGAGTTCATGCTGATCATAGGTACCCTCGCCCTGTTCATCCTCTTCAACAATCTCTCCGGTGTCGTGCCCGGTTTTGTGCCTGCAACCAACAACGTGAATACGACCTTCGCCTGTTCATTGACGGTCTTTGTGCTGACGCACGTCTATGGTGTGAGGGAGCACGGCATCAAGTATCTTAAGCAGTTTGTGGGGCCGTTCTGGTGGCTTGCCATACTTTTTGTGCCGATCGAGCTAATCGGCCACCTGGCGAGACCGCTCTCTCTGGGGCTCAGGCTTTTTGGCAACATAACGGGAGACCACCTGGTCACGGGTATATTTTTCATGCTCGTTCCTTTTCTCGTGCCCCTGGTGGTTATGTTCCTGGGTCTTTTTGTTGCGTTTGTCCAGACCTTTGTGTTTATACTATTGTCCATGGCATATTTCTCCGGGGCAATTGCTTACGAGGAACACTAAACTTTGACTATATAGAAGGGGGTGAACTGGATGAAAAAACTGTTCTCAATTCTCATGCTTCTCGGTGTCTTCACGGTCCTTTTCTGCGGGGTTGCAATGGCTGCCGAGGAAGCGAAAGGCCTCGATTCACAGGTGAAAGCGATGATCGCGCTTGCATCGGGCATCGGCATCGGGATCGCGGCTTTTGGTGGAGCGCTCGGTCAGGGCAAAGCAGTCGCGGCCGCGCTGGAGGGTATCGGCAGGAATCCCGGTGCGTCAGGGAAGATTCTGACTCCAATGATCATCGGTCTCGCGATGATCGAGTCTCTGGTCATTTATTCCCTCGTAGTCTCTTTGATGCTCTTTTTAAAGCTTTAGTACCCAGCTTAGAAACAGGGCAGAGGCAGACCATGAAAGACCACGGGCGGGGTTCTGCCCTTGGTGAACAGGACCGATGGTAGAGGCGCAAAAAGAGAAGGAACTGGGGACATTTGGTAAACTCTACCATCTGGTCCGGGACTTCCTGCGAGACTTCTGGCGCGAATCTAAAAAGGGAACCGCCAGGCACAAGAAGGGCATTGTAGTCTTCGCTGCCTTTGTGCTTGTCTGTGTCGCTATCCTTGTTGTAACCGCTTTCAAGCTTTCTGAGACCCCGGCTTTCTGCGGTGTTTGTCACAACATGAAGGTCTATGTTGATTCCTGGAAGGCATCCACCCACAGGAAAGTCGCCTGCATTGAATGCCATTACAAGCCTGGATTCTCAAACCACCTCAAGGGTAAATGGAGAGATGGTCAGCTCTCGCTGGCCTACTTCATTACCGGCAAAGGTCCCACCAAGCCTCATGCCGAGATTGATGATGCAAGCTGCCTGCAGAGCGGATGCCACAAGCGGCAGGATTTAAGAACGCCGGTAGTTTTTAAGAACGTCGTTTTTAACCACCCTGAGCACATCGAACAGATGCGGCGACAGAAGCAGCTTCGTTGCACGACCTGTCACTCCCAGATTGTGCAAGGCGCCCACATGATCGTCACGGACGTGGAGTGCTTCATCTGCCACTTTTACAAGACGAAGGGGCAGAAGGAGTACATAACGGGCTGCGGCTCTTGCCACTTCGAAGCCCGGGGCGACATTCAAGTGAGCCCGAACTTCGTCTTTAACCACAAGACTTACATTGCCAGAGGCATCAAGTGTGAGCAGTGTCACACCACGGTGGTATCGGGCGATGGACACGTGCCGGAGTTTGCGTGTCTCCAGTGTCACAACAAGCGCGAGATATTGACAGCTACATACACTCCCGAGTTTCTCCACAGGAATCACGTGACCGACCACAAGGTGGAATGTTTCACTTGCCACTCGGCCATCAAACACCAGATCGTTGGACTGCACTACAAGGGGCAGGCGGCCGATGCATGCTCAGATTGTCATCCGGCAGGTGTCCACATGGCGAAGATCAACATGTACCTGGGTAAGGGAGCGCGTCTCGTGGATGACCAGCCTAACAGGATGGCGGTCATAAATATGGATTGTGATGTCTGTCACGGGAAGCATCTGGACCGAAAGGCCCTGCGTGCAGGCTGCAAGGATTGCCATGGTGACATCACGGACGGCATGATAGACCGGTGGCAGAAACTCGTAAAGGACAGCCAGCAAGACCTGATGAGAGAGATTAACGAGATCAAGAGCAATGCTGGACAGGGCAACGTTAGCCCTGCTACAAAGAAGGTGCTGGACGACGCTCTCTTTAACTACAATTTCCTTACAAACGGAAACGGGGTGCATAACATCGTCTACAGCATGCGCATTGTGAACGCAACGAAAAATGCGCTTCAGGAAACGAAGGCAAAGATGAAAGGCGAAACCTCCTTTAAGCCAACTCCTTTCAAATTATCTTGCACGCAGATCTGCCACGGCGAGATTCTGGACAAGAAGGTTCCCTTCGGCAGCGTCAACTTCCTTCATGAAATCCACGTGGAGGGCGAGGAATCGTGTCTGAAGTGTCACAGCGCCTATGCCGAACACGGCAAGACGACCCTCAAGGAGTGCTCAAGCTGCCACCACGGCGAAGGCATGGGAAAGGTCTCCTGTAAGGATTGTCACAGGGCCCAGGAGAGCATGTATCGGGGCGCGGGCGTAAAAGGACTCAAAGAAATCAAAGACTCGATGTTTGGTAAAGTCAGCTGCGAGCAATGCCACAAGGATGTAAAACAGGGTAAGAAGGAGACTGTTGCAACCATCAGAAACAATTGCGCCGCGTGCCATAAGAAAGAGCAGGCAAACCTGGTCCAGGAATGGTCTGTTCAAAATAAGAATGTCTCGTCAAAATATGGACCCGTGCTGGCAGGCTTCCAAAAAGAGATTGCCCTGATCGAGACCAAAGAGGGAAGACACTCCGTACCGCTGAGGGCGCGCTACGACGAAATAAGCCAGGAACTCACCTTCATACTGCAGGGCAACTGGGCGCACAATCCGCAGTACGGAGAAGCGATCGTAGCCAAGATGAGCCGCGACGTACAGGCTCTGGACGAGATGATAAAAACGAAAAAGGCCGGGAAAGAAATATTCCTTCCAGCCCCGCAGAGTGAAGCAGGAAAAAAATAAGACAGCTCTTTCCTCTGCCTTCTTTTGTTCCTACCTGTTTTTTACTTTTCCTTGCCGCCTGCGGCACTGCCTAACTTGCTCACGTCGATGAAGGGCACAGCCCCTCCGGAGACCTGAGGCAAGATCCCGTTCCATTTCTCGATACCTTTGTACTGAACAAGAATCGGGCTGATCGACCGTGACAGGGCATCATTCGCTTTGGCCTGTCCCTGAGCCACCACGAGAATCGATTCAGCCTCTCCTTTTGCCGTGGCAACCTTTTGCTGGGCTTCGATCTCGCGCTGCGCCAGGACCTGTTTCTGGGTCTCCACCTGCTGCTGAGCCACCTGCTTGGCCTCGACGGCTCCTTCGTAACCGGCGGAGAATCGGATGTTGGCAAAATAGATGTCATCAACGATGATGTGATACCTCGACAGGTTATCTCCCAGTTTTGTCATTGCCCTTTTCCGGATCTCTTCTCTCTTAGGAAGAATTTCCCCGATAGGATACGTCGGCACAACCTCTTTGACGAAGTCGTTGAAGGCCGGGTCAATCACCTTGTCCGCAAAATCGAGCCCCACCTTCTGGTAGAGGTCATTGACATAAGACGGATCGATATGGAAGTTCATCATGCCCGTCATGTTCACCATCTGGTATTCTTTTGAAGAGGCATCAATCTGTTTGAACGGATGGGGTTGCACCTTGACATCGACCTTGATGACGCTTTCCGCAATGGGCACCTTGAAATTGAGCCCCTCCCCCATGATGCGCTTCTCCACACTCCCCCAGAAGAGGATAACGCCCCTGTGGCCCGCCGGGATGATGACAAAGGTGCCCCAACCGATGATAACGATGATGAGGACCACAATGATTATTCCAAGATTGCGTGGCTTCGGGAATTTCAATTCACTGACGTCTATCGTTCTGTCCGGCATGTTCCCCTCCTCCTCTTATGCTGATGTGACGGGATTCTTGTCTTACACTTGCCATTTCTGCGCGATCCCGATTTCCTCCCATCATAACACCCCTTCGGAAATTCCGATAGGCAATTTTTCTAAGGGTGCCCGCACGTAGAGCGGTCTTTCCACTATCCGGATTGCTTGGCAAGCCTGACGCCCATTCCGAATGCCTTCTGGCAATCATGCGGAAACACTTCCGCTCTTCTCTCTGCTTTTTTTACGGGATCGAAACGAACGGCAAGGACTTTTGAATAATCCTCAAACTGATACGTATCAAAGCTGAAGAATGACTCTGAAGCCCCGAAAATCCTTGCCAGTGCTTCTTCAGTTAAAGCGATCTGGCGATCGAAGCCTCGCTCTTTCATCATGTCCTGGGTAACATTCATGGTGTAAATGAAGCCTGTGCGGATCTTTCTAGGAAAGAGCGTTCCCGGCGGATCGGTATAGGTCGAATAGGGAAACAGCAGGCGCTCCATAAATGATCTCGTCTCTCCGGTGGCCGTTCCATAATAAATCGGGGAACCGAAAAAGAGAACATCGGCTCCTTCAGCTTTTTTCAGGATCGGGGTCAGGTCATCCTTCACCGCGCATCTGCCGTAACTCTTACCGTCTCTTGTCTTGCAAGCGAAGCAGCTTATGCATCCTTTATAGGAAAGATCGTACAGGTGGATGAGCTCTACTTCGGCTCCCTCTGACGCGGCTCCTTCAAGGGCTTTTCCCAGCAGCGTTGCCGTATTCCATTTTTTTCTCGGGCTTCCGTTGAATGCGATTACTTTCATGCCTCGATCCTCCCTTAGCTTCGCTCTCCTGCAAAGCATCTCATCTAAGCTTTTCTCGATTCTTGTCGAGCGATGCCAGTTCCTGAACGCCGCCCGCTCCGAATTTTCTTATCTTTACGCCGCCTGGCATCCTGGGAAAATCTGATACGATGCACAATTCATCCGGGAGTTTGTGTTTCGCTACTTTGCCCTTCAAGAAGGCGCGAATCTCGTTCAGGGATATGGTAGCATCGCCTCTGGGTATGACACACGCGCAGACGCTTTCTCCCAGGACGGGGTTTGACGTACCTACGATGCAGACTTGGGATACGTCCGGGTGTTGCAGAATCAGCGATTCAACCTCTGCGGGATAAATTTTCAATCCACCCCGGTTTATCAGGTCCTTACTTCTCCCGTACATAGTGATAAGACCCTTCTCGTCAACCGATATTAAGTCCCCGGTATGCAGCCATCCATTCTTTTCCAACTGCTTATCGGTCTCGTCCGGATTCTGCCAGTAGCCTTTCAAAACATTAGGTCCCTTAACCATCATTTCACCCACTTCACCTGTGCCAAGCCGCTTGCCCGTGGCCGGGTCGATAACTTTTACCTGAGTCCCCGGGACCGGTTTGCCAACACTCTTTTTGCGAACTTCGAGAGGCGTCCCAAAGGGGCACATGGTACCTGCTCCCGGACCAACTTCCGAATTCCCCCAGGATGATGATAAGTATATACCCCTGTCCTCTCCCCATTGGATCACTTCTTCCGGGCATATCTGGCCGGCAAGATAACCGGCTCTTAAACTGGAAAGGTTGTACTTATCTAGATTGGGATGATTCATTTCCATGATGTAATGTGTGGGGGCTCCATGCTGGAGAGTTGGCTTTTGGGCGTCGATAGCTTTCAATGCCTGTTCCGCATTAAACGTCTCAAGGAGGATAACGGACGCCTGAATCAGAACTGGCTGGATAAGGGTGGTTCCGCAACCATACGAATGGCACAAGGGAAGTATGCCCATAAAGATATCATCCGCCGTTGCTCTGACGCCGCGGACATGGGAATATCCTCCCCTGACCACCTGGTAGTGTGTGATCATGGAACCCTTCGGGACCCCAGTCGTCCCTGATGTGTATATCAACATGGAAAGATCTCGATGGATGTCAATCAGGGGTTTCCTGAAATCTTTTTTCCTCCCCCTAGAGACCATCTCTTCAAACCGAAAAACTTTTTCCCCGTTTCCTCCCCCTAGGGAAATCACGTATGAAAGGTAGGGAAGATTATTCCTTAACTCCTGGACAAGCCCGAAATTGTCAAAACCTTCCGTACCCTTCTCAACAAAGATCGCCTTGGCTTGAGAGTTATTGAGAATGAACGACAACTCCTGGGTCCTGTAACCTGGATTTATCCAGGCTACTATGGCCCCGATCTTCTGCAGAGCATAAAAAGTACTATAGAATTCAGGACGATTAAACATATATATAGCGACCCTGTCTCCCTTTTCGATTCCAGTCTCTTGCAGGCTTGCGGCAAGGGCATTAGATTCTTCGTCCAGTTGCTTGTAGGTCAGGGCGCTATCTTTAAAAAAGACGCATATCTTTTGAGGAACCATAGCTGCGCTCCTTTCCAGAGCTGCCCCAACAGCTAAGTTCTCTATATCTTCATAGCGTGTGGCGGTCCCCATGTTGCTCGTCCTTTCGATCCGAAGGGAAAAGTAAGTATGTTGTGCAACATCAGATTATATAGAATCGCTTTTTTGATGTAAACAAGAGTCTCGCTCCGCCCGCGGCTTTCAGGGTTTCTATTGCATTGCCCTGCTCCGTATGGTATATGGGATTAAGGACACGGGGTGGATAGAACAAGGGGAGGTAAGGTCGGCCCTCAGCACAAACCCCTTGGGAAAGGGCGGTAACGTCGTGAAAAGAAGCGAGATGGTCCGCGCACTCTGTCTTGCGTTAGTCGCGTTACCCCTCATGTCAGGCGTGTCATACGGATTTTCCGAGAAGGCATTAGACAAGCTTCTGGCTACACAGGACTGTACATATTGTGATCTGCAGAACGCCGACCTGTCGGGCGCCCAACTTTCCCGTGCGCGGCTCTCGGGTTCCAGCTTGACCGGAGCCAACCTTTCCAAGGCCATCCTGTCCGATGCCGATCTCCTCTCTGCCAGGCTGACCCGTGCCAACCTCTCCGGTGCCAACCTCTCCGGTGCCTCTCTGCGCTCTGCGAATTTGCGAGATGCCAACCTCTCCGGAGCCGACCTCTCCAAAGCGAACTTGTCGGACGCCAACCTCTCCTTCGCCAACCTCTCCGGTGCCAACCTCTCCGACGCCGACTTCTCCGGCGCGGTATGGACAGACGGGAGAAAATGCGGGGAAAACTCGTTCGGCCAGTGCAAAGGCGAGCACCGCGACGAATCCTCACCGGGGGCTTTTCCGTTCTGATTTGTAGCATCCCTGTCGTACTGACGTTCAAAAGTGACTACCTTTCCCTTTCTTCAAATTTTTTTGCCCGGACAAAAACTGCGGGAACACGCCTTAATTTATAGCCTCTTTTGCCGATTAACTTACTATGAGCCTTGCGCCAGAGCTCAATGTGAAACTCGTTGTTGAGACAGACAAGAAAAGAGAGAGGATCAATGCAAGGAACTCGGTGATCTACGCTGTTAACGGCGAAACCTTGATTCTCGCTCAGACAGAACCGTCCATTACAAGCTCCCTGCTCAACAAAGAGATCGCAGTGACCTATCTGTTGACGAAGAGCGGAAGGCACTTGCGTTACGGTTTTTCTGCTCTGGTCACGCAGTTAATCGATCAGTACGAGCTGATGCCTGACCAGTATGTGCGCGCTATTGCGGTCTGTAAATGTAGTGAATCAAAACCGTATGAGATAAGAATGTGCTATCGGGTCGGGCCGAGCAGCAAAAGCGGATTGGATGCCTCCATTCTTGGCAGAAAAGTAAACATTGTCGATATCTCGCTCGGCGGCATAAAGTTCAGCTATGGGGAGGGCCTTCGGCTGGAGACCGACAAAGTCATCGAGGTACGTCTAGAGATCGCAGGAGAGATCTATCCGGTTCAGGCCAAAATCGTCAGAACCTGGCGGACAGAGCAAGAGCGCTTCAGAACGGAGCTGAGGTTTGCCGGAGCGGAGTTTCTCAATGTAAATGGAAAAATGGAGCATGAACTGTCACGTAAAATCCTCGACATAGAGAGGGAATCTCCATTCTTCTCAGACAAGCTGTGAACAGGCCCGGTGCTGAACCATGGCAAAGACCATCTACGATTGTTACAGAGTCAACGGCAATAAAGCCGGTTTCTGGGTGAGACGCAATGTCTGGGAGAAGGACAGCTCATTCTTCGTCAAGCGGATCGGCCAGCAAACGCGAGGCCCATTACCTCTGAACGGCCCTTATCACCGTGCTATGGTCGTGTTGGGAGATTTCTATCAAGGCGACATGATCACGAGCAGGAATAGTCGCCTGGAGTATGCAGACACGTTTTCCTGGTTGTACCTTGGCGCGGAGAAGGCAATGCAAAAAGGCGTTTCCGGCTAGTCTGTTTTTCACCGCTATCATCACCCAATTGAACCATTCACACTTCAATCAATGTTTCCCTGACACTATATTCATTCCGTTGTTTCCCTAACTACGAAGATTGTGCGTACAGCAGTTATTGTGCTAATATGCAGCGAATACAAGGACTATCGCTATGCTCAAGAGGTTGCGCCAGCACTTAGCAGCGGATCCGGCTGAACAGCTCCTCCGCCACGTTGACAAAAATGGGTGGGGCGTTGAGATAGGCCCGAGTCATCGTCCGGTAGCGCCGAAGAGAGCGGGATACAAGGTGCATATCATTGACCACCTGGATCGCGAGGCGCTCATCGAGAAATATAAGGAACAGAACGTAGCCGTTGAGAATATTGAAGAGGTTGATTTTGTCTGGAAAGGTGAGCCCTACGCGGAATTGACGGGGAGACCCAAGTTCTATGACTGGGTGATAGCCTCTCACCTGATAGAACATACGCCTGACCTCATCGGATTTGTTAACGAGTGCGAAAACATCCTCAATGAAAATGGTGTACTTTCCCTGGCAGTGCCGAACTTGGCCTATTGTTTTGATCATTTTCGGCCGACAACGGGGATCGCACGAGTAATAGATTCCCATCTCTCCAGGAACAAAATACATACGCCCGGCACAGCTGTCGAATACACCCTCTATCGTGCATACAGGGATGGCCAGGTTGCCTGGCGCGAAAAGTATGGGGCTAAGGGGGAGTTCACCCTGGCTCACTCATTAGATGATGCCCGGAATACCATGGATCAGGCGATGCATGGAGGGGATTATCAAGATTTCCATGCGTGGTGTTTCACGCCACATTCCTTCCGCTTGCTCATCCATGACCTGTTCTGCCTGGGTTTTATCTCGCTGAAGGAAGTCTCTTTCTTCCCGACGGAAGGGTATGAATTTTACATGACACTCGGGCCAAAGGGAAAAGGACCAAACCTCAGCCGGTTGGAAATGCTGAAAGCCGCAAAGTTGGAAGCATCGATTTACCCGAAGCTTTCGGTTTTTTTGTGGAGGCATATCAAGCGACTCACGACGCGTCGCCCGCGATATCGCCGCCACTCTGACAGTAAATAGGAAGCATTGAAGAAGCCGGAATGCCTGTGATCAGCGCGACCATCCCAGCCTCAACGGAGGGAGGCAGGTTGCGCTCAACGTTCATTCTTCTTGACAGGTCCACCGATTTACTGTATTTTTCTCCGATCATCGCCAAAAGGGGGAGACATGAAAAAAACAGTTGCTTCAGCGTTCCTGGTACTTGTGCTTTGCGTTGCTTTTGTGGGTTTCGCCGCAGCTCAAAATCCTACGGCCGACTGGCCAAAAAGCAAACATGCCGATAAGGAGTTAGCTATCCATGAAGCTACCTGGGAAGGTCGACAGGACGATGCCGCGTTCTGCGGGCGTTGCCACAGCGAACAGGGGTTCAAGGCGTGGGTGCCGCAGTTGTTGAAGGGTGATCCAAGCCCCATCAAGAAACCCGATGGCTCAAAGGCTGACGAGGCTTTCATAAAGAGTCTGGGATTGACAAAGGATCAGGTTAAACCTATAACCTGCGCTGTCTGCCATACCACGCCTCCTGTCCTGCGTATACAGAACAACATACCGATGCTGCCGAATGGACTTCCCGTGCGTGCAGTCGGCAAAGGCGCCCTATGCATGGCTTGCCACAATACGCGCAATGGTCGCATTGCGTGGGACGACCCTGACCCGAAGCGCTACATGCAGCCGCATGACGCTGCGCAAACTGATGTAATACTCGGCAAGAACGTCTACTTTTACAACGATACCGGAGATACGGCTTCGCCGCACGCGATCTTTACCGGCGACTCCTGTGTTACCTGTCACAAGACGCTGGGCAAGGCAGGCCACACCTTCAAGCCCGCCGACTGCTCCGCATGTCACGGCCAGAAGATAAAGGAAGCGTTCGTTCAGAATGGCACTACCGAGCTGCTCAAGCAACTGGCTGCAGCGATCCAGAAGAATCTTATGGCAGGTAAGGACAAGATCGCATGCGTCACTTCATGGGATCCGAAAGCAGATAAGGATGCTCCCAACACGGCTATCGACGGCAAGCAGATTAAGTCGATTGAGATCCCGCCTGGCATTCACGGGCAGATCTCTCTGAAGTTCATCATGCAGGATGGCAAGGAGGTCTATGCTCAGCTTGGTAACGTCAAGGATGCTTGCGGCGATCAGGGAAAACCGGTCTACGCAACGTCTGATCCGGCCGTGCGTGCCCTCTGGAATTACCTGATGTTTACTTACGATGGCAGCAAAGGGGTGCATAATCCGCGCTTCACGCGCAACGTCCTGCTCGCCACGATCGGAGCAATTTCGAAATAAGAAAATGACAATGTAAGGGGCTCTGGTGACTTGACCCGGGGCCCCTGAGCCCACCCATTACAGAGCGGCAATGATTGCATTGCCGACGTCCTGAGTCGTTGCAGAACCGCCCAGATCGGGCGTTTTGATGCCTTGGTCACCCGTCACAGTTTCTATGGCCCTCTCGATGGCTCGAGCCGCGGCACCGTAGCCGAGATGTTCCAGCATCATGGCGCCTGACCATATCTGGCCGATAGGGTTTGCAATGCCTTTCCCTGCAATGTCCGGCGCTGATCCGTGGACCGGCTCGAACATGGAAGGATACTCTTTTTCCGGGTTGAGGTTCGCGGAAGGCGCGATCCCCAAGCTTCCCGCGATCGCAGGCCCGAGGTCGGAGAGGATGTCGCCGAAGAGGTTGCTGCCTACCACCACGTCGAATCGATCAGGGTGCAGCACGAACTGCGCACACAGGTTGTCGATGTGGTACTGATCGGCCTGTACGTCCGGGTATCTTTGCGCGAGAGACCAAAAGATCTCATCCCAGAAAGGCATTGTGTAAATGATACCGTTCGATTTTGTTGCTGACGTAACATGCTTTTTTCTTTGCCGTCCCAGATCGAACGCAAACCGTATGATGTTTTCAACGCCTTTGCGCGTGAAGAGAGACTGCTGTGTAACCATTTCCAGGTCGGTTCCCGCGTACATTCTGCCGCCGACATTCGAGTATTCACCCTCGTTATTCTCGCGCACCACGCAGATGTCGATATCTCCCGGCTTCAGGTCTCGAAGGGGGCTCGTTACGCCTTTGAGCAACCTCACGGGTCTCAGGTTCGCGTATTGCCTGAATGTCCGCCGGATGGGGATCAAGAGGCCCCAGAGTGAGACAGCATCCGGGACGCTTGGTGCCCCAACAGCGCCGAGGTATATAGCGTCATACGTTTTGAGGATGGCGAGCCCATCATCAGGCATCATCGAGCCTTCGGCAAGGTAATATTCGCAGCTCCACGGAAAGGCATCCCACGTAAGGCTGAAGCCAAACTTCTTCCCCACGGCGTCGATGACGCGCATTCCTACAGGCACCACTTCTTTTCCGATGCCGTCTCCGGGAATTACTGCGATGTTCTTCATGCATTTCCTCCCTGTGTTGGAAACTTGTAACTCGTAACCTGCAGTTGGGATCTCAAAACTTGGAACTCGTAACCTGTAACTAGTAACGGGTGGTTAGATGTAATTTTCGAGCAGCAGGGAGAGCTGTTTCTCAACGCTTCCAGGTTCTTTCTCTTCCATTTCCTGGATGGTTTTTCTGAGGCGTGCGTAAGCGAGTTCATCGCTGAGATCGTCGAGACTTCGGTAGATTCCGGCCCTCCGCCCCATTCTGTAAACAAGCCTCTGCTCATCGGTGAGGGCAAAATAGCGGTCGATGATATCGAGCATCTTCTGTTTGTCGTCGGGCAGCTTGCCGTCGATCTCTTCCAGAAGGTTGAGCACGTGGTCACTCTTCACGTAGCTGGTGATGCCGTTGAGATGTTCGATGAGAAGCCGTATCTCCTTGAGGATCTCTTCGTCATGGGCGAGCAGGAAATCGCCGCTTTCCAGTTTCTTGTAGAGCAGCATGTCTTTCAAGACTTTGAGCGTTCTGAACCTGATGAAATCGGGATCGATCTTGTTCAGTGCGTCAGCTGTTTCGAGGGCATGCTCTCGCCACCACTTCCGGCCGCCGAGGCCAGGCACAACATACTCGGAAAGCTCTATCCCCGCTTCCTTCGCCATTCTCCCGGCCGAGATATGCTGTTCCTTGGTTACTCCCTTGCGCATGTACTTGAGCAGGAAATCAGAGCCCGTCTCCATACCCAGGTGAAGCCGTGTGAGTCCGGCCTCCTTGAGCCGCTTGAGGTCTTGCACAGACCAGAGCTGCGCCAGAGTCTGTGAACGCGCATATGAGGTAATCCTGTCGATAGTGGGGAAAGTTTTTTTCAGATAGCGAAGGGCTGCGATCAGGTCATCAGCCTTCATGACGAGGGAGTTTGCGTCTTGGATGAAGACGTTCTTTGCGCCGAAGTACATCCAGACCGCAACACTCCGGAAGCATTCATTGGATGTCTGGTTGGAAAAAAGGCGTTCCACGAAACCCTCGGCGATCTTGCCGCCGTATCCATCTTTCCACGAGCGTGCCACAATTTCGTCAGAGATCGCCTTGACCGTATCTATGTCTCTTTCAATTTCTGCAAGAGGCCTCTTCTCGAACTTCCTTCCTTTATAAATGTGGCAAAACTCGCACTTATTCCAGGGGCAATTCCGCGTAAACCGCACGAGAAGGCTGTATGCCTCGCTCGGGGGTCTGATCGGCCCTATTTCGAATCTCAGACTACTCATTCCTTATCTACATGGACTGCGAAGGCTGGAGTTGAGTTCTTCCCCATCTGTTTCTTGCGTTTTTTTCCGAGATTGGCTTTTTTCCTCTTTCGCTTCAGCTCTGTCATTTTCGTATTCGATGGCATGACTCCTCCTTTGAGATAGGCTTTTAAAATATCACATAATGGGGTTTCCCTCAATAGCGCCCACCATGGAGAAGCCGACCGTTACACTCAAGGACCGGGAGCTGCGCTCCCTCGAGGACCGGAAACTTCGTTTCCTCAAGGAGCGTCGCCTGCGGCGACTTAAGGTAGTTACCTCAAGGCTGAAAGCCGGTCCTCAAGCGTAGCGGTCCTCGAATCACGCCGCAGGCGTGATGGTCCTCGAATCGGGTAGGCCGATGGTCCTCAAGCCGTTTTCCCTACTTTTCTGTGTAACACCAAAATGATAATGTCCTATTGTGCCAAAGTAGAGATGTCCTGGTATAAGGGTGCTACAATGCCCCGGGGAGGGGCATATGGCACAGGAGGACATGATCACGATGAGCAAGAAAGAGCTGCAGCGGCTCCACGT